>DASXMB010000001.1:0-7380 GCA_036495905.1 Candidatus Acidiferrum sp.
GCGAGCATCTTCACCTGTTCGAGAAAGACAAGCTGCGGTCTTATGAGAAATCGCGCGAATCGCTCATGCCTGCTTACGACCCAAAAATGCTGCCCGACAAAGACCTGCAAGACATCATCGCGTTCTTGCTTAGCGTGAATGAACCGGCTGCGATTTCCAAATAAATCGGGGAAAAGGTATGAAAATACTCTCCTTCCACAATGCGACGGCGGAGGTGGCGCTGACTGCCGAAGAACTCGGCGTAATCAACAATGCGTTGAACGAAGTGTGCAACGGAGTTGACCTAGAGGGAGAATTCGATACGCGTATGGGATGCAGTGTTGAAGAAGCGAGAGAACTCCTGCGCATTATCAACACACTGACATCGAAAATGCGTCCTCACACTAGCAGCTTCTGAACTGAGGTGGTGATCATGTTGAAATTTAGCGCTGCAACACTGGTTTTGTTTATCTTATTCTTCGCGCTGTCCTCGTACGCGCAAGTAACGCCGCAGCGTCTGCTGGATTCCGCGAAAGAGCCGCAGAATTGGCTGATGTATTCGGGCGATTACTCGGGGCATCGATTCAGTGCGTTGGAGCAAATCAATACGTCGAATGTGTCTGGCCTTGTGCCAAAGTGGGTTTACCAGACTATGGCTGGCGGCAAATTTGAAACGACTCCGCTGGTCGTGGACGGGATTCTTTACGCGACAGGGCAGGACGATCGTGCGTTTGCTCTTGATGCGAAATCCGGACGTCCCATTTGGCAATATCAGCGCGCGCTTCCGGCGGATATTCGTCCTTGCTGCGGCCGTGTGAATCGCGGGCTGGCGATTCTCGGCGACAAGGTTTTCTTCGGCACGCTCGATACGCACGTGGTCGCACTCGATTCAAAAACCGGCAACGTGATTTGGGATGTCGCGGCGTTTGACTATCGCAAAGGCTACAGCATCACGCTCGCGCCACTGGCGATCAAGAATCTCGTGATCGTCGGCGTATCGGGCGGCGAGTACGGTATTCGCGGTTTCATCGACGCTTACGATGCCAGCACCGGCGAACGTAAATGGCGCTTCTACACGGTTCCCGGGCCTGGCGAGCCGGGGCACGACACGTGGGAAGGTGATTCCTGGAAAATTGGCGGGGCGCCCGCTTGGATTACTGGTTCTTACGATCCGGCGACCAACCTAACGTTTTGGACGACCGGCAATCCGTCGCCGAGCAATCGCGGCGAAGGGCGGGCTGGCGATAATCTTTACAGCAATTCGCTGCTGGCGCTCGATCCCGACACAGGAAAACTGAAATGGTATTTTCAATTTACGAAGCACGATGAACACGACTGGGATGCGACGCAAGTTCCGGTGATGATCGATCAAGGCGAAAAACATTTGATCGCGCAAGCCAATCGCAACGGATTTTTTTACGTCGTTGATCGTGTGACGGGGAAGTTGGTTTTCTCGAATCCGTATGCGAAAGTGACCTGGAGCAATTCAAAAGATTCGGAAGGGCGGCCTGCCTCTTTGAAGGAGGCTTCGCCGACGCCGGAAGGCAGCCGCGTGTGTCCCGGCGCGGCGGGCGCGACGAACTGGATGTCGCCGACGTACGACCCGCAGACGAAACTGTTTTACGTTACGGCGCGGGAGCAGTGCGACATTTTCAGCACGGCGCCGCAGCCTTACGAAGAGGGGCACGCTTACTACGGCAGCGCGTATTTCCCGAACGATGATACGGCGCCGTTCTGGGGCGCGCTTCGCGCCATCGATCCGGACACCGGGAAAATCAAGTGGGAATGGAAGCATCCGTCGCCAACGTGGTCGGGAGTGCTGTCGACGGCCGGTGGCTTGGTTTTTACGGGCGACGCGGAAGGGAACTTTATTGCGCTCGATGCCGTAAGCGGGAAAGCGCTTTGGCATTTTCAGTGCGGGGCGTCCGTCTATTCCTCACCAATGTCGTTTGCGATTGATGGCAAGCAATATGTCGCGGTCGCGGCCGGTTCGGCGCTCTTCGCTTTCGCGTTGCCGTAACCTGCTGAGGTTGAGCCGGTCGGTTCGGCGTTGGAAAGCGCATCTTTCTGTTACCTGAGCGAATCGAACGGATGACCAACCGCGTGAGTCGAAATACTGCGGTGGACCTGCGATGAAACGTTAAGGACCCATCCGATGAAAAACGTGAACAACTCTGCGGAATCGCGCCGCCAGTTTCTAAGGACCACGGGTCTCGCAGCGGGGACGCTGCTCGTACCCCAGAAGCGCTACTTTGCTTTAACGGAATCATTCGCGCTCGGCAGGCCGATGGACATACCTGCCGACTCGCCTGCTGACTACACACTACGTATCAAGAATTCTCCGATCGAGATCGCACCCAAGCGAATCATTTCCGCGACCACGTATAACGGACAATTTCCTGGGCCGCTGCTTCGGTTCAAAGAAGGCCAGCAAGTTACGGTCGACATTTTCAACGACACGGACACGCCGGAGCAATTGCACTGGCACGGGCAGCACGTTCCGGTCGACGTCGATGGGGCCGCAGAAGAGGGCACGCCGTTTATTCCTGCACATGGCATGCGGCGAATCGCGTTCACGCCGAAGCCGGCTGGACTCCGTTTTTATCACACGCACAATCGCGCTGGTGCGAATCTAGCAGCGGGTCAATACGGCGGAGAAGTTGGTCCCGTGTATATCGAGCCGCGCGACAACCCTGGAAAATATGACCGCGAGGTTTTTCTCGTGCTGAAGGAGTTTGAGCCGACCTTCAGCCAGGGCGGCGACATGGCGCAGGATTTTCTTTCGCCGAGCGCGCCGGACCAGAAGCTGAAGGAAACGGGCGAGTCCGCGATGAAGGCATCGCTCGCGAAAGGAACGCCGCACGGCTACGAAGTGGGCTACAGGTCTTTCACGATCAATGGACGGATGCTTGGACATGGCGAGCCGATTCGCGTGAAGCAAGGAGAGCGCGTCCTGTTTCATATTTTGAACGGAAGCGCTACGGAAATTCGCAGCCTTGCGCTGCCGGGACACTCGTTTGAAGTCGTCGCGCTCGATGGAAACCCGGTGCCGAATCCAACAAAGGTGCCGGTGCTGTGGCTTGGCACGGCCGAACGGATCTCGGCCATTGTGGAAATGAATCATCCAGGCGTCTGGATTCTGGGCGATCTGGACAACGACGACAGGCCGCACGGAATGGGCATTCACGTGGAATACGCAGGGCGCACAGGGCACGCACAATGGATTGCGCCTGCGCCTTTTCGCTGGAACTACATGCGGTTTGCGAAGCCTGGTGCAACGGCTGCGGCGCCGGACGAGACGTTCGACATGACGTTCGCGAAAGAAAATGCCGCGGAAGAAGGGTTCAACCGCTGGACGATCAACGGCGTGTCATATCCGATGACTGGAGAGATCGCGCCCGCGTCATTTCATGTCAAGCAAGCGAAGCGCTACCGGATTCGTATGCGGAACGCTAGCGACGACATCCATCCAGTACATTTGCATCGGCATAGTTTCGAGTTGGTGAGCATCGCAGGCAAACCGACGGCGGGGATTCTCAAGGATGTCTTGATGCTTGGCGGATATCAGGAAGCCGAAGTGGATTTTGTCGCGGACAATCCGGGGTTGACGCTTTTCCACTGCCATCAGCAACTGCACATGGATTTTGGGTTTATGACTTTGTTCGACTACGTTTAGTTGTTCTGCCGACTTATCCCGATTTTGCTTGCAGAAAATTCAAGCGGGCGCGGGCTTCGGCCATTCCGGGAGCGAGTTGCAACGCGGCCGCGTACGCTCGCGCCGCCTGCTGCGAGTCTCCTTTACTTTCCAGCGCACGGCCCAGCCAATACAAAGCGATTGGAGAGGGCGCGATTTGTGCGGCCTCAGAAAAGTCACCGATCGCGGCGTTGACTTGGATGGTTTGCATCTCGGCCATGCCGCGGCCCATGTAACTGTTTTGTTTGGAGGGATCGATGGCGATGGCGGCACTGAACTCCGCCAAGGCCTCGGGGAATTTCCGTTCGCCCAGGTACAAGACCCCGAGATTGTTGTGCGACTGAACGATTTCGGCCTGGTCGCTCGATAAGGCTAGAGCTGCGCGATATTGCTGCTCGGCATCATCGAGACGGTTTTGTTTTTGTAGCAGGACGGCAAGATTGTAGTGTGGAGAGGCGAGATCGGGGCTGAGGCGAACTGCGGCTACGAAATGCGGTGCGGCTAGCGCGGGCTCACCGCGCTCCATGAGCGCGACTGCAAAGTTATTTTCCGCGAAGCCGTTGTTTTTAGTGACTTCGAGCGTGTGGGCGAAAAGTGTGTAGCTGTCGTGCCAGTAGTTGATTTGTCTGATGGTGACGGCGGCGAAGGGCGCGAAAGCCAAAAGGAAAATCGCGATGGGAATTTCTTTTTGCCAGCGATGCTCGGCGGCGTAATCGGCGATGAGCCAGACCAAAGCGAAAAGCAAGCCCATTATGGGAATGTGCATGAAGCGGTCGGCCATTCCTTGGCGGCCTGTTTGGATGAAACCGATCATCGGGAGCATGGTGCCGAGATACCAGAGCCAGCCCATCAGGAGGTATTTGCGCTGGCGGTGCCGCCAAACCAGGACGGTGATTGCTGCTAGAGCGATCCCTGCGAGTGCGACGATTGTCCAGGTGAGCGTGTTTTCTGGATGGGGATAGTAGGGCGCGAGGCCTGCGGGCCAAATTGCTTTTGCGAGGTAAGCGACGTAGGAGAAGATCGCGTTTTTGAAGCGCCAACTGAAGGGCATCACTGAGGTGAGAGCGTGTTCGCGGGAGTGGACGTAAACGGTTACGGCTCCGCCTGCGGCGGCCATTAGGAAGAGCGGGATTTTTTCGATTATTAATGCGCGCAGTGCGGGAAGAAACGCGCGCGGATTTCCTCGTGTGTCTGTGCCAGGGAGACGCGATAACGGCCAGTAGTCCAGCAGCAGTAGAGCAAACGGGAAGGGAATCACCATGACTTTGGCGGTGATTCCTAGCGCGAAAAATAAAACGACCCAGAGATAACGGCCGACACTTGGTTTTTTTACGTACCAACCATAAGTACCGATCGCCAGAAGAAAAAAGAAAACGCAGAGAACCGATTTGCGTTCGGAAATCCATGCGACGGCTTCGACATTCAGCGGCTGGACCGCGAAGAGGGCGGCAACCGCTGCGCTGCGGAGGGCGCGGCCTGTGGCGCTTTCGATCAGAAGAAAAAGGAGGACGACCCCGAGAATGTGCAGCATCACGCTGGTGAAGTGATGGCCTGCGGGATTTTGAGCGTAGAGCTGAACGTCGGCCATGTGCGAAATCCACGTTAGTGGATGCCAGTTTGAGGAGGGATAGCTGGAGCCGAGCGCCCAGCGGATGTCCGGCCACGTTAGTCCGCCGAGGACATGGGGGTTGTGTGTCACGTAGTCGGGGTCGTCGAGATTTACGAAGCCGTTGTGCATTGCGGGGCCGTAGACCGCGGCGGTTCCAAGCGCGAGCAAGATTGCAAGGATAGCGACCAGCCGCCGGTTTGCATGCGCACCGAGGTCGACCGAAGCAGCGGGAGTTGGCTGGCTGCTGGAACGCGGCGCGTCGGCCGGAGTCAGCTTGGACTGCCGAATTTCAGCCGATTTTGAAAATGAATTCACAATGAGTTCAGCGTACCAAAATTCCGCCGTGTAGAAGCGTGTGTGCTGCCGCGGGCGACATCATTAGTTACCTGTCGAAGCAATCGTCCTGGCTTTGCGTACTCTCGCTGGGCCGAACTCAGTACAATCAAAAACGCACAGTGACTATCGATACGCAAGCTCAAGAGCAGCTTTTGCGGCACCGTCGCGTTTGGGAGCGGAAGCCCGTTTTGCGGCGCGTGTACCAGGAGGAATTCTTTGCGCGGCTGCTGGCGGCTCGAAAGCCGGGTGGCGCTTCCGTGGAAGTCGGCGCAGGGCCGGGTTTTTTCAAGCAGTCTGCGCCGGATATTATTTCGACGGACCTGATCTGGTGCCCATGGCTGGACACCATCGCGGATGCGCAGCGGCTTCCGTTTCGGTCGAACAGTGTTGCGAACGTTTTTGGGTTGGATATGCTGCATCATCTGGCTACGCCGATGACTTTTCTCAGCGAGGTGTCGCGTGTGCTGGTTTCTGGCGGCAGGCTAATTCTTGTGGAGCCGTGGATCACGCCATTTTCGTACTTTATTTTTCGGTTTTTGCATCAGGAGCGGTGCGATTTGTCGGAAAAGCCCTGGGTTTTGCACCCATCGGTGGCGGCAGCGGAAAAGATGGCGTTCGACGGGAATCAGGCGATTCCTTATTTGATGTTCGGCGCGAAACATCGCTCGGAGACGCTCGGCGGTCTGCCGGATTTGAAGATTGCGGCGTTGGAGCCTTTTTGTCTGTTCACATATTTGCTTAGCGGCGGTTTCAATCATCTGAGCCTGTTGCCGGAGTTTTTGTATCCGGTCGTTTCGAAAATCGAGCGCGCTGCGTTGCCACTGTGGCGGCGCATGGCGGCTCTGCGAGTTTTGCTGGTGCTGGAAAAGACTGTTTAGATGTGTATGCCGAACCTCTCCGTGCACATTCTCGAAACGCTTTCTCCTGAGGGCGCAGCAGGGCATGAGCAATAAATCATCCGTGAATATTTTTACGCGGGCTTACAACCTGGCGCGTTCGACTGGGATTCTTGACTTGCCGTTGTTCAAGCGAGCTTTTCTTGGGTCCTACTTTCTTTACAAGCGTTGGCATGAAGATCCGTTTCGGGCGCTTGCGAAGCGGAGTCCGGAACTTTTCGGGGGCGGGGATGTTTTGGATATTGGCGCGAACATCGGGTATACGGCGTGGGTGTTTTCGGGCGCGATTGCGCCGGGGGCTAAGGTTTACGCCTTCGAACCGGATGCGTCGAGCTTTGCGACGCTTACGGAGATTGTTCGGCGGAAGAAGATTGGCGATCGGGTGGAAATTGTGAATGCGGCTGTGGGCAGCGCCGACGGGTTACTGGAGTTTTGGCATAACGACGAGCATTCGGCGGATCATCGTGTGGTTACGGAACAGTTCAAGGCTTCGCAGCATGGCGACGCGAAAATCACGACGGTGGTCGTTACCAGCGTGGATAGTTTTGTGGCGGCTCGGAACTTGCGAAAGATTTCGTTTATCAAGATTGATGTGCAGGGGTACGAGTTGGCGGTTTGTGAAGGGATGCGGCAGGCACTGGAAAAATGTCCCGAGGCGAGTATCGCGTTTGAGTATTCGCCTGACGGGATGCGTGAGCTTGGATTTGAGGCCGCAAAGCTGCTTGATTTTTTTCGTGCGGGCGGGTATCAACTTCACATTTTGACGCGGGCTGGCGTGATTTTGGCGCCAGACAATTTGGCGATTGAAGCGGCTTCGCGGGCCAAAGGTTACGTTGACGTGCTTTGCGCCAGGAAAATTCTCGTTT
>DASXMB010000002.1:0-7118 GCA_036495905.1 Candidatus Acidiferrum sp.
GGGGTTAGCTAATGGTGCAGTCCGGAGAATGGACCAAGATGCCCGGTTGTGGGACAAGGCTGTCGCGCAGCCGGACAAAATATAAAGAAATTGCCTCGTCAGTTCCGCGCAGTCGCAACAACATCAGCAGAAACACCGCAAGTGGAGCGGGATAAGGGAATCGAACCCTCGCCTCGACCTTGGCAAGGTCGCGTACTACCACTATACGAATCCCGCGTAACGGAGGTTTCGCGCCAGCGTTGTATTTATAGCATGGCGCTTACAGACCGACAAGGCCCGGCGCACAGGTATTAGCGATGAAAATAACGAGCTTTGATCGAGCGATCTTCACGGCGATTCCATATTTCGGACAAACGTCGCCGCAATCCCGTCTAGTCAACTTCCATGATGCGCGCCGACTTGACTACCGGAGATTTTTTCTGCCGCTCCGCAAACTTCTGTGCGCGCTCGCGGTCTATATATACGCGCGCGAATTTTTCGCCGTCCGCGTAGTAGACGGTGACTTGCCAATGGTGGTGTTTGCGCCTTTTATCGTGGCGCATTCGGCTGGTTTTCTTCGGCTTGGCTTTTTTCACGTAGTCCCCTCAAGAATTCGCGACTATGGCAATTTTGCGGCAGGCGCGCAAGTAACAAGTTAGGGGTTAACGTTCCTATACCTTTTTGGGACAGCGCGGCACAACGCCTTGAGGATACAGGAACATAGCCTCAATTATATTTAAAAATTAATGAGTCCTGGAACATTTGACGGCGTCCAACCGTAATAGTAAGTGAAGGACGAACCAATGGGCTGGAGGGCATCATGGTAATGCGCTGGGAACGGGAATTGCTGATTGAGGACCTACGAAATCACCCTGCGGAACTAGTCATGCGCTTGCGGTGTCTTTTGTCACGCGGCGCCCAAACCAACCCCGATCCCAATCATCCAGGCTTTTACGAGATCGAAAGCGACGATCGCGTCTATTACGTCCACATTTCCTCGAATTCCGGGAAGGTTCTGCTCCTGGCCACCTGGCCCAGCGAAAACGTGCTGGAAGAAGCCCATAACGCAGCATAAAGTACTCGCCGTAGCATCCCTTGGAAGCGCAGCTTCACCTTGGACGGCAAAAATGAACTTCGTCTCATCCCGGCCGAAAGGAGGGATCTGCTTTTCCCTGACGTCACGGTGAATCGGGCGAATGCCGCTAGCAACTCCCCTGTCGCTTCGGCGATCTGTTAAAACGCCATATCCGCAGCCTTGAAATTCAACTCCGTCAAGGTCTGCGCCTTCAACTTATAAATCGCCGGCCCTTCGCTCGACCGCGCGTAAACAAACCCGCCATACTCCTTGGAAATCTGCACGGTCAATTTCTTCCCGTCCTGGTCTGTCAGAGTCGCGTCAAACGCTGGCTTGCTCAACCTAGCCGCGACATCCGCCGGCGGACGATCGAAAATTTCCTCCGCGCGCGTCACCTGTAACGGCGAAAAAAGCTTCTCCGCGTTGGCCGATTTTCCCTTCTGATCCGCCGACCCGTCGAAATCCCATTCCGCTTCGTTCTTCCGCGTGCAAGCGATCATGCCGCTCGCGTTGTGAATCTCCAGGTGCGTGATGTTCGCCGGATCGAATCGCACGATTCTCTTGTCGCGCAGATCGCTGTAACCTTCCGCCAGCTTTTTGTACAGATCCTGATTGATCCGGAAAATCATTGGCCGCGAGGCATCCCGCGCGAAATACTCGTCGCCCTCTTTCTTCCCCACCAGCAATGTTTCGCTCTTGCCTTTTCCGTCCGACGCGGTGAACGTGATCGCCGGACTTGTGAGCCCATAGGCACCCGGCTTCTCCGCAGTCTCGCTCGCGATCGTCACCATTTTCGCGTTCGCAACACCGGAGAGTAGCGTAGTGATCGCTTCTTCGTCTCCCGGCGTGCTCGCCGGCTTGCTGAACTGCCAGCCATTCTGACCCTTGGCCGCATGCACCTCTCCCGAGGAATTCTTCAGCTCGAACGAGTTAAATTCGACGGCATTGATGTGCAACACCGCACGATCGCGCATTTCCTGCAGAGGCTTGTCCACACTCACCAGTAAAGATTCGGGCAGCAGTACGACGTCCTTCGCGTTGTCCGCAATCGCATACACCGAAACGGCCGTGAAATCCTTCTGGCCCAGCTTCAGATTGTGCTTCGCGCCGTTCTGCACCTGAAAATCGAGCGCGACGGCGGGATTATCCAATCCATATACCTTCAGCCGATCTGGCGTGCCCGGCTCGGTTTGGCTCACCCGCGCCGTCGCCAATTGCTGCACGATTCCCTGCACCGATGGATCATCAGCGCCGGTCTGAATAGGCTGCGTGATTTGCCAGGCGCCGCCGCGCTTCTCCAGTTGAATGGCCTGCGATTTCGAGTCCGCAGGATAAGAAATGCTCAGCGAGGAAATATCCTGCGCTTGCACGGAAAAGGCCGGCTTGCTCGTGTCTTGTGCGGCCTTCTCGGCCTGTTTTTGCCCGCGCTGCCAATCGAAATAGTAAACCGCGCCGCCCGCAAGCATGGCGACAAGCAAAACGACAAGCGTGGACTTTTTGATCATGGTCTAATTTGGCTTCTTGGAATTAACGGCGTTTCCACCAGATGTAAACCACGGAGAAGATTACCAGGCCCGGCAACAGCGCCAGATCGAGCCACCACAGCGCAGTGGCCTGGCCCGCGGTCAGCGTGACGCGCCGGTTCGTGGGCGCCTTGGGCCGGATCGAAATCAAAGACTCGTCTTGCGCCAGCCAGTCAATCGTATTGAAGAATAAATCGCCGTTCCGCTGCTGGCCGACCCAGGGATTGGCCGCAAACTGCGAATTCCCGATCACCACCAGCCGCGCCTCTTTTTCATCCACCTTGCGATTCGCAGCCACTCCCAGCGAAAGCGGTCCCAGCGTGTCCGTCTTCGCATCGTAGGAAATCTTCGTCTCGCCCGGCTTCAGACCTGGAATCGTAAAACTTCGCTCGGACGTCTTCAGCAATTCCACCGCTTGCGGAATCGATTTGCTCTTGTCCGCGATCGCGGCCGTTCGTGCCAGCGGGAAAAATGTCACGGACCGCTCAAATCCCTTGGTAATGGGGCTCGCTCCAAAATCCGCGACCAACGGAATAATTGGGCCGCCGCCGAAAAGGCGCCCCATACCGCTCGCGTCCACCACCACGTTGCTGCCCACCGCGATGTTCCATGAATGATAGATGTCGTCCAACTTCGGGTCCGTCGCCGGATCTTCCAGGATCAGCGCATGGCCACCGCCATCAAGATACTTCCCGATCATCTCGGTTTCTTGTGGGTAATAAGATTGTTTCGGCCCGGCGATCACCAGAACGCTGCAGTCGGCCGGGACGCTGTTTTCGGTGATGAGATTGACCGTCTTGGTTGTGTAGTTTTCCTTCTTCAGCCCCGCATCCACCTGGCTGTAGCCGTCCTGCGAGCTATCGGCCAGACCTTTTTCGCCGTGTCCCGAGGCGAAGCACACTTCCTTTATCTTTTCGGTGGTCGCTTTCAGGATGGCGCCGGTGATGTCCTCTTCGCCCACATCGCCTCGCGCGCCGGATTGCACGTGTTCCTTGTGCGTTCCGAACGCGACGATCACGTCGCCCATGTGCTGCGCGCCGTATTCTTGCGCCACTTCCGGCTTCTGCTGCGGGTCCACATTCTGGAATTTGAAGTGCGGCGTGAGGTTCTTGTACTCTGCCATCAGATCGTCAAAGGTGGAGTTCGCCGACTTGTCGAACCGTACGACGGTCACGTCTTGTTGCAGGCCGCGAACGATGTTACGTGTCTGGTCCGAAAGCGTGTAAAGCTTTTCCGTGGTCAGATCGATGCGCTTGTGATGCCGGAAGCCCACAAAGTTGAGCAAGCCAAGGATTGCAAGTACCGCCAGCACTAAAATCGTAGTGTTCGTTCCCTGCTGCGCCGAACGCTTTGAGAAAAACCCCATGATCCCGCGAAATCCAAGAACGATGGCCGCCACGATGAAAACGCCGCCCGCAATCAACAGACCCTTGCTAAAAGTTAGAAACTCGCCTTGAATCGAATAGCGCAAATATCCGGCGATAAGCATCGCCACGCCCAACGTCCCGATGAACCTTGCCGTCTCCTGTCGATCCCATTTCATCCTGCAATTTCCTCCCAGCCGTCAAAAACCGTTTGTTCAGCTAAGCCCTGCGCCAGCGCATCGAATCGATCGAGCGCACCGTCAGAAAAATAAAAAAAACGATGAAGCTCACATAATAAATCAAAGCCGAGGTGTCCACGATCCCGCGCGTGAAATCATCGTAGTGCCGGATCACCGAAAGATATTGCAGCACCTGCCCCATGCCGCCGTCCGCGTTCCGTCCCAGATCAAGAACCCACACCAACAGAAACGCCGCAAACGTCAACACCGCTGCAATCAGCTGGTTCTCTGTCAGCGAAGAAATAAACTCACCCAGCGCCAGCAGAGCCCCGCCCAAGAGCAGGATTCCCGCATAGCCCGCCAGCAACATCCGCCACGGCGGAGCTGGCTCGCTGCGCAGAAACATGAAAACCAAATAACCGGCCGTGGGCAGCAGCATGATTGCAAATAGCGTCAGCGACGCGAAAAACTTCCCCAGCACAATCTGCACCTCGGAAATCGGCGAAGTCATCAGCAATTCCATCGTGCCGCGCTTGCGCTCTTCCGCAAACACCCCCATCGTCAACATCGGCGTGAAAAACAGAATCAGCGTCGAAAGCAATCCGAAAAACACCCGCATCACCTCGCTGGGAATATCGATTTGTGGAGGCATACCGAATTGCATGCTCTGCATTTCCATTTGCAGCGCTTGCTCCATCCCGGAGCGCAGGAAGAAATCGAAGAAGAACGCGCTGAGAAACAGAAAAACGCCGATAAACACGTAGGCCACGGGCGAAACGAAATAATGTCCCATCTCCTTGCGATAAATAGCGTAGAAATTGTGCATCGTGTCCTTTAACTCCTCACTTTACGCCTTGTAGCGGCGCACTTTAGTGCGCCATCGCTGCTGCGGCGCGATCGCTCAACTGCGAACAGCTTGGGCTGCGACACGGACTGAAGAACACAGCCGAACCGGATCAATTCGCCGACGCCTCGGCATGCGCCGCGTCGTCCGTAGTCAATTCCAGGAAAATATCCTCGAGGCTCAAACTCACGCCGCGCAATTCGAAAAGTGGCCAGCCGCTCTGCACCACTGTCGCCGCAACCTGGCTGCGAATGTCGGCGCCCTGCGCCGTCTCGATCGTCGCCGCCAGATGTCCGCCCACGGGAATCTGCTCCACCAGAACGCTGGTCGCTCCCGGAATCTGACCCAGCGCATCGCGCAACTCTTTCTCCGGCGCTTGCACCTCGACGCGAATTTTCTGCCCGCCCTTCAGCTGCGAAGTCAGATTTTGCGGCGTATCCACAGCGGCAATTTTGCCCTTGTTGATGATCACTACGCGGTCGCAGGTCATGCTGACTTCCGGCAAAATGTGTGTAGACAAAATAATCGTGTGGTTTCCCGCCAGTCCCTTGATCAAATGGCGGACTTCAATGATCTGCTTGGGGTCGAGGCCCACCGTAGGCTCGTCCAGAATAATCACGTCCGGATCGTGCACCAATGCCTGCGCGATGCCCACGCGCTGTTTGTACCCGCGTGAGAGCCGCTTGATCAGATCGTGGCGGCGATCCTCCAAATTTGTCTTGTGCATCGCATCCGAAATGCGCTCCGCCCGCTTTTCCGCCGGCACATTTTTAATCCGCGCGACAAATTCGAGGTAACCCTCCACGCTCATGTCCGGATAAACCGGCGGATTTTCCGGCAAGTACCCGATATGCCGCCGTACTTCCAGCGAATCACCAAATACATCGAAGCCCGCAATGCGCGCAGTCCCCGATGTCGCCGGCATATAGCCGGTAAGGATGCGCATGGTCGTGGTTTTCCCTGCCCCGTTAGGACCTAGAAAACCAAGTATTTCGCCCTTATTTACGGTAAATGAAACGTGATCGACAGCCGTGACCGACCCGTAGGTCTTCGTCAAGTCCTGTACTTCAATCAATGCTTACCTCCAAATGAAAGGGACCCAGCAGGTTTGCCAGACGTTCCCAAACAAACGTTTATACTAAAAATCGCCAAAAATTGAAAATCACAAGAGCAGCACACCAAGCAGATATCTAAGGTTTTCTCTCTGCGGCCCCATTCACTTAGACCCATCGAACCGCTGCTGGGATAGTTTCGCCGCTGCCCTTCGCAGTGTCCTTTCTCTGCGAACTTTGCGCCTCTGCGGTAGATTTATTCTTGCCCTAGTCTCTCAGTGCCCTCTCAGCAGTTCTCGGTGTCCCACTGATAAACCTTCGAGGTAATTCTCAAAACGTAAATCTGCCCCCAATCTGCGCAGCAAATGGCACCCCCACAGTAGTCCCCGGCCCGAAGAAATCCCCCAGCGCGCCAGCCGGGAAGCGCAGTTGATTAGCGTTGCTCACGGCGACCTGCGAACAAGTCGGCGGGTTCGCGCATATCTGATTTAAATCAGGGAGCGCGCCCACATTCGTAACAAAGTTCGCCCCAGGATTATTGCGATTAAACAAATTAAAAAACTCGATAAAAGGGGTCGCCGTAAAACGCTCGTGAAAATTAAACGGCCGGCTAACCCGCAGATCCACCTGAACGTAAGGCGTCCCGCGAAATTCATCCAAACTAGTCTTCGCTCCGTTCACAAAGATGCGATCAAGACCATCCGCGGTGGTAATCGTAAACGGCCGCGCGCTCTCCGCCTGCGACAAAGTCGTAATCTCGACTCCGCCCGGCAACCTCCACAATCCCGCCAATACAAAACGATGTCGCACGTCCTCTCCCGAAGGCCCATAATCCCCCGGCGCAAAGGGCTGCAACGGATTGCACACGCCATTCACGTAATCGAACAACTCGCCCAGCACGCATCCCCACGTCTGCGCCTTAGCCAGCGTGTAATTCGCAATCAGGTTGAATCGCCGCGAGACATTCCCCTGCAAGTGGATCGAGAGTCCGTTGTAACTGGAACGATTGTCACTCTTGAAGAGCGCAATGTTCGGCGCATCTGCCGGCAAGTTCACACCTGAGCCAAAGTCATACCGCCTGTAACCATGATTTCCCTGCTCG
>DASXMB010000003.1:0-1501 GCA_036495905.1 Candidatus Acidiferrum sp.
ATACCCGCTGTGGTCTTTGACCGATGAGCGACAAAGCAGCCGGGCAAAAGACGCGCAGCCCGGAGGGTTGCGATGAAAATGGGCCGGCGGCTGCGTTGCTCGTCGGTTACGTATCGATTCAGATATGCGCCCTCCTCGCGCGTTGCCGGCGGCCCATTTTGATCGCAACGCCACTACCCCAGTCACTGACTTGGTGCACTAGTCTGTGGTCCAGCCGCGGATAAAGGTTTCGATCAACTCCGGCAATTCGGCGCTGTAACCGCCTTCTAAAATCGCAGCCACGGGAATGTTGATTTCGCGCAGCCAGGTACCGAACCTATAAAAGTGTTCAGCCTCGAGTCGTAAGTTGGTTATTGGATCGTTGAGATAGGCATCGAAGCCGGCAGACACGAGCAACAAATCAGGCTGAAAAGCAACCAATCGATCTAGCGCTTCTTTGACTTTGGCAGCATGCATTTCGCCATCCGTCATCGGCGGAACCGGCCAGTTGAGAATGTTCTGAAAAGAATGAGTCCCGGTCCCTGGATAGCCAGGATACTGGTGAATGGAGGCAAACAAGATGCGTTCGTTTCCCGTAACGATCGCTTCGGTACCATTGCCGTGATGGGCGTCAAAGTCCCAGATGGCCACCCGCTCACATCCATCGTTAAGCGCGTTCAGAGCCGCTGCCGCGATCGAGTTCAAATAACAAAAACCCATCGCTTGAGCTCGCTTTGCGTGGTGTCCGGGCGGCCGGAGAAGAGAAAATGCGGACTCGCCTTTTCTAGCTGACTCCACAGCTAATAGGGCGCCACCCGCGGCGCGACGCGCGTGTTGGTCGATGTCAGTATAGTATGGCGTATCCGAATCAAAATCGACCGGCTGACGCAGCCTGGCGAGGTGCACTCCATCGTGTGCCAGCAGTAAGGCTTTATCCTCTGCGGCCAATGGACGTTCCCAAACGAGTTGCGGTAGAGCCTTTCGGAGATGCGGGACAGTAGTTAGCAAGCGCTCCGGACGTTCCGGGTGCTCGCTGTTTCCATACCTCGTTGCCGCTTCATCGAAAATAATCTTCATGATTTTACAGGACGAACAAATTTCAAAGCCGTCTGGTCGGTGAAAATGAAACTACCTTAACATCTTTCAGTCCGGCGCCTCTGCCAGCCAAAATGACGTCGCCGTCCGCCTATTGCCCTCCGCTCCCAACGAGTACTTGCGCCGTTTTCACTGTCGGTCTTCATTCCTCCCTTACGCGGATCGGCCTCCCGCGCCGCACCCTAACAGTATGAAGAAGCAGCTTATCGCCCTCTCCATTAGCATGAGTACCTCGCTCGCGTCCGCCGGAACCGCGCCCCTAATTCCCCTCCGCGATTTCTTTCGCAATCCGGGTACCACTTTCTATCAAGTCTCTCCGTCCGGCGATTATCTCGCTTTTCTGCGCCCCTACGAAAGTCGTTTAAACGTTTGGATCCAACCGCGCAAAGGCGGTGAACCGCAGAGAGTAACCGGCGTGACCGACCGG
>DASXMB010000004.1:0-2518 GCA_036495905.1 Candidatus Acidiferrum sp.
ATCAGGAATCCGGCCACCACTGCGCCGAACACCACCACGATTCCAATGATTATGAACATCGCACGCCGGACCTCTATTCGATCCCTGCAAATTCTCGCCGCTGATTCGCGCCGGCTAAATCGCGATCGTCACGCGATCGCCGCCATCCGCAACGCTCTTGGACAGAGCTTTCTCCGCCCGTGCGAGGACGGACTTCTCGTCGTCCCCGTCCCCTACCGTGGTTCCCCCGAACGAAGCCGTGACCGGCAGTTCATCGCCCCACCAAGCAATCTTCGTATTGTTTACCGTGTTTCTCAGGCGTTCCGCGGTCTTGCTCAAATCGGGCCCGGTGTATTCCGTCAGCACGGCCAAGAAGATGTTTCCGCCGGCGTGCCCAACAAAATCTGTCGGGCGCAGACTGCTCTCCACGCTTTGAGCCACCGCCCGCAACGCCGCGGTCACGGCTGCGGCGCCGTAGGCTGCGCCGAAGCGTTTCATCGAATCCACTTGCACACACAAGATGCCGAAGGGCATGCGGTGCTCCGCATAAGTCGTCAGGCTTTCGCGCAAATGCGCGTGGATGTAGCCCGCGCTCAGCACGCCCGTCGCTTCATCCAGGCAGCCATATGACGAAAGCTTGCGGTGTCGCCGGTCCGCGTAGAACGCCCAGGGATCGGCGTCCATGGACTCCGCAGCTCCAATCACGGTGCCCGCGCGGTTTCGTATCGGCACCGCCCGCACCCGCACCGTCACCTGATACCCGGCCTTGTGCCGCAGCGTCACTTCCGCGATCGCTGGCCGGCCGTCCCGCAGCACACTCGCCAGCGCGCCGCCCAGCTCGCAAACTCCGTTCTTGCCTGCTTCCTTCTGCGGCGGAAAAAAGTCCCGGCAAAAATGTCCAACCACGTCCTGCCGCAGATGCCCCGTGATAATCTCCGCGCCGTCGTTCCAAAAGTGTATCTTTTGCTCGCAGTCCACCATGTATATGCCGGTCTGCATGTGCTCCAGAACAGTGCGATAAATTTCGAGGTCTGTGAACACAGACATGGACGTCTCCATAATGAATCATCGGTCAAAACCCGAACAAGTTTAGGGCCACTCCGATCGGAGTTTCCCGCCGGCACGCATTGTTGTCGTCACCTGCCCTCCACAAAAATCGCCATTCACGCACCCGTAACACTCCGCTAATAGTATGCTGAGGCCCGCGGACGCTCCTGAATGAGCGCGCCGCCAGAACCCGAGGAGAAAATATCGGATGGAAAAGCAGAATTTCCTTTTTGTCTCGCTCACCGGCCTCATCAGCGATATCGCCTGGCAAGTTTCCAAAGAAGGCCACGAAGTTCGTTACTACATTCAAGACAAAAAGGAACGCGACATCGCCGACGGCTTCGTCGCCAAATCAAAAGACTGGGAAAAAGACGCCGACTGGGCCGACATCCTCATCTTCGACGACACGCTGGGCCAGGGCGAAAAAGCCAAGAATCTGCGCGCCGCAGGAAAAAAGGTAATCGGCGGCACGCCCTACACCGATCGCCTGGAAGACGACCGCTCTTTCGGCCAGGAAGAACTCAAAAACGCGGGCGTCAGCATCATTCCCTACGGCGAATTTTCATCCTTCGACGATGCCATCGAGCACGTTGAGCAAAATCCCGGCCGCTACGTCATCAAACCCAGCGGTGAAGCGCAAAACGTCAAGCGCCGCCTCTTCGTCGGCGAAGAAGACGATGGCAAGGACGTAATCCACGTGCTTGAGGCCTACAAAAAAGCGCTCTCCGACGAAATCAAGGTCTTCCAGTTGCAGCGCCGCGTCACCGGTGTCGAGGTGGCCGTCGGCGCATTCTTCAACGGAAAAAGTTTCGTCTACCCCATCAACATAAACTTCGAGCACAAGAAACTTTTCCCCGGTGAAAACGGTCCTCCCACCGGTGAAATGGGCACCACCATGTTCTGGAGCGAAGCCAATCACTTGTTCGACCAGACCCTGCTGAAAATGGAAACCAAACTCGCCGAAGAAGGCTACATCGGCTACATAGATTTGAATTGCATCGTGAACCATCACGGCATTTACCCGCTGGAATTCACTTCGCGCTTCGGCTATCCCACCATCAGCATCCAGCAGGCCGGAATGATCACTCCCATTGGCCAATTTTTCTGGGACCTCGCGAGCGGCAACGATCCAAAGCTAAAAGTCCGCAGCGGCTTCCAGATCGGCGTGCGCATCGTCGTTCCGCCATTTCCTTTCGACGACGATGAAACCTTCGACTCCTTCTCCAAAAATGCCGTAATCGTCTTCAAAAAGCCTCCGACTGACGAAATGCACATCGAAGACGTAAAACAAATAAACGGCCAGTGGCTGGTAGCTGGCACCTCGGGAGTAATCCTGGTAGTGGTCGGCCTGGGCCAGACCATGAAGCAAGCCCAAAGCCAAGTCTATTCCCGCATCAAAAATGTCCTGATCCCCAACATGTACTACCGCACGGACATCGGCGACCGTTGGGTAGAAGACAGCGACCGCCTCCACACCTGGGGCTATCTCCGC
>DASXMB010000005.1:0-118096 GCA_036495905.1 Candidatus Acidiferrum sp.
ATTCCAGTCGGCCCGCCGAAAGCCTGCCAAGAACTAACCAAAAACCTAAGCAATCGTTAGTGCTAACCTCGCATCTCGATGTCTCCAATTCCGGGCATCCATTCGAACGTACCACCCAAACTATTCGAAACTAGTACCACAAAGTTATCTATTGACATCGTAACCAACCCATGCTATCATGAACCATGACCATCGGCGCTGGCCTCTCATTCCCCAGGCCACAGCTCCGTCCCACCGCTTTCTCCCCTAAATCACACAACGCCTCCTCAACCGCCGCCTCTTTCTTTTCAACCACTTACCAACCCCTTTTCCCCCAACTCCTTTCCTTTCACATCCTTACAAATTGCCGGGGGTGGGGTACCCGTTTTCTAAGTTTGCGTCCGAATTCAACTCTAAATTCATCGAGGATAATAATGAAAGCCAACACCAGCATCGCCAATCAAAACTCATCTCGCTGTAAGCATCATTTCGCCAACTCCAGTCGCTGCCGTCTCTTAGCCGCAACTCCCAGCTCCAAGTTTTGCCCGCAGCACGCTAAACTCCCGCAAAATCAGCCCGAACTCGGCGACCTCTCCGCCGCTCTCGCCGAAGGCCTCACCGAGTTCAAGTCCGCCACTCCCATCAACGATTTCCTCTCCCGTCTTCTGCTCCTCCTCGCCCAAGACCGCATTGCTCCTCGCCGCGCCGCTGTCATGGCCTATATCACCAACCAACTCCTCCACACCGTCGCCTGTCTCCGTCAGGAAGAACTCGACGCTCTCGCCTCCGAGGAGACCCAACAGGTCATCATCCTTGACGTTCCTCGCCCCAATCGCGACCAAATGCCCAACCCCTATCAAGATCCGGCCGACTTGGCAGCGTCCAAACTCTCGTCCGGCTCGCCCTCATGATTCCGTCGGCTCCTGACCACGCACGCGGGCAAGCGAACCCTTGCCCGCCACCGCCAATCACGTGCGAGAATACCCGCGTGAATCCAGATCTGGTCGCCATCCCCGCCGTCGCCGCCGCGGTGGCAGTCACCGCCTACGGCGCCGCCCATCCCCGCTCGCAACTCTTCGGGCCGGCGATTTCCCGCACGCCCGGCGCAAACCAACTCGCTATCACTTTCGACGACGGCCCCAACCCGGCCATCACCCCTAAACTTCTGGATTTGCTCGATCGCCACCAAGCTCGCGCCACATTCTTTGTAATCGGCCGTTTCGCTCGAGAAAATCCCAGCCTGCTCAAAGAAATTTCCGCGCGTGGTCACGCCATCGGCAACCACACGGAAACTCATCCCAATCTCTTTTTCCTCGCGCCCGCAAAAATTCGCGAAGAACTCCGCCGCTGCCAGGACGCCATCGCCAACGCCCTCGGTTCGCCCGCGCAAATTTTTCGTCCGCCGTTCGGCCTGCGTAATCCCTGGCTCGCTTCCGCTACCGCCGAACTCAATCTCCGCACTATCATGTGGACTCTGCTCCCCGGCGACTGGCGTCAAAAATCCAGCGACTGGCTCATCCAGCGCATGGCGCCCATCGCCGCCCATGCACAGAACGCAAAGACTCTTCCGCCCGACGTCGCGGGTGCCGGAGACATTCTTTGCCTCCACGACGGCAGCCATCGCCTGCAAAATGCCGACCGTTCTCACACCGTCGCCGCTCTCGAATTCTGTCTTCCCAGATGGCGTGAACTCGGCCTGCAATTTGTTACAATCAACCCAGCGGTGCGCACTCCCGCTCTATAACCATGGACGAACGCACTTTTTACAACGAAAAAGAAGAAGTCCGGAAAGTAAAACTGGTCTGCCCCAGTTGCCGCGGAGAGTTCGAGGCTCCCGTGCGCTGGAAGGTGTGCCGAAAAAAACGCGAACTCCCTCGCGGTGCCGGCGAAGAAGACCGCAGAAAATTCGCCAAGGCCAGTTCGTACATGGTTCGTCTCGACGATTTGGTCGCCTGCTACAAATGCCGCAAACGCTTTGAGCTGACCGGCCAATCCACCGTCCTGATCAACGACAATTTGGGCGACCCTAACGACGACCCGGAAAATTTCGGCAACCGATAATTTTTTCGACGGCGCGTGGCAGCGCACGCACACGGAACGCACCACGCGGCGCAGGAGGCAGAATGGCCAAACTGGCCCTCATTTACGGCATGCGATTGCTTCCCGAAGAAGATTTGGGCGAAGTGCGAGACGCCACCGTCGTCCTCAAAAATGGACGCACCGCTCGCGTCACCATGCATTTGATCGAAGGCAGCAAGGAAGAAATCGAATCCACCTTTCGCCAGTCGATGGAAGCTTTTTTTGAAATGTATCCAGAAATTTAAGAATCGGACCGAGACTTTAAATATCGAGACATGGATCTAAATATCGCCGGACCAACAAAAAGTTGGTTGAATTTGATGACATCGTAGTTGGAAAAGGAATCGAAAACAAGGAATCGCAACAGGGCATCCCGTTTTTATCGGATCGCATCGCAACACGTAACTGGAGAGTGCATATGAACTTCAAGCGCCTGCTCTTTTTTGTTTCCGCCGCGATTTTCCTTTCCGCCGCGGCTTCACGAATTTCCGCGCAGCAACCGGATGGACCGCAAACCGCCGCGCCCCCTCCGGTGCAACCCGCGCCGCAGCCCGCGGTCGCGCGCGCCCCATTCGACAAAATTCGCGTGCCGTCCGGGACGCGCGTCGCCGTCGTTCTGGAAAACGGGATTTCCACGCGCAGCGCCAGAGCCGGAGACTCGCTGTATTTCCGCACTTCGTTCCCCATCACCCAGGAAAACAAAATCGTTATTCCCGTTGGTTCCTATTTACGCGGCGAATTGATCGAATCGAAGCGTCCCGGCCGCGTAAAAGGACGCGGAGAATTTCGCATGCGCCTGAACACGCTGATTTTTCCCAATGGTTACACCGTGGACCTGACTGCCGTTCCGCGCAGCGCGGATAGCGGCGGCAAAGAAACCACCGATCCCGAAGGGAAAATTACCGGCTCGGGCGGCAAAGGAAAAGACGTCGGCACAGTTGCTGAAACCACCGCCACTGGCGCCGGAATCGGCGCTATCGCCGGCAGCGCGAAAGGCGCAGGCATCGGAGCGGGGGTTGGCGGACTACTCGGCCTCGGCGCGATTTTGCTTACCCGCGGTCCGGAAGCGCAACTGCCGCGCGGCTCCACGCTGGACATTGTTCTCGAACACGATCTCACCCTCGACGGCAGCCAAATTCATTACCGCAACGTCGGCCACGATTCGCCCATCACTCCGCCCCCCGCGCAACACGAATAATTTCCGCGGGGCAAGAGGGAATCGAAAATCGAAAATCAAAATCGAGGCACTCTTCCTCGGCGGCAAAGGGCCTCTTGCTTTTCGAGTTTCGCTTTTCGACTTTCGAGTTGTGGCTCTCGGCGCTCTAAAAATGTTTTCTCGGTGGCAAGACTTCGCACTGTGTTTTTCGAGTTTTGTGTTTCGAGTCGCTGCCGATTGTCGGTCGCGTTAACATAAGAGCATGAAAAGTTTTGATGTGGCGATTGCCGGAGGCGGACTGATCGGCGGCGCCATCGCTTTGGAGTTGGCCCGGGCCGGTTTACGTGTTGCATTGTTCGAGCGCGGCGAACCGGGCCGCGAAGCATCCTGGGCGGGCGCGGGGATTTTGTCGCCGGCTCCGGAAAATCCCGGAAACATTCCGCTGGTGCCGCTGGGCAAAGCTAGCCTCGCGTTGTATCCGGAATTTGTTGGCGCCGTCGAAGAAATTTCCGGGCAAAAGGTTGGTTTCCGTCCGCGCGGAACTTTGGAAGTTTTATTTTCCTCGGATGCGGCCAGCGAACTCAGCACCATCATTGCATTGCACCACGGGCTAGGATTGAAAGCGGAGCCACTCCGTCCCGAAGACGCGCGCGATCTGGAACCGTCGCTGAGCGCGGAAATCGCAGCCGCGGTTTTGCGGCCAGACGAAGCTTCCGTGGATAATCGCGCGCTAACTTCCGCCGTATTCGCGGCGGCGCGGCAAAGCGGCGTGGAAATATTGTCTGGAACGCGCGTACGCGGAATTTGGCGCGAAGGCAAACGCTGCGCCGGATTGCTTTTGGAAAATGAAAAAGTTGCGGCGCAGTGGACGGTAATTTCCGCGGGATGTTTTTCCGCGGAAATCGAGGGCGCGGAAAAATATGCGCCAGTGCGTCCAGCAAAAGGACAAATGGTCGCGCTGCGCACCGACAGAATAAAAGTTGGCAACGGAATAAAAAGCAGTGAGTCAAAAATCGATGACGAAATAAAAGAGAGCGAGGAAATTAAAAGTCGAGACCGAATAAGGAGCGTTGGAATAGACGCCTGCCAAGAAATGGAAAGCGAGGTAGAAGGAAAAAGAGGTGATGGAACAAAAAAGAACGAAGGGAGAGGAGGCGACGGCGAAATAAAAATCGAGCGGGTGCTTTGGTCGGAGCATGTTTATCTGGTGCCGCGAAACGATGGGAGGATTCTGGCGGGCGCGACGGTGGAGTATGCGGGATTCGACAAGAGCGTGACCGCGGGCAGCATCGCAAAAATAATATCCGGAGCGATACAACTGGTCCCGGAATTGGCCAATGCGCGTGTAGAAGAAACCTGGGCGGGTTTGCGGCCGGATTCGCCGGATCATTTGCCAATTATTGGGCCGACCGACTTGGAAGGATTGTTGATTGCGACGGGACATTTTCGCAGCGGCATTTTGCTGGCTCCTATCACCGCGCAATTGATTCGCGAGTGGGTGACGTTTCAAAACGTGAGTGTCGAATGGGATCGCTTTAGTCCCATGCGTTTCCATCGCGGATGAAAGCAGCAACTGGGCTGAAGTTAGAGCGAGCGGGCGAGTTGGTCGCTTAGAACTTGCGCTTTGTTGGCGGCGTTGCTGGCGCGAGACCAGTCGCCTTTGGCGGAGGCGTCGCGGGCTTCGGCGAGAAAGCTGCGGATTTTTGAAGCGAGATCGAGCTGCGTGGGATTGAGAGTTTTGCCGTTGGTGGCGGCGAGATTTTTTTCCGCGGTGGCCAGGTCCTGAGTGGTTTTTTGCTTGGCAGCGGCGGCTTCTTCTTCCGTCAAGCTTGGTGCAATTTGCACCGGGCCGGGTTCGGCGGCGGTGCCGCGAGCGGCTGGGGGATTGGCTACACGCGGGCGCGGCGGCACGGCGCGGACGATCGCGATCGGTTCGGGCGCGGCGGCAACTTCGAAGACAATTTCTTCGGGGGCCGCTTCCGGCGCGGAGTGGCCCGGGACGAGTTGGGGAATTCTGGGACGGACTGTGGTTGCGGCAGCCCAGGGAAAGGCGTTGACATGGGTTTGCCGGACGGCGCAGCCGGTCAGGGCAAGCGGGAGGAGTAGCGCGGCGAGAAATGCGTGGTGTGCGGGGCGGGGCGAGGTCGTGTTGACCTTGAGGTTCTTCGGGCTGCGAACGGCGCAGCCCTCAGAATGACATCGTGCGGAGTGAGCGGTGATGCCCGAAGTAGACGCGGAGGCAGCGGGGGAAGGGAGTTGCGCGACGACGAGGGGGATCTGTGCGGCCAGCGGCACGGCTTGTGCGGTGGCGGGCGAGGCTTGAGTTTGCTGGTGCGAGAATTTGATTTTCATGCTCAGGCCGCCAAGGGTAACTCGATGCGGAAAGTGGTGCCGCGGCCGAGCTCGGAAGTAAAGTCTATCGAACCATTGTGGAGTTGGACAATTCGGAAAGTACTGGCCAGGCCGATGCCGCTGCCGCCGGGCCGGGTGGTAAAAAATAATTGAAATATTTTTTGTTTATTTTCCGTGGGAATGCCTTTGCCGGTATCGCCCACGGTAATTTCCGCGATTTCTCCGCGGCGACTAAGCACTAACCGCAACTGGCCTCCATTGGGCATGGCTTCGGCGGCGTTGAGAACCAGATTCAAAACGGCTTGTTTCAATAGCGCGCGGTCGACGTAAACGGGCGGAACATCGATGGGCAAAAGCTGCGCCACTTGCACATTTGATTTTTGCAATTGCGGCATGGCAACTTCCAAAACTTCCTGGAGAATTTCCGCAAGATGCGTGGACTCCAGGCGCACGTCCATGGGACGCGTGAAATCGAGAAAACGTTTTACGACCGCGTCGAGGCGATCGATTTCTTTGTCTAAAACCTGAACGGCTTGCATGGCTCCGCCGTCTGGATCTTCGGGCATGGATTCTTTCAGATTTTCGAGCCACAGGCGCATGGAATTGAGCGGATTTTTTACTTCGTGCGCGACGCCGGCGGTGATGCGGCCGAGAGCGGCGAGGCGTTCGCTGACTTGCAGTTGGGTGTTGATGTTTTCGATGGAATCGAGATCGCGCAGCGTTACCAGCGCGCCCATGTTCTGGCCATCTTCGTGGATGGCTTGAACGCTGACGCCGACGCGTTTCGGTCCTTGAATAGTTTCAAGATCGGTTTCCGCGGCGATTTCGCTGAGCTGATCGCCTTCCACGTGCAAAACGTCGTGGAGCGGGTGGCCGACCGGGAAAATATCGTGCACGGGGCGTCCCAGAAAATGCCCGGCGGGAGCGCCGAGGAATTTTTCAGCGGCGGGACTGACCATGACGGCGCGCGCATCGCGAGTAAAAAGCAGCAAGCCATCTTCGAGTCCGGCCATGACGGAATTCATATTTTCGCGGAGGGTGCTGAAAATTTCGTGAACGCCGCGCAGTTGCTGGCCGACTCTGGTGATTTTCCGACTGACCTGGCCGAGTTCATCGGAGCTACCGGCAGTTTCAGGAGAATCGGAGGAGGAAGGATCGTATTGTCCGGCGTAGATGCGATCCAATTGAGCGGAAATATCGCGCAAGGGAGCGAGCGTGATTCTGCTGACCACTGCGGCAAGAATCGTGGAGATGAGCACAGCGAGAAGAACGATGGTGCTGGATTTCCGCAGGCTGGGCGAAATTTCTCCGCGCAGGAAAAGTGAAGAGAGACCGACGCGAACTTTTCCAAAAGGTTTATGCGCGAGATTGAAAGAGTAGTCCAACTCATATACCTGCGGCGCGCCGTACAACAATTTCATTTGATGCAAGAAAGTGCCCTGAACGAGGTCGGAAATTGGTTTGCGGGCCATGATGTACGTGCCGGGCTTGGAGGCGTCGCTGGAAACGAGGACCAGGCCGTCTTCGTCGGTAATGGAAACTTCGTAGACGAAGGGCGTGTCGGTGGCGCCTTGCAAAGCGGAACGCAGGCCGTCATTCACTTCGAAGGCGCGGCGGACGTAGTCGTGAACGTCCTGCGGATCAGTGGAGCTGGGACGCAAACCGTTTTGCGTGGCTTCAGTGAGCGCATATTGCGCCTGGTGAAAAACCTGACGGGCGAGATCGTGAGCGCGCTGATCGGTTTCATGGAGCACCTGGTCCATGAGCCTTCCGATAAAGACCGCGCACAAAATGGAGACGACGAGGAGAACGAGCCCCGTCATAACCAAAGTAAGTTTGGTGCGCAGCCGGAGCTGCATGAAAGGTTACTCCGCCTCGGCGCTACGTTCGCCGCCGTATTCTTTGAGTTTGTTGTGCAGGGTTTTCAGGCTGATGCCCAAAAGATCGGCAGCGCGAGTTTTGTTATTTCCGGTGGCGTTGAGAGTTTGCAGAATTAATTCGCGTTCCATGGCGTCGACGGTGGTGCCGACGGGGAATTTGATTGCGGAAAGATCGCTGGGGCCCTTGGTTTGCGACTTGCCGAATTCGTCGGGCAAGGAGCCGCGAGTAATCAATTCTTTTTCGGACATGATGGCTGAACGTTCGAGAACATTGCGCAGTTCGCGAATATTTCCGGGCCAGGTGTGACCCATGAAAATGTCCATGACTTCGGCGCCGACGCCGCGCACGTGTTTATTGTGCTTGGCGTTTACGTCGCGAAGAATATATTCGACGAGCAGGGGAATGTCGTCTTTGTGTTCGCGCAGCGGCGGAAGATTGATGTGAAAAACGTTGAGGCGAAAATAAAGGTCTTGGCGAAGATGGCCGGTGCCAACGGCTTTTTCTGGATCTTTGTTGGTGGCGGCGAGCACGCGAACGTCGACAGGAGTTTCACTTTTGCTGCCGAGGCGGCGGACTTTGCGGTCTTCGAGCACGCGGAGAAGTTTGGCCTGAGTGGGAGCGGGCATTTCTCCAATTTCGTCGAGGAGCAGAGTGCCGCCGTCGGCTAGCTCGAAGCAGCCGATGCGGCGTTCGGCGGCGCCGGTGAAGGCTCCACGCTCGTGGCCGAAAATTTCGCTTTCCATGAGAGTTTCTGGAATCGCGGAACAATTGATGGCGACGAATGGCCCGGTGGCGCGCGGAGAGAGTTTGTGAATGGTGCGAGCGACGATTTCTTTTCCGGAGCCGGTTTCGCCGGTGATGAGCACGGAAGCGGTGCTGGGAGCGGCCATTTCCACGATGCGCATAACTTCCTGCATGGGACGAGAACCGCCGACGAGATCGCCGAGTCTGCCAGTTTCGCGAAGCTGGCGCTGCAGGACAACAAGCTGGCGAGCGTCGCGGGCTTTGCCGAGAGCGCGATCGAGTAGCGCGCGAAGGATCGGAGCTTTGAGAGGTTTTTCGATGTACCAGAAAGCGCCGGATTCGATGGCGGCTACGGCGCGCTCTTCGCTGCCTTTGCCGGTGATGATGATGGCGGGAACGTCATGGAGATCGGCGCCGAGTTGGGTAAGGAGATCGAGTCCATTCATGCCGGGGAGTTCGACATCGGCGATGAGCGTGTCCGGCTGATAGTTGCCGAATTTTGCGAGAGCGTCTTCCGCGCTGGCCACGCCAAGAACATCGCAGCCCCATTTTTGCAGGAGCTGTTCGTAACCTTTGCGAGCGTTGTCTTCGTCTTCGACGATGAGGACGCGGTCTTTGCGCTCGCCGGTTTCGACGGTACGGGCGCCCAGTCTGGATTCATCCGCCATGCAGTTTGACCTCGAGGGTTAATGATAGTGCAAAAAATACATGACTGGGTGGATTGACTGTAGCAAGGGGCGAGGTGGGTTGCCAAGAGCGGAGGAAGTAAAGAAATAACGACGTAATGAAGGAGGTGGCCGTTAGGTTAGGAGATTGTCGTGGAGGATGGTGATTTTGTGGGATCTAAACCCCCAGGTGCAGAGGCGGCCCTGGGGCACTCTAACGGCGACGGAGACGAGGATCAGCAGGTGTCGCTCAAGGACTACCAGGGGAAACAAAGGTGTGGGTTTGATTCCCAAACGGGCCTTCGAAGAAGCATTACGGGAACCTTTACTCCCATGCGCGCGTATAGCTCAGTCATGCAGAGCGCAAACGAGCAGTCGAAAGCACCTCAGTGGTTAACTTTGGCAGGTGGATGCGGATTTATCGCTGTATTGGGCATTTCGGCTCTTTTTGAAGCTGATATTCGCTGGCTTCATTTCTTTCAAGCATGGATGTACGTAGCCGCGATAATTCTGGGATTTCGGAGGAGCCGATGGGGATACTTCATCGGAATTTCCGCGGCTGGTTTGTGGGACTACGCCAACATTTTTGCGACGACATTCTTTTTTGATGGGCTGCAGCAGCTTTCTTTGTGGATTCACACTGGGCATTTGGAGCGGCCGGACTTGCTGATCGCGGTCCCTGCGTGGTTCTCAAATCTAGCCGTAATCGTTGGATGTATTTGGACGTATTCCCGGATGCGGGAAAAAGGCCTGAGTGATGCATGGAGATTTGTGGTTACCTTTGCGTTGACGACAGGATTTTTTGCCTTGGACATGTTGTTATTTCAGCCTCGATATCTCGCTTTATTCCCGCGAATGTTGCACCCGCATCTGCCGTGATCTGGCCTGGGGACGCAGCCGGTACTGTACTGCATTCCATCAGTCTTTCAGGAGGTAGAGGGGGCGCTCTAGTTCTAGTTCCAGCTTGGCGCCTTTGAGGAGGGTCAGTTCGTGGCCGCGGCCGGATTCCATTAGGTAGGCGGCTACGGCTGCTGCTGCGGCGCCTTCGGCGATTTCTTTTTTGTCTTTGTCTTTTACGCCCTTGGCGGCACCGAGGACGGCGGCTGCGGCGGCGGTTTGGGCGGCGTCTTGTTGGGTGCTGGTGCGGCCTTTGATGAGGCCTTCACGGGCTGGGCCGCCGGTGCGAACACTGTGGTCGCCGGGGACGTCAACGACTTCCGCGACGATAGGGAGTTTGCCGAATTTGGTGTGGATGTCGTCGAAAGTGAGCCAGATGCGGGCGCGGCCGGCGATTCCGGCGGATTCAACGCGGCTTACATGGCCCTGGATTTCTGCTCCGGACGGGAGATAGATGCCGCTACCAGCTTCGAGAGGTTCGAGCGTTTTTACCTTGAACTTGCGATTTTCGGGAGTTTGTTTGGTGTCGAGATCGTCTTCGAGGCCGACGAGGAATTTGGTGCCGGGGACTACGGCGAATTCTTGTTCGGGGAGATCGTGGCGTTGGCCGTCGGCTGGGTGGGATTGGGGGCCGGGAGGCGGGGGATCTTGGGGCGGTGGCGGGTTTTGGGCGTGGGAGGTTAAGGCTAGGGCGATGGTGGCGATTGCGGTGGCGATGATTTTGCGATTCATTTTTTGGCTCCGGGAAGGTGAGGAGCATTTGATCGGCCAGATGATGGGTTTTGCGGATAGGTGGAAGGTGAAGATTTGGTAGGAGTTGCGGGTGACGATCATTGCGGCTGAGGGGAGTGGTGGAGGCTTGTGGCAAGTGGTGTCGGGAGAAGGCGACACAGATGTGGTGTGAGAAGAAAGCTAAGAAAGAAATGTCCGGTTGCGCGGCGCACCGGATGGACAGGATGTATCGTGCCCCTACTGGTGGCAATAGGAGTGCCGTCTTTTTTGGCGGTTGGTCATCCAACGGTGACCCAATGTAAGTTGCGGCGCTGGGGTACACTGAGTTTCACATTATGAATATTTTGGGAATTAATGCGTACCACGGGAATTCTTCCGCCGCGATTGTGTGCGACGGGCGGTTGGTTGCGGCAGTGGAAGAGGAACGCTTCAACCGTGTGAAATATGCGGCGGGATTTCCGACGCAAGCGATTCGTTATTGTTTGCAGGAAGCCGGACTTACGCTGGAAGAAATCGATCACGTGGGCGTGCCGCGGAATCCTTACGCGCGGCTGGGAACAAAACTTTATTACGCGATGCGGATGCCGGGATTTGCGCGCAGCCGCGCGAAAGTGCTGGTGAAATTTACCGGGATTCGCGAGGCGCTGGCGGAAGCGTTTGGAATGGATCAGGCGCGGGTGGGCGCGGAATTTCATCGTATTGAACATCATCAGGCGCATTTGGCGAGCGCGTTTTTCGTTTCGCCGTTTGAGCGGGCGGCGCTGCTATCGGCGGATGGTTTGGGAGATTTTGCGAGCACGATGTGGGGAACGGGCACCGGAAATCGCATGGTGATTGACGATGCGATTGCGTTTCCGCATTCGCTGGGTTTGTATTACACGGCGGTGACGCAGTACCTGGGATTTTTGAAATTTGGCGACGAATATAAAGTGATGGGGCTCGCGGCGTACGGGCAGCCGGAACAGTTGGACGCGTTTCGCGACATCGTGCGCTTCAATGGAAATGGCGGCGGGAACGGATTCCGGCTGGGGCTGAATTATTTTACGCATCATCGCGCCGGGCCGGAGATGACGTGGGCGGATGCGGGAGCGACCCCGGTGCTGGGGAAAATGTTTTCGCCGGAATTGGCGAAGCTGCTGGGACCGGCGCGCGAACCGGCGGAGGCTTTGCAGCAGCGGCATCACAATTTGGCGTGCTCGCTGCAAGCTCGGCTGGAAGAAGTTTATTTGGGGATGCTGCGGAAATTGGCGGAGCATACGGGATTGAAGTCGGTGTGCTTGGCGGGGGGCGTGGCGTTTAACTGCGTGGCGAACGGAAAAATTTTCGATGCGACTCCGTTCGAGCAGGTTTACGTGCAGCCAGCGGCGGGAGATGCGGGGCTGGCGGTGGGCGCGGCGTTTTACGTGTGGCATCAGAAATTGGGAAAGCCGCGAAATTTTGTGATGGAGAATTCTTACTGGGGGCCGCAATTTTCGCGAGAACAGATTCGCGCGGCGATTGATCAGAGCGAGTTGGGGCGCGGCGGGTACGCGATTGCGGAAATGGCCGAGCCGGAATTGGCGCGGCGCACGGCGGAAATTATTGCGGACGGAAAAATACTGGGATGGTTTCAGGGTCGGGCGGAATGGGGCCCGAGGGCGCTGGGGAATCGGAGTATCGTGGCCGATCCGCGCCGGAAGGACATGAAAGAGATTTTGAACCGGCGCATCAAGCATCGGGAAATATTTCGGCCGTTTGCGCCGTCGATATTGGCGGAGGCTACCGGGGAGTGGTTTGAGAAGTCGCATCCTTCGCCATTTATGACTCTGGCTTATGCAGTGCGGCAGGAGAAGCGGGGCAAGATTCCGGCGCCAACGCACGTGGACGGAACGGGGCGATTGCAAACGGTTACGCGAGACGCGAATCCGCGATATCACGCGTTGATCTCTGCGTTTCGGGATCTGACTGGCGTGCCGGTAGTGCTGAATACTTCGTTCAACGATAACGAGCCGATTGTTTGCAAGCCGGAAGAAGCGATCGACTGCTTTTTGCGGACGCAGATGGACGCTTTGGTATTGGGCGACTTTTTGATCACGCGGGCCTAGTTTTTCATTTGAAATAGACCACAGGACGATTCTGACTTACACAATTTTGCGATGCGGATATTAGTGCTCAATCTTTATTTTCCGCCGGACACTTCAGCCACGGCGAAGATGGCGCAGACGGTGGTGGATGCGCTGGCGGCGGAGCATGAGGTCACGATTTTGTGCGGGCGGCCTTCGTACGATCCCACCGACCGGCGGGCCTGGAAATTGTGGCGGACGGAAAAGGCGGCCGGCGGTTCGCGCAGCGCGACAATCATCCGCGTTGGGTCGACGGATTATTCGCGAGTGCAGATGAAGCGGCGAGTTTTGAATTATTTGAGTTACGTGGCGTTGGCGGTGCCGCGAGCTCTGTTTGTGAAGTGCGATTTGGTGCTGGCGATGACCGATCCGCCGTTCGAGGGAATTGTCGGAGCGTTCGTGGCCATGCTCAAGGGCAAGCCGTATGTTTACAACATTCGCGACATGTATCCAGACATGGCGGTAGGTGGATCGATTGTGGCGCCGGGAACTTTGGCGCGAGTGTGGGAAAAGTTGCATCGCTGGGCGCTGCGGCGAGCGACGCGCGTGATTGTGCTGGGCGACGACATGCGCGCGCGAATTGTGGGCAAGGGAGTTGCGGCGGAGCGAGTGGTGATCGTGCGCGATGGCGCGGAAATTCCGGCGATGGATACACCGGCGCCAGTGCTAGATGCGGAGGTGACGCGGGCGATTCGCGGAGATTTTAGGTTTGTATTGCTGCATGCAGGGAATTTGGGATTTTACGGAGCGTGGGACACGTTGCTGACCGCGGCGAAAGAATTGGCCGGAGATGGCGTGGGATTTGTTTTTGTGGGCGACGGCGCGCAGCGGGCACGAATGCAATCGGTGGCGAATGGCACGGCGAACGTGCGATTTTTGCCATTTTTTCCGGGGAGCAAAATCCCCAGCGTGCTGGCGTCCGCGGATGCGCACATCATTACCGTGAAACGCGGACTGGAAGGCGTGGTGGTGCCGAGCAAAATGTACGGAATTTTGGCGGCGGGGCGTCCGATTGTTACGGTGGCTCCGAAAGAAACGGACGCAGCGTCACTGGGCGAGCGGCAAGGGTTCGGAGTGTTTGCCGATCCGGATAAGCCGGAGGAACTGGTGCTTGCGGTGCGCGGACTTTTGCGCGATCCCGGGCGACTGGTGGAAATGGGAGCCAACGCGCGGGCCGCTGCATCTGAGTATGGTAGAGTCAACGAGCTTAATAAATTCGTGAAAATCATTCAGGAGACGGTGCGCGCGTGACATCTGCGGAAACTTTTTGGACTGGGAAACTAGTTTTGGTGACGGGAGGAGCGTCGTTTATTGGGTCGACGCTAACCGACCAACTGATCGCGCGGGGCGCGAAAGTGCGGATTGTCGATGACCTGTCGAGCGGTCACCTGGACAATCTGCGGCAGCACTTGGGCGGTGGCAAGGTGGATTTTCTGCAGGCGGATTTGCGCGAACCCGGTGTGACGCGAGCGGCGATGGCCGGCGTCGACACGGTGTTTCATCTGGCGGCGGATCACGGCGGTCGCGGCTATGTGGATCTGCATCAGGCCGGACCGGCTTCAAACTTTTTTCTGGATGGACTGGTTTTTGCGGAAGCGTTGCGCGCCAAGGCCAAGAAGATTGTGTTTGCTTCGTCGGGCTGCGTGTATCCGAATTTCTTGCAGTCGGATGTGCAGAAAGAAGTTTACCTGACAGAAGATTTGACGGCTGGGCCGAACGACGCGGATAACACCTATGGCTGGGCGAAGTTGATGGGTGAATTCACGCTGAAGGCGTACGCCAAAGAGCACGGGATTGGGGCGGCGTCTTGCAGATATTTTACGGTGTACGGTCCGCGAGGCGTGGAAAATCACGCGGTAATCGCGATGATCGCGCGCGCTTTTTTGAAACAGAACCCTTTTGAGGTTTGGGGCGACGGAACGCAAATCCGCAATTGGACTTATATCGACGACATTGTGGAAGGGACGATTTTGGCGGGCGAGAAAATTAACGACGGAACGGCGATTAATCTGGGCACCATGGAGCGGATCAAGGTGCTCGATTGCGCGAACATGGTCTGCGATTTTACGAAGCACAAAGCGGATATCAAATTGAGACGAGATATGCCCACCGGGCCGCTGAACCGGGTGGCGGACAATGCGCTGGCGAAGAAGCTGCTGGGTTGGGAGCCGAAGGTGATGTTCGCGGATGGGTTGAAGCGGACCATAGATTGGTATTACAGGACGCGAGACCGGGCGCAGGTGGAAAAGACATTTGGACGCATGCTTACCGAGCGTTAGATGGATGTACTTGTAAAATAAAGAGTTAGAGACAGCAGATTTCCGGATTTGCGTGCCAGGTGCGGCAGGCAAATCCGGGATGACATTTAGGGCTAATCCTCTCTTTTCTCCTAAGCTTCCTGAGCCTCCCAAGCCGGGAATTCCCAAAATAGCGTTACCCCCAAACGCGAATACTTGGAACGCGTTTCTCCTCGGGACACCTACCAAACTCTAAGTGCCAAAGTGGGGCATAGACCGCAACTTTTAGGTACTTTGCTGTGTCTAAATGGCAAGGCGAAGTCGCTCTTTTCTGCGAGGTACCAAGCTGGTACTATAGCAGGATTGTAAATCGTTAATGAAAGGCGACACGCTTAGTTTAGTTTCGTAGTACGGATTTGCTTTCGGGATATGTTGGAAGTGCTGCGTGGGGCAGCCATCTGTTACTTGGGAGCCGGGTCCCCAACCCGGCAAGATTTCGCGTGAGGCACCGGGCGAACAGCCACGCTCGGGATCATCACTCAAATCCAAACGAGGTTGCATGGCCGCAGGAATGCTGGCTCTCTTTATAGCTCTCTTCGCATCGTTGATGCTCACGGTACCGGTGCGCGCATTGGCGTTGCGCGTGGGAATGGTGGATTTGCCGGGTCCGCGAAAAGTGCATGCGCAGCCGATTCCGCTGCTGGGCGGGCTGGCGATGTACGCGGCGGTGATGCTGGCGATACTTTTTGCGTTTGATGGTCCGGCGCGAGCGCAGAGCGCGGGAATTGTGACTGGCGCAACGTTGGTGGCTATCGTGGGATTTTTGGACGACCGCGGATGGCTGCATCATCAGGTAAAGCTTTTTGTGGCCATGCCGATTGCGGCTGGAGTGCTGCTGGCGACGGGAATTCACGCACAGGTATTCGGTTTGCTGATGGGCGGGCATGCCGGTTATTTGCTGGATGCGGCGTTGACGGTTTTCTGGGTGGTGGGAATTACGGCATCCTTCAGCATTCTGGATCACATGGACGGATTGTGCGCGGGAGTGGCGGCGGTTGCGTCCATATTTTTCGCGATGATCGCCTACATGAATGGACAAGTGGTGGTTACGGTTTTGGCGGCGGCAGTGCTGGGCGCCACGGCAGGATTTCTGCGGTGGAACTTCAAGCCGGCGAAAATTTTCATGGGCGATGGCGGCGCGATGTTTTTAGGATTTTTGATGGCGACGCTGGGACTGAAGCTGCGCCTGGAGCACGCGAACCGAGTTTCGGGCTGGCTGGTTCCGCTGCTGATACTCGGAGTAACGATTTTCGATACCACACTGGTCACTATTTCGCGCTCGCGACGGGGATTGTTGCCGTTTACCACGCCGGGAAAAGATCATGTGGCACACCGCCTGGCGAATTTGGGATTGGGGCAAAGCAAGGCGGTGGTAACGCTTTACACGCTGGGAGTGCTGAGCGGAAGCACAGCTTTGCTGGTGGCGTATTTGCCGGCGACGGAGGCGTTGATTTCGGCTGGGATTACAGTGGTTTTGGTGCTCGCTGCGGTGGCGATTTTGGAACGAGCGCCTTATGAACGGCAAGTGCGAAAACAAGTTAAACTCGCCTGACAAACCGTGGAAGAAAAAGCTAACGAATTGAGTAATTGGCGGTGGTTGTGTGCGTTTTGCAGTGACGCGAGGATTCGCTATACTGCGGCGTCGCGACGTCCCCACCCTTCGGAAGTTTTGCCAAATTTTCCGGCGAATGAACCGCGACGGGTGTGCTATTTGACCGGACGGCGAGCGTTTAGGGAGTGAAGGAAACTTTGCAAAGCGCGGAACAAAACGGGCATAGCGGCAGCGTGGTGGTGGTTGGTGGATCCGCGGCGGGATTTTACACGGCGGCGAAGTTGGCGCGAGGCGGCCGCAAGGTCAGAGTGATCGAATCGAAGCGGACGCTGGAGCCTGCGCCGCGCCGGTTGATTGTAACTAGCCATTTTCGCGAGCAGATGGGAGCCTCCGCGAACGAAAGTATTCTGAATGAAATACGGCGCTTTGAACTTTTCACCGATGGGCGTTCGGCGCAAGTCGCCCTGTCGAAGCCAGACCTGATTATTGAGCGGGCGAAACTGATTCCCGGATTGGCGCGCGAAGCGCAACAGGCCGGCGCGGACATTTCGTTCGACACGCGATTTCAGGGATTGTCTCCAAACGCGCGAGGCGTGCGGCTGGAGGTAGAATCCAAGGGCCTGCGCGAAGAAATTCACACCACTCATGTGGTGGGAGCGGACGGAGCATCCAGCCGAGTGGCACGAACCGCTGGATGGCCTCCAGTGGAAACGGTGCCGCTGGTGCAGGCCATTGTCCGACTGCCCAAGGATTGCCCGCAGGATACGACGCGGGTGTGGTTCGTGCCGGACGATACGCCGTATTTTTACTGGCTGATACCCGAATCGGCGGACCGGGCGGCTCTGGGCGTGATCGGAGAAGACGGCCGGGATACGGCGCGATGCTTGTCTCGCTTTCTGGAAAAGAAAAATATGGAGCCGCTGGAGTGGCAAGGTGCGCGGATTCCGGTTTACCGAAAATGGATTCCAGTGAAGCGTCGCGTGGGCAATGGAGAAGTTTATTTGGTGGGAGATGCGGCGGCGCAAGTGAAAGTGTCCACGGTGGGCGGGATTGTAACGGGCTTTCGCGGAGCGCTGGGCGTGGCGCAATCGATTCTGGAGAACGGTCGCGGCAGCGAATTAAGAACTTTGCGGCGGGAGTTGGATACGCACCTGCTTTTGCGCCGCACCATGCACCATTTTCAGCAGAAAGATTATTCGCAAATGGTGGACCTGCTGAATGACGGGACGCGAAATACGCTCAGCGCGGTGAATCGGGACGAATCGACGCGGCTGCTGTGGAATGTCTTGCGGAAACAGCCGAGGCTGGTGCTGCTGGGAATTCGCGGGTTGCTGCTGGGAAAAAGCAAACGGCCGACAGTCGCTCAGGGCGGGTAGGTACAGGTAAATCCGTAGGGAAAGCCCTGATTTCCTGTATCATCGCGATAAGTATTTGAGAGGTATCGAGGTTAAGAGAGAATACGCGATTGTACTTAGTCTGACGGAGTCCATGACCAGATAAGTCTTGCCTGAGTTCTTGTTCCACCAATTCTTGTAAGGAGCGAATGCCTTGCGTCTTTCGGTGATCGGTTGCGGATATGTGGGTTTGGTGACGGGAGCGTGCCTTGCGGAAGCGGGGCACCAAGTGGTGTGCACGGATATCGATAAGGACCGGATCGCGCAACTGAACGCCGGCGGCGTGCCGATTTACGAATTGCATCTGGAAGAGATTCTGGCGTCCGCGAAAAAGGCGGGGAGAATTTCGTACACGTCGGATGCCGGTGAAGCGATTCGAGGCAGTGACGCGATTTTTATTTGCGTGGGAACGCCGCCGAAAGAAAATGGCGACGCCGATCTTTCCGCGATCGATCATGTGGCGCGGCAAATTGCGGCGGAGGCGCAGTCTCCGAAACTGGTGGTGGAAAAAAGCACGGTACCGGCGCGAACCGGTTTTGAGTTGCGACGCGCGCTGACCGCGTATAACCGCAACGGCGCGAATAGTTTTCGCGTGGTGTCTAACCCGGAGTTCTTGCGGGAAGGCACAGCCGTGGGAGATTTTTTTCATCCTGACCGGATCGTGGTGGGCGTGGAAGATGAGTCGTCCGCAAAGGAGATGCGCGAGATTTACGGTCCGATTTTGGAGCGAAAATTTCACTGCCCGATTCACAAAGGCACATGCCCTCCGGGACATTCTGGGGAATTGCTGGTTACCACGATTAACAGCGCAGAATTGATCAAGCATGCTTCAAACTCATTTTTGGCGCTGAAGATCAGCTACGCAAACGTGCTGGCGGATCTTTGCGAGAAGCTGGGCGGCAACGTCGAAGAAGTTACCCATGCGATGGGACTTGATCCGCGCATCGGGACGCAGTTCCTGAAGGCTGGGCTGGGATTCGGCGGATTCTGCTTTCCCAAGGATATTCAGGCGTTCATTCATTTGGCCGGAACCGTGGGCGTGGACTTTGACATCTTGAAAGCCGCCGAACGGGTAAACAAGCAACGTATCGATCGTTTTATCGAGAAGGTGCATAAGGCGTTGTGGGTGGTGAAGGGTAAGAAGGTGGCGGTACTCGGATTGGCATTCAAGGCCAACACCGACGACACGCGCTTTTCTCCCGCGCTGGAAGTCGTGAAGCGATTGTTGGAAGAGGGCGCGTACGTACATGCCACCGACCCGGAAGGGATTTCGCGCAGCAAGGCGCAATTTCCGAAAGTGACTTATCACGAGGATCCTTATGAAGCGCTGCGAGACGCCGATGCGGCGCTGGTCTGCACGGAGTGGGATGTGTTTCAGAAATTGGATTGGGAACGAGCAGGGAAAACGATGGGGCGGAGGCTCGTCCTGGACGGCAGAAATTTGTATTCGCCGGCAAAGATGCGGGCAATGGGATTTGAGTATTATTCGTTTGGGCGGGAATAGGATTAGATCGCGCCCGCGCTGCGCGCCAAATGTTGCGGCGGCCAGCCGCCGCACTCCAAACTTCCTGCCCTTATTTGGTTAGCGCGGCGTAATGTTGCTTGAAGTAAGCGAGAGTTTTCGCCAGGCCTTCTTCCAGATTTACTTTCGGCTGCCAGCCCAGAATGCGTTTTGCTTTGGTGATATCCGGGCAGCGCTGTTTGGGATCGTCCTGCGGCAGCGGCTCAAAGATAATTGCCGGCGCATTTTCAAAATGGCGGCGAATGTGTTCCGCGAATTGCAGGATCGTGATTTCCTGAGGATTGCCGATGTTGGTCGGCAAGTGTTCGTCGGAAAGCATCAAGCGGTAAATTCCATCAATTAAATCGGAAACATAGCAAAAGCTGCGGGTTTGTTTGCCGTCGCCATAAACGGTGAGCGGCTTGCCTTCGAGCGCCTGAAAAACAAAATTAGGAAGCGCGCGGCCGTCGTTCAGGCGCATACGTGGGCCGTAGGTATTGAAAATGCGGACGATATGCGTGTCGACGCCGTGATAGCGATGGTAGGCCATGGTGATGGCTTCGGAAAAACGCTTGGCTTCGTCATACACGCCGCGCGGGCCGATGGGATTGACGCGGCCCCAATATTCTTCCGGCTGCGGAGAAACTTCTGGGTCGCCATAGCACTCGCTGGTGGAAGCGAGAAAAAACTTCGCGTTCTTGGCCATCGCCAGACCGAGAGCGTTGTGCGTGCCGAGAGAACCGACTTTGAGTGTTTGAATGGGGAGCTTGAGATAGTCGACCGGACTCGCCGGCGACGCGAAATGGAGAACGTAGTCCACTGGGCCGGGCACATCGATAAATTTGGAGACATCCGCGGTAGCCAGTTTGAAATGGGGATTGTCCAGCAAATGGGCAACGTTGGAATTGACGCCGGTAACCAGATTGTCGAGCGCTAGAACGTCCCATCCTTCGGCGATCAGACGGTCGCAGAGATGCGATCCCAAAAATCCCGCCCCACCAGTGACCACGGCACGCATGCATCCTCCCAAGAAAAGTGCGACGAATGAGTTTATCGCGAGCGCACAGGATTGACCACTGGAGAGCGGCAAGATACGATGCGCTCGCTCACCGATGACGAAAATCCAGACTGCCAACGAGGGAGTTAGGATGCGGCGAACCGGCCGATGGTTCATCGCGATCGTCGCGTTATTGCTTATGTTGGCGGCGATATGCTTCCTCGGCGTCGGCCGCTGGCTGGTGGTGCAGGATCCGCTGGAAAAAGCGCAGGCGATTGTAGTGCTGTCTGGACGCATGCCCATTCGCGCGCTGGAAGCGGCAAAGTTGTATCGTGAAGGCTATGCGCCGGAGATTTGGCTGACGCGTCCGCTTGAGCCCGCAGCATCGATGCACAGTTTGGGCGTCGAGTATGAAGGCGAGGATTTTTACAACACGCGCGTGCTGGTTCACGAAGGCGTGCCAGAGTCGGCGATCCGCGTGCTAACGCCGCCGATAGAAAATACCGCCGATGAAATCCGGGCGATCGCTGCGCAAATGGCAAGTCCGAATAGTCCAACAACACTTCGCGCGCCAGTAATTATCGTTACCACCAAAGCGCACACGCGAAGAGTCCGAGCGCTCTGGCGCGCGCTTGCAGCCAAGCGAGGGCGCGCGATTGTGCGTGCCGCGGAAGATGATCCGTTTGATGCCGCGCGTTGGTGGCGCGATACCAGCGACGCACTGGACGTGTTGCGGGAAGTTTTGGGACTTCTGAACGCGTGGGCCGGCTTGCCTTTGCGGCCAGCGACGTGAAAACAGATCCTCGCGCCCACCGCACAAAAATCTAAAAGAAGAAAAACCGCTTGCGATGCGGAGATTTTCCGTTTGCCGCAAGGTCCGGCACATGTGGAAGCTCTCGCCCCTCGAACGCCGCCCCCGGATTATCCGTGAACAGAGCTCGAGCTTTTTCCTCGCCAAACTGATCGCGCACCGCAGCAAACGCCGGCTGCAGACGCAGCGGACGTTGCCGCATATTGTGGGCGTCGCTTGCCACGAAGTGAACCAAGCCCTGGCTAATCCACTGCAGCGAATCGGCTTGCGCTTTCTTGCCGAATCCTCCAGTAATCGATCCTCCGGTAACTTGAATATAGCAGCCGAGTTCGGCCCACTTCGTAAGCCGTCCCGGGTTCGCGTGGAGAATTGGATTGCGCTCCGGATGCGTGATTATGGGACGCAAACCGGCCAGCCGCAATTCGTGCAGTGTCTGGTCCATCGATGGCGGAATCGAGTAATCACTGAATTCCACGAGCAGATAATTCAGCTGATTGATGCAAAAGCGCGGCGCGTCCACCGCCAGAGCCTCAAGATTTTCCGGATTAAGGTGAAAATCGCACCCGGTCGCCAGCGTCAAGCCGTGGCCGATCTTTTCCTGGACTTCGTCGCGCAGTTCGCGAATTCGCGGGTAATCGAAGGCAAATTCGTTGCTGGAATGAGGCGTGGCCACCACATGGGTGATGCCGTCGGCGATGGCAGCTTCGGCCATCTCCAGGGATTCTTTGAGAGTTTCCGGTCCATCGTCGAGGCCCGGCAGGATGTGGCAATGGATATCGACCATGGAACGGCAAAACTCCCTAGTTCGCGCTGGGCCGTAAGTCTAAGACTATAGGGAAGTTACAAGACTATTGCGGACCCAGTTCATGTGCGGCTCGTCCGCCATTGTGGCACGACTTAGGCCCAAAAAGTGCAAGAAAGGGTGCCGCAGGTTCCAAGATAAGGGCAGTTTTTCCGGTGCTCTTTCGCCGGACAGTGCAGGATTGTCTCAGCCTCATTTCGGACGGGCAGCCGAGCCGAAAACATGCGGCCGGTATCCGCTGCGCAACGTGCCTTATACTGGAAGCCGGTAACAGCCCCAGCCTGCTATATTGTTTCATCTGTAGAGTTGGTCTGAATTTCATCGGCGCTGCGGCGCGGTGTATCCAAAAAAATCGCAAGGAGTGCGAGCGAAATTATGGCTATTGATCGGAAACCCGAGTTTTTCAAAGGCGCGCAACTGAAAGTAGGAATTATCGGCTGCGGCTATGTGGGATTGCCCTTGGCGCTGCGTTTTGCCGAGGCCGGCCACAAAGTAACCGGATTCGACATGGACGAAAACAAAGTCTCCATGTTGAACGCCGGAAAGTCTTACATCGAGCACATCCCGCAGAACAAGATTCAGCAGTTTGTGAACAGCAAACACTTCAGCGCCACGACCGATTTCGCCCGCTTGAAAGAAGCCGATGCCGTTTTGATTTGCGTCCCCACACCGCTCGACGAACGCCGCGAACCGGATTTGAGCTACGTGGAACAAACCGCGCTTTCCATCCAGCCGAATTTGCAGAAAGGCCAGCTGATTGTGCTGGAGTCCACCACCTATCCGGGAACCACCGAGGAATTGGTGCTGCCCATCCTGGAAAAGAGCGGACTGCGCTGCCCGATCGCCGCCGGTCCGGAAAACGAGAACGTCGCGTGTGATTTCTTTTTGGCATTTTCGCCAGAGCGCGAAGATCCGGGCAACAAACAATTTGGATTGGCGCAAATTCCCAAGGTTGTCGGCGGTGTGAATCCTCCCAGCGGCCGCGCGGCGGTAGCGTTGTACGCGCAAGTGGTAGCCAAGGTCATTCCGGTTAGCTCCACGCGAGCCGCGGAAATGGCCAAGCTCCTCGAAAACATTTTCCGCTGCGTGAATATCGCGCTCGTGAACGAACTGAAGCAGTTGAGCCTGCGCATGAATATCGATATTTGGGAAGTGATCGATGCGGCCGCCACCAAGCCGTTTGGCTTTATGCCGTTTTATCCCGGGCCGGGATTGGGCGGACATTGCATTCCCGTCGATCCGTATTATTTGTCCTGGAAAGCGCGGGAATTCGATTTCTCGACCCGCTTCATCGAATTGGCCGGCGAAGTGAATACCGCGATGCCCTATCACGTGGTGGATGCCGTGGCCGCCGCGCTGAACGATCACAAAAAGAGCATGAAAGGCGCGAAGCTGCTGATTCTTGGCGTGGCCTACAAAAAGGATGTCGACGATTTGCGCGAATCGCCGACGCTCAAAATTATGCAATTGCTCCAGCAAAAGGGCGCGGTGCTCGACTACAACGATCCGTACTTCGCAACTCCACAAGATGCGTCATTTCAACTATGAAGGCATGAAGTCCGTGCCGCTGAATCCGCAAACGCTGGCCAGCTATGACGGCGTGGTGATCGCCACTGACCATTCGAGCTACGACTACGGCGCGATTGTGGACGGAGCGAAGCTGGTGGTGGATTCGCGCAACGCCACGCGCCGTGTGATGCGCCACCGCGAAAAGATCGTGCTCTGCTAGGACCGAATGCCTAATCACGCCGAGGAGATTCGCCGCCAGCTCTCGGAGAGCGTCCGCGTAAAGCAGGCGTTTTCCGAGGAGTTGGTCGGAAGAATAGCGCAATTTGCAGAGAGGTCAGCGGCAGCTTTGCGCAGCGGCGGCAAAATTATTTTCTTCGGTAACGGTGGCAGCGCCGCGGATGCTTTACATTTGTCCGCGGAATTGGTGGTCAAGCTGCACGCGCAACGCCGGGGGCTTGCGTCTCTGGCGCTGAGTGCGAATCCTTCGGTGTTAACGGCCGCCGCAAATGATTTCGGCTTCGAGCAGATTTTCTCCCGGCAAATCGAATCGCTGGTGGGGTCACACGATGTGCTGGTGGCGCTATCCACCAGCGGCAACAGTCCAAATGTGCTGCATGGAGCGGAAGCCGGACGCGCACGAGGAGCGTTTGTCGTGGCGCTTACTGGCGAAACTGGCGGAGCGCTCGCTAACAAAGTCGATCTGTTGCTGAATGTTCCTTCTAAAGATTCGCAGCGGATTCAGGAAGCGCATATCACCATCGGACACATTGCTTGCGATTTGATCGAACAAATGGCGATCGCGTAAGGAAAACTCAAATAATTTTCGTAAGGGCTATTGCGCTTTCGCTAGCTCTACCCGAGCGACCGCGAACGGCAGCGTAGCTTCGAGCAGCACGGGAGTACGTTGCGCGTCGTTGGCGAGATACAAGTTGAAACTGGAATCTTTGACTTCCTGACCGTTGTTGAAGACGCGAATGGCGATCTTGGAAGCCGTATAAGTTCCCGCTGGAACGGTGATGCTTTCCGATCCGCCGCCGCTGGTAGCGCGAACGTCGTAAAGATTGTGCCCGTCGTAGACCGGACTGTGCACCGACGGAGTTCTTGTCCAATCGACATGGCGCAGATATTGCATCATGCCCAGCGGATCGCGCGTGCCGGGTAAAACCCGCGCTTCCGTTACGTTCGCCGGAGCAGGCTCTTTGCCGGTAGCGGTGAGCCGTTGGATCGACTCGACTTTTTGGCCGCGCTCGCTAAGGTGCATTTCGTATTGCAGGCTCGAAAGATTCGCAGCGTCGCAGTACGAATCGAACTGATCGTCCAGTTCGAAAACCATGCGCAGCGGATTTTGCGTGTGCGCGAAGGCCTGCAGGTGCCACGCGCTTTTGCCGAGGAAATCCCGGCGTTCGGCAACTTGGAGACGAAGGTTAGCGACGTTGCTCACCTTCGCGACGCTGGCGGTAAATTCGAGCACTTCGCCAGTGCGCAGAGGCATTCCTGCGGCAGTCGTCGGCTGGCTCGTTATTTTTGCGGCGGGCGCGTTTGTGCTGGTTGCTGGCACAGATTCCGGCGAAGTGGTGACCGGAGCGTCGGCTTTAGGCGCTTCCACGGGATCGGGAAGGCGAGGAGACGCCAAAGCGGATTGCGAACGCGAATCGCGAATGTGCAGCCAGTACATCGCTCCGGCGGTGCACACCAAAGCCACGATGATTGCGACTGCAGCTTGTGGACGATTACTCATGCTCTTTGTGTGACCCTTGGGAGAAACAAACGGTTGCCTCGCGAGCATCCATCGTACAATACGATTTCGCACCAGGTGCGGTGGAATGATCGCGGGCTACACGAGCTTTGAGGGTATCAAAACGCGGACGACTCGTCTTTCTTGAGCGCACGCGAATTGCCGGCAGGCCATAACCTGCGGCGGACCTGAACTACAAGGAGGATTCACCCATGCGCTACCTCGTTACGGGCGGCGCCGGTTTTATCGGCTCGAATACGGTGGATGAATTGGTGCGGCGCGGCCACAGTGTGGTGGTGCTCGACGACCTGTCTTCCGGCAAGGAAGAAAACCTCAACGAGATTCGCAACAAAATCACCTTCATGAAGGGCAGCATCGTCGATATTGAAGTGGTGCGAAAGGCCATGCACGAGGCGGATTATGTTTTGCATCTGGCGGCTCGCACCTCGGTTCCGCGCTCGGTAAAGGATCCCATCGAAACCAACAAAATCAACATCGATGGCATGCTGAATGTTTTGGTGGCGGCGCGGGACGCCAAGGTAAAGCGGGTCGTTTTTGCGGCGTCGTCCTCGGCTTACGGCGAAACCCCCACGCTGCCGAAAGTCGAAACCATGCAGCCGCAGCCGATTTCTCCCTACGGCGTGACCAAATTCGTCGGCGAACTTTATTTGCAAACCTTTGGCCGCTGCTACGGGATGGAAAATGTTTCCCTGCGATATTTCAATATTTTTGGCCCCAGGCAGGATCCGGCATCGCCCTACTCCGGAGTGCTGGCGAAATTTTGCACGGCGTTTTTGGATGGCACGGAACCCGTGATCTTCGGAGACGGCGAGCAGACCCGCGATTTCACTTACGTCGACAATGCGGTGCAGGCCAATCTGCTGGCCTGCGAAGCGCCCAATGTCAGCGGCAAAGTTTTTAATATCGGAGTCGGCGGACGCTTTTCCCTAAACCAGACGGTTCAATTGCTGGGTAAAGTTTCCGGCAAGAAGCTGCAAGCGAAATACGAGCCGGGACGAGAAGGCGACATCCGCGATTCGCAAGCCGACATCAGCCAGGCGAAAGAATTTTTGGGATACGAGCCGCCAGTGGAATTTGAAGAGGGATTAAAGCGGACCTTTGAGTGGTATCAAACCACACTCGCCAAAGTCGCGGAAAAAACTGAAAAATAAAAAATCGTGGCGCTGACGGTAAAAGCCGGCAGCGCCACGATTTTGCACGAAGGGCGATATTACGGCTGTGTCGTCTTGCCGTAGCTAAGCGGATCGCCCGCTTTCGGCACATCGGCATTCCAGAACGAAAGTGGCTCCAGCTTCTTTTGTTCCGGCCAGATCTGATTCAGGGTATCGCCTTCGAAGAGTTCTCCATTCTTCATCACCCAATGAATGCTGTTGGTGTTGTGAATGTCGTCCAACGGACTCTTGTCCAAAATCAAAAGATCCGCCAGTTTGCCGGGCTCCAGAGTGCCCAGTTCTGCCGGGCGTCCAATAATTTTGGCCCCGTTTGATGTGGCGCAGTGCAAGACTTCCATTGGCGTCATGCCGCCGCTGGCCAGCATCCACATCTCCCACTGATAGCCGATGCCCTGCATTTCGCCGTGGCTGCCCACGCCAACCAGTCCTCCGGCGCGCACCAGTTTGGCCATTTGCGCCGCGAGTTTGGGAAAGGCATATTCGTCTTTGCGGAACCATTCCGGACGGCGATTGGTCCGCTCGTCAATGATTCTGTGCGGCATAAAGTGATTAAGCTTGGCGTTGTTGTGCACATCGCTGTTCTCAAACCAATAGTTTTCGCCGAACGGGCTGCCGTAGTTCACGATCAGCGTCGGCGTTTCCGCCACGCCAGATTGCGCAAAAAGCTGAATCACATCCTTATACAGCGGCACAATTGGCAGCGTATGTTCGTTGCCGTGGAAACCGTCGATCACGTGCGTGAGATCGAGTTTCAGGTCCAGACCGCCCTCGGTGGTGGGCATCATCTCCAGTTCCTTCGCGGCTTGCACCATGTACTGGCGCTGCTTGCGATTGCCCACGATGTAGCTCTTGATGTTGTGCGTGCCATAGAATTTTTGATACTTGGTGAGCACGCCTTTCACTTCCTCGGCGGATTGAAAATTATTGTCGGAGAAAACTCCTGGCCCGGTCGAAAACGCACGCAATCCGATAATGTCTCCGCTATCGACCAGATCCTGATACGCAAACATATCGTTTGTGCTGGTTTGCACATCCAAGCCAGAGGTCACGCCGAAAGCGAGGTTGATCATAAACGCCCAGTTCTGCGTGTCCAGAATGCCGCGGCGAATTTCCGTCCAGTGCGCGTGGGTGTCCACGAAACCCGGAACGATGGTCTTCCCGGTGACGTCGATAACTTTCGCCCCAGCCGGAACGCTGCCCTTTGCCCCTACACGGCTGATGCGATTATTTTCAATCACGATGTCGGCGTTCTTTAAGACTTCGTCGCCTTTCATCGTAAGAATAGTCGCGCCCCGCAGTACCACAGTCCCCTTGGGAGTCTTGCGCGGAACCTCCAGCGTTACCGCGATTTCCTGAACGTTCTTGTCCTGCTCCTTGAATTTTTCCGGTTTCTTCTCTTCCTTCTTATCTTCTTTCTTTTCTTCTTTCTTTTCTTCTTTTTTCGCGTCGGCAGCGGCGTCTTTCTTGTCTGCATCCTTCGCGTCGCCATCTTTTTTATCTGCGTCCTTCTTGTCCGCGTCTTTCTTTTCGTCTTTAGGAGGCTCGAACGAAATAGCGCTTAGCGGTTCGCGGAAATAGCTCGACCCGACCGCCCACGTGATCGTTTTTCCGTCGTCGGCCCAGCCAAAATAATCTGCGCCCACATCGGTCAAGCGTTTCGACGGAACATTGGCCGACATCACGTTTACGGTTGGAGCTTCGCCGCCCACCACCGGCATCGCTACCAGATAAAGCTGATTCATTATGTGCGCCAAAACCCATTGGCCGTCCGGGCTGGGAACGATATCGTCCGCGGGAACCGGTTCTTCCGCAGCAAACAATCCTTGCCCCTTGACTTGCAGGTGCGTGCGGCGATCCGTGCCGTCATACCGCAGCGACGTCAGCCCCTGACCCGAATAAAGGTAAATCCGCTCTTTGTCGTGAGTGAAATGCGGACTGCCCGCGCCGCGCGCCGGTAGAATCAGATTGACGTTGCCGCCTTCCGCCGGAACCCACACGAGGTCCGCATTAAACGTCTGACCGCCATCGAACACGCTGTTCTCGCGATCGTAAGCATTGCCGCGCAGCGCCACAATTCGCGTCCCGTCTGGCGACCATACCGGATCGCTGTAAACGCCAAACGCTTTCGAAAGTTGACGTGGCGTGCCGCCTGCCGCGGGAACCGTCCACAGTTGCCCGCCCTCATTCGACCAGGTGACGTACGCCAGCGTCTTGCCGTCCGGCGACCAGGCCGGCTGAAATTCGTGAGCATTTCCGGTGGTCACTCTCTGCGGTTTCCCGGACGGCAAATCGAGCGTGTACAAATGCGTCATCGCGGAAAACGCCAGCTTCTTGCCGTCTGGCGATTCGCTCGGCGTCTGAATCAATCGTACTTTCAGCGGACCCTGCTCCACCTTCTGCGGAAAATCCAGCTTGGGACCCAGCTCCACCGACACTTCCGCCGTGAACGGAATAATCGTGTCCACTCCGGTATCGATATTCAGCCGCCGAATTTTCCCGTCCTGGTTGTAGACCACTTCCTTGCCGCCCGGCAGAAACGCGTAGCCCGGAAACAAATCGCGCGTGAACCGCGATTCCTGATCGTCGCGCGTCACCGGATATTTCACCCAGCGATCCTCTCCAGTTTCCAGATTGCGCAAACGCAAACCGGTTTCCGTTTCGTAGCGAGTCACATACAGAATTTCCTTGCCGTCCGGAGAAAGCACCGGACGAAAGCTGCTTTCAATTTGCTGCAACAAAACATCTTCATCGCCGGTTTTGCGATCCCGTCGCGCAATCTGCCAAAGAGGGAACTGCGCGTTATACGCAAATCCGCCATGCCGCAGCGCGTAATAAAGATATTTACCGTCGGGAGAAGCCACCACGCCGATGGCGTTGCCGCGTTGATTACGCGGAGTGGTCGGCGAAGGCTTCGATTTTGTTATCTGCACTCCAGAGCCGCCGTGCACGTGGTACATCCAAATCTCAAAAGTGGTAATGCCGAAGCCCGCCTTCGACGCGTAAATATAATTTCCGTCGGGCGCCCAATAAGGAGACGCGAACTCGTTGTTTGGATCCTTCGAGACCTGTTTTACGTCGCTGCCGTCCGGATGCATGATAAAAATGTTTTCGCTGCCTTCGCGATCGGAAATAAATGCGATCCACTGCCCGTCCGGCGAAAACTTCGGCTGACTGTCGAAAGACATGCCGCCATCGATAAGCTTTGCCTTGCCGCCTTCGATGGGCAGCGTATAGATGTCGCCCAGCAACTCGAACGCAATCGTTTTGCCGTCGGGAGAAACATCGGGCGACAGCCAAGTGCCTTCGTCCGTCGTAAATTGCACCTTTCGATCGGACTTGAGCGGCAACCCTTTCTTCTTATCTTTGTCGTCCTTCTTGTCGTCTTTCTTCTCATCCTTCTTTTCGTTCTTGCTGTCCTGCTCACTCGCGCTCTGCACGCTCGCGAACGCGTTCTTAGCAGACAGCCCAAAGCACAGCGCCAGCGCCACAAAAAAAGCCACCATCCCGACCCAGCTTGCTTTATTCGACTTCATCTTTTCTTTCCTCCGCCGACCGACTGAGAATTAATGCACTAAATTCGACGCAAAATCCGTTTCGAGAACGAAATACACACCGCCGCAGTCACATTGACGGCCACGCCGCCGAAAAGTTTCGAGAAAATAGCCGATCGTAAGACCCCACTGGACAAGCTGCAGCACCCGGCTGGCATCGCACCATGAAATGCTTTTCGAGCGACCTCTGGCGGCGGGCATCATAACTCGCCGCACCAGGAAATTCATCCATTGTTTTGCAATTTCCGCGCGCGCCAAAAAATTCTGCGACCTGCGCCTCGGCTACACATACCGCGAGCCGCGTGCTAGGCTATCGAGCGGTCTCACCCAAACGCCTAAACGAATGCCTCAAGTGACTCGCCGCCTCCATCGCTCCACCATTTCCAAACTCCGCTTTTCATTATTTCTGGCCGCCTTATTTCTGTTTTCGCCACAATTTCCCGTATTCGCCGCGCAGAGCCAACGCCCCCGCCCGCCCGCCTCCACCGGTGGAATCGCCAGCCTCACCGCAAAAACGCAAAGCCGCCAGGGCGATGTCACCATTGGCGACGGCGATGTCGACATCACCTATCAGCAAACCCGCCTTCGCACCGATCACATCGAATACAACGACCAAACCAATGAAATCGTCGCTCGCGGCCACATCCAATTCGACTACGACAACCAGCACCTCGACGCCGACGAAGCCCATTACAACGTCCGCACCGGCCACGGCACTTTCACCAACGTCCGCGGCAACGTCACCATCGAGCGCCACCCGAATCCTTCCGTTCTTCTCACGCAAAATCCACTGCATTTCGAAGCCGCCGAGGTCGAGCGCCTCGACGAAAACACTTTCGTCATCCGTCACGCCTGGATTACCGTCTGCGACCCCGCCCATCCCACTTGGACTTTCTACGCCCCGCAGGCCAACATTCATCTCAACAAAAATGTCGCGCTGATAAACGCCAATTTTAGACTGCTCCGCATTCCGCTCCTCTATTTCCCGTACGCCACCGCTCCCGTCGGCCGCAACGTCCGCCAAACCGGCTTCCTCCTCCCCGAGCCCACCAACAGTTCCAGCAAAGGTTTCGTCTTCGGCGACGCTTTTTATTGGGCGCCCACGCAATGGCTGGACGCTACCATGGGCGCGCAATACCTCAGCCGCCGCGGCAATTCCGAACGCGGCACGCTGCGCGCCAAGCCCTGGGAAAACACCACCATCAAATATTCCTACTACGGCGTAAACGATCACGGCCTTCCCGGACCCAACGGCATCGCCCCCGAAGGCGGCCAAGAGCAGCAACTCGAAGTGCAATCGCTCCTCCCCAAAGGCTGGCGCTTCGTCACCGACTACAACGAGCTTTCCTCCCTCACCTTCCGCTTGGCCTTTGCCGACACTTTCGGCGACGCCATCAATTCCGAAGTTCGCAGCTCGTTTTTTCTCACCAACAATTTTCGCGGCTTCAGCTTGAATTTCGCAGCCCTGAACGATAAGACTTTTTTGAGTTTGCCGACAACCACCACAGCTCCCACCAGCGTCTCCCTGCGTACCGCTCCCGAAGCGCGTTTTAGTTCAGTGGAACAAGCTCCGTTTCGCAATGTGCCGGTTTATTTCGGTTTTGACACCTTCGAGGATGCGGTTCATCGCAGCGACGAAAACATAAATACGGGAACATTCGTCCAGCGCACCGAATTCGCCCCCCGCGTAACCATCCCGCTCCATTTCGGCCCCTGGGTTGGCCTCACCACCACTGCCGCCTTTCGCAGCACCTACTACGGCGATTCGCTCAGCTCTCTCACCACCCTCACCGGACAATCCATCACCGAAAATACCGGCGAGTTCACCATCGATTTGCGCCCGCCGGCCCTCGAAAGATTTGTCGATCGCAATCCCAAGGACAAAAGCAAGCTTCGCAAGCGCTACAAACACGTCATCGAGCCGGACATCGCCTATCGCTACGTAACCGGCATCCATAATTTCGCCGACATCATCCGCTTCGACGAAGGCGCAACTCTCACCGACACCAACGAACTCCAGTACGGCCTTACCCAGCGCTTGTGGGTCAAGCAAGGTGACGAGCAGCCCGTCGAACTCGTCTCCTGGCGAGTCTCCCAGAAACATTTTTTCGATCCCAATTTCGGTGGCGCATTGGTTCCCGGAACGCGCAACGTTTTTGAAACCTTCGAAGAAGTCTCTCCGTTCGCCTTCGCCGACGGCCCGCGCACCTGGTCCCCAGTCGTCAGCGACGTTCAGGTAACGCCCGGCGGCCGCTACGATTTCGAGCAAATTTTGGAATACGACACACAGCGCGGCCGGCTCACCACCATCGGCAATTTGGCCAAGATAAAGCCCTACAAGGAATTTTTTCTAACGCTGGGAGATTTCCGCCTGAAGTCCGATCCCACCATCCTGCAGCCCACCGCCAATCAAGTGCGCGCGCTGGTCGGCTACGGCGAACTAAACCGCAAAGGTTTCAATTTCACCAGCGGAATCAGCTACGATTTCACCAACAGCGCCCTGCAAAATCAATTGATCGAAGTCAGCTACAACGGCGGATGCTGCGGAATCGCCCTCGAATACCGCCGCATCGCGCTCGGCCAAATTCGCACCGACAATCGCTTCTCCGCCTCCTTTATCATCGCCAATATCGGCACCTTCGGTAATTTGCGCCATCGGGAAAAGATTTTTTAGCCATGTCCCGCGCCACCACCGTCATCGCAAACGACTCCGACCTGGCATTTGCCAGTATCGAAAAAATCGGCGCCCTCTTTCGCAAAAAAAAGCTCTCGCCCGTCGAACTCACCAAACTTCTGCTCGCCTGCATCGATAAACTCAATCCACAGCTGAATTGCTATCTCACCGTCACGCCAGAACTGGCGTTCGCCCAGGCCAAACAAGCCGAACGCGAACTATCTGTCTCCCGTGGACGTGGCAGCCGTCGCGATCGCGGGCCTCTCCACGGCATCCCCATTTCGCTGAAAGACAATATCTGCACTGCCGGCATTCGCACCACTGCCGGCTCGAAGATCTTGCAAGATTTTATTCCCTCGCAAAACGCCGCCGTCGCCGCGCAACTCTTCGCCGCCGGAGCCGTCCTCCTTGGCAAAACCAATCTCCACGAATTCGCCTATGGCATCACCACCAACAATCCGCACTATGGCCCTGCCAGAAATCCGTGGGACTTGCAGCGCATTCCCGGCGGGTCCAGCGGAGGTTCCGCCGCCGCCGTTGCTGCCGGCCTGTGCTACGCCACCATTGGCACAGATACTGGCGGCTCCATCCGCATCCCCTCCGCGCTGTGTGGAATCGTCGGACTCAAACCCGGTCTCGCGCGCGTTTCCGCCCAAGGCGTCATTCCTCTTTCCCCACTGCTCGATTTCGTCGGCCCAATGGCCCGCACCGTTCGCGACACCGAACTTATGCTGTCCGCAATTTTGCAGAAACCATCCGCCGCGAAAAATTCTGCCAGCCCACGCGGGGCCCTCGCTAGACCCGGCAAATTCACCCTCGCCTTGCCGGACGCCTTTTTCACCGAAGTAATGTCCCCGGACGTCCGCGCCGTTTTCGATCAAGCCCTCTCCACTCTCCGCCGCGCCGGAGCAAAAACCACCAAACTAATCGTTCCTCTTTTGAAAGAAACCGAACACGCCGGCAATCAAATCGCCTGGGCGGAAGCCACTCACTATCATCAGCAAGAAGGTTGGTACCCCTCGCGTTCCGCCGACTACGGCGAAGACGTCCGCGGCAGGCTAGAGATGGGTCGGCAAGTCACCGCCACGTCTTATCTCGAAGCTCTCGATACCCGCGCAAAATTCATCGAACAATTTCATCGCGCCCTGGCCGGCGCGCGTGTGGACGCGCTGCTCGTCCCCACCGTGCCCATCGTCGCTCCACTCATCGGACAAGAAACAATTCGCATTGCGGAGAAAGAATGGCCCACGCGTGCCTTGCTCCTCCGCGCCAACCGTCCCGCAAATTTGGCCGGCATCCCAGCGATATCGATCCCGTGTGGACTTACCGTGGACGGACTTCCCGTTGGCCTGCAACTCATCGGCGTCAACGGCAGCGAAAGCCGCCTGCTAGCAATTGCAAAAGCTTACGAACGCGAGCGCGGCGACTGGCAGCGCCCGCCCCTGTAAAATTTTCGCCTCGCAGTTTCAGTTGCAACGCGTTCGCGGCGTCGAGAATTTTTCCAAATTGTCAGCCGGCCGATCTTGCGTCACCGCGCCACGCATTGCCATTAACCGGCCGCCGAGCCAATAACCCAGCGTCCCGGTAAAAATCCCTCCGAAAATATCCGCAACATAATGATAGCGTCCCCAAATCGTCGATACGCACATGCAAATAACCAGCGGCAGCATGGTCCAGAATAGCCAGCGCCGATGCCGCCACGCTCCCCACAGCACCGCAATCGACCCCGCCACATGTTCCGACGGGAAAGCCGCTCCCCGCACTCGCCCAAAGTGCTCAATAACGGTGATAAGCCGGGTTGCCGCCCCGCCCTGCAACGGCCCGTGCCACATGCCCGCCATCGAAAACCACGGACTTTCAATCGGAACGAAAATCGCAATCAAATATCCAATCGCGTAAGCCACCGCGGAATACGTCATCACAGACCAATACGCACGCCACTCTTTCCGGTAATAAAGAACCCCGCCCAATACCAGCAAATACAAAAAATACGTCAGATAGGCGAATTGCATGAAGTCGTTTCGCGCCGGCGTCGCAAATTGTTCCAGCCACACCGCTGGATGAACCCCGGTCAGCCAGCGATCGAAAGCGATCAGTTTCGCGTCTTCCCAGGTCGGGTCCACCAGATGCACCAGATAGCGCAACTCTTCAAAGCAAAACAGAAAAAACAAATGCGGATACCAGTGCCGCCAAAAATGTGTGAATTTTTGCAGCACCGCCGGCCGGTGTTCCGCGAACACCGCTTCCATCGCGCAAACCATCAAGATAAGTGCAGCCACGACGCACTGTGCCACAAGCAGTTTTCCCGGGTGCCCAACATTCTCTGCAAAAAACGCGACCAACACGCTAGACACCGCTAAATAGCCGAGCGCGATCCATTCAAAAGCTCCGCACGCTGCCCAAGTATGCGCGATGGCTCGACGCAAAGAATTCGCGACCGATGGACCCCGCGAATCCACCGTAACGGTCGAAGTTGCATCCTCCGCAACCGGCACCGTTGGCCACGCCATCGCCTCGGTAGGCTGAAATTCTTGATTGTCCCTAGAGTTCATTGCGATTTTCCACCGACGCCACCGTGGCTAAGCCCGTGCCTGCCGTCGTCCTCTCGCTAACTCGCTCATTTTTCCAGCGCCCTTTATTTTTCCAGAAAAGTGTCGGCCATGATTCTCGCCGCGCCATGCGCAACAAATCAGGCGAAGGATTCACCGCATTCGGCCGACCGACTTCCTGCAGCAGCCAGCGATCGTGAATCGAGTCGCCGTAAGCGAAGCACTCCGCCAACTTGAAACCCCGCTCCTTCGAGACCAAACGCACTGCCCGTGCTTTCCCTTTTCCGAACATCGCTTCGCCAACAATCTTCCCCGTCCATCGCCCGCCGTTTTCTTCCAGCACCGTCGCGCATACCTTTATAGATGCCGAGATCCCTTGCTCGCGTAGTTGTTCCGCAAGTCGTCGCGCCGCCTTGTGCGCCAGCGGTTGTGGCGTCCCGCTCACCAATACAATCGTGTGCCCGCAACCAACGTGCCACGCAATTCGTTGCAATGCCGCATCGAAGAAATCCGGAAAGAATTCCCGCCCCAGCTTCTCCGCATGTCTCGCCTCCACATCGCGCAGATAAGCCTTATTGGAATGAATCACCGCCGCGATACCTTTCGGAGCCAGCGCCGCCGCCTTCGCCAGCCATCGCAAATAATTTTCCCCGCCGATCGCCTGCCGGTATCGCAGCAATGCAAAAAATCGTCGCTCCAGCGACGGACTCGGAAGCAGCGTGCCATCCAAATCGAAAAATGCCGCAATCGATTCCGCGCGCGGGGCCCCGGCCATCACAACGCCTCCTGTACGCGACTCTTCGCCTCCGGCGCCACCGCCAAATTTCCCGCTAGGTGCCGCCAACCCTCAAGAAACACCGGAAGCCCTCGTAGCAAACAGAAAGCCGCGGTCGACCAGGTAAGAACGTGCGCTCCCGCGCGAATCAATGCGTGCATATCCGCGCCCAGTTGACCGAGCAAAGCCACCGGCCCGCGCGTCAGCGCCAGTTCCAATCCCAAATAACAAAAGCACAGGCACTTCATCGCCGCGTAAAGCCCCCGGCTCCAGCGAGACGCCACCACCGCCCGCGCCCAATGCGTTTGCAGCATGGCATTCGCGCCCCAGCCGGAATGTCCCGCTCGCATCGCCAACCCGCGCAGAAAATCCGTCGCCGCTCCTCGCGCGAAAAAGAATACGGGCAACCACAGCGACACCATCCCCACCACCGCAAAGTAAGTGAAGTAAACGTTTTCGATCATCCGGTCGCCCAGAATATCGATCTGCGCCCCCACCGGCGTCGCCAGATTCTTCCGCCGCGCGATGTGCCCGTCCAACGCATCCAGCGCGATCGATCCCACCGTAAGCGCCACCGCCGCCAGATTGGCCCACGCCCCCCGCCCAAACAGCAATATCGCCGCAAAGCCCACCACCACCCGCAAACAAGTCACCTTGTTAGGAGTAATTCCCACTCCAGCTCTGCGCTTGGCAGTAATTTGCGTAGAAGTGGTCCCCACCCCAGGTATGCGACCAGCAGTAATCCCGCTCCGAGCCATGCGATTCGCCTTGCTCCCTATTCCCAACATGCGCGATAGCGGCATGCCCTGCCTATCGCAAAGCCCGTGCCATAACCAAACCCAATAACCCACGTCTAACCAATCGTTTAGAAACAGTGCCAATGTCCACAAATCCGCATCCCGCCAGCCAATCCCATCATCTGTATGCCATTCCCGGCCGTATCACAGATATGCCATTAGCCCGAGCCTCGGCCATGCCCCGAGGTCTCCGTACAACATTAGGAGGCTGGAGGCAGCCCGGAGTGGGGCGCCGGGGTTCCCGGGCACGCCAATCTCCCGATTGGCACTTTTTCCGCGCCACCGAACACAACGTTCGGCAATCACCACACGTCCTCACCCACGCCATATGGATGTGGTTTCGTTCCGACCATGGCATTTCTATCCCCCAACTCCAACCAACCAAACCACTTACCAGTAATAACTTGACAAACGGTACCGATATGCTAATATACCCCATGCGTTCCGCCCTCAGTCATCTCACACCCATACGCATCCCCCTGTCCGCCCTCTGCCTCCCTGCCCACCACCCATCTGTAACCGTCCCAAAATCAATAGCTTACAAACTCCTTCACCCGCAAACCCTTTGCAATCACACCGTTACAAATTGCCGGGGGTGGGGTGGGGCAAAGTTTTTCCCGCCAATCACCACCGCCGCAAAAGCGCTCTATCCTCGAATGTGGGAGAATATTTGGCTCCGCACCGGACACCTTTTGGTGGCGGCATGTCCGGCGAATGGAAAATTATCTCGAGGACTAACCACGAATGACTGACGTCTCCCTGTTAGCCGCTTTTATCGCCGGTCTCGTTTCGTTCCTCTCGCCCTGCGTGCTGCCGCTGGTCCCCGGCTACGTGTCCATGCTCTCCGGTATCGGCATGGAGCAGTTACGGCAAGGCCAGCAACCCCGCGGCAGTTTGTTCGCTTCGGCGCTCGCATTCGTCGTCGGATTTTCCGTGGTATTCATTTCCTTCGGTGCTTCCGCCAGCGCGGTCGGAACTTTTCTGCGAGAAAATCGCGCCTTCCTGGCGCCCATTGCCGGCGCGCTGATTTTGCTGTTCGGTTTGCATCTGCTCGGCGTGCTGATCAAGCTCACGCCGCGCATGGGAATTATCCTCGGCAGCGTTCTGGTGGCTCTTGGCATTGCCGCAATTTTGCACCACGGCGCGCTGTTTGCCGGATTGCACGCCGTCCACTTTTTCTCGCTTTCTGTAATTGGATTTTTTGGTCCCAGCCTGGCGCGCTGGCTGAATCGCGATGTGCATTTGCGCAGCACCAGCACTCAGCCCGGAATCTGGAGCGGCTTTTTGCTGGGTTTCGCATTCGCGTTCGGCTGGACGCCCTGCATCGGACCGATTCTGGCCACCGTGTTGGCCCTGGCCGCGGCGAGCGACACCATCGCTCGCGGAGTTTTGCTCCTCGCGATTTATTCCGCTGGCCTCGCCGTTCCGTTTTTACTGACCGCCATCGGCATCGGACAATTTCTCCGTTTCTATCAGCGCTTCCGAAAATATCTCCACGCCGTCGAACTATTTAGCGGCGCATTACTCTTGTTCGTCGGCGCACTGGTTTTCGTAAATAAGCTGACCTGGCTGGCCGGGAAACTCAGTTTCCTGAACAGCATGGTGTTCTGGCTGGAAAAAACTCTCACTGGCAAGTGAACCATTTCCGTCTTGCCGGTCGCGAAAAAGAATACAATTGTAGTGAAGCCGAATTTGGATCGTGAAGTTGAGTTGCACTAAGAAGGGAATTGAACTAAGAAGTCGAGTTGCACCGAGACATGCAAGCGAGGATGTGATGAGTAAAACCGTACTGGTAGTGATTGCCGCTCTGGCCGCGATTGTGTTGGCTGTGCATTTCGCCGATAAAGCCACGCGCCTTCCCGCGCAAGTCTCCGCAAAAGTTCCGGCGACCGCGGTAAGCGCTCCCGCGCCGGATGTCACCTTGAAAAGTCTCGACGACAAAAATGTCAGCATTGCCGACTACAAAGGAAAAATAGTCCTGGTAAATTTTTGGGCTACCTGGTGCGATCCCTGCCGCGCGGAAATTCCGGAGCTGATTGAGATGCAGGAAAAGTATGGCCCCAAAGGCTTCACCGTTCTCGGCGTAGCCATGGATGAAGAGGGTAAGAAAATTGTCGATCCTTTTGTTCATAAAGAACACTTCGACGTGAAAGGGAAGCCATCGCTGATGAACTATCCCATCCTGATCGGCACCGACGATGCCGCCAATAAATTCGGCGGACTATTCGGCTATCCCACCAGCGTGCTGATCGGACGCGACGGCAAACAAATCAAGCGCATCACCGGCCAGATCAATGCCGAGGAAATCTCCAAGGCCATCGAATCGCAACTCTGATACGCTGACAGCATGCTCGAAGAAAAAGATTTTCAGAAAAAAGCCGACGCCGCTTTCGACGATTTGAAAAGGCGCATGCTCACTCTCGGCGATCAGCACGGATTCGATGTCGAAGGCGAAAGCGGCAAACTCGAAGTTATTTTTGAAGAACCCGAAGAAGCCAAGTTTGTGATTTCTCCGAATACGCCGGTGCGAGAAATCTGGATTTCCGCTCTCTCCACCAGTTTTAAGCTCGGCTGGTCCAGTGCAAAAAATCAATTCGTGCTGGAAAAAACCGGAGAGACTCTGGTGGACGTAATGAGCCGGGTAATCTCTCAGCAATTGGGCCAGACGGTGAATTTGTAAGCGCAAGATGAAAACGACCGCGACGCCGAAAAAGAAAATGGCGATAGAAATGGCGGCGGTGAAAATGCAGGACGGAAAGATGAAGACGGCGACGGTAAAAATGAAAACAAGAACAAGAATGAACGCGACGATGAATATGATTCGCTGCGGATTAGCGTGCTTCTTGCTGGCCACCGTTGCCGCCGTAGCGTTTCCGCAAATGCCGTCCGGACGTGAAGTCGTGGATGCCACGAGTTACGCCTCCAGCGAGCCTGTGGCTCGCGGCAGTTCCTTTCAGCTTGCCGTGGTTTTGAAGATTCGCAACGGCTTCCACATCAACGCGCGAGAAAAATCGGCCGATTACCTGATCGCGACGGACCTAAAGTCCGAAACGCCCGCGGGATTCAAGGCTGGCGAAGTGGCCTATCCCAAAGGCCAGTTGCACACCTTTTCGTTCTCCAAAACGCCGCTAAATGTGTACGAAGACAAAGTCGTGCTGCGCGTCCCGGTCAACGTTTTGGCCAGCGCGCCCCTCGGCGAGCAGCGCATTCCCCTGAAACTTCGCTTTCAAGCCTGCAGTAATGAAGTTTGCTTGCCACCCGTTACTGTCGATGTGGAATCTAAGATTACGGTGACAAACTCCGCGTCCGCCTCCCGGCCGGCGCATCCGGAGTTGTTTCCTCCGCAGTAGCCAGCGGGCCCGCTTCCGCAGCTTCGAGCGGGAACGTTTACCGTTCCAGGGGATTCAAGCGGTAACGTTCAGGAGATTCAGCCCTCATGGAAGAACAGGTGCGGCGGCGCCGGTTATGGCCGTACGCGTTGGGAATTTTTCTCGGCTTGGCCGCTGGAGTTGTGCTCTTCATTTTTTTGCGTGCGCGCAATATCGACGATCGTACTCGCGAGTGGGTAGTGCAGGAACTGCGCACTCGTTTTGATAGTGAAGTGGAGTTGCAGAGCCTGCACGTTACCATCGCTCCGCTGATGAGCGTCACCGGCGAAGAATTAACCGTGCGCTACCACAATCGCACGGACTTGCCGCCGATGTTTCATGTTAAAAAATTCTCGTTCAATTTGGGAGTGCTGGGAGTGTTGCGCGCACCCCGGCATATTTCCGGAATTCATGTGGACACTTTGACAATTACCATTCCCCCGAAAGGTGAAAGGAAACCGCCGCCCGAACCCAAACAGCCGCACGCGGCGCCGAAAGTTGTGGTGGATCAAATTGTGTGCACAGAAACTGAGTTGGATATTTTGCCGAAAAAAGCGGGCAAGGATCCTTTGGATTTTGATATTCACGATTTGGTGCTGACTTCGGTCGGCGCGAACAAGCCATTTAAATTTCACGGAAATCTGACCAACGCGAAACCGGTTGGGGAAATCGCCACCAGTGGAACTTTCGGTCCGTGGGATTCCGATGAGCCAGGGGACTCTCCGGTTTCCGGCGCATACAAATTCACTGACGCGGATTTGGGGCCGTTCCCTGGGATCGCGGGAATTTTATCGTCGACCGGAAAATACAACGGTCCTCTGAATGAATTACAAGTGGAAGGCGAAACGGACACGCCCGATTTTTCTTTGGACAAAGTGGGCAGGCCGGTGCCGTTGCACACGGAATATTCGGCAACGGTCGATGGCACGAATGGCGATACGTATTTGCATCCGGTGCGAGCGACGCTGGTGCAATCCGTGATTATTGCGGAGGGCAGCGTGGTGCGCTCAACGCGGGAGCAAGGGCACAATATTCAACTTAATGTGACGACCGCCGGCGCGCGCATTGAAGACATTTTGAATCTTGCGGTAAATTCCGGCACGCCGTTCATGACCGGGCCGGTGAAAATACAAGCCAAACTGGTTTTGCCGCCGGGCAAAGAGAAAGTTTTGCAAAAAATGTTGTTGGACGGACAGTTTGGTATCGATGATGCGAAATGGTCCAGTTCCGAAGTTAGAGAGAAACTTGAATCACTCAGCCGGCATGGCGAAGGCCAGCCGAAAAATGAGGATGCCGGAAGTTCCGTTTCCGATTTGCGAGGTTCTTTCCACGTGGAGAAGGGAACGATCCATTTTCGCAGTCTTACCTTCAGCGTGCCGGGAGCGGCGATCGATTTGCAGGGCACTTACGAAATGAACGGGGGCGCGCTGGATTTCACCGGGCATCTGCGGCTGGATGCAAAACTTTCTCAGACCGTGACCGGCGCGAAATCCTGGCTATTGAAGGCGGTCGATCCCTTTTTCAAAAAGGATGGCGCTGGAACCCTCTTGCCCATCACCATTACCGGCACCCGAGACAACCCAACGCTCGGCGTCACGGTATTCCATAAGACCATCAAGAAACAGATGGGCGGCGACAATCCAGGCAAGAAATGAAATTGCCGGTTAAAATGGGGGATGATGTCCCGTCTGTCCCCGAATTTCCCAAGCGCGAAAGCTCCGACAGCATACCGCAGGCTCCAGACTGCAACCCGGTTGCTACCGTGACTCAAGATGAGGAGATGCCCGTGCTGCTGAAATCCATTTGTGTCTCTGTCGTGAGTATCTCTCTACTTCTCTCCGTTCCAAGGGCAACAGGTACACCGCCCCGCGATGCTTGCCATCTTCCGAGGGACTTGCGTTCTGAAGTTGAGACAAAGTATCCAGGGAAGAAGGTTGTCACCTTAGCTGATCTCCAGGATGACGACAGAGGATTCTTTCAAAAGGATCACGATAGCAGGTGTCCGGGGTTGGTCAGCGTTGACTTTTACGGCGACGGGAAGCCGACTCTCGCCATGGTTCTAGTCGGAAAGGGCAAAGGGAACGATGACGCGATACTTGTTGTGGCACACAAGGTTGAAGCGGCCTGGAAAACCACAATGTTGGCCACCGGGGGACCCACCGTTCCCGTGGTCTGGAACCAGGACGCAGGTGAGTACCACGACGTTTATGGCCAGAAGAAGATTCGGGCTGCAAGGCCGGTAATCGTGTTTTGCAGATACGAATCATGGGCAATCCTCTACGCCTGGACAGGTAGTCGGGTGACCAAAATCTGGCTCCAAGATTAGAAGGCCGGGTCCTGGTTTAAACTTCGGTCTTGCGGGTCAGCTTTCTGTTCTTGGTTCAGGTCGCGAAGTTCCTCAGTTTGGACGGATACGGGCGATCTCCTGACGGGTGGCGGTTGCTTAGTGCCTAACCTAATCGCTACCCAATCGCGCGGACCTGCTTTTGTAGTGCGGCACCGGCCGCGGTGAGCACCATTAATCCTCCAGCCAGTAGAAACATGGCCTGCAAATTCCAGGCGACCAGGAATCCAGCGGCGGCCAGCGAAATGGGGGCTATTCCGGACGACGCGAGCATCAGCACACTCGATACTCGCCCGCGTACTGTTGGTTCTATGCGCTGCATGGCCCATGCCCCGATATGCACGTTGTCTGCCCTGAGGGAATTTCGGAGAAAAGGTCACATTGGCAGGTAACGTTTTTCATGGTCGAGCGTCTACTATCAAGACGGAGCATAGTAGACTATCTACTATCATGAAAAGAACGAACCAGAACCGCTCAGATATCCTGCAAGGGACACTCGACATGCTGATTTTGCGGACCTTGCTGACGGGCCCAACCCATGGCCATGCCATCGCAAAAAATATCCAACGCACCAGCGACGACGTGCTGCAAGTCGAGCACGGTTCTCTCTATCCGGCGCTTAATCGGCTGATAAAAAAGGGCTGGATTTTCGCCAAGTGGGAGCTTTCCAGCGAGCGCAATCGCGAGTTCAAGTATTACCGGCTCACGGCGCTTGGCCGCAAACAGTTGATTCGCGAGCGCTCCAAGTGGGCGCAGATGACAGCCGCTATTCATCGCGTGATGAATCAGGCAGGAGGTTGACATGGATCCTAATGAGCGAAAAAACGATTTCGACAGAGAGCTTCGCACCCATCTGGAACTAGAAGCTGAGGAGCAATCCGGAGAAGGAATCTCGGAGCGCGAAGCCATGCACCGCGCCCGGCGTGCGTTTGGCAATACCACGATTGCGGCCGAAGATGTGCGAGCAGTATGGGGCTCGCGCTGGCTTGAGGATGCCTGGCGAGACGTGCGCTATGGAGTGCGGCTGCTGCTCAAGAATCCCGGTTTTGCATTAGTCGCGGCGCTTACGCTCGCGCTTGGTATCGGAGCATCGGTGACGATCTTCAGTGTGGTTAATTCCGTCCTAATCCGCAGTCTTCCTTACGGTGACGCCGGGCGCTTGGTTTACATGTGGACGCCGCTCCCGCGCTACGCAGCACTGCCGAAGGAATTGGCGCCGTCGTTCGCGGATGTACTGGCATGGCGAAACGTCAGCCGTTCCTTCACATCCATCACCGCGTTTCGCCAGAGGACGCTGACCGTGGATGCAGGCGCAGAGCCAGTGCGGGTCGTAGCGGGGATCGTTCTCGGGGGTTTTTTTGACACATTGCAAACCGCTCCGCTGCTGGGCCGGACGATTGACGAGGGAGATGACCGCGCAGGAGCGGAGGGCGTCGCCGTCATCAGCCATGCTTTTTGGGATTCTCAATTCGGGTCCGACCCGGCTGCGCTGGGGAAGCTGATTCAGGTGAGCGGCAGCGGATATCGAGTAGTAGGCATTATGCCGGCTGAATTCTCGTACCCTCGCGAGAATGATTTTCCGCTCGCACACTCCACGCTCCGACGCACGGAGATTTGGATTCCCGCTCGACTTACCACGGAGCAACAAGCTAACAGAATGTCGACTGCGGATGCCGCCATTGGCCGGCTCGGACCCGGTGTGACGCTGCAACAGGCGCAGTCCGAAATGTCCGCGATTGAGAACCACCTGGACGAACTGAATCTTCCCGAGATGAGAGGTTCGAAGTTGCTGCTTGTTCCGTTTATCGAGACAGCCGTTGGGCCAGTACGTCCACTGATGCAACTGCTCAGTGGGGCGGTTTTTTTGGTTCTGCTGATTGCCTGCGGAAACGTCGCCAACTTGTTGATGGCACGCGCGATGAGCAGGACACACGAGATGGGAGTTCGGACCTCCTTGGGCGCGCCAAGGGTGCGTCTTGTCCGGCAGGTACTCACTGAATCCTTACTATTGTCGATGATTGGTGGCGGCCTTGGCGTGATGCTGGCCAAGGCTGCCCTAAAAATCCTGACAACGTTGAACCCAGGAGACATTCCACGATTTGACGAAATCTCGATCGACGGGCGCGCTCTGTTAGTCGCTCTGCTGGTTTCCGTGGGCAGCGCCCTTGCATTCGGAATTCTTCCGGCGCTCGCGTCATCACGAGCCAGCGTGAATGATGCGATGCGAAAAGCAGGGGGCCGGGGATCGACGAGCGGATCGGCACGAATTCGGAATGGCTTGATTATCGCGGACGTGGCGCTAGCGGTGGTGCTCCTGACAGGCACGGGCTTGCTGATTCGCAGCTATCTTTACGTTCAAGGAGAAGACAAAGGCTTCGCGCCGTCAACACTGACTATGGTGCTATCCGCCGATCCGAGGACCCATTCGGAGGAGCAAATGGAAACCGTCTATAGGACAGCGACGGAACGGCTGTCGGCGCTTCCCGGCGTGGTGGCGGTCGGCACGACAAATAGTCTGCCCCTCGATCATACGGACAGCACCTCTACATTTCGTATTGAGGGATATCCAAATCAACCGAATCAGCAAGCCCGTCTTCGCCGGGTCGCCGGCAAGTATTTCGAGGCGATGCAGATTCGGCTGATTTCCGGGCGGTATCTAGAGCACACCGACATGCCTGCCGGAGGCTCGGCGGCGGCTCGCAACGTGGTGGTCAGCGAGAGCTTTGCGAAGCTTTACTTCTCGGACAAAAACCCAATCGGGGGACACGTTCAGCGTGGAGAGGCGGGACCGGTATGGGAGACGATCGTCGGCGTGGTGTCGGACGTCTACCATTCCAGCTTGGAAAAAGCGCCGCAACCGACGCTCTATGAGCCATCGTGGGCTGCTGAGTCGATTGCGATTCGTACGGTCGCGCCGCCCGAAGCAATGATTTCTTCCGCGCGAAGCACGATTCACGATATCGATTCGGGTGTTGCACTAAGCGACGTTGAAACCATGCGCCAGAGGACTAGCGAAGCCACGGCCCGCAGGCGGTTTCAAACAGTATTGCTGTCGGCATTTGCGGGAATCGCTATGCTTCTTGCGTTGGTCGGACTTTACGGCATGTTGTCTTACATGGTGAAGCAGCGGACGGTGGAAATCGGTATTCGTCTGGCGTTGGGCGCAACTCGGCTCGAAGTTGTCCAGATGGTGCTTCGGCGCGGCTTGGCGTTTACCGGCGTCGGCCTTGCCGTCGGTCTTTTGGTTGCGGTCGCCGTGGCGCGCTGGAGTTCCAGTTTGCTCTATGGTATTCGCACGCTGGACCCGGCGACATTTATACTTCTTCCGCTACTGATGATTCTCGCGGCGACGCTTGCGTGTGCATTGCCCGCGTGGAGGGCGTGTCGCGTTGATCCCGTGACTTCGTTGCGGGAGCAATAGAAACGGGTGGCGGTATCAACTAAACGTTGCGATGTCGCGATGCGAAGTTCTTAACGGCGGCACTGCGGACCTCGCGATCTCCATTTCATAAAAAGAATTACTTCCGTAATTTAAGTCTTCTACTCAATCGCGCGGACCTGCTTTTGTAGTGCGGCGCCGGCCGCGGTGAGCACCATTAGTCCGCCGGCTAGTAGAAACATAGCCTGCAGATTCCAGGCGACCAGGAATCCTGCGGCGGCGAGCGAAATGGGCGCTATGCCGTACGATGCCAGCATGAGTACACTCGATACTCGCCCGCGTATTGTTGGTTCTATGCGCTGCATCATCCATGCCGCGATGTTCACGTTGAGCATTCCCGCCGCGGCGCCCATCACCAGCAGCACGCTGCCGACACTCCACACTTTTTCCGTAAACGCGATGCATCCCAGGCAAACGCCCAGGATCGCCGCGACCGGAAGAATCAGCATGCCCCGCCGACGAATCTTCCATACTCCGGCAAGCATCGCACCCAGCAAACTTCCCACCGCAACACAGGCAATCACCGTGCCGTACGCCGCAGGCGAACCAAAGCGCGTCTTGGTCAAATACGCGATGCCAATTGCCACCGGCCCGGACACGCAGAAATTCATGATGGTGGCCAGCAGCATCAATGAACGCAACGGCACATCTTTCCAGAGGTAGGCGATTCCTTCGCCGATGGCGTGCCACACCGGTTTCCGGGCGCCAGGCAGTTTCGGCGGATCGGGCAGTTTCCACAGCGCGCCGATAATGAACAGAAAACTGATGGCGTCGATGAAAAACGCCCAGGCTATTCCGATCAGTTGCATCACGAACCCGGCGGGGATTGGTCCAACGATGGTGGTCAACTGCGCGGTGCTTTGCCCGACTGACGATGCCGCAACCATCTGTTCGCGCTTGATTAGCGAAGGCATGTACGCCGCCTGCGCCGGAGCGGCGAATGCATCGGCGACTCCGAAACTGAAGGCCAGCGCATACAGCTCCCAGGTCTGCAAGACGCGTAGCCACACCAGAACGCCGATCACCGTGACGCAAATGGTCCGCGCCGTAGCCGTGCCCATCATGATCTTGCGCGCGGAGATGCGATCGCTGACCGCGCCGCCAAAAAGCATCAGCAGCGCTCGCGGAATGGCCCCGGCCATCAAGATAGCGCCCATGGTCGCTGCCGAGCCAGTCTGCTGCAGCACCAGCCAGGGCAACGCCACCAGATAGAACTGATCGCCCAGCAGCGAAATCGTGCCGCCGATCAGCCACATGCGATAGTTCGGATTACGCAGCGGGTGTTCGACCTTCGGGACGGGAAGGCCCGCGCTGATGACGGTTGCAGTGGAAGCTGTGGCGTCGGCCATGGAAGTCACCTCGATTTCATTTAGCTGCCGCATCAATGATAAAAGCTGTGCAGGCATAAATGTAAATGAAAATTTACATTTACATTTGACCTTTTGTCAAGCATAATTCTTTGGAGTTGGTATAAAAGGAGTCATGCATAAGAACTCACTCGCTCCGCAGCAAGCGCGGAGCCGCGAATCCATGAACAAGTTGTTGAGGGCGGCCGCGGAAGTGCTGGGGCAACACGGTGTCGACGGCGCGACCATCCCGCGCATCGCGCAGCACGCTGGATTGACTCCAGGCGCCGTCTATCGCCGCTTTCCCGATAAGGACGCTCTGCTGGAAACCGCAATTTCCGGCATCCTGGAACGGCAGGACAAGCGTTTGCGGGTGGCTTTCACCCCCGATATGGCTCGCCAGATTCCTCTCGCCGTTTTTGCCGAGCAGGTCATCAACAACTCGCTGGTCAGCTATCGCGCAAGCGCCGCGTTATTGCGAGCTGTCCGCCAATTTGTTCGCGCCCGCGCACATACGGCTTTCTATAAAAAAATCGCCAAGCTCGAGATGCGGAACTTCCAATACCTTGTGGAGCTGTTTCTGGTCCATCGGAAAGAGGTCAAACATCGCGACCCGCAAACGGCCATATCGTTGGCGCTAATTATGCTGACAAGCACCCTCGCGGAACTAATCCTGGAGGATTACGAAATGAAGACTTGGCAGGCGGTCGTTCCGAAAGACGATCAAACTTTAAAGCGCGAACTGCTGCGCTCGTTTCTCAACTACCTTGGCGTCGAACAAAGGGTCCAGCGCCCGGCGGAACAATAATCGCAATTACGATGCCAATTGTCGTGGGTTGATTCGGCGTCAGTCATACATAAGGACTGAACGCAGAGACGCTGAGGGCGCAGAGAAAAATTTGACTGTCGCCATGCCACTAGTTTTGTCTGGTCTGCTGCTCGGCGTAAGCGAGTTTTTTGGCCTCAACCTTGGTCAAGTCCTCGCGCACGGGGCCATACAGCTCGACGACCTGAGCGTAATCTCTCGCGTGCCACGCCGCTTCTGCTTTCCCACGCACGATTCTTAAGTTCCCGTGCTTGATCTCGTCCGCGTGCTGTCTGGCTTGAAACTCCAGAACCGAACGGAAGGCACTGTCATCACCCCGGAGTAGGGAAATCGCATACTTTCTTACCAGCATCGCGAGCTTTGGCACGAACTCCTGAACGCCCTCGCGAGTTGCGACCTGGAACATTACGTGTTGTCCGAACCCCTCGGCCTTAGCAGCAGCTGCCCAATAAACAATGCTAAAGATATGTAGTTTCATTTCTGGTTCCTTCAGTCTACCTATCTCGACACCTAGCTCGTATGATGCCCGGCCATGATAAATGTTGACGAACACTTCCGAAGATTTGTACCTGACGAACGTCCCATTCTCTTCAACTGGACGAAAACCAAGGTCGCTAAGAAAATGGAAGCTCGACAGCACAGCATCCCTAAATCCTAATGGGGCACGCTCTGTACTTGGTTTTTTGTTCAAGACAAACCCTTCTACGAGTTCAGCGGAATCAAGTAGCCGCCTGCGACCGCTGCCGTCCAATATCCGAATGCCAATCTCCCCAAGCTCTTGCTTAGCAGCTTCAATCTAAGGGCGCGGCACGGGCTTGCCAACACCCGCTTGTAGCGAGGTGCAGCGCGAGACTTCATTGGTGGAGTTCGGAGAGGGCGTCGCGGAGGCGCTTTACTACGCGCGCTTTGCCGAGGACTACCATGGTGTCAAACAGCGGCGGGGCGACGGCTTGGCCGACGATGGCGACGCGGGTGGCGTTGATGAGCAGGCCGGCTTTGACTCCGCCGGCTTCGGCGACGGCGCGGGAAGCGTGATCGCAGGCATCGTGATTCCATTCGGCCAGCGCGTCGAGGGCGTCAGCCAGTTTGGTGAGGAGATCGGGCACGCGCTCATCTTTCCAAAACTTTTCTTTCGCTACCGGGTCGCGCGAAAAATCGTCACTGAAGAATGCTCGCGACCAGGTGGCAAAATCCGGCAGCAGCCGCACGCGGGGGCGAAGCAAGTCCACCGTTTTCGAGAACCACTCGTGCTCTGCGCCGCCGCTCGCCCATTCCGCACGCCATAAACCGTTGCGTTCGAGTTGCTCCTGCACGGCCGGCAGCAATTCCTCGATGGGCAGTTTCTGCAAATACTGAGTATTGAACCACTCCAGCTTTGGGCGATCGAATACACCGTTCGTGCGGCTGACACCTTCGAGCGAAAATCTTTCCAGCAGTTCTTGGGTGCGCAGGAACTGCTCGTCTCCGCCCGGAGACCAGCCGAGCAACGCCAAAAAATTGCGGAACGCTTCCGGCAAGAAGCCTTCGGCGCGATACAGATTCACGTCGGTGGCGCCGTGGCGTTTGGAGAGGCGATGCTTGTCAGGGCCAAGAATCAACGGAACGTGCGCGAAGATGGGGAGTTCGGCTCCTAGCGCGCGATAGAGCAGAACCTGCTTGGGCGTGTTGGAAATGTGATCCGCGCCGCGGATGACGTGGGTGATGCGCATATCGATGTCGTCCACGACGACGCCCAAGTGGTACATGGACTGGCCGAATTTCTCGTCGCCCTTGCCGGAGCGCAAGAGGACGAAATCTTCGATTTCGTCATTGGAAAATTCGCGCTCGCCGAAGACGACGTCGAAAAATTTGGTGGTTCCTCCGGTGGGCACTTTGAAGCGAACAGCAGGCCGGGTTTCCGGCGACGAAGGCTTGCCATCGCGGCACGAGCAGCGCACCACGCGGCGCACGCTCGCGGTTTCGGCGCCTTCGGCGGCATGATCGCCACCGGCATATTTTTCCGCCGGGCAATAGCACAGGAAGGCGGTGCCATTGGCCAGGCATTTTTCGGCGGCCTGACGATATAGCGCGGTTCTTTGCGACTGGAAGTAGGGGCCTTCATCCCAGTCGACGCCCAGCCATTGCAGGCCGTCAACAATGCCCTGGACCAACTCGGGTTTGTTGCGCTCGGCGTCAGTATCTTCGATTCTGAGAATCATGGCACCATGCATCCGGCGCGCGAATAGCCAATTAAACAGCGCGGTGCGCGCTCCGCCGACGTGCAGATAACCTGTGGGGGATGGCGCAAAACGTACCCGGACCTTGCCGGTATTGCCTGGAACTTCAGTCATAGTTGGCTTTGTCTCAACAATATCTTAAGTTCTAAAGTTTGCTGAGCCAGTGTAGCGAAACGTCGCGAAAGCGTCCAACGCCCGCTTGCGAAGAGACGATGGGCGTGCACTCGCCATCTTCGCGCCGCGTTAAACGCTTAACCCCATGGACTACTATCTCTTACGCCACCAGTACCCTGGTACGCTTGCTTCTGCAAAAATCCATGTTCCATAATCAAAAGCACAACGTCGGTGTGTGGTGCTGGCGGGCAACGCGATAGCGTTTTCGCGCTGTCGCGCGGTTTGCGTATTTTCAAAATTTCGCTGGCCGCTTGTTCCCGTGGAGAGTCATCCGCAAGACGGATGGAGAATCGATCTCAGCCTTGGTTTATGAGAGTGTGATTGCGATGGCGTTGTTGGCGGCTACTTCATTAGTCGCCGGCTTCTTCGCGTACATGTACGGCTTGAAGCGGCAATTCTATTTGCTGCTGTGGACCGCGGGCTGGGCGTTTTGCGCGATCCACTATTTGCCTCCCGCGGTGGCGCAATGGGCGCCGATGGGAGCGGTTCCGGAGTCGTTGGACCGCTGGTTCTATGCATCGGCGGCTCTTTTCTTTTTCCTCGGCGCGCAGGTGTATGCGCAGCAAAAGCCCTGGTATATCCCGGCGGCGGTGGCGTCTGGCGTGTTGGGAATATGGGCTGCCGCCAATTCGTTTCACGTTTTGACGATTGTGCCGGTGGTGATTCCATCGGCGCTGCTTTTTGTAGCGGTGGGTTTCGTCTTTTGGCAGGAAAGCCGCCGGCAAGAAACGCTGGCAGACTGGCTCTTGGCCATTTCCTTCACCGCATGGGCGGCGCTCCGATTAGCCCTGTATTTTGGATTTCGCGGGACGCCAGGCGCACAACTGGTGAGCCTGCGCTTCATCGGAGCGGTTCCCGCCGCCTTCGTGGCGATGCTGATGGTGATGGCGCTGTACGAAGAAGAAAAGCGCCGCATCGAGCGCAATATGCTGGCGTTGTCCAATTTAAATCTGGCTACATCGAGTTTTGTGGGTGGAGAAATCCAGCGGATGTTGTCGCAGGCGCTGGACCGGGTGTTGGGCGTAGTGCGACTGCCGGCCGGAGCGCTCTTTTTGCATCATGGAGATCCGCAAGGTCCCACGTCGGTGGTGGCGATTGGACTGGACGATAATTTCTGCCGTGTGGCGCAAGAGGAAGGTCTCGACGATTATTTGGTGGGGCTGGTTGCGCGCCTGGGCGGGCTGCTGGGCTTTAGAGATTTGCGCGACGAATCGCTGGTAGCGTTGGAGAAGGAAGAAGCCATCCGCCGGTTCCGGCAATTGGCTTTGGGGCAAGGGCTGCGCAGCGTGGTCGCGATCAGTTTACAAGCTAAAGAGCAGGCGTTTGGCGTCCTGCTATTGGGAACGCCGGACAATCGGCGATTCACTCCGGCGGAACTGCGATTGCTGCTGGCGCTTGGCCACCAAATTGGGATGGCGGTGGAGAACAGCTATCTGGTGCAACAAACCTCGCGCCGGTCGGAAGAACTTCACGTGCTCAACGAAATCGGACGCGCGCTTAGCTCGACACTGAACAAAGAAGATTTGCTCAGCAAAGTTTGGGAAGAGTTGCGGCGGCTATTTGACGTCGACAATTTTTATATCGCCAATCTCGACAGCGCGCACGACGAAGTGCTTTTTGATTTGGAAATGATCGACGGCATACGGCAGCCGCAGCGCACCCGGCGCGCCAGCAATCACCTGACCGAATACATTATTCGTACGCGACAGCCGGTGCTGATCCGAGAAAATTACACCGCCGAAGTAAAGAAACTGGGCGTCGAACCAATTGCCACGAGCGGATGTTTCTGCGGAGTGCCGCTGGTGGCGTATGACCGCGCCATCGGCGCCATGGCGATTTTTTCCGAGCATGACCATGTTTTCGATGAAGGCCATCTGGAACTGATGCGCGTGCTGGCCAGCGAGGCAAGTATCGCCATCGAGAACGCGCGGTTATTCCATGAGGAACGCACCAAAGCGCGCCATCTGTCGCTGTTGAATACCATTTCGCGGAATGCGATAGCTACGCTCAACCCAGACGAGATGCTGGCGAAAATTACCGAGCAGTTGGAAGAAGGGCTGACCTACGACCACATCGGCATCGGAGTTCTGGATTACTCGACTCGCGAAATTGTGGTGCAAACCGAAGCCGGCAAGCGCCGCGGCGCAATGGGGCAGCGAGTTTCGCTGGGCGCCGGATTGATTGGCCACGTGGCACGTAACGGACAGCTGGCGACGTATCAAGCTTCGATTCCGGCGGATGCGGGATTGAAGCCGCTGCTGCCAGAAAGCGTTTCCGCCATCGCTTTGCCGGTGTTTTATGCCGAACAGCTCCACGGAATTCTTTACATCGAGTCCTCGGAACACGCGGAATTTTCCGACGAAGAAGTTCTGTTGCTGCGCACGCTGGCCGACCTGATTGCTGGAGCTCTGCACAATTCCTTGTCCTTCCAAAAGGCGCAGGAGCAGGCGATTACGGACGGACTGACCGGCGTCAAAACTCATCGCTTCTTCATGGAAGCGCTTTCGGCGGAATGGAAACGGTCGACGCGCGCGGCGCGAGCTTTCGCGCTAGTGCTGATGGATTTAGACCGCTTCAAATTTGTGAATGATTTCTACGGACATTTGGAAGGCGACCTGGTTTTGCAGCGCGTCGGCCACATTCTGGAAACGAACTGCAGGCGCTCCGATGTGGTGGCCCGCTATGGCGGAGATGAATTCGTCATCCTGATGCCGGAAACGAACATGGAGCACGCGCGGCAACTCGCGACGAAACTTCGCGGCTGGGTTTCCGCCGATCCTTTGCTGCGCGAGAAAAATATCAGCGCCAGCTTCGGAATCGCCTGCTACCCGCTGCACGGTTCGACTCCGCAGGAACTGATTCAGGTGGCGGACGCTTCCATGTATTTGTCCAAGCATCAGGGCGGCAATGCGGTTTCCACGGCGGACCACTTCGATCCGAACGAAGCTCGAAAATGGAAGCGAGATGTTTTGGAAGCATATCTGGGCGTCACGCTGAAGCGGCTTTTTGCCACCGGCCCGGAAGCTTTCGACGAAATTTATAATCGATTGAAACAGTTCACGGAATCGCTGGCGGCTACGGAAGGGACAAGCGCGACGCCCGCCTCCGGCGCGGGCGCGGCGCAGGGCGCGGAAGGATTGCCGCAAGCGGTTCTGGACACGGTCACCTCGCTCGCTTTCGCCATCGACGCGAAGGATCACTACACGCAGGGGCATTCGCAGAAAGTAGCCGCTTACGCTGCCCTCATCGCCGAAGCGCTGGAAATGAGCGACGTCGAAATCGAAGAAGTGCGCCTGGGCGGAGTTTTGCATGACATCGGCAAGGTGGCGATTCCGGAGAATATTTTGAACAAGAATGGTCCGCTGAACCCCGATGAGTGGGAAACCATGAAGTCGCACGTGGTTTTCGGCGCGAAGATTCTGGATCCGCTGACGCCGCTGGCGCGCATTCGCGAGATGGTGCTGCACCACCATGAATTTTTCGATGGCTCCGGGTATCCGCAGGCCTTGTCCAAGGACTCGATTCCGTTGGGTGCGCGGATCATCGCCGTGGCCGACGCGTATGACACCATCACCAGCGACCGTACTTACAAGAAGGCTCGTAATGCATCGGAAGCCCTCGCGGAACTGGAACGTTGCGCGAATGCGCAATTCGATGGCGCGATTGTCGATGTGTTTGTGCGGACCATGCGGCAACTGCCGAATCCGATTATTGAGGTTGCGACTGCCTCCAGAAATTCGTAAGTCGATCGAAACTCGAAACTCGAAACTCGAAAATCGAAACTCGAAAAGCGTCAATCGTCAACCGAAGCTCGCGGTTGGCTTTTTGAGCGCGCCCTGCCCCGGGGGGCACCTCTCTCCCGCGCCGAGCCCAGCCCGGCCCACTCCGGGCAACATGCCTAACCCGATAATTTATCGCTGGACAATTTGCCGGATGTGATTCATAACCATCTGGGTGTCGTGGGCCTGAGTGCCGTTATCAATTGACATGCACTCTCAGAATTTGGGGTGTGGCAGAGTGGGCATGTCGGTTGGACCGCTCCCGCGGTACGCGCTCGAGAGGAGCGTCGCCTGTGGGGATGTCGGCAGATGGGCTGAGTTTGTATCTTCTGTATTGAATGGACCGCCTGGGGCGGCTGTCCTTTCATTCTGAACCTCGAGGGGGAATCATGAAGGCAATCTCTTCCGTTCTTTGTTTATTGCTTGCCGTTTTGTTTGCTGCGGGTGTCGCGCGTAGCCAAGGTGTTGGCTCGTCTGGCTCGATCAGCGGAACGGTCACCGATCCCGCGGGGGCGGTGGTTCCGCGCGCGACCGTTATCGCGGAAGCGGCCGACCGCGGCATTCGCATGACCTCCGTCACCGATGCGAACGGACAATTTTTCTTCGTCGGGCTGGTGCCGGCAACATACACCGTGACCGCACAGAATTCCGGATTCCAGACGGAAATACAGAAGTCCGTCGACGTGACCATCGGGCAAACCGTCAATCTGGATTTCCATCTCAAGCTGAGCACCGCGTCGCAAACCGTGGAAGTCAACGCGCAACCTCCAGTGGTGGACACCGAACGCGGGTCGCAGGCCAACGCGATCAGCGAGCAATACATCATGGATCTGCCGATCGACCGGCGCGACTATTTGACCTTTACGCTGCTGCTCCCCGGCGTCAGCAATTCCAACACGATTGCGGACAATGCCGACTTTCGCGTGAAGCAGACGCCGCAAAGCGGCCTGTCTTTCTACGGAAGCAATGGACGCGGAAACAGTGTGACTGTCGACGGTGGCGAGTTCAACGACGACGCCGGCGGCGTACGCCTGAACCTCAGTCAAGACTCCGTGCAGGAATTTCAGGTGAACCGCAGTAACTATACGGCGGAGTTGGGCGGAGCGAGCGGCGCGTCGATCAACATCGTGTCGAAATCCGGCACCAATCAGGTGCATGGCAATCTGTTTGGATTTTTCCGCAACGATGCCATGGATGCGCGCAGCACCTTCGCGGTGAGTCCGGCGCTAACGCCCGGCGAACCTTTCTCGCTCGACGCGCAGGGCACTCCGATCAAAAACTCGTTGAGCAGGCAGCAATTTGGCGCCAACGTTGGATTTCCCATTCGCAAAGACAAAACGTTTCTGTTTTTGTCGTACGAAGGTTTGCGGTCAGACGCGCAAGACGCCGTACCTTTGCTGACCAATAGCAACATTTTTGCTCCCAATGCGACTCAGGCCGGCATCGCCGGCGGATTGGCTGCGCTTCCGGGCAATCCGATGGTTCCGTGTATTACGACGAATCCGGCGGATCCTTTCACTGCGCCGTTGAGTTTGCCGGCACAAACCTGCGCGTTCGCGTTGAACAGTCTGTTGACGGTGAATCCGAATCCCACCGGAACGAATCCGTTTGTGCCGCCAATCAAGGCCGCGCTCGATCCTTTTATCGTGAATCAGTTTGAGACAAATGGCGGCTTGTTTCCATTCCCCAGCAGGGAGCACCAATTCTCCGGCCGCCTCGATCATCGCTTTAGTGACAGCAATCAGGCTTTTCTCCGCTACAGTTTCGCGCACTTAACCGAGACCGATCCGGACGTCCAGGCGTTGACCGCTTTTTCGCGTGGCACTTCCGTCCTGGCGTGGGACAGCACTTTGCAAGGCTCCTGGTTCCACCAGTTCAGCCCCACCACGCAAAACGAAGCGCGCCTGCAATGGAACATCTATCAATTTAATGTCGATACCAACGAACCGGGCGGTCCGGGGCTGGACGTCGAAGGATTTGGCTTTTTCAATCGCGGAATCTTTCTGCCCAGCCACACCAACGGACGCCGCTATGAAATGTCCGACAATGTGAGCCTGATTCGCGGGCGGCACACCTTCAAGTTTGGCTTCTCGGAATTGATTCGCGGCAACAATACCACCTCGCAAACATTTTTTCCGGGCCGCTTTGAGTTTCTGGAGCTGCCGGGCTTCTTCATCAGCCCGTGTTTGACGGCGCCAGCGGCATGCGGCTTGCCGACCACTGCCCCCGCCACCATCAGCACGCTGCAATCGTGGAGCCTCGGACTGCCGGCGTTTTTCGAACAAGGCTTTGGCGATCCGCGGTATACGGAAACGCGTCCATTTACCTCGCTGTTCGCGCAAGACACCTGGCAGATTCGCCCGAATTTGACCATCAACTACGGTCTGCGCTATGAACTGGACTCGCAGTACGGCCCGCTCAATACTCCCAAGAAAAATTTCGGTCCGCGCGTTTCCTTCGCGTGGGATCCTTTCGGCGATCACAAAACGGTTATCCGCGGCGGATACGGCATCTACTATTCGCAAATCTACGCGCAGATTTCCAGCGTCGTCGATGTGCTGGGTAACGTAAACGGCACGCGAAAAATTGCCAACTCGCTGGTGACCATCAATGGAGCTCCCGGCGTGGCCAGCTCGGCCGCCATCTTCCAAACGCTCTTTGCTCACGGAGTATTTCCGTGCAAGCTCGCGCCCGGACAGTTCGCCTGCATCACTGCGGCAGACCTGGCGCCGTTCGGCCTCAACGTGGCGAACACCGGCCCACTGCCGCCCGGCACCGTGCTCTTCGCCGGACAGAACGATTACAAGAGTCCGACCTCACAGCAAGCGTCGCTCGGAATCGACAGGCAAATTGCCGCCGGGCTTTCCGTTTCCGCCAGCTACATTTACGTTCACACCACGCACTTGCCCGTGGCCCTGGATACCAACCTCTTGCCGGGCGCTCCGACTGTTAGCGGCGCCGGAACGCTTGGCGCAAACTTCTTGCCCACCAACGGTCTCCCCTTTCAAGATTGGGGAGCGCCGCAATGCGAGATCAACCCGGGTTTATGCTTCGCCGATCCCACTCACACCATTCTGCAAAATAACGTTTACAGCTCGGTGGGAGAAGCGGTCTACAACGGCGCAATTTTCGAATTGCGAGAGCGCTTTTCCAGGGGCATTACGCTGCTGGCCAACTACACGTACAGCAAAGCCATCGATGACTCTACCGACTTCAATAGCGACTATTCGCCCTTCAACGCCACTTGCCTGCGTTGTGAGCGCGCTTTGTCCGATTTCGACCAGCGCCACAAGCTTGTAATCGCCGGCGTTTTCGGCAGTCCGTGGACGCAGTCGCGCGTCCTGAGCGGCTTCGAACTTTCTCCTATCTTCACCTACAACAGCGGCCATCCTTTTAACCTTCTGGCTGGCGCGGATATCAACGGCGATGGTCACTTCACCAACGATCGCCCGCCCGGAGCCGGACGCAACACCGGCGTCGGACCGAACTATGTGGACTTCGATTTGCGCCTCGCGCGCTCCTTCAAAATTCGTGAGCGGGCCTCGCTGCGCTTTACCGCGGAAGGCTTCAACCTCGCCAATCACACCAATTATTCGAGCGTGAACAACATTGTCGGCTCGGCATTCGCTCCGCCATTTACCGTGCATGGCACCGCGAATCTTTCGCCCAGCCAGCCTTTGGGCTTCACGGCGGCGTTGCCGAATCGCGAAGTGCAGCTTGGACTTCGTTTGACCTTCTAAATTTCGACTGTCGGCAAGCGGCGTGTTTTTCTCGCAGGCCGCTTGCGCAGCTGTGATTTGCAGGTCGGGTTGGCGTCTTTAGAAAAACTGGCCTTCGCCGCCACGCGATAGTTAGCCTGGCGCAAAAATTGTCGGCATCGCTCGAAAAAGTTTAAGTCCCAGTGCATCGCAAAAATTCGCAGTGGAGGAACCAACATGTCGCGTCTAAGCAAGTGCTTCACCTTTTTCGCCGTCTCGCTGTTTTTTGTACTGTTCGCCGCAAACACCGCTTTCGCGCAAACCGGAGTGACCGCCCACTCAGGGTCCTTGGCCGATGGCGCCACTTTCCTTATCGAAGTTCCCGCCAATTGGAACGGAACTTTGTTCCTTTACAGCCACGGCTACGTTACGCCCGGCAGCGCCAATCCCGCCGAGGATGTCGGCGACGCCGCCACGCGCGCGTTCATGCTCTCTAGCGGATTTGCGCTCGCCGGTTCCTCCTACGCAACCACCGGCTGGGCAATTCATGAAGCTATCCCGGACCAAATCGCGGTCCTTGATCTTTTTCACACTATGGTAGGCCGCCCCAAGCACACCGTCGCGTGGGGACATTCGCTGGGCGGCATGATCACCGCCGGCCTGATTCAGCGCCATCCGGATCGATTTGACGCCGCGTTACCGATGTGCGGCGTGGTCGGCGGCGGCGTCGCCACCTGGAACACCGCGCTCGATTCAGAATTTGTTTTCAAGACTTTGCTCGCACCGGGCAGCGGATTGCAGTTGGTCAATATCGCCAATCCCACCGCGAATTTCGATTTAGCGGAACAAGCCTTGGCCGTTGCGCAGTCCACTCCGCAGGGTCGCGCGCGCATCGCGCTGGTCTCCGCGGTATCCAATGGACCGGGCTGGTTCACTCCCACTTCGCCGGAGCCCGCCAAAAACGATTTCGCGGGCCAGGAAACCAATCAGTTTTTGTGGGCTCAGCAGGTCACGTTTCCATTTGTCTTTGCTTTCCGCGCGGAACTCGAAGCTCGCGCCCAGGGCAATGTCTCTTTCAACACCGGCGTCGACTACAAAAAACAATTGGATAAATCCATCGACCGCGACGAAGTTCGCGCGTTATACCAAGCCGCTGGATTGGACCTCGACTCCGACCTCCGCACGCTGAGCGATACCGCGCGCGTCAGCGCCGACCCCGAAGCTTTCCGCTATCTCGAGCAAAATATCATTTTCAATGGACGCATCCGCATTCCCGTCCTCACCATGCACACCAAGGGCGATGGCCTGGTGGTGGTGCAAAATGAATCCGCATACAAGCAAGTGATCGACGAAGCCGGCAATGACGATTTGCTGCGCCAAATTTATGTGGACCGCGCCGGCCACTGCGCATTCACGCCCGCGGAAACCGTCGCCGCCGCTGAACAATTGCTGAATCGCCTGGAAACCGGCCGCTGGCGCAATCTCGATGCCCGGGATCTCAACAATCAAGCCGCCGCGCTCGGCCCGCAATTCAATATTTTTGCCGTCGGCCAGGCCATCGTTCCCACTCCGCCGGCCTTCTTTGAGTTTCAGCCCAGCCAATATTTGCGTCCGTTCGACGCCCTGACCCGAGATTGCGATTTCGGCTTCCTCTGCCGCGATTTCTCTCTCTTCACACATTCGCACTAACGCGCTACGCCGACACTGACGCCGGGTGCTATCAGCTAGTGAGGCTGGAGACATGCCGATGCGCTGAAGAATGGCGTCAGGCGAAGGGCTCTTCGTTGGCTTCCCAGACGAAAAAACTCACACCCGGTCCGGATAATTCAGCGATTTCAGGCGAAGGAAAGTCATCGTCCACTTTGATCGGAACGCAAATGGCGTGGCCATTTTCAAACTCGATAGTAACGCCAGTGTTCCAATATTCGTCGCATTTTGAAACTGATTTGCCGATGAGGGCGACCAGGATATTGTTATAGTCTCGATCTAGATGTGTGACGGTTTTTCCATCGATCATGATTGTGGGCCAATTGTAAATATTCAATATATATTCGAAAAAGCACAGTTGGAGATAGTCTATAACAAACACGACGGATGAAAGTGTCCCGTCCACAATTGACTGGAGTGGGGCGACTACGTTTTCCCGCGTCTGCCTCTTTTCCGAGATTTCTTCCAATGTCAACTTGCTGAAGGACTCTCCGATGAACACACTCCGCTCTTCACGAGAGCGGAACGAACGCCAGTCACCGCCTTGAAGTGTTAACAGATAGCGTTCAACCATTCTGGTAGAATTTCCGGACGAGTGCCAGAAAGTGCGACGCTGGGTTTTGAGAGCAATCTGATACCTTTGGTTTCCCCAAATTCCGTCGCCGATAGCAGTCGTCACTAAAATTTCTTCCATTTTGTCTCCGTATACCCCCTCCATTCACCGAATTCCTTTCCCTCTCAAACGTCTGCCGCTGCGTACCTGATTTAGCTTCACGCAATTCTTTATGTTGTACCAGACAAAACCGTACGGAAGTGCTGTCAGTAGGAAAATACCGAGGAATCTCCATCGGGGCCAATGACTTTTTGCGCCGTACCAAATTAAGAATACCGATCTCGAAATCGCCACAGCTTAATTCAAAAAATGCACAGCAATGGAGACCCAGGGCAATCTTCCAGTTTGACGCTTGTAAGCGCTCCAGCTTCTAAGAGTTGCTTCAGCGTCTAGGACGAAGCTTCTTATCCCCGAGAACATGGATTGTGCCGTGAAGTCTAACACCTACTCAGGGCCGGATCTCAGCTTTTGGGTGCGTGGCAATCAACGCGGAAGGACAGACAAGATTCAGAAGGAAATGGTGGGCCTTGGGTGGACTTGAACCACCGACCTCGCACCTATCAGCGGCCCCTGAAAAGTTTTACAACAACTTACAAGATCGCGGGGACTGCCAGGGCCGCCTAAGTCGTCAAAATCGCACAAGACCGTCGCGTGCTGTGGGTTGGATTGTGGGTTGAGCAATTCTCTCCAGGCAATCCAACCACACCACTCCACGACGGGAATTAACTTCAACGAAATGCAACTGTTCGGCCATGCGGCGGAAGCCCGTTCTAACTAGGCCTCCGCCGCCATCCTTACTGTTATCTCGCACAACGATAATCAAAACTTCAGCTTCTTATTTCGCCTGCGCTAACCCCGCAACAACTGCGGCAACTTTATCGAGTATCTGATTCCAGCCCTCTAATTGCCCGCTGTTTTTTGCGTTCTCCATGGTTTCATTTCCAATGAAGGTGAGTTTCGTCTGGCCGTTTCCAAAATCCTCAAAAATAACCACGTCGTGCGCATCGTCTATGGCCTCATGTTCTATTCCGTAGTGCGCAGCCTCAACCTTGTTTCCCTTCGAGTCGGAAAAGTACATGGAGGAAACGATCTTCTCGTGCGGAACAATCTCGTGGTACTCCCCGGCATTCCAGAACTCCTGCCCATCCGGCGTTCTCATGCAGCACAGAAATTTTCCTCCTACGCGAAAATCCATCTCGCAAAAAGGCGCGGTAAAACCCTTCGGCCCCCACCACTGCATCACATATTTTGGGTTTGTCCACGCCTCCCAAAGCAATGCGCGTGGGGCATCAAAAACTCTAGTGACAACCATCCGCCCTGTCTCGTTAACCGTGTTGTTTGTCATCCCTGACCTCCGTTTTTTTCATTTGATTCACAACCAAATTCAACTTGTCGAAACTCTCTTCCCAGAATCGGCGATAGCTAATCGCCCAGTCGCTGACTGTCTTTATCGCCTCTGGTCTAAGCGTGCACACGCTCTCTCTTCCACGCTTCCTCTTGATCACGATCCGCGCCCGCACCAGGTAGGCAATATGTTTTGAAATCATCTGCTGCGAGAGCGCAAACGGTTCCGTCAATCCATGCACAGAGGCGGGCCCATGGGACAGTCGCTCGATCATCGCCCGGCGGGTTGGATCACACAGAGCCGCGAATGTTGTATCTAACTTATTCACAACCATATGGTAGTGAATTATCCGTCGATGTCAAGTGTGGATTTTGGAGTTCCCGGTTTTTGTTTCCTGACCTCTGAAGCATGACACCTGCGCTAACTTTGCGCCTCCCCAAAGCCGATTTCAAAGATTCGAGGCATCATGCTTCGCATCTACAAGATCTGCTGGCTCTCGGCGTGGAAATGCAGCTCGTGCACTAAAGTTGTCGGTTGGATCGTGGTTTGGGGAATTTGGTGCAACACCCGGTAACCTGCTGAGAATAAATGGTGGGCCTGGGTGGACTTGAACCACCGACCTCGCCCTTATCAGGGGCGCGCTCTAGCCACCTGAGCTACAGGCCCGCATGAGGAAACAACGTTTCAAATTCTAGCATGGGAAGCGGGGAGTGGCACAAGAACGCATCACCCGGCACGTTCCCGCGGATGGCATGCGCGCCTTGCAGAGTAGCCATTCGGGATCGCCCTCCTCGATGGACTGTTGATACAGGGTTTTACGGAGGGATTTGGGGATTGACCTTATCGACGGCGGAGGAGTGGCCCGCTAACATTTTATCCTGGCGTTGTCCGGCAATTTGTCGTGCTGGCGAATTCTGTTGGCTTGGCGAATTTTGTTTGGCTCGGCAAGTCTTGTCGCATCGTGCCGGAGTGCAGGAGGTGAGTTATGTCGTTTGGAAAACGGGAAGCGGTGGTGACGATTGTTTTGGCGGTGATTTTGTTTATCGTGCAGGGCGGAATTTACTGGCGAACCCAGGGCGTTACTCGCACGGAAACGCAGAAGCAAAATTTAGATAGTCGGCATCGGCCGAACGAAATTCCAGGATTGATCGGACTTGTTTTGTTGGTGGGAGCAGCCGTGCTGCGCATAACCAACGGAAGACCAAACTCGGAGCCAGCCACGCGCGAATCTTTTCATTGAGTCTGGCGCGCTCATTGAGGCCGGTCTGGCTGCGAAATGTTATTCCCACGCGTGGCACTGGGTCACTTTCGCGTGGCGGCGACTCATTCCGGCAATCATGGGATTTCAATTAAACGGTCAATTCGCCTAGACGTTGAGGGTTAGCGAGACCAGATCGGGGCGTTGCGACGGCTGGATGGGCGGCATTTTGGAACGATCGACGCGGTTATAGGCGGTGTCGCGTTCCACTGGAATGCGGCCGGCCGCGCGGATCAGGCGCTCCAGTTCGGTCCGCGGCGTGAACTCAGAAGTTTTCGCGCCGGCGTCGTGATAAATTTTTTCTTCTGCCACGGTTCCGTCGAGATCGCTGGCGCCGAAGCGCTGTGCAATTTGCGCGATGCTGGGCGTCAGCATAATCCAATACGCCTTGATGTGATCGAAATTGTCCAGCAGCAGCCGGGCGACCGCGATATTGCGCAGGTCCAGATAGCCGGAAGTTTTTGGCAAGTGCGCAAGCGCGGTGTTGTCCGGATGAAACGCCAGCGGAATAAAAGTTACGAAGCCGTGAGTCTGGTCCTGCAATTCGCGCAGCTTGATTAGATGGTCGACGCGCTCTTCGTCCGTTTCCACATGACCGTAAAGCATGGTGGCGTTCGAGCGCAAACCCACTTCATGCGCTTGCCGCGCGATGCTTAGCCACGTTTGTCCGCTGACTTTGTGGTCGCAAATAATTTTGCGCACTCTCGGATGAAAAACTTCAGCACCGCCGCCGGGCAGGGAATCCACGCCGGCTTCTTTCATTTTTAGCAAAACTTCTTTCACGGAAAGTTTGGCGATGCGGGCAAAATAACCCACTTCCACCATGGTGAACGCTTTCAAATGTACGGTGGGGCAGCGCTGCTTCAGGCCGCGAATCATTTCCAAAAAATAATCGAACGGCAAATCGGGATGCAGTCCGCCGACAATGTGAAATTCGGTTGCCCCTTCACGCACACCTTGTTCGGCGCGCGCATAAATTTCGTCCAGTGCAAAATTGTAAGCACCCGGCGCATTCGGATCGCGGCCAAAAGCGCACAGCTTGCAGTGCGCCACGCAAACATTGGTCGGATTAATGTGACGGTTTACGTTGTAATAGGTGATGTTGCCGTGGCGTTTTTCGCGCACGTAATTCGCCAGCCAGCCGACCGCCAGCAAATTGGGCGAACGGAACAGCGTCATGCCATCGTCGGCGGATAAACGCTCGCCTGCGAACACTTTATCGGCGATGGGCCGCAGACGCTGGTCGGTAATTTTCAGTTCAGCCACAGCTCAATTTCACCCTTTTGCTACACGCGCCAGACTGCGGCGGCCGCCCCCCAGAATAATAGGAACGACATACTAATATAACCGTTCATCGCGAAAAACGCAGCGTCCAGCTTGGTCAGGTCGTCGGCTTTTACCAGCGAATGTTCGTAAGCCAAAAGGGCTGCGACCACCACGATTCCCGCCCACGCCGGCCACGGTAATCCGAAACTGAATGCCAGCCAGCACAGCAAAGCCACCACGCCAATGTGCATGGCCCGCGCGATGGTAAGCGCGCGGCCGATTCCAAAATGTTTCGGCACCGAAAATAAACCGGCGCGTCGGTCGTAATCGATATCCTGGCAGGCATAGAGGACGTCAAAGCCGCCGACCCACAGCGTGACCGCCGCGCAAAGGATGAGCATGCGCCAGTCCAGGCTGGCGGTGATGGCGATCCACGCAGCTGCCGGAGAAATTCCCAGCGCGAATCCCAAAAACAGATGCGACCAATTGGTGAATCGCTTGGTGAACGAATAGAAAAATAAAATCGTCAGCGCCAGTGGAGCAAGTTTCAGCGCCAGCGGATTCAACCGCCACGCCGCCAGAAAAAATATCGCTATAGCGGCAATGGTAAAAAACCACGCAAACGATGTGGATAAAGCTCCAGTGGCCAGCGCGCGTTGCTGTGTGCGCGGATTTTCGCGGTCGTAACGAATATCCGCGATACGATTCATAGTCATGGCAGCGGAACGTGCAGCGATCATGGCGATCACGATCCACAAAATCTGCCGCCAGGTCGGCCAGCCATTTGGCGATTGATGCGTGGCCCTCGCAGCAAGCAACGCTCCGGTCAGCGCAAAAGGCAGCGCGAAAACAGAGTGCTCGAACTTGATCATTTCGAGCACGGTTTTGAGTCGTTTGGTCATGGTCGCAAAATCATTTTCTGCACAGCGCCCTCATCGCAGTAATTTCAACACTTCAACAATAATTTCAGTACCTCAATTCTATCGGCACATTCCCGGCGAGTTGTTGGCTAGGCCTCCGCTTTTTTCGATGCTGGCGTTCCCGCCCAGCGGTACATATTCTCTTGCGGCAAATTGATTTGTGAAAGCGCGCGGCAAACATATTGCGTCACGAGATCGTCGATGGTTTTCGGATGATGATAGAAGGACGGAATCGCGGGCATAATCACCGCGCCCGCCTGTTGCGCGCGCAGCATATTTTCCAAATGGATGCGATTGAACGGCGTATCGCGAATACACAATACCAGTTTGCGCGATTCCTTTAGCATCACGTCGGCAGCGCGCGAAACCAAGTCGTCGGCTAGTCCATTGGCGATGGAGCCGAGCGTTCCCATGGAGCATGGAATTACCAGCATGGAATCCACTTGCGAACTGCCGGAAGCGATCGCTGCTCCGATATCTTTATTCGGCAAGACTTCAATTTTCGTCGACGCGTTTCCGATCAGGCGTGAAGGAATCTGTTTTAGGTCGCCGGAAACAACGCCGAGTTCTTCGGCGAAAAGCCGTTGTCCCGCTTCGGTGACTACCAGATAAATTCGAGAAACGCGCGAATCGGCGGCAAGAATCTCCAGAGTTTTTTGCGCGAGGATTGCGCCGCTAGCTCCAGTGACGCCAACCGTTACAATTTGTGATTTCGCGTCGCTCATATTTTTCTTCTTACCGCGTTCAACTCCACAATGATGCTGTTCGCAAATTTCATGTGCGATTGATGCACGATGCTACGCACGCCGCTCCGAATCCATTATCGATATTCACGACGGTCACATTGGATGCGCAACTATTCAACATTCCCAACAGCGCAGCGACTCCGCCAAAACTTGCGCCGTAACCCGTGCTGGTCGGCACGGCGATCACCGGCGCAGCGACAAGTCCGCCAACCACGCTGGGCAGCGCGCCTTCCATTCCGGCGATACAAATAATTACGCGCGCGGAAGTCAGCATTTCGCGATGCTCCAGCAAACGGTGAATTCCGGCGACGCCGACATCATACAAAGTGTCCACGCGGTTGCCCATCATTTGCGCGGTGAGCACGGCTTCTTCCGCAACCGGGATGTCGCTGGTTCCGGCGGAAACCACAAGAATATTTCCTTTGCCGAAAATCTCTTTGGTGCGCTCGATAGTGATAGCGCCGGAAAGCGGATGAAACTGCGCTCCACCCGAGGCACCTGCCGATTTTCGCGATGTGACTCTTCGCACGGCGGCGAAGATGTTTTCGTCGGCGCGGGTGACCAAAATATTGTGCTGCCCGGTTTTGTGACGCAGCATGGCGCGCACAATTTCCGCCACCTGCTGCGGCGTTTTGCCTTTGCCGAGAATCACTTCGGCGTAACCCTGGCGCAGCGCGCGATGGTGGTCCACTTTTGCGAAGCCCAAATCCTCGAACGGCAAATTCTTCAGGCGATCGACGGCGCGCTCTGGAGATAATTCTCCGGAGTGGACCAGCGCCAGAAGTTCTCGAAGTTCGCGTTCTTTCATGCAGTGAAAAAATCAGCCCAGTTACACAGGTTACTCGCGCCGTTTGCACTCGTCGCCCGCGAAAAGCGCGGGATTCGGGACAACATCTTACCGATTCGCGTTTGCCAATTGCGCGTTCCCTGGGCAAAACATTTACGCGGCGCGTTCTTCCATCAGTTTTCGCAGCGGTTCATTGTCGGCGTAAACCGCCCATTCCGCAACCAAACCATCGCGCACCACGGCGCGCCACGCTGCGGGAACTTCCCAGAAATGGGTGGCGGATGGATGGGCGGTGGAGACGTAGGTTCCGCTGGCGCTGCCAAAAATGGCGACGCGAGTATCCTGCTGAAAAAATTCGTTGGCGCGAATTTTGTAATCCCCGACCATCTTGAAATATCCGGTCCAGCCTTTGCGCATGGTTTCTTTTCCGAGAATACGTTTGCCGAGCGAATCCTGAAAAATGTGATCTTCCGTCAGCATTTCACATATTTGCGCGACGTCGCCGGAATTGATGCGCTTGATAAAGTCCATGGCGATTTCAAAGGGCACCCGATTTTCCACGTTTCTCTCCTCCGGGCCAGGGGTCCAGTATACCGTCGCCGGGGCTTTGCGGTTTCAGCAGAACTTTCATTACGCCGGGCTTTTGCGCAAATTCGATGGCTTGCGGAGCGGCGCTGAGCGGGAAGACACGGGTGATCAGCGGAAGGGGATTTACCTTGCCGGATTTCAGAAGCTGCAGAGCGCCGGCAAAAGGGCCGCAGCGGGAACCGATTATGGTGAGTTCTTTGACGACGGTTGGCCAGGTTTCCACCGGAGCGGCGCTGTGGAAGGTAGATTTTAAAATGAGCGTGCCGCGCGGTTCGGTGATGTGTTGCGCAAAAGTAAGTCCAGTAGGTGAGCCGGTGGCTTCGACGACGAGTGGAAATAATTGCGGAAAACGTTTGAGGTCAACTGCGGAGCCGCTAACTTTTTTTGTCGAGATGCCGACTTTGCGGGCCAGGGATAATTTCGCTTCGTGTTTGCCGTACATGAGCACGCGAGGAATTTGTGTTTTCAAAACGCGGGCGATGAGTTGCGCCAATTTTCCGTCGCCGAGGACGGCAGCTGTTTTGAATCTGCGGGCGTTGATTTGTTGCAAGATTTGGCAGGCAGCGGCTAGCGGCTCGGTGAAAACGGCCTGCTGATCGGTGACGGAATCTGGAACCGGATGCAAATTTTCCAGCGGCAGCGCCAGGTATTCCGCGAAAGCGCCGTCGTGCGCGACGATGCCGAGAACGGTGCGGCGCGCGCAGTGGGTGGTGAGTCCGCGACGGCAGAATTCGCAGAGCGGGCGGTAACCGTACGCGGAGCAGGTGACGTTGATTTCTCCGGTGACGCGGCGATTTAGCCAGCGAGATTTTTCCCGGGAAGAGACGCCGCGGACCTCCACGACTTGGCCGACGAATTCGTGGCCGGGAGTGCTGCGGAAGGCGTGGTAACCGCGGAGGATTTCGATGTCGGTATTGCAGATGCCGGCGAGGCGGATGCGGATTAGGGCCCATTTTGGTTTGAGGGCGGGGAGCGGCTTGGTGGCGGCGGTGAGTTTCCCGTTGGCGACTTGGAAGGCGAGCATGGTGGTATTTGGCGATTTTAGCAGGAGGCGAGCGTGTTTTGTGGGAAGGGCGGAAAGCGTTGGGAAAATCTGACGCAGTTTAAGGTTCCGAAAGTTTCTGGGTACCGACGTCGAAGACCCCCTACCCCCCTCAAAGAGCAAAAGAGTGCGGAAGTTATTGAAAACACGTGGGGCGATTTGCGCTTAGCGCAAAAGAGTGAAAGGAGAGGGGCGGGAGGACGTCGGAAAGTCTGAGAGTTGGAAAGTCTGGAGGTCGCCGAGGGGCCGGCACCCGGCAATTTGTAAGGATGTGATTGTAGGGGAGTTGCGGGTTTGGCGGTTTCTAGTGCATTGATTCTGCGGAAGTTGCGAGCGCCGGTTTTAACGTAGGGCGTGCTGCCTGGATCGGCGGAGGTGGAGGGATAGTTAGCTGGGAGCATGTGCTATGTTAGCATATCGGTACCGTTTGTCAAGTTATTACTGGTAAGTGGTTTGGTTAGTGTGAGTTGAGGGACGTCGTGGGTGGTTGGGCTAGCAAAAAAGTGCCAATCGGGAGATTCATCCCGCCAACACCGCGGGATGAGATGCGTTTGGCGTGCCCGGGAACCCCGCCGGACGCGTCGGCCAATACTACGGATGCGTCTGGCGTGCCCGGAACCTCGGCGGTCGAGGATGAAAAAGCGCTTGGCTCCCGGGCGATTATTCGTAGCGAAGGGCGATCATGGGTTCTACGCGCATGGCGCGGCGGGCGGGGATGAGGCAGGCGGCGGTGGCGATGGCGAAGAGGATGGCGGTGGCGATGGAGAAAGTGGCAGCGTCGAGTGGTTTTACGCCGTAGAGGAATTGTTGCATCAGGCGAGTTAGGCCCCACGAGGTGAGGAGGCCTACTACGGCGCCGAGCAATGCGGGGAGCAGGCCTTCTTTCAGGACCAGCGCAAAGATATTTTGGGGCATGGCTCCCAGGGACATGCGGATGGCGATTTCGCTGGTGCGGCGGGCAACGGAATAGGCGGAGACGCCGTAGATGCCGATGGCAGCGAGAAGCAGAGCGAGGAAGCCGAAACCGGCGGAGAGGCGGGCCATGGAGTTTTCCTGGGACAGGTTTGAGTCGATACCTTCCTGCATGGAGGAAAGGTTGTCGATGGGAAGATTAGGAGCGACGGCGGCGACGGTTTTTCTGACGGAGTCCTGGAGTGCGTCGGGTTTGACGGCAGTGCGGACCTGGAATGAGAAATCGCCGCCGGGCATGGCCAAGTATATGGTGGGGCCGAAGTCGCCTTTGACGCTTTCATATTTCACGTTGCCGACGGTGCCGAGGACTTCGTACGGTTTATCTTCGAAGATCAGGCGGGTGCCGAGCGGGGTGAGGTTTTTTAGATATTTGTCGGCGAAAGCGCGGTTGATCCAGATGCCGGGAGAATCCTTGCGACAATCCTGAAGAGTGATACCGCGGCCGGAGAGGACCGGAATTTTCATGGTGTCGAAATATTGCGGGCCGATATTCATTTGCTGGGTGTCGACTTCGTAGAGTTCGGGGCGGGCCTGAATTTTTAGAGAAGTGGTCCAGAGGCTGCCGGAGAGAAGCGGAAAGCTGGACCAGGTGACACCTTCGACGCCGGGCAGAGCAGTGAGGCGACGCTGAATTTCCTGACCGAGTGCGGGCATATTGTCTTCTGGAATTTTGGCAGCGGACGGGGAAACGGAAAAGACGAGGAGATGGTCGGTGCGGAAGCCGGGATCGAGAGTTTCGAGAGTGACGAGCGTGCGGAGGAAGAGTCCGGCGCCGATGACGAGGATAAGAGCGAGGGCCATTTCGACGGTGACGAGAAGACGGCCGAGACGATTGCGTCCTTCCGAGGGTGAGGAATTGCTGCCAGCGGCTTTGAGCGTGGAGCCGGGAGTGACACGGGTGCTGGTTAGCGCGGGGACGAGGCCGAAGAGGATAGCGGCAGTGATTGCGACGGCAGCGGAGAAACCGAAGACGAGGAGATTGGGGCGGAAGAGGGCGAGGAAAGGGGTAGTGGCTTTGGCGGAAAAGACGATGTAGACGAGGCCGCGGCTGGCCCAGTAAGAGACGACGAGACCGAGTGCGCAACCCAGAGAGGCGAGAAGCAAACTTTCGGTTAGCAGTTGCGAAAGCAGGCGGGCGCGGCTGGCTCCTAGCGCGAGACGAACGGCAATTTCTTTGCGGCGTGCAGCGGCGCGGGCGAGAAGAAGATTGGCGATATTGGCGCAGGCGATGAGGAGAACGAGACCAGCGGCGCCCATGAGGACGAAGAGTTGGGTGGAGTAACGCTGACGGAGAGAGGCGAGTCCGCGTTCGGCGCTGGTGAAGGCGATGCCGAGGTCAGTGTCGAGGGCGGTCTTTGGGCGGTCCTTTGTTGGGCCAGTGGCGGCGGAGGATGCGGTATTGGCAAGGGAGGCGCGGTACATAACTTCGATTTCTGCGCGTGCGCGGTTTTGGGGGATGCCCGGTTTGAGTCTGCCGACCAGATAGAGCCAGATGGAGCGGGTGTCGAATCGGGAAAATCGGTCTTTGCCCAGTTGCTCGCGAGAGTGAAGTGGGACCCAAAAATTAGCGCGACTGCCGGGGGCGAGGCCGTAAAAGTCCGGCGGAGCGATGCCAGCGATGGTGAAGGGGACGCTGTTGAGGAGAACGCTGGTACCGACGACGGCGGGGTCGGAGTTGAACTGTTTTTGCCAATAGCGATAGTCGAGGACGACTGCGGGAGGGGCGCCAGGGAGATCGTCGGAAAGATTGAGGATACGGCCGTAGGCGGGCGGAACTTCCAGGACAGAGAAAAACTCGCCACTGACGTATCGACCGTTGGCGCGGGTGGCCTGGCCATGCATGTCGACCTGTACAGAGACCACGCCTCCGTCGGCGACGATTCCCTGGAAGGATTGGGAGTGGTTGCGGAAGTTGTTGAAATCGGGGAAGGAGAAGGAGCAGTTGGAGTTGCCGGAGCCGGGGTCGGTCATGCCGCAGCCGCCGTAGGAGCTAGAACTGTTCCAGACGAACGGACCTTTGGAGTGGGACATCCAGTGGAAGAGGACGAGTTGTTCCGGGTGGCCGACGGGAAGGCGAGTGAGCATGACGGTGTTGAGGAGAGTGAAGATGGAGGTGTTGGCGCCGATGCCGAGGGCGAGAGTGAGGATAGCTACGGCGGCGAAGCCGGGGTTGCCGCGAAGGTGGCGGAGGGCGTAGTGGAGGTCTTGGAGAAGGGAGTCGAGGAAGGTGGCGGATTTGTGGGTTGGTGGGATGGCGGGAGATGGTGCTTCAGACATGGAACCCCTCGGATGCGGATTGGATTGTTCAGTCGGCAACTACATAGCACAGACGTGGCGGGAGGGGAAAAGTTTCCGTGGGCAGGGGCATCTGGGGAGCGAATTTGAGGTTGCCGATGGCATTCCGGTGGAGCTTGGAATCTTGCAAAAAAATTGTAAAACAGCAGTTCCTCCGGAAGCCCGACCTCGGAATGACACGTTCGGGGGCTAGCGACCTTGCTAGGGAGCAACCTGCTCGGGGGCAACCTGCTGAGGGTTGGGCCGGCTGAAAGCGGCGGTTGCTTGTTGGATCGGCCTTGACCGGGTGGGATTGGTGTTTCAAACTGTAGGTTCTAGCCTTGGCCTGGAGTCCTTGGGCCGTTTTTCCCCAGCCTGACGTTTTCGAAGAACCCAGCTCAAAAAATAGCGCGGTCGAAGAATGCGTTGGAGAACCCGCGTTCAGTTCAGAAGATGGCTTGCGGTTGGTGTAAATCCTATTGGGAGGGAAGACGATGAAGGCTAATTTGCTGGGACTGATTTGCTGTCCGGATTGCGGCGGGAAATTTGGTTTAGTGAATGCGCGGGTGAAAGAGGCGGAGATTGTGTCGGGAAAATTGCAGTGCGAACGTTGCGCGGCGAGTTTTCCGATTGAGGATGGCGTGCCGGTGATTTTGCGATCGGATGCGCGGTCTGACCGGACGCGGAAATCGTTTGGGAAGCAATGGAAAATGCATGACCAGAAACGATTCGAGCAGGAAACGATTTATGGGAAGAAGAAAGAGGAAGGGCTACGGGATTTTCAGCAGGCGTTTGGGATTGGAGAATTTGCGTCGCTACGCGGGTGCGTGATTCTGGATGCGGGATGCGGTTCGGGAGTTTTGACGGCGGATATTGCGAAGGCGGCTCCTGGGGCCACGGTGATTGGGGTGGACTTCAGCGAGTCAGCGCGGCTGGCGCATGCGCGGTGCCGGGAATTGCCAAACGTGCATATTATTCAGGCGGATTTGTCGCAACCTCCACTCGCGGCGCGGACGTTTGATTTGATTTGGAGCGAGGGAGTGATTCACCACACGCCGGATACGGCACGAAGTTTTTCGAGCTTGGCTCCTTTGGTGAAGGCGCGGGGAAAATTGTACATCTGGATTTATTCGAAGGAAGTGCGATCGCCTTACCGGGCGGCGCGGAGGATTTTGCGGAAGGCGTATTTGTTGCCGCAGCCTGCGCTATATGCGCTGGCATGGATGCTGGCGTTGCCGCTGCACGCGGCGAACAAAATGAGAGAGGCAATGCGGACGACGACGATTCGGCACCGGTTGGCGTCTACAGCGTATTCGTTTTACGACGTGCTGTCGCCGGAGTTTATGCATAGTCACTCGCGGATGGAGGTGGCGGGGTGGTTTCGGAAGCATGGATATGGAGGGTTGCGATTTTCGCGAGAGACGCCGGATATTGCGGTTTGCGGGACTAAGGAATAAGCGCGAGGTAAGGAAGTAGCGAGGTAACGAAATAACGAAATAACGAAAAGGCGAAACTCGAAATACGAAAAGCGATTGGTTGAGGTGTGTTTGGATGCGTGTCCGCTTGTGGACTTTAGTGGAGGGCTGCGGAGAGGGTGGCTAGGAGTGGGGGGTCTTGGTGGGGGAAGACGGTGCGCAGATCGAGGACTAGGCGATTGTCTTCGACGCGGGCGATTACTGAGATTTCTGTGGGAGCGCGGCGGAGGCGTTTTTCGAGTTGCGCGGCGGAGTGGCGAGCGCTGGCGATGCGGATAATTTTTGTGGGGATGGATTGACTGGGAGTCGAGCCGCCGCCTACCAGGGAGAAGCCGTCGGCGATTTCGAGTTCGACTTCGCCGAGAGGGATGAGGGGAGTTAGTTCGCGCAGAAAATTTTCGGAGCGGCGCTTTATTTCCGCGGCGGTGATGCGGATCATGCGGAGGGCGGGGATTTCTTCGGTGGCGGCGCGGAGGTAGGCGCTGAGGGTGGCGGCCAGCGCTGCGGTGGTGAGTTTGTCCACGCGAAGAGCGCGGAAGAGCGGATGGCGGCGGACGCGCGCTACGAGTTCTTTTTTGCCGGCAATGATTCCGGCTTGCGGGCCGCCGAGAAGTTTGTCTCCACTGAAAACTACGAGAGAGACGCCGGCTTCGATGCTTTGGCGGACTTGTGGCTCGGTGATTCCGGCGGAGGAGAGATCGACTATGCAGCCGGAGCCGAGATCTTCTATGAGCGGAAGGTTGGCGCGGCGGCTCAGGGCGACTAACTCTTCGAGCGTGGGCTTTTCCGCGAAGCCGCTGATTTCGAAATTCGAGGGATGGACACGCAGGAGGACGCGAGTGTTTTCGGTGATGGCGTCTTCGTAGTCGGCGATGCGAGTGCGATTGGTGGTGCCGACTTCGCGGAGGATAGCTCCGCTTTCCGCCATGATTTCCGGGATGCGGAAGCCGTCGCCGATTTCGATTAGCTCGCCGCGCGAGACAATGGCTTCGGCGTTTTTGGAGAGTGCGGCAAGGACCAGGAGAACGGCGGCGGCGCAATTGTTGACGACGATGGCGGATTCGGCGCGGGTGAGGCGTTCGAGGAGTTGGGCGACGTGAACGTCGCGTTTGCCGCGAGCGCCAGCTTCGAGGTCGTACTCGAGATTAGAGTATTGCGTGGCGGTGCGGCGGAATTCGTCGATGGTGGATTCGGTGAGAGGGGCGCGGCCGAGATTGGTGTGGAGGACTACGCCGGTGGCGTTGATTACCGGTTGGAGGGAACTGGCGAGGATGCGCTCCACGGTGGAGGCGATGGCGGCTTCGATGGAGGAGTGGTCGGTGGCGATGACGGCGGAGGGGGAGGAGTCACCGGAAATTTGGGAGCGGAGGTCGGCCAGGGCGGCGCGGGTGACTTCGAGGAGGAGAGTGCGGTCTACGCGTTGGGAGAGAGCGGCTAGGCGGGGTTGAGTGAGGAGTTCGTCGACGGAAGGGATTTGGCGGAGGAGGTCGGATTGGTCTGGAGAGAGGGGGCGTTTGGCAGGCATGTGGGTATTTCAGCATGGAGAGGAAGAGGAAGCAATGAAGTAAGGAAGTAATGAAATAAAAGAAGCAAGGATGAGAAAAGGCGACCGACGAAAGGCTTAAACGCAGAGACGCTGAGGGCCGCAGAGAGAGTCAAAGGGTGCAGACAGATTCGAGAGGGCGCAAAGAGATGCGGACCTGATGCTGGCGGTGGTGTTTGATGGGTAGCGTTTGGGTAGGGGAGTGTTGACGGCGGGGGCGGGTGCTCCTAGCATCGTGGGAGCGGTTTCCGGGAGCCTTTTGCAGCGATGGCTACGATTGACGAAGAGCTGGGGAATCTGGAACGCGATATTCGCCAGTTGAAGATTGAGTACGATCAATACTTCGGGGGCGGAAGGAAAAGGCCGCCGACGGAAATTGAGTGGCGGATCGAGCAGATTGTGAAGCGCTATTCAGAGCGCGGCGGCGAGTTGAAGTTTGCGCAGCGGTTCCGCTATAACAACCTCACGCAGACCTACGCGAAGTACAAAGATATTTTCCGCAAAAGAGTGGCGCAGAAAGAAGAAGGCAAGGTACAGCGGCATTTTGGGGCCGCGGCAAAGGCGATTGAGGCGGAGCGCGCGCAGAAACATGCGGAAGAAGACGCGGCGGTCGCGGCGGCGGATCCGGCGAGTAAAGCGGCTGGGCGAGCGGAGGCTAGCGGCGCCCCATCGGGTCAGGTGGCGGCTTTTCGGGTGGTGTGTTCGGAGCCGGAGCGTGAAGGGGAGAAAGTCGAGCAGCTTTATCAGGCGTTTGTGCAGGCCAAGGAACGGGCCGGGGAGCAGACCGGGAAACTTTCGCGGGAAAATTTTAATGAGTTTGTGAAAAAGAAGACGCGGGACTTGCAAGCGGAGAAGAATTGCAAGGATGTGGAGTATGTGGTGGAGGTGGTGGGGGGAGCGGTGAAGTTGAAGGCGTTGGTGAAGAGCTAGGAAACTCGAAAAGCGAAACTCGTTGGTGGTTGCTTAAGTGATTGGTAGTCGCTGATTCCACTGGTGGTTCGTGTTGCCGTGAATTCAAATTGATAAATTAAGTTTGTGTGGGGTGCGATTGCGCTTTCGGATTTTGGCGCGGGCGCTTAGACTGTTTTCTTTTCCGATGGGAGGCGAAGCGATGGCGGTGCAGCGGGCCTTGATGAGTGTTTTCGATAAGACGGGGATTGTGGAGTTTGCGAAGCGATTGGCGGCGCTGAAGATCGAGATACTTTCGACCGGTGGAACATCGAAATTATTGCGCGATGCGGGAGTGGTGGTGCGCGACGTGTCTGACTTCACGGCGTGGCCGGAGATGTTGGGCGGGCGGGTGAAGACGTTGCATCCGAAGGTGCATGGCGGATTGTTGTATCGACGAGGGCACAGCGAGGATGAAAAACAGGTTGCGGAACATGGGATCGCGCCGATCGATCTTGTGGTGGTGAATTTGTATCCGTTTGAAGCGACGGCGGCAAAGGCGGGGCTGACGGCGGAGGAGTTGATCGAGAACATCGATATTGGCGGGCCGACGATGCTGCGGTCGGCGGCGAAAAATTTTGAAAGCGTGACGGTGGTGAGCGATCCGACGGATTACGATCGCGTGGCTGGGGAAATTGAGAAGGCCGGCGGGACGTCATCGGCGACGCGGCTGGAATTGGCGCGGAAAGTGTTTGCGACCACTTCGCAATACGACGGAATGATTACGACGGAGTTGGAACGGCTTTCGGCGGCATCGGGACACGTGGAGTTGGGAACGAAAGCGATTTTGCCGGAGCGAGTGAACATTTCGCTGCGGCGGCAACAGGAACTGCGTTATGGGGAAAATCCGCATCAGGCGGCGGCACTTTATGCGCTGGCGGGACGCGCGCCGAGTGGGTTGACGGCAGCGAAACAATTGCAAGGGAAAGAATTGTCTTACAACAATTTTGTCGATTTGGAAGCGGCACGAAGTCTGGCAGCCGAGTTCCAGCGACCCGCGGCGGTGATTATCAAGCACAACAACCCGTGCGGGACGGCGGAGCAGGGGTCTTTGCTGGAAGCGTATTTGAAGGCGCTGGCTTGCGATCCGGTGTCGGCGTTTGGGGGAGTGCTGGCGTTCAACCGAACGCTGGATGGGGCGACGGCGGAGGAAGTGGTCAAGCTGTTCACGGAATGCATTGTGGCGCCGGGGTTCGACGAGAAGGCGAAAAGTGTTTTGGCGGCGAAAAAGAATTTGCGGCTACTGGAATTGCCGCAAGGCGCACTGCGCACGGAAAACGAGTTGCAGATTAAGCGGATTTCCGGCGGGATGCTGGTGCAACAGGCGGATTTGGGAGAGTTGCGAGAAAGCGAGTTGAAGGTGGTGACGAAGCGGGCGCCGTCGACGGAAGAAATGAGCACGATGCAGTTTGCGTGGAAAGTTGCGAAGCATGTGAAGTCAAATGCGATTGTATTTGCGCGAGAGAATGCGACGCTGGGCGTGGGCGCCGGGCAAATGAGCCGGGTGGACTCGGTGAAAATTGCGGTGATGAAGGCGCAGAGTTCGCTGGCGGGAAGCGCGGTGGCTTCCGATGCGTTCTTTCCGTTTCCGGATGGAGTGGAGGAGCTGGCGAAAGCGGGGGCGACGGCGGTGATTCAGCCGGGCGGGTCCGTGCGAGACAATGAGGTGATTGCGGCGGCAGATCGATTGGGATTGGCGATGGTATTTACGGGGATGCGGCACTTTTTGCACTAGGAACTGGCGGGACGCGAGTGAGCCATTCGACGCGGGGGCGCATCGAATCCATGAACGCAAGGTTAATGCGGGTCATGGGAGATAGCGATGGCTGCCAGCGAAGAAATGAGAATTGTTTTGCAGGTTGGGACGGAAGTGCGGATTACAAATTCCGGGGATGTGATTATCAGCAACCCGGAATTGGAGTTGGCGCGGGAAGAAGGCGCGGCGGATGCGGTTTTGTTGTATCGGTTTAATGGCAAGTCTGGGGAGCATGTTTTCCGATTGATGGATCCTTTGGCGGACCGGCAGCATGTCAAGACGCATCGGCGGGATGATTGAAGTTGCGGCTGGGAAAATTTGGTCGCGTTTTTGCCTGTCTGTGAATGAAAACGGGTCGGGGCTGGTTTCAGACAGCAGATCCCGGAATTGCCTGCCAACTGCGGCAGGCAATTCCGGGATGACAATATTTGCTTGTAGTTGAAGCAAGAAATTAGGCGGACAAGTCGACATATTAGGCCGGAATCCAAGAGAGTTATGATTGTTTCAACGATTTTGGGGTGGGGCGCATCCTAATAACGGAGTTTCGCTGCTCCTGGAAACGCGAACGTTTTGGATTTTGACCGGGTGTGGAGTGCATGGGATACTTTTCGTTCCGGGCGGCGTTAGTGGCTGAGACAGATTCAGAGTAAGAAAATCCGTTGCGGGGATTCCCCGACGGGCGGCTTGCATGGCAGCCGAAGAAATGGGCCTCTACCTGGAGCGAGTGGACTATCTATGAAAATTTACCGTTTGGGATTTGCCATCCTGCTAGGCGCGGCGTGCGGATATTGCGCGGTGGCTGGGCAGGATTCCTCCGTGAAACCTGCGCTACAGAACCAGGAAAAGGGCCAGGAAAAGACTGCGGCTGCGAAGCAAAGTGAAAAGCCATCGGGTGCGTCGGATTCTGCCACGCCGGTAAGTTCCTCATCGCGGGCGGATGCTTATTTCGATTACACGATGGGGCACATTTACGAGCAGCAGTATGAGAACACCAGCAAATCGGAGTTTGCGACCCAGGCGATCGATTTTTACAAGAAGGCGTATGCGCTGGACCCGAAGTCTCCGGTAATCGGCGAGCGACTGGCGGAAATGTATTGGAAGGCGCAACGCATCCACGATGCGATTGCGGGCGCGCAGGAAGTGTTGAAGCGCGATCCGAACGATGTGCCGAGCCGGCGGCTGCTGGCGCGGATTTATTTGCGCAGCCTGGGCGATTTAAACGCGGCTGGCGGACAGTCTGAAGCGGCGGCGCATGCGATTGAGCAATACAAGGAAATTTACCGACTGGAGCCGACGGACACGGAATCCGGGTTGTGGCTGGCCCGGCTGTATCGTTTGCGGAATGAACATGACAAGGCCGAGGCGGTGCTGCGGAAACTTTTGAAGGAGGATGCGGACAACGAACAGGCCATTGAACAGTTGACGCAATTGCTGCTGGACGAAGGAAAGGCTCCGGAAGCGGTTGCGCTGCTAGAAGGAATGAACAGCCATTCGCCTTCGCCGATGCTGCTGGATTTGCTGGGCGATGCGTATACGCAGACAAAGGATTTTGGCAAAGCGGAAGAAAGCTACAAGAAGGCGGCGCAACTCGACCCGGCGGAAGCGAGCCATTTGCGTGGGTTGGGCCAGACGCTGATGTCCGAGGAGAAATTTCCGGAAGCGCTGACGACGTTTCAAAAACTGGCGGATTTGATGCCGGATGACGCGGACGTCTATCTGCGTATCGCGCAAATCTACCGGGAACTTCACGAACTGGATCACGCCGAAGAAAATTTACTGAAAGCGCGGCAATATGCGCCGGGCAGCCTGGATGTGATGTACAACGAAGCCATGTTGTACGAGGCGCAGGGGCGGTTTGGAGACGCGATTCGGGTGCTGTCTGACGCGATTGCCGGGGTGAAAGAACAATCGGCGGTGCTGCCATCGCGGCGGCGTTCGCTGGCGATTTTGTATCAGGAGTTGGGGCAGCTTTACAAGGAAGCACAAAATTATCAGGCGGCGGTTTATACGTATGAGGAGTTGGGGCATCTGGGCGACGAAGAAGACCGGCGGTCCCGGTTGCTGCTGATGGATACGTACCGCACGGCACGGGAATTGCCGAAGGCGCTGCAAGTGGGGAAAGACGCGGTAGTGAAATATCCCAACGATGTGGCGATTCGATCGAGCGAAGCTTTGCTACTGGGAGAGAACGGACAGACGGATGCGGCGGTGAAGGATTTGCGCGGGCAATTGAAGAAGACGGAAGAGGATCGCGATACGTATTTGAATATGGCGCAGGTTTACGATCGAGCACATCGTTATAAAGAGGCGGAAGAGGCAGCGCGACAGGCGGAAGCGGTTCCGGGCCAGCCGAAAGATAATGAGAGCGTGTGGTTTTTGTTAGGCGCGATTTATGAGCATCAGAAATTTTTCGACCGCGCGGAGGAACAATTCAAGAAAGCGCTGGCGGTCGATCCGAAGAATGCGCCAGCACTGAATTATTACGGGTACATGCTGGGCGATTTGGGGCAGCGACTGGATGAGGCGGCGGCGATGGTGCAAAGCGCGTTGGTGGAAGAGCCGTACAACGCCGCGTATCTGGATAGCTTGGGATGGATCTACTACAAACAGGGCAAGCTGCCGGATGCGGAAGCGACTTTGCGGAAAGCGCTGGAACGCGATGCGCACGATCCGACCATGCACTCACATCTTGGCGACATATACGCCAAGCTTGGCAGGACGGAATTGGCCGCGGCGGAGTGGGAAAAATCTCTGATGGAATGGAAGAGGTCGCTGCCGGAAGACGTCGAGACCGATAAGATAGCCGAGCTCGAAAAGAAACTGGGGCAGACCAGGCATCGCGTGGCGCAGAAGTCTTCACCGCAAGACGCCAAGCCCCAGTAGACTGCATGCACGAAGTAAGAATTCCTGCGTTCGCGAAAATCAATCTGCGGCTGGACATTCTGGGGAAACGTGCGGATGGATTCCATGAGTTGCGTACAATTTTTCAGATGGTGTCGCTGCACGATGAGTTGCGGTTGCGGGTGGCGCGGCGCGATGGGATCGCGCTGACGATCGCGGGGAATGAGACGCTGTCCGGCGAACCAATCCAGAAAAATTTGGTGTATCGCGCGGTGGATGCGCTGCGGCTGGAATTGAAGGTCCGGCGCGGCGTGGAAATTGAGCTGCGCAAAAAAATTCCCGCAGGGCGCGGTTTGGGCGGAGGGTCGAGTGACGCGGCGGCGGCGCTGCTGGGATATTTGCGATTGACGGGGCGGAAACTGGCGGCGGACAGGTTGATGGAGATCGCGGCGTCGCTGGGAGCAGATGTGCCGTTCTTTTTGCAGGGCGGACGGGCGCTCGGGGTTAATAAGGGCGATGAAATTTATCCCTTGCCGGATATTCAGAAACGCGCGGTGCTGATCGTTTCGCCGAGAAACATTCATGTACCGACGCCGGATGCGTACCGGTGGGTAAAGGCTGGCGCATTGACAAAAGAGGCCGCTAACTCTAAACTTTGGGAGTTCTGTGCTCTATGCTGGAGCGCGCAAGGAAGCGGGCTTTCGAATGATTTCGAAGGGCCGGTTTTCAGGCGTCATCCTCGATTGAAGCAAATCAAGAGGGGTTTGCTCCAGGCCGGAGCTGCAGAAGCCTCGCTGGCGGGTAGCGGTTCGGCGGTGTTTGGAGTTTTCCCGAGCCCAGCGATGGCGCGCCGAGCCGTTGTCGGGTTTCAAGACGACCAGACCTTCGTTTGCGAAACAATTTCGCGCGACCGGTATGTTCAAAGTATGAGTGCGAAGCGGTAAAACGCGCGCACGTTTGTCTGAAGCTCGCAGCGTCCTCGCAGGATTGATCCAGTCATAAGCGGATTAAATCGCGCATACCCCGTGGTGAAAATCGCCCCGATATTGGGGAACTTTGCAAAGATCTCGAAGATGGGATCGATGGGAGCTGCGACGTCTTGAACGACGACCGATTTAAGATTTTTTCGGGGACCGCGAATCTGCCGCTGGCGGAAAGTATCTGCGGGCATCTGGATGTCCCGATAGGCAAGGCGAAATTGGGACGGTTCAGCGACGGCGAGATTTATTTTCAGATTTTAGAGAACGTGCGCGGCGCGGATGTGTTTGTGGTGCAGCCGTGCTGCTATCCGGTGGACAGTCATCTGCTGGAGTTGTTGCTGATGATCGACGCGTTTAAGCGGGCGTCGGCATGGCGGATTACCGCGGTGCTGCCGTACTACTGTTACGCGAGGCAGGATCGCAAGGATAAGCCGCGAGTTCCGATATCCGCGAAATTGGTGGCGGATTTATTGGAAACAGCGGGAGCGAGCCGGGCGCTGACTTTGGATTTACATGCGCCGCAGATTCAAGGGTATTTCGACGTGCCGGTGGATCACTTGTACGGATCGCCGGTGCTGATCGAACACTTCCGGCATATGAAGCTGCCGAATTTGACGGTGGTTTCGCCGGACGCAGGCGGAGTGGAACGAGCGCGGTCTTTCGCGAAGAAATTGGGCGCACCGCTGGCGATTGTGGATAAACGGCGAGTGGATGTGGACGTCAGCGAAGTGATGAATTTGATTGGAGACGTTCGCGGACGCAGCACGCTGATTGTGGACGATATTATCGATACGGCGGGAACTTTGGTGAAGACCGCCGAGGCTTTAATTCGCGAAGGCGCGACACAGGTTTTTGCAGCATGCACGCATGCGGTGCTTTCGGGTCCAGCAGTGGAGCGAATTGCGAAATCGCAGATCGTGCAAGTGGTGGCTACGGATTCAGTGCCGATGAGCGAAGCGGCGAGCAAGATGGGGAAGATAAAGATTTTGAGCGTGGCGGATTTGCTGGCGCGGGGAATCCGTTCGATTCATGAGGAAACGTCGATCAGCGAACTGTTTATGTAGATGGCAGGTCTGACGCGCCGGACAAACGAAGGAAGGAAGAAAGCATGGCTGAGAGCAAAGTAATCGTTGAGGGAACGCATCGAGCGGAACGCGGCAAGAATGAGGCGCGGCGTCTGCGAGCCAGCGGAAAAGTGCCCGCGGTGCTGTATGGCGGCAAAGGGCAAGCGATTGCGCTGGCGCTGAATACCAAGCATGTGGGCGCGATTTTGCGGTCGGAGAGCGGCCACAACACAATTTTCCAGGTGGATTTGGGCGGCAAACACGAGCCGGCGATTTTGAAGGATTGGCTGGTCGATCCGGTGAGCGGTAAGTTGCTGCACGTGGACCTGTTGCGCGTGGCGATGGACGTACGCATGAAGGTCAAGGTGCCGGTGCATACGTTTGGCGAGCCGTCTGGCGTGAAGGTGCAAGGCGGCGTGTTTGAAATCGTGACGCGCGAAGTGGAAATCGAATGTTTGCCGGCGGAAATTCCGACGGAATTCCGCGTGGATGTGAGCGGGCTGGAATTGAACCAACAGTTGCGCGCTTCGGACCTTCCGATAGACGGCGAGAAGATGAAGCTGATTACGGATCCGGACCGCGTGCTGGCGCACGTTGTCGTACTGCGCGCGGAAGAAGAGAAGCCCGCGGATGCTGTGGCGGTGGATGCGGCAGCGCCGGCGGAGCCCGAAGTCATCAAGAAGGGCAAGAAAGAAGTGGAAGGCGAAGAAGGGGAAGAGGGCGACGCCAAGGGCAAGGCTCCAGACAAGGGCGAGAAGAAGAAGTAAGTCCACGCAGCATCGAATGGCGCGGCTGGTTTTTGATGGGCGCGCGGACGGAACCTTATGCGGCTTATCGTGGGACTTGGCAATCCCGATCCAGAGTATCAGTGGACGCCGCACAATCTGGGCTTCATGGCGATTGACGAGCTGGCGAATCGCGGCGGGATTCGGGTGGAGCGTCCCGAGGGCAAAGCGTTGGTGGGGCGAGGGAAACTGGCGGGAGAAGAAGTTTTGCTGGCGAAGCCGCAGACGTACATGAATTTGAGCGGCATCTCCGTACGGGAATTGCTGGGCAAGTATGAACTGGAGCTTGGCGATTTGCTGGTGATGTGGGACGAAGCGCAGTTGCCGATGGGAACGATTCGGATTCACCCGGACGGCAGCGCGGGCAGTCACAACGGGGCGAAGTCTGTGATTGGTTCCGTGGGGTCGCAAGGGTTTGCGCGATTGCGATTGGGTTGCGCTCCCGAGCGCGAGGTTAGCAGCCGTAAAGAATTTGTACTGCGTCCGATGAAGAAGGCGGAGTTGGAAGTGGCTTCGGAAATGATTGGCGAAGCCGGCGATGCGGTGGAAATGATTCTGAAGCTGGGGATCGACGCAGCGATGAACAAGTACAACCGGCGAAAATTGGAATTGCCGGAAGAAAGTTAGCGAGACGGATTTTCCGGGCCTGGCGCCTGGACAGAAGGAAAGAGGTCATCATGGAAGAACGTTTATACGATTTGATTTTTATCGCGCGGCCGGCGACGCCGGAAGAAGATTTGAAAAAGGTGATCTCTGGCATCGAGCACACCTGCAGCGAAAAAGGCGGCAAGATCGAAAAGACGGAGCATTGGGGAACGCGGAAGCTGGCCTATCGCGTGGCCAAGCATCGCGAAGGGATGTACGTATATCAGCAGATTAAGACGGCGAATCCGGAGTTGATTGCGGAACTGGAACGCCGGCTGCGGGTGCAAGACGTGGTGATCAAGTACTTGACGGTGCGTCTGGACGAAGATTTGAAACGGCAGAAGAAACTGGTGCACAAGCGCGAGTTGCGCGCGGCCCGGCGACCGCGTCGCGCGGCACCGGCTGCTCCGGCGCCGACGCCGGTGGCGGCGACTCCCGCTCCGGCAGCTCCTGCGGCAGCGCACGAACACAATACGCCGGCGAGTTAGTCTTTCGCGGGACGGTTTTTGCATTTTGGAAGTGTTGCGGTGAATGGATTTTTGTGAATTGAGGAAGTCGGCCCCGGCAAAGTCGGGGTCAAACGTGAAAGGCAGGCAGGTATGGCAGAGGAACAGAAGCAAGCACCGGCTCCCGGCGGACCGCCGCGACGCGAAGGCGGATCGGGAGGGCATGGCGGAGGCCACGGACCCGGCGGCGGGCACGGTGGTCCGCGACGTGAAGGCGGCGGCCCGGGTGGCGGCGGTCCAGGCGGACCGCGGCGCGGCGGCAAGCGTCAATATTTCCGCAAGAAGAAAGTTTGCAAGTTTTGCGTCGAGAAGATGGATTTTATCGACTACAAGCGCGCGGACATTCTTTCGCAGTTCGTGCAGGAGCGCGGAAAGATTTTGCCGCGGCGCATGACGGGAGTTTGCTCGCGGCATCAGCGCTGGCTGGGCGAGGCGATCAAGCGGGCGCGGAACATCGCGTTGCTGCCATTTGCGGGGAGTGCTGCGGGAACGCAAGCGCCACGCGTGGTTACGCCTGCGGTTGAGGCGCCGAAGAGTTAGTTTTGGACATATGGGAATGGAACGGCGGCAGCGAGCCGCCGCGCTCCACGGAACTGGCCGAGTTGAGAGTTAGGTGCGTGACCGCAACGTGCGCGGAGCGGTGGAAGTTAAGAACGAAGGGGATGAGCGATGCAAATTATTCTGCAAGAAGATATCGACAAATTGGGGCACCGCGGCGATGTAGTGACAGTGAAGCCGGGATACGCGCGCAATTTCTTGCTGCCGCGTAAATTGGCCATTGAAGCGAACAGCGGCAACATGAATGCGCTCGAACGCATTCGCACGTCGCTGGCGAAGAAAACCGCGACGGAGATGGACGCCGCACAAAAACAGGTGGCGCTAATTAATGGCGTGGCGCTGCACTTCAAGCGCAAGACCGGTGAAAACGATCAGATGTTCGGGTCGGTGACGTCGTCGGACGTAGCTGAAAGCCTGGAAGCGCAAGGCTTCAAGATTGAGAAGCGGCAGGTACAATTGGCCGAACCGATCAAGGCGATTGGCGAGTATTCGGTGACGATCAAAGTGTTTCGCGATGTGAAAGCGGAAGTGAAAGTGTTTGTGGAAAAGGAAGCGCAGACGGAGCAGCAAGCGTAATCAAATCCAGCATCGGAGTTTTCCGAGACGGGACGCCGCATGACGCGTCCCGTTTTCGTTTTGCGGTGAAGGTCCGATAACTTGAAAAATGAGCGCGCTCTCGGTGGTTCACGAAGACTTTTTTAGCGGCGAAAAGTTTTGCAGAGATTTCCGAAAGCTTGCACAGCGTTGCGCGCGGTCTGCGGTTGACGCGAGCGGCACGACGCAAGAGAATGCGTTCATTGGTTCGGTGACAGCGACAAGGGAATTTTCAGAATGGGCTTGCCGACACACAAGCCTTCGTGATAAACCGGGTGCGTCAGGCGAATAGAAAGCGAACATGGCAGATTCGGCGTTAGAACGGCCTTTACCGAATAACCTGGATGCTGAACGCTCGGTACTTGGCGCGGTGTTGCTGGACAACAATGCGCTGAACGCGGCGATTGAGAATTTGCGTCCCGAGGATTTTTTTCTGGACCAGCATCGCCGAGTGTTTACGCACATGATCGCGCTGGGCGAAAGCCAGCAAGGCATCGACCTGGTCACACTTACTGAGGAACTACATCGCAAGGGGGATCTAGAAGCGGCGGGTGGAGCTCCGTACCTGGCGTCTCTTGCCGATGGGATGCCCAAAGTTTCCAACATCGAGCATTACGCGCGAATCGTTAAAGAAAAAGCGGTGCTTCGCAATTTGATTCACGCGACGCACAACATTCAGCAGCATGCGTTTGAAGGCGAAGACGGGGCAGACGCGATTCTGGACAACGCGGAATCGTCGATTTTTGCTCTGGCCGAGGATCGGATCCGGGCGGGACTGATTCCAGTAAAAGATATCGTTCGCGACAATTTCGAGCGGTTGGAAAAGATATTCCGCGAGGGGAAGAGCATCACCGGGATTCCAACCGGTTATGCGGAGCTGGACAAGCTGACCTCCGGCCTGCAGGCATCGGAAATGTTGATTCTGGCGGCGCGGCCTTCGCAGGGAAAAACGGCGCTGGCACTGAATTTGGCGGAAAATATTGGCATTCGCGCGGGTTTACCGGTGGCGATTTTCAGTTTGGAAATGTCGAAGGAGTCTTTGCTACAGAGGCTGGTGGCCTCTGTCGCTCAGATTGACGGGCACAAATTTCGTACCGGGCATTTGAACCGCGACGACTGGCGTCGGATGACGGAAGCGCTGGGAACAATTTCAGCATCGCCATTGTGGATCGATGATGCCGGATCCATCAGCGTGCTGGAAATTGGTGCGAAGGCGCGGAGGCTAAAACGCGACAAGAACTTGTCGCTGCTAATCATCGACTATTTGCAGTTGATCACGGCACGCGGAAGGTTTGGCAATCGCAACGAAGAAGTGTCCAGTATTTCGCGCGCGCTAAAGGGGCTGGCGAAGGAGCTGCAGATTCCCGTGCTGGTGCTCAGCCAGCTGACTCGCGCGCCCGAACGCGATGAGCGCGGACCGCAGCTTTCGGATTTGCGGGAATCGGGCGCGATTGAACAGGATGCGGATGTGGTGATGTTCATTTACCGTCCGAATTTTTTCAAAGCTGGGGCGTCTCCGGAAGAACGCGAAGAAACCGAGCTGAAAATTGCCAAGCAGCGCAATGGTCCGACCGACAGCGTGAAGTTTGTGTTCCGCAGCCGGTTCACGCGTTTTGAAGAAGCGGCGCCGGACGCGTTTTCGCAATTCGCTCCCGATGATATGTAAGCGCAGCCACTGTGCGGGCGGGCGAACACGGTGAATTCTTTCAACTTGGCGAACGACATTGCTGCACATGCGAGCAAACGGCCCTCGCTAACCTCTTGTAATAGCTCTGCTTAACGCGACAAACTCCATGAGTCCTGCTGGACGGTCCAATTCGGCAGGCGGCGTGCTGTTATCTTTCACGCGGCATTCGCGTGGCGAACCGGACCGCGCCGCGCGAATGTCGTACACTATTTTTCTTTCGGGGAAGCCATGGCGGCAAAGCAGAAGAGCGTGAAGTTGGACGGGCGACCGGTGTGGGCGGAAGTGTCGGAATCCGCGCTGCGGCACAATTTGCACGCGATTCGCGATTTTGTGAATCCGGCAAGCGAAAAGCGCAAGACGCCTCGCAAGGTGCTGTCCATCGTGAAAGGCAATGCTTACGGCCATGGCGGTCCACAAGTGGCGAAGCTCTTGGATAAAGCAGGTTCCGACTGGTTCGGCGTGACGTGTACCGCCGAGGGAATTGAAGTTCGCAAGGCGGGAGTGCGGAAGCCGGTGCTGGTGCTGACCAGTTTTTGGCCGGGTGAAGAAAACACTTTGTTGAAGCACGATCTGACGGCCGTAGTCCACCGCTGCGAGCAACTGCAAGTCCTGGAACGCGCAGCCGCCAAAAGCCCGAGGCGCAAACGAGTTTCGTTTCATCTGAAAATGGATTCGGGGATGAATCGCCTGGGCATTGCGACGGGCGACGTGGATTGTTTTGGGCGGCAACTTGCCAAGTGTCCGCACCTCCACCTTGGCGGAGTCTTTACTCATTTTGCTTCGTCGGAAGCGTCGGGTGCCGCGCCACAAGGGCAGCAGACGCGCGAACAGGAAGAGCGGTTTTTTGCAGCGCTCGATCGTTTGAAGAAATTGGGGATTGATCCGGGCATCGTCCACATGGCTAACAGCGCGGCGATTGCCACGCGGCCGGAATCCTGGGGCGACATGGTACGGCCTGGAGTGATTTTGTACGGCTATCATCCCGGGTACGAGCCGCCGGAGCAACGCGACGAAATTGCGCGGCGATTAGCGCTGAAGCCAACCATGAGCTTGCGCACACGCATTATCAGTCTGCGAAATATTCCAGTGGGCGAAGGAGTAGGCTACAACGCCACGTTCGTGGCGAAACGGCCGTCGGTGGTGGCGGTTCTCGCTGCGGGATATGCGGACGGAATTCACCGTTCGCTCACGAATCGCGGCAGCGTCCTGCTGCACGGAAAACTTGCGCCGATTGTCGGAATTGTTTCGATGGACGTGACCATGGTGGACGTTACCGATGTGCTCGACGTGGAAATCGGGGACGTAGCCACGATTTACGGGGTCGATGGCGAGCACGTGCACCCTGCAAATTTGGTCGCGCGAGGTATCGGCACGGTGACTTCCGATCTACTCTGCGCGGTTGGGCATCGGGTTCCGCGCGTCTACATTCGCTAACTTTTTGCGCTGCGGTTCACCTCAGCTGCCCGCTTGTTGTACACTCTGAAGTTTGCGATAGCGCTAGTGAAGCTTTCGACCGCGCTGCCGCACACCAAATGACCCGCATTGCTGCCATTTTACCCGCCGCCGGACTGGGCACCCGCATGGGCGCCGAGACGCCGAAACAATTTTTGGAGCTGGATGGCGTTCCGATTGTGATTTTGAGCCTGCGCCGCATCGCCTCTTGCGAATTGATTACCGAGATTCTTGTGGCTACTCGAGGAGATGGGGTCGCATGGCTCGAAGAACGGATTCGCGAAGAGAAATTTGCGCAGAAGGTGCGCGTGGTGCGTGGTGGCGATTCGCGGCAAGACTCCGTGGGACAGGCATTAGCGCAGGTTTCCGCGGATACAGAGATTGTTTTGGTGCACGACGCGGTGCGACCGTTCGTCACGCGCGAACAGATCGTGCGAGTGATTGAAGAAGCGCGGCAATGTCACGCGGCGATTCTCGGAATTCCCGCGATGGATACGGTGAAAGAAGTGAAAAGGGCGAGTTTGCCGGAAGATGTCGCGCTGATTACGGGAACGGTGCCGCGCGAGCGCGTGGTGCTAGCGCAAACGCCGCAGGTATTCGCCACAAAATTGTTGAAGGAAGCGTTTGCGCGTGCACAAGCGGATGGAGTGAGCGCCTCCGACGAAGCGGGACTGGTGGAGCGCATCGGGCATGATGTGCATGTGGTGCTGGGTTCCGAGCGGAACATCAAAATCACCAAGCCTGCCGACATGGAGCTGGCGCGATTTTACATGGAACGCGAGCGCACCAAACCATGAGTGTGCGCTGCGGCATTGGTTACGACTTGCATCGCCTGGAAAGTGGACGGAAGTTGATGGTCGGCGGACTGGAAGTGCCTTTTGACAAGGGCCCGATGGGGCATTCCGACGGCGACGTTTTGGCGCATGCGCTTTGCGATGCGTTGCTGGGCGCGGCGGGGCTCGGCGATATTGGCAAGCACTTTCCAGATACCGATCCCGAGTGGAAAGGTGCGAATAGCTTGCGATTTTTGGAGCACGTGCGCAGTCTGCTGGCAGAGAAAAAACTAGCAATCGAGCATGTCGACGCGGTGGTGATTCTAGAGAGGCCGAAACTGGGTCCGCACTTTCCACGGATGCGAGAGGCTTTGGCTGGGGCACTGGGCGTGCCTGCAGAGAAAATTCATTTGAAAGCAAAGACCAATGAAGGCGTTGATGCGGTCGGGCGTGGAGAAGCTATTGCCGCGCATGTGATTGCGACGTTGGCGCCGATCTGAGGCCGCTAGGCCGAACATTTTGCAATTTGTCTGCGGAAACGCATTCTGTCCAATTGATTTTTTCTTGCGATAAAATCACCGCGATGTTTCCACAAGAAACGCACTCGACACACGAAACTCCCGTCAACTTGTTCACGGCGACCAGTATCGCGGAAATTCTTCGCGAACGTGGCTGGCTGGCAATGGAAATGTCAGCCGAACAAAACGCCTGGTGCGCTCGTGCTGCCGCGTTCCTCGGCCATCATGCAGTGGATCGAGAAGCACTGGATGAGTTGCTCGGTTTAATTTTTCACTACGATGCGCGTGAAGTGCTGGCGCGCGTGGAAAGCCACGTAATTCTGTCGCGGTACGCCGCGCGCGACGTGTTGCGTCAGCTTGCCCTGCAGTTGCTCGATGATACTCCGCTTACCTCAGAACGTTTCTCTGAAATCGTAACGTCGCTGAAAAATACGCTCGATGTGCGAGGTCGCGAGTTGTTTCATCCTTTGCGGCTGGCGCTTGCCGGGCGGTCGGGCGAAGGCGAGCTCGATCGAGTGATTCTGCTGCTGGATGAAGCGGCGGGGCTGCCCTTCCGCGTTGCCGTAAAATCCGCGCGCGAACGAATACTCGAGTTTTGCTCGGTTCTCGACTAGATCGCAACGGAAGTCTAGTCGAAAGAATTCATCTTTGCGCCGACTACCCACGCAGCGCCGGCAAATGTAAACTGTTTCTCCCATGGATCGTCTCACCGGAATTCATGCCGTTCGCGAGGCTTTGGAATCGGGGCGCGCTTTCGACCGTATCGTAATTGTGCGCGGGCGTCAGGACACGCGCGTGGAAGCGATCGTTCAGCTGGCGCGCGAGAAGAATGTTTCCGTGCGCTTCGAAGATCGCGGTCAGCTCGATCGTCTGGCCGATTCGAAAGATCACCAGGGAGTGGTTGCTCTCGTGGCCGCTCGAGCAGTGGGAAGGCTTGAGGATGTGCTGGAAGCCGCGAATGCCGCGGCTGCTCGCGATGAAAAAGGATTTATCGTTTTGCTCGACGGCGTGGAAGATCCGCACAATTTAGGTGCGATTATTCGCTCGGCGCTCGCCGCAGGAGCGCATGGATTGGTGATTCCGGAGCGGCGAGCCGCCGGTTTGACGGAAACAGTGGCGCGAGCTTCGGCTGGCGCGATTTCTCATTTGCCCGTCGCGAAAGTGACGAATCTGGTTCGGGCGATGGAAGAGCTGAAGGAAGCGGGTTACTGGCTAATTGGTTTGGATGAGCGCGCTGAGAAAACGTACACGCAAGCGGATTATAACCCACCGATTGGAATCGTTCTGGGCGGCGAGGGCAAGGGTTTACACGATCTAACGCGCAAGCGGTGCGATTTTGTGGTCTCGTTGCCGACAGTTGGTCCAGTGAAATCACTCAATGTTTCTGTCGCCGCGGGTATCGTGCTCTTTGAGGTGCGGCGACAACGCGCCGGGAAATAAATTGCAATCGAGCGGCTCGCCTACTTGTCGTACTGAATTAACGAAAAAATGTCCAGCCCCGGCAACTTGCTGCGCCCATTCAGAAATGTGAGCTCCACGGCGAAGGCCAGCCCTTCCACTTTGCCGCCCAGCTGCTGAACAAGTCTTGCCGTCGCGGCCGCGGTCCCTCCGGTGGCCAGTAAGTCGTCGCAAATGATTATTCGCTCGCCCGGACGCACGGCATCCTCGTGAATTTCCAAGGTGTCAGTGCCGTATTCGAGAGAATACGAAACACGCGAGGTTTTCGCCGGCAATTTTTTTGGTTTGCGCACCGGCACGAAGCCCGCTCCCAGGCGGTAAGCCAGCGCCGGAGCAAAAATAAATCCGCGAGCTTCGATTCCAGCGACGACGTCGATGGTGTGGCCTTTATAGTGATCGCAGAGCCGGTCGATCAATAAATGAAACCCCTGCTTGTCTTTCAACAGGGTCGTCAAGTCATAGAAAAGGATTCCCGGTTTCGGATAATCGGGCACTTCGCGAATCAGTTTTTTCAGTTCGTTCATTCGAACGGCTCCTGTTATCAATGGGTGATAAGAAATTGTCCGGAAAACTGTGCCTCAATCCTTGCCGGCTCTTCGCGAACTTCCGTCACGTTTGCGAAACGCGAACCTCGCTCCAACGCACGGCGCAGCGCACTAAGCTGCGTCGGCGATCCCATGGCGTAAACTTCCACTCGTCCGTCGCTCACGTTTCGCACAAAACCGGATAACTTCAAACGCTCCGCCTCGCCTTGCGTGAAATAACGAAAGCCCACGCCCTGAACGCTGCCGGAAACAAAATATCGCTTTGCCTGTATCTCGCTGTCGGTCACAAGCCAAAAATTGTAGCAGAGAGCGGTGCGTCTGCCGCAGAGTCAAAACGGAGTGCGTTCGCGGATTGCGAAACACATGTTTTCGCGGCGATTTGCGGTAAGCTGATTGATAGTAAGCAGGTCAGGCTGCCGAGGCTGTTCGGTGCGCATCCAACTCGTTATGATTTCGTCGCTTTCTCAATTTCGCCGGATGAGTGCCTTCTTTTGCTGGGCTGGGTGTTTTCTTGCTACGGCATTGTTTTGTGCCGCGTCTGCCGTACGCGCGCAGGAATCGCACGTTCCGCTGACGCCCGCGCCCGGTCGCACCGTTCATCGCACGGGCACCTCTCCCGATCCGTCGGCGCCTCCGCCGATTCCGCCCGAAGAAATCATCAAGCGTTTCGCGGAAAAGGAAGACGAGTTTTTGGCAACCCGTCCGCAATATGGCTATCGCAAAACGATTCGGGTGGAAGAATTTGGGCCAGACGGCAAACAAAGCGGCCAGCTCGTGCTGGTTCTGGATGTTTTTCGTGCTCCCAGCGGCCAGGTAGTCAGCAAAGTTGTCGAGCGGCCGCCATCCACTCTGCGTTACGTCTCGCTGGAAACCGAAGATGTGAAAGACCTCGATAAAATTCCTGCCTTCCCTATGACCACCAGCCAGCTTGTGAAATATGATCTGAAATATATGGGCACCGAGCAGGTTGATGAGATTGATTGCTATATTTTCAAGGTCACGCCCAAGGGGCTGGATCGCGCGCACGCTTATTTCGATGGAATCGTCTGGGCCGATACTCAGGATATGGAAATCGTGAGAACGTACGGCAAGTGGGTCAATGAGCTTGGTGAGGTGCATCCCGCAACCGCCATGCCATTCACGATGTTCGAAACTTATCGCGAAAATGTTGCCGGGAAATATTGGTTCCCAAATTACGAGCGCTCCGAAGCCGTAATGCACCTGAAGGATTCGGACGTCCCCATGCGCTTGGTGATTAAGTGGACCGATTTTAAGCCGTTAATCGCGATGCCGCCGGCCAATGCGACGACTCCCACTGGCGTGGCGCCCGCGCAACCCGCTCCGCCACCGCCGCCCCCTGCTTCTGCCGATCCCGTCAAGCCGTAACGTGTGGTCATGCGAACGTACACACTTCGCCGGCGCGAAATTTTTGCGGGTCAGCTGAAATTGCTATGGATTCAGAAAGCGGGAAGGAACTCGATCGTCGCGGTCAAACTGAACATCGTCGAACGAAGCTGCCACACCGAACCAACCCGGCATCGCAGCAGGTTCTAATCGCGTCACGTGGGCCATGGTCGCGATAACGACATTCCCTCGTCCCATCGGCCGGCTGACCAGCACAATTTCCAATTCGATGGACGTGGCAAGAGCCAACTGCTTCGGACAAAGAAAGAACACGCCGGTGGAACTAATATCCCGCGTAACCAGAGTAATTGGAAACTCTTCGGGCACTCCGCTCACCCCGCGCAATCGCAGCGGCAGACGCAGAGTTGCGCGCGGATATTCGCGATGCTCTGGGTGAACGCCCACCGCATGTGTAGGAACTCGCGCAAAGCGCCGCGGCTGCGCTTCGTTCATCAGTGGCAACACACGCAAAGCCGGGAGTCCTGCGGGCGGAATCACCTTGGGCGCTGAAGCTGGCGCGGTTGCGCTGGCTGGCGCATGAGCGCTCGCTGCAGCATTCGCTGTCACAGACTCCAATGATCTTGCGCGATTGCTCGCACTCATCTCGCCCTCAGAGATGCTAATTTGATGCTTGTCTGTACTTTTCCGACCCTCCAACGCGTTGCAGCGTAAACACCGCGTCAGCTGGTTGGGTCGCTAAAATGCCATTAGTAGACGCTAACGTCAACCTGTGGAAAACTTCCGAAGTGTCTTACTGTCAAACACTTAGTAATGGTACCGCACCGGCTGTGCATTTTGTTGAGCATCGCCAATAGCTTCTCCCAATATGGCGCTCGACACTGCGCCCTGTAACGTTTATTTTCGTGTTTCGCGCTTCGCTTCCTATCGATGCCTAATTTTTCACCGCCCGCCCATCAACACAAATCGTCTCCATCCGCGAACGAACGTACCCGCTCGCTCGTGCTGCTTGGTTTCGCCGTGGTTTACCTCGTGTGGGGTTCCACATATCTTGCGATGCGCATCGGCATTGAATCTTTTCCACCACTGCTGCTTGCCGGCACGCGTCATGTTTTCGTCGGAGTCGTCTTTTATCCACTGCTTCGCTGGAAAACGGGAATCCGCCCCACACTGGCACACTGGCGTACGGCGGCCATTACTGGTTGCCTTCTGCTTGTGGCCAATGCCGGAGTTTGTGTGGGCGAAGAAACCGTGCCATCGGGCATCGCGGCGGTGCTATTCGCTTCGGTCTCCCTCTGGATGGTGCTGATCGATTGGCTGCGGCCAGGAGGCTCTCGCCCGGTCGCCAGAGTAGCCGTCGGCCTGGCGCTGGGGTTTGCGGGACTGGCCCTATTGGTCGGTCCCGCGCACCTGGGAGCCTCGGGGCGCGTCAATCCTCTGGGCGCGACGGTTATGGTGGTCTCAGCGCTGTCGTGGGCGTTCGGCTCGATCTATTCCAAACACGGCACCCTGCCGGAATCGCCGTTGCTCGGGGTCGCGATGCAAGGCCTTTGCGGCGGCATCGCCCTCTGGATTTTGGCGTTCCTCACTCGCGAGACAAAATCGCTGCATTTCGGTGCGGTTTCGTTCCGCTCCTGGATGGCTTTGGCCTATCTGATTGTTTTTGGCTCGGCGATCGGATTTACCTCGTACATTTATATCTTGAAGAACAGCACCGCCGCGCGCGTAGCCACCTATGCGTTTGTAAATCCGGTGGTCGCGCTGTTCCTCGGCTGGATGTTTGCTGGCGAGTCCGTCAATTTGCGTGTAGTTTTGTCCGCGGCGGTTATCCTTACTGCCGTGCTACTGGTAATCACCGCGCCGCACCGCAAGCCGGTCAGCGAAAGTGATTTTCCATCCGGAGTCGCCCAAGCCTGATCGGCCAATAAAAACATTGATGTTCGTTTGCGGATAGATTTGTTTTTCAGTCTGCGGTACTTTGGGCTTGTTCATCATGACTGCAAAGAGCATATCCGCCCGCAACAGTTCGCTATCTCGCAAAAACAGCGTTGACCACTACTGGCGCGCCGCGTTGTCTCGTGATCCGCGGGCAGACGGCACGTTCGTTCTGGCCGTGCGTTCGACACACATATATTGCCGCCCATCCTGCCCCGCTCGCCGGCCCTTGCGACAAAACGTTGCGTTTTACCGCACGCCGCAAGAGGCAGAGCAGCACGGTTTTCGCGCCTGCCTCCGCTGCCGCCCGAAGGAAGTAGCCTCGCAGGTGGCGCTGGTGGAACGCGCCGCGCGGGAGATTGCTGACGCTGGCGAAGAACCAATGCGTTTCACCGATCTCGCGAAAAAATTAGGGAGCACCGCAGCCACTCTTCGCCGTGCGTTTCGGCAAGTCACTGGGTTGACCCCGCGCCAGCTTTCGGAAACGCTGCGCCTCGATCGTTTCAAAAAACTGTTGCGTGATGGCAAACGCGTTACGGACGCGCTTTACGAAACCGGCTACGGATCATCCAGCCGCGTTTATGAACGCAGTAACGCGCATTTGGGCATGACGCCGTCCACATATCAAAAGGGAGGAAAGAACATGAAAATTGGTTACGCAATTGCCGAATCACCGCTTGGGAAAATACTCGTCGCTGCCACGGACCGCGGCATCTCCGCTGTCTACCTGGGAGATTCAGAAGCGAAGCTTACCGCCGAGTTGAAAAGCGAATATCCGCGCGCTGAAATCTCGTCGGCCGCGGATTCGTTTGCCCATTGGGTGAAAGAGATTGTTCACCGAGTGAAAGGCAAAGCTCCGCGGGTTGAGTTGCCGCTCGATCTGCAAGCCACCGTTTTCCAACGGCGCGTTTGGCAGGAACTCCAGCGCATTCCGCGCGGCGCCACGCGCACCTATTCGCAAGTGGCCCGCGCACTCGGCAACCCCAAGGCAATCCGAGCTGTCGCGCGCGCCTGCGCCACCAACCCCGTTTCGATCGTTGTGCCCTGCCATCGAGTCGTACGAGAAGACGGCGCGTTGGCCGGATATCGCTGGGGTTTATCGCGAAAAGAACAGCTGCTGCAGCACGAGCGCAACTAACAAAACAAAACGAGGGCGCCGCTTCAAACGGCCCCTCGTTTTATCAACTCATTGCAAATCAAATTTTATGCATGTGGCTTGACGCGGTTTGCGTCTTTCGGCCAATCCGGCTTGAATTCCGAATCGCTAATCTTCAAGTTCTTCTTCATGTTCGTATAGTGAAAAATAAAGTAGTCGCCCGGTGCAGCCTCAAAAAACTTCTGTTGAATCGGCAGCCATGATGATTGGTCAATCCACATTTGAATCTTGGTGATCTGTTTGCGAATGTCCTCCGATTTCGGAGTCAATTCCAATAGAAACGTTTTCCGCCCGTCCAATTCCTGGTCGCCAACCAGCACCACGTCATAACTTTTCACCACGTTTTGGCTGCGGGTACCGAATCCCAGCAGCACATACTGATCCACCATCGCGCGGTTTTTCCCCAAATCGTACTCTTCCACTTTATTGATTTTCGGCGTGTAGACGAAGAGCGTGTCGCCATTCCGCAAAACCGTGCGCTTATCCGGCTGCGCGAAATCGATACGCATCTTTTGGTCTTTGCGCACAAACATTTGCCCGGTTTCCTTCGACGTATCCTTCACCACATCCGTATATTTGATGTGCTCAATGTCCGCCGTCAGGCTGCGAAAATCCTTCGCAGATTCATCCATCATGGCCAGAACGCTATTCGCGTTCTGCTGCTGCCCGGAAACCTGGGCCGCGCGCCGCTTGCCGATGGCTGCCGGAAGCATGCAAATCCCAACAATCGCAGTAAATAGAAGTATGCGTTTCAAGATAGCCCCTGAGCCGGAATATTTACTTCGTCATTCCCGCCCAATTCAATCGTAGCATACAGCCAGCGCGCTATAGCCTGCACAAGCTCGCTTTATAACAATGGATTCGAGGATTTTTCGTTAGCGCCGGATTTCCACTTCGTACGCGATTACCGTGCCTGCCGCATCCCGCACCGGGTTGATTTTCCCGATGGAAAAGCGCCCTTTCAGGTCCGGCAGCGCTCGTTGTAGAGCGTTGTGCAGTTCGTTTTGCAGCGCAGGAGTTTGCTCCGGTGGTGCCAATACGCGAGCATCCACGCGATAAGTTTGTTTGTGACCGTCGTCAGTCGCTACCAACAACTGCACTTGCGACGCGTTCGCTGGCATCCCCACCTGCGGCTGATCATGAAACCATCGCTGCGGCGTCAACAATACGAAGATCAAAATCAACACTACCGCCACATCGTATTGCCACGTGCCGCGATCGTAGGACCAGAAAAACATTCGCGAAAGAATTTTTCCCAGGCTCGCCATTCTAGTCCGCCGGAATTCCGTCGACGATCACGCCATCGCGCATGTGCACCACGCGATCGAAATAGTTCACCGTTTCCGGGTTATGGGTGATCATGACCACAGTCTGTCCCAGGTCTTTATTCAACTGGCGCAGCATCTGCAGCACTACTTCCGAATTTTTCGAGTCCAGGTTGCCGGTCGGCTCATCCGCCAGCAAGATTTTTGGCTCGTTGATGATCGCCCGCGCAATCGCCACGCGTTGCTGCTCGCCTCCAGACATCTCCGCGGGCCGATGATCCAGGCGCCCTTCAATGCCCAGCAGTTTCGTCACCACGTCGAAGCGATGCGGATCGAATCCATCGCCATGAATAAATTGCGCGATAGCGATATTCCCGCGCGCGGAAAGCGTGGGCAGCAAGTTGAATCGCTGAAACACGAAACCAATTTTGTGCCGCCTCAATTTTGTTCGCGCCGCGTCGCCCATCGACGTCAAATCGTTGCCGTCGACGAGCACGCGCCCTTTCGAGGCCTGCGCTAGCCCGCCGATCACATATAGCAGCGACGATTTTCCGCATCCCGACGGACCCATCACCGCGACGGATTCGCCCGGCTGCACTTCAAAATTCACGCCGCGAAGCGCCGGGACTTCCGCCTTGCCCGCCCGGTACAGTTTCCACAGGTTCTCGGTTTTGAGTATCGGTTCCAAATCTCTTTCCTGCAACAATCTTCGAGTCGACCGTATTGTAGCTGCGATTGCTATTGGTGCCTAGTTAAGACGCTTGCGCCTGGGAGCAGTGCGCCGCGCATTTCAATTGTAGGAGAGCGCTTCGACCGGATCTTTCCGGCTCGCCAGCCACGCCGGATAGATCGCGCCAAGCGTTCCGCCGGCCATGGCGATTGCTGCCGCGCGTAGAATCCAGCCAGGCGTGATCAAAATGGAAAGCGTCGGAAATCCCGCCAAAAATCCTGCCCGCACCGCGTAACTCAATCCAACTCCCGCCGCGATTCCGATAGTGCACAAGATCGCCGACTCGTAAATCAATGCCCGCACAATAAACGCCCGGTTCGCGCCCAATGACTTCAGCACTCCAATGTCGCGAGTCCGCTCGATCACCGTGGCATACATAGTCAGCAAAATCACCAGCAGTCCCACCGCGATGGCCAACGCAATCATGGATTCGATAAACACTTGCAGCCCCGGAATATTTGTTGAGGTCATCAGCGAGAGAAAATCTTTCAGCGGGCGGATCGTGTGGGTCGGCAGCACTCCATGTATTTCTTGCATGACGTCTGTGGTGTGTTCCGGGCGGGTGCACTTCAGCAAGAAAATCGACGCCTTGTCTCTTGCTCCCATCAAATCCTGTAGCGTGGAAAGCTGCACAAACAAGCGCGCACCTTTTCCGTGCTCCACGATTCCGGCCACATGCCATCCGTGATTCAGCAAATTGTAAGTGTCACCCACCTTCAGCTTTTTGGCGTGCGCTGCCAAATCGTCCACGATCAAATCGTCCGGCCCTTCCATATCGTGCCCCTGCAGAAACACAAATCCGCCGGACACATTGCGAAAACTTTCCGGATCGATCCCGTAAATCACTTCCACTCCGCCCGTCGAATTGAATTGCAGCAGCACAGGTGCCACGGTCTGCACGTACTTCAGCTTCGCCAGCACTGCGCCGATTTTGGCCGGCATCGGCGATCCGCTAAATCCCAAAAGTATCGATGCCGCCGGCGGCTGCACCATCACATCCGCGCCAATCCCTTCGATCCGTTTTGCGGTTTCCGTCAACAATCCAGACGTAAGCCCCACGATGAGCACTACCAGCGCAACTTCCACGGCCACTGCCATCGCGCCGATAAATGTTCGCATCGGCCGGTGCAGCAAATTGCGCGCGATCAATTCACCCATCATGGTTTTTTGTTCTCGGTGGACTCGCCTACACGCACCACTTCGCTTCCCGCCGGCTGTTCCAGCTTGAAGCGGTCCGCCGGAATGTCATCATTCAAAGTCACCTTCGTGACTTGCAGATCCAGACGGTAATCATCATGCGGCCGGTCGATCCGGATCGCGCGCGGAAACGAAGTCACTCCTGCGGGTAGGGCAGCAGCAGGCTGGCTGGGATCGCTCAGCACCTCCCAATCCGAAAAACGCGCGTCAGACAGCAAAACGCCCTTCGGCCCATACGATTCCAGCCGGACCACTTGCAAGTTCGCGCGGTCAAACCACACCTTGCGCAAAATTTCTGTTTGATATCCTCCGCGCAGTACGGTCAGCACGTAATATCGCGCGCTCTCGTCGTTGAATTCTTCCAGCAAAACGGTTTCCGGTTTTTGAATTTCCGGCCACAGCAGCGCGTCCAGCAAATGTTGCGGACGCAAATTCTCAATCGGCTTGTCGCTGGCTCGTTCCAGCGCCACCGCGCCCACCAAAAACTTGCTCTTCGAAGGAATCGATACGCGAAAGGTTTCTCCGTCGCTGGCCATATCGAACACCGTCGTGCCGACGATCGGAGCCTGTCCAATCACTCGAATTTCCGCGGGCCGCCGCGCCAGCAAAAACGCCTTGACCTCGTGGTATTCGTCAATCACTCCGCTGTATCGAGATCCGGCGGTCGGCTTCAACTCCACTGTCGCGTTCAAACTTTTCACTCCCGCGGCGATCACATTATATTTATCCAGCAGTTCCTGCTTGCCCGCATCCAGCATCACCGGTTTTGCAGCGGGCGCTAGTGTTGTTCTTGTGTTGACGCCGTTGCGCCCCGCGCAGCCGCAAGTAATCGCCGCCAGTGTCGCCACCGTCCTCCACAACAATGCCTTTCGCTTCACTCGTTACCGTCCTCGCTTAAAATGAAAGCAATCCACCGGCCATTGCTTCTTCGTTCCGCCGTCCGCCGCCAATTTCAAGAATTCTCGCGACGCCCCACGCACCGCGCACCGCTTACTGCGGCCGCGCAATGTGGATGTCAAACGCCTGCACCGCCGGTCGCACTCTGCGGATGACTTCGCTAGTCCACAAAGTATTGCTCAGCACCGTAATCCAGCCATCTTCCGGCTCGCACACCGCGCAAAATGTGTACCGCGCGTACGCCGCTTGATAAGCGTCCAATCCTCGATGCGAAAGCGCTTCCTCTAAATCGCTGTCAGGATTCTGCGCCGCCGCCCCCGCCCGCATGCCAAATGTCTCGGCTTCGAACCGCTCAAAAAGTTTCCGCACTTGCTGCTCATCCGGCTGCGTCAAAACGATGCAACGCCCCGTCGCCTCACGAAAAGCAATCTCCTGCATCTCGCAAAATGCCGTCACTCGTTCGATGTGGCTGAAAAAGTCCAGAACGAACGGCTCGTTGCCGCACAATCCTTGCAGCGCCGCCGCCCAAATTTCCGCCGCTTCCGCGCCACGCACGGGCTCGCGGCTCTCCGTCCCCAGCAATTCCATTCCGACCGATTTAATTCCTTCGCCGAGGTCCAGCGCCTGTACGTCCAGTGAAAACGGCGGCAAGTCCACTGTTCCGCCATTGGCCTGCGAAGGATTCACCGCGCTCATTCCGCGGATTCCACTTCAGGAAATCTTGTCCGATATTCCTGCGATTGTTTTCGCAAATCGATCCAGTCAAAAAATGTGTCCGGCGTCTCCAGCCAGATGCGGAACCAGTTCGCAATCTCTTCTTTCTCCGCGCGCTTTTGTTTTTCCACCTTCGGATTCCGCGCAATCATCTCCGCCCGCCGCTTACCCAGTCGCGCCACGTTCAAGACGCGCTCCACCGCCGCCGGTTCGCCGCTCGCGCGAAACTTCCGCATCAATTCGTCCAGACGCGTGATGCTCACTTCCGCGTCTTCCAAAGTTTTGAAGTGCAGCAGGTCCTCGAATTCGTCTTCGTACTGATCCTCGGCTTCCTCTTGCAGCGCCAAATTCACTTTCATGCCCGCGTTTTTCAGCACTTCCGCGATGTAGTCGTTTCCCGTCTTGCCCTCTTCGCCGAATTCCGCGATCAATCGCCGCCGGAGTTGATCGATTTCGGCCGGAGTAAACCGCTGCGCCCCAATCGCGCGAGCCGCTTCCACGATCAACTCTTTCTTCGTTTTCGTCGTGTCACTCATCGGGCTGTGCCTCGATGCCGTTTAGTGGCGGGCTTTTTTGGTGGCGCCGGAGGCGCGAGCGGCGGATCAGCCGGCAATCCCGCCAGCATTCGCCGGTATCGCGTCACATTCCGATTGTGCTCCGCCAATGTAGCCGAAAAAAAATGCCCCCCTTGGGTGTTTGCCACAAAATAAATAAAATCCGTCTTCGCCGGCGCTAAAGCCGCCCGCAAAGACGCCTCCCCAGGATTGCCGATCGGCCCCGGAGGCAGTCCCGTATGCACGTACGTGTTATACGGCGAATCGATATGTAAATCCGCCGTGGTCAGCGTGCCACGATATTTTCCGTTTTGCTCCAGCACATAAATCACCGTGGGATCGCACTGTAACAGCATGCCCTTGCGCAACCGGTTTTCAAACGCTCCTGCCACCAGTGGACGCTCTTCCGGTTTGGGCGTCTCGCGTTCCACCAGCGATGCCAGCGTCACAATAGCCGCCACCGGTCGCGTCTGCGTCTCCGCTGCGCCGGCCGCCGCACCCGGTGCCGCTATCCGTTGCCACTCTTCCTTAAACTTGTGCACCATTTCCGCGGTCAACTCCGCACCCTTAGGATGCCGCGGCAAAAAATACGTCGCCGGATAAAGAAATCCCTCCAGCGTCGGCGCTCGCGGCGCCACATCCCGGATCAATTCCGGATTTCGTGCCGCATCCAGAAATTCGCTCTGCGCCACGAACTTTCCCGCATCCAGATCCTGCGCGATTTCAAACATCGTCTCGCCTTCGCGCACCGTAAACGGCTGCTCGTAAATTTGCCCGTTGGCGATTTTCCAGAATACATCGTGCCCGCTCATCGCATGGTCGAAAAAGTATTCGCCCGCCTGCAATCGCCTCCGCGGATGCCGCCGCGCATAAATTTCAAACGCCACGGAGCTGCGCACCACTCCGTTTTCTTGCAGCAGTCGCGCCACCGTCCGGCTGGACGCTCCATGCGGCAAATCGACAAAAACTCCCTCGCTCGGAAATTTCTGATAGGGCGTTTCGATGCTATACCACGCCCACGCGCCCGCCCCTGCGGCCGCCAGCACTAGCAAAAAGAATAATCGCGCCAAAAACTTCAAATCAGTTTGGCCTCGTCACTCTGCGCGCCGGCAGCCCGAGCCGTCCGCAATTCCAGGTAATCTCGCAAAATCACCGCCGCTGCCACCGCATCCACGGAAATTTTCCCCGCCAGCCGTTTCCGTTTTTCTTCTGCCCCGCGATTCGCTTCGTGCCGCACACGCCCGCTCTGTTCTTCCAGCAAACGCTCCGCTTCCCAGCTGGTCAGCCGCTCATCGCACATTTCCACCGTCACTCCAAATTGTTTTTGCACCCGCTGCGCAAATCTCGTGGCTTCCTCAGCCATATCGCCGCGCGTTCCGTCCAGCCGCAATGGCAATCCCACCACAATCTGCTTCACACTTTGCTCGCGCAAAATCTCTCGCAAACGCCGCATATCTTCGTTTCGGTTAATCCTCACCAGGGTATCCAGCGGCCTGGCCATGCCCGCTTCGGAATCCGCAATTGCCAATCCGATGCGCGACCTCCCATAATCGATACCTAAAATGTTCATTGCCGAGTCCCGCCAAAATCGCGTGTCTTGCCCCTGACGAACGCTTTTGTGAACTCTGGAATCACCTCTCAAGTATAGCGTGAAGGTTCCAGCCAGCGTACCGCCACGCAACGAATCTGAGACGCATCCGAAGCTCCGCAAAAACCGTATACTATCCATAGAAGGAGACCGCCTCATGCCCCCAACCATGCGCCCAGCCATAGGAAGCCCCGCTATCGGTCGCACCATCGCCATCGCCGTAATCGTCGCCTTCGTCGGATGGACCGCCGTCCGCTCCATCGGAGCAAATCCCGCTGACCCGCGCCTCCCGTTCCCGAAACCCGCCATTGACGCCCCGCTGGCCGCAACTCACGGCCAGGAATCGGCGGTACTCGCAGGCGGCTGCTTCTGGGGCATTCAAGCTGTTTTCGAACATCTCAAGGGCGTCACCGCTGTAACCGCCGGCTACACCGGGGGACACGTTGCTTCTCCCGGCTACGAAATGGTCAGCACTGGGCTTACCGGCCACGCCGAATCCGTCAGCATCACGTTTGACCCGTCAAAAATCTCTTACGGTCAACTCCTCATGGTATTTTTCTCCGTAGCCCACGATCCCACGGAGCTAAACCGGCAAGGCCCGGACTCCGGCTCGCAATATCGTTCCGCCGTCTTTTACGCCACGGACGAACAAAAACGCATTGCTGACGCCTATGTCCAGCAACTCGACGCCGCAAAAGTTTACAATCACAGAATTGTCACGCAGATCGTTCCGTTCAAGGCGTTCTACAAAGCTGAGGACTATCACCAGGACTATCTAAAATCTCACACCGATGAACCTTACATCGTCTACAACGACCTTCCCAAACTCGACCACTTGAAAAAAGTTTTTCCGGATATGTATCGCGCAGATTGAAGTTCGGCTTGGTGTTTCACTGGCAAGCACGCGCAACTGATTTCCACGCGACGAAGCCAACTATTTTGCCGGCCGCTCGGTGACCGCTTTCCCGCCAGCTCCCGGCAACGCAACCTTGGCTCCGCCCCGCGCCTCGCCGCTCAGCAACGCATCGATATCCCGGTACGCATAAATCGTCGGCGCGTGATCCTGCATCAACCCGCCCGTATCTGCTGTCGGACCATAATTACTGTGCACAGCCCGCCCGAGCATTCGCAGCATCGCCATTTGCTGTCCGCGATGGTGCGAAGTATGCGTCAACCGCCGCGTAACAATCCACGCTCGCGATCTCCCCACATCGAAAAACTTTGCCTCGCGTTCCCACCAATCCTCCGTCCGGCTTCGCAATTCCGCTAAACGTTTTCCGCTGTCTTCCGCATAACGCCGGATAAATTCCAGCCGCGTCTCCAGTTGTGGCAAAGGCGATGCTGTCACCTCAATCCCCAGCATCCCGCGAAACCATAAATTTTCGCTGACGCACTGATGCACCATCTGCTCATGCACGCTGCGCCCTCGCGGATCATTCGCCCGTGGGCGCACTTCCATATCTTCATCGCGGAATTCGCTCCACGCGCTAAGCACTTTAATTCGCTCGGTTTCATATGTTTCCACCAAAAAATCGTATCGCATATCGCCAACCTCCCAAGCCCCGCGTCGCTATCTTCCTCGCCAGGCGAAAACCCGTCAACGTCGTTAATAAATTTTCACTTTGCATCGTCGCAATGCCCTTGACTTCACCTCTGCGGCGGAGTATTCAACTCAGTAGGCCCGCCCCCAAGACAGTCGAAGTCCACAAACTATCAAGGAGCTTTTATGACCGACAGCAAAGCCGTTAAACCTATTCCCGTCGAATATCACACTGTCACGCCCCAACTAACCTGCAAGGATGCGTCGCGCGCCATCGAGTTTTACAAGAATGTCTTCGGCGCCAACGAAGTTAGCCGCTTCACCGGTCCAGATGGAAAAGTGATGCACGCGGAAATTAAAATCGGCGATTCTCGCATCATGATCAACGACGAATTCCCCGGCATGGCCTCCGCGCCCGTCGCCAATTCGAATGGTTCTTTTTCCCTCTTCCTCTATGTCGCCGATGTCGATTCTGTTTTTGACAAAGCCGTGAAAGCCGGCAGCAAGTCCCTGATGCCCGTCAGCGATCAGTTCTGGGGCGATCGCTTCGGTAAGGTCACCGATCCTTTCGGTCACCAATGGGGTCTCGCCACCCATGTCGAAGATGTCTCCAAGGAAGAAATGCAGCGCCGCGGCCAGGAAATGTTCTCCAAAATGTCCAAAACCGCCGCCCACGCCTAATCACTCGGCCCTTAACTCTCACGCTCATTAAATGCCACGTTGTGCGCTTTTTGCTGTGATAGCATGCGCACACCGTGGCTCAAGAATCGCATCGTAACTCCGCATTTTTCTCCATCGTCGTTCTCTTTGCCATCAACGTCCTGAATTTCTACGACCGCCACGTTCCCGGCGCGCTCGTCGAACCCATGCGCAAGGAATTTCACCTCACCGACACGCAAATCGGACTCCTCGGCAGCGTCTTCATTTGGCTCTACGCCATCGTAGGCCTGCCCCTCGGCCGCATTGCCGACACTTGGAGCCGCAAAAAACTCCTCGCCGCGGGAATTGTCGTGTGGTCTTCACTGACCGCTTTGGCGGCTATCGCCTCCAGCTATTCCGTGCTGCTCCTCTCGCGCCTCGGCGTCGGCGTCGGCGAAGCCGCTTGTGCTCCCACCGCGACCAGTTGGCTCGGCGACCTTTGCCCTCCGGACAAACGCTCGCGCGCTCTCGCTCTTTTCATGTTTGCCGTTCCGCTCGGTGGAGCGCTCAGTTTTTTCTTCAGCGGACCTATCGCCCAAGCCTACGGCTGGCGCGCCGCCATGGTCCTCGCCGCCGCTCCTGCCCTTCTGCTGGTCCCCGCTCTCTTGCTGCTCCATGAACCCGCGCGCGGGGCCAGCGAACTCCATCATCAGCCGCTTACCCAGGCCTCCATGTGGTCCGTTCTCCGCATTCCCACCATTTGGTGGATCATCGCCTCTGGCGCTCTCCTCAACTTCAATATGTACGCCCTCGGCACTTTTCTTCCCGCCTTCCTCACTCGCATTCATCATTTGACGCTCGCGAAATCCGGCATCTTCACCGGCATCGTGTACATCACCGGAGGAGTCACCGGCAGCCTAGCTGCCGGCTATTTGGGCGATTACATCGTGCATCGCCGCAAAGATGGCCGCATGCGCATCGCGGCCATTGCCGCGTTCTTTGGCGCGCCATTAGCCTGTCTCGGAATTCTTCAGCCCTCCGGTTCCATTCTTCCCGCGATTGTTTTTCTCGCGCTTGCTTACGCCGTTCTCAGCACCTACTACGGCCTCGTCTATTCCGCTATTCAAGACATTGTCGCGCCCAGCCAACGCGGCACCGCCATGGCCCTCTACTTCATGGCCATGTATATGTGCGGAGCCAGCTTCGGCCCTCTGCTCACCGGTCGCCTCAGCGACTTCCTGGCGCATCGCGCCGCCGCTCTCGCCGGAGCCGCAGCGCTCGCCGAATCTTTTCGCGCCACCGGCTTGCAACAAGCCATGCTGGTAATTCCAGTTTTGTCCACCGCGCTAGCCATTATTCTCTACGCAGGCTCGCGCACCATCACTGCCGACATCCAGCGCCGAGAAGCCGCCGCACAACCTATGCCGGTGGCAACCCCGTAGCCTTCCAGCGGGTCTATACTGGTAGCTGCGAAATGTTTTGTTGGAAATTCCGGCCATCCCGGCCGCCGAGGTACCGCGTGAAGTCAGAAAAACACAATTCCAAGAAGCCACCCGCATCCAGAAAAAATCGTATCCAGCGCGAAGTCATTACCTGGATGTGGCTCATCCTAGTTTTTATGCTGGTGAATGGCACCATCGGCCAGGCTCGCGTCATCCCCTCCGGCTCGATGGAAAATACTTTGCTCGTCGGCGACCACCTCATCATGAGCCGCATCGGCTACGATGCCGGCGTTCCTTTCACCAAATGGCACGTACCGCTCTGGCGCAATCCGCAACGCCAGCAAATGGTGATTTTCCGTCCGCCCATTCCCGGCGATTCACCTGACTGGGTGAAACGCGTCATCGGTCTTCCAGGAGACACCGTCGACATTCACGGCGGCGCGGTTTACATCAATGGACAAAAACTTGTGGAGAAATACACCACCGGTCCGAGCGAAGCTTACGAAATGCACACGCCGTACAAAGTTCCGCCCAATTGTTATTTCGTCATGGGCGACAATCGCGGCGACTCTTACGACAGCCGCTTCGTCGGCTGTGTCCCGCGCAGAAATCTTATCGGCACGCCGGTGATGATTTATATGTCGCTGAATGCTTCACCGGACGCCTGGGAATCCGGCCAGATTCGCGAACGCATCTTAGCCTACGGCAACGCTGTGCTGCATCCCAGCCTGATTCGCTGGAAGCGCCTCTTCCATATTTTCTAGGTCCTTTCGCAGGACGGATTTATTCTCGACGCAGGCTCTTTGCGTTCACTTCAAGGGGTATCCAGGTTCTCCGGGAAATTTTCCGTCAATCCGCAATACTTTCAGCGAAAGCCGAACGTCGTGCCCGGCCACCAACGCCAGCCCGCCCTGCGATCCGGTTACAAATTCGCATTGTGATCCGTTGGACGGGACTTCCAGCGGCGGTGAACTGAATTCTCCGGAAAATACTTTCTGCATCCAGTACGCCTTGTATTCCCGCTCATTCATCTGCAGCACCACGCTCAGTAACACACTGCGTTCTTTCGCGCCCGCGGATCGCGTCACTAGTTGCACCGGTAGTTTCCCATTCCACGATCGCCGTTCTCCGTTCATGATTCTGCGCAGTTCCGCCACGCTAAGATTCGTCGTTGGATTCGCCGGATTCACCAGTACCGCGATATCGTCGGTGGCCTTCACTGCATCCTGTGCCATTGACAGTTGCAAAAACACCGGCGCCAGCAACAACATCCAGCACAAGGCCGCCAACCGCTTGCCATAACCACTCAGCATTCCTCGGCTCTTAGAACGCATAGGATAGTTGTAGCCCCAGCGCATTTGTTGTGGGCTCTCCTCGGTGGTTTCTGCGGTCATATTGAATCTTGAAGGCAACGAAGTCACTCCAGTCGTAACGCAAACCAAAAGAAGGCCCGGCGTTGAGTTGTACATCCGGGAAGATTGGGTCGCGGTTCGGCACGTTCACGAATTCATACCGAAAATACGGACGATAGTTCTCCCACTTGCGCGAGATCTGGGAATAAAAACCTGTACTGTGCACGTCCGCCGCGCCCCCAGGCAACGAATGCCTCAGCATGACCACTTCATTCAGAAATTCAAACTTCGGTTTTTCGTAAATCGCGTGCGCGGCAAGAATGATTTCTCCCACCTGCGGAATCCCGGGTGGCGTCAAATTTTCGTGATAAATGGAAAATCCCGCCTGGAATCCATTAAATGCCGCGGGACGCGCATAAACCGCCAGGTTCACCGACTTTCCGTTATTTTCATCGGTTACGTTCTGCACCGGGTTGTCTCCGATAGCCGTTCGTGTTCCTCGCCCGTTGCCCATCTCCGCCACATAATGCAATCCCAGCGACCCGGAAGGGATCAGCCCCGTTGCGCTGATTCCTACGCTGTGAATCGGCAGAATTCCCCCGTGATCTTCAAAATCAAACAGGAAAGGCCGCCCGGTCGTCGTTTGCAGCCACGCGCTGTGATGGTACGCCGTGCTGTAATACCCGATCGACGTGTGGAATCTGCCTACCGATAAATTGAAATAATCATTCAGCCGGTAAAGTAGCAGTAGTCGTTCCAAATCGACGCCAAACAAATTCGAACCCGGATCGGCCTCGATCACCGTTTCAGACAACACGCTGAACTGTTGCGACAACTGGGAGGTAATGAATAAGTTGAATTGCCCCAGCGCAAAGGAATTGGTCGTCCCATGCGCGTCGCTCGCCGAATATCCGGCATCCGCAAATCCGCGAATTCGCATGATCGGCGAGCCCAGACCAGCCGTTGGCATGCCCTCCATTGGCTCCGCCGCCTGCGCTGCGGATGCAACGTGATCCGCCGCCTGCTGCGCCGTGAGCGCAACGCGGTCCGCTCCAGCACCCGGAGCAGTTGCAGACTCCGCCACCATCGCATTGCCTGCCCCCGCAAGCGTCGAACCGTTTCCAGCAACCGTCGAGCCACCGGCCGCTGCCGACGATCCAGCAACCGCAGAGCCACTGGAAAGCGTCGGCGCCTCGCCAACCGCTGCCGGATTTGTCGCCGTCGCCGACAGTCCCTCTTTTTCCGCCTTAAGCTGTTTTACCTCAGCCTCAAGATGCGCAACCCGTAGCAATAAAATTCGAAGAGTCTCCGCCGTGTCGGCCTGTCCCGCTGCCGAGGCATTTGAGGCACTTTGTTGCGCCGATCCTGCCGATGAAAAGAAAACCGCGGAGAGCACGCCACAAACCGCCACGCGATACACACCACGGCACCAAGGCCCATGGAAAGAAATCCAAGAACGCCACCGCATTTTTTTGTCAGCCTCTCTGAAAGGGGGAACAACCGAACTTAATTGCTATTCTGCCCGAGCCGCGTGTACCGCCGAGTAGAATTTTCTTGCAGTCGCCGCCAAAGGTTAACTAACGCATTTTTCAGGCTGTAGGTTGCAGGCCGTAGGTTGCAGATTGCGGATTTGCGGAAATACAACGCATCCACGGTTCCGCGAAAAACTACCGCGGCATCAAGCTTTTGCGGGGTTTTCGCCGCGGGCGAAGCCCGGGGCTGGCCGGAGGTCTGGCCGGACCACCTTGGAGTCGGCGCTGGGTGCTGCTTGCGGTGGTGGCGTTGGAGGCGTGCGCGGCTTCTCTGGCAGCGGTTTGCCTTCCATCAGCAGTTTCACTTCGTTGGCGTCGATCACTTCGCGTTCCAACAAAGCCAGCGCGATGCGTTCGAGAGTTTCGCGATTGCTGGAGAGCAAATCCTTGGCGCGATCATAGCCCTTGGTCACGATGCGTTTTACTTCGCGGTCGATGTGGATGGCGGTGTCTTCCGAATAATCGCGGTGCTGATTGATTTCCCGCCCAAGGAAGATAGCTTCATCTTTCTTGCCGTAAGACAGAGGCCCCAACTCGCTCATGCCCCATTCGCAGACCATGTTGCGGGCCAATTCAGTGGCGCGTTCGATGTCGTTTCCTGCGCCGGTGGTGATGTGTCCCAGGAATATTTCCTCGGCGGAGCGTCCGCCCATCAAAACCGCAAGCACCGCTTCCAGATATTCACGCGTATAGGTGTGCTTGTCGTCTTCGGGCAATTGCATTGTTAAGCCGAGCGCCATGCCACGCGGAATAATCGTGACCTTGTGCACCGGGTCGGCGCCTGGTGTCATGGCCGCAACCAAAGCGTGTCCCGCTTCGTGGTATGCGGTATTTTTCTTTTCTTCGTCGGACAAAATCATGGACTTGCGTTCGACGCCCATCAGGACTTTGTCCTTGGACATCTCGAAGTCCACCATCATCACAAATTTGCGATTCTGCCGCGCCGCCCAGAGGGCAGCTTCATTCACCAGGTTGGCGAGGTCGGCGCCGGAAAATCCCGGAGTGCCGCGGGCAATGATCGACAAATCCACGTCGTCGCAAATGGGCACCTTGCGGGTGTGCACGCGCAGAATTTCTTCGCGGCCCTTCACATCGGGACGCGCTACGACCACGCGGCGGTCAAAGCGCCCAGGCCGCAACAAGGCAGGGTCAAGAACATCCGGCCGGTTGGTGGCGGCAATCAGAATCACGCCTTCGTTGGTTTCAAATCCGTCCATTTCCACGAGCAACGCGTTCAGCGTTTGTTCGCGCTCATCGTGTCCGCCACCGAGGCCTGCGCCGCGATGCCGTCCAACGGCATCAATTTCGTCGATGAAAATAATGCAGGGCGCATTCTTTTTGCCCTGTTCAAACAGATCGCGAACGCGGCTCGCGCCGACGCCGACAAACATTTCCACGAAGTCTGAACCGGAAATCGAAAAGAAGGGAACGTTCGCTTCGCCGGCAATGGCGCGCGCCAGTAAGGTTTTGCCGGTGCCAGGAGGCCCGACCAGCAAAACGCCCTTGGGAATTCGTCCGCCCAGTTTTTGGAATTTTTGCGGATCTTTCAGGAACTCAATAATTTCTTGCAACTCTTCTTTCGCTTCGTCCGTTCCGGCGACATCTTTGAAGGTGGCTTTTTTCTGCTGTGCAGAAAGCAGGCGTGCGCGAGACTTTCCGAAACTCAAAGCCTTATTTCCGCCGGCTTGCATTTGCCGCATCAAAAACAAACAAAAACCAACAAGCAAAATCAGCGGGGCGGCATTCAACAAAATGATTACCCAGTCTCCGCTATGAACTTCTTTGGTTTTAAAGGCTACGCCTTTGTCGCGCAGCAATTTGGAAACATCGGGCGCGGCTTCCTTGAAAATGGTGACATGAAATTTGCGGTTCGCGGGAGTGGTGTACTCGCCCTGCAATTCGTAACTGTTCGGCGACAGGTACATGGTGACTTCTTTCACCTGACCCGCGTCCACCTGTTGCATGAATGTGCTGTAGCTCGGCTCTTCTTCACGCGCCGCTTGGCCGTTGGCCGACACCAGACGCCAGAGCATCACACCGAGCAGCACGATCGACATCCAGAACAAAATTGTCTTAGCCGTCGAATTCACGTTAACCTCACCTTTGGCCTTACCCTGAACATGTCCAAACTCTGAACCGCCCGCTCTTTCGCCTTAGTTCTTTCGCTTAGCTCTTGCGCCCCTGCCGCTTGGAACTCTTTACCATACTGGAAAGCATGCGTTCGTTGCCACCCATACCATTGTGCGCCGCCAGGCCGTATCCAATCCACACTTCTTTAGATGCGGTTCGGAAGCCAAAGTAATCGGGCTCCAGGCCGACCCGCCGGTTGGGGGTCTTGTCCAACAGCACCGCCAGCCTGAGGGAGCGCGGCTGGCTTTCGCCCAGTCGGCGCAGCAAAAATTCCTGAGTCACCCCGCTATCCATTACCGCGTCCAGCAGCAAAACGTCTCGACCTTTCAACTCCGGCGCAACACCGAAAAATACTTCTCGCCGGCTGTGGCCGCCTTGTTCCACGTCGCGAACATGCTCCCGAACAAAGTGGCAAACCACCGGAGCGTCGATGTGGCGGATCAAGTCGGCGGCAAAAACAAAACTTCGGTCCAGCGTGATAACCACATCAAGACGGCGTCCTTTATAAGCTCGCGAAATTTCTTTGCCCAACCCGGCCACGCGCCTGGCCAGCCGCGCCGCCGAAAAAGAGCCCCCTTTTCGCGCCGCCACTATTGTTTTTCCTCTGTGATCACGATGCCTGTTCGGGTCCTTTCACTTGCCGCAAACTGCGCGGCAACGGGAAAGCCGCGGGTCCATGCGATCACCCCGCCGCTGGTCAGGACCGGCCAGCCATCGCGCTCCCATCGGCTGATCCGCTTTTTGTTCAACAAGCGTTTCAGTTTGTGCGCGCCGCCATGCCCGAGAGGTTGCATGCGATCTCCGGGCCGCCAATTTCTCAGCACCAGAGGGAATTGCAACGAATCTCGATCCAAAACCGACCCCGTAGTGCTATTTTGGCCCCTCTTGGCATGGCAGTCAATCGCCGTGAGGCGGAAAGCGCACCCCAGGGCGTCCACTGGAACGATTGCCTCCGAAGCGAAAGCCTTCACGGGGACGTCGTAGGTCACATCGTGGGGCTTTTTGTTTTTGGGGCCCGCCGGATTTGCCCCTAAAAAGACCAGAGATTCGCGTTCCCGGCGCACTTCGACGTCACCGGGGAGGCGGAGTGATGTTCCGTTGCTTCCAGTCTGGGCCAATTGCAGGACGGCTTCGACATGCTCTGCGTTTAGTTGTCCTTCGGACGACTTAATTTCGCTGACGGCGAGGCGAATCAAACGTTTGCCGAGTGCGCGCACTGCGCCTTCGCTGCGAACAGGGTGCACAGTTTTGCGCGAGGAATAATTTGCCTTCAGGCGCGGTGCGATTTTGCCTGGACTTTTCTCTTCGCACGAAAATGCTGCGATGGGAATTTTGATTTTGCTTTCCGTTCGTTCAAAAAGATCTGCAGCGCGTTCGCGCGTTACGCTGTCCATGAATTTTTCATCGTCGCGAGCGAGTTCGGCGAGTTTGCCGAGGTGGGCGGCGACGGAAACCTGGAATTGTTTTTCCAGCATGGGGAGCAAAGTTTTGCGAATTCGCGCACGAGTCTTCGTGGTGTCGCGATTGGTGGCATCTTCGCGCCAGGGTTGTTTTTTTGCGCGGAGATAAGCGCGCAACTCGGCGCGCCGGATTTGCAGCAGCGGGCGCAGGATCTGTCGTGCGACCGGATGAATTCCACCCAGCCCGGCGATTCCGGTACCGCGCAAAATGTGCGCGAGCACGGTTTCCGCCTGATCGTCCAGGGTGTGGGCTACCGCGATGTGGGTTACTTCACCGCTGTCGATTAGTTCGGCGAAATATTTGTAGCGCGCGCGCCGGGCGGCGTCTTCCAAATTGATTTTGGCGCGTTTGCTTTGTAACGCGACATCGGCGCGACCGGCGTGAAATTTCAGATCGAGTTTGTAAGCCAGCTTGGCGGCGAATTTTTCGTCAGCATCGGAGGAACGGCCGCGCAGCAGGTGGTTGAAGTGCACAACACTGAGGTCGATGCCCAAGTTTCCGCGCAACTCCGCCAGAAGGAGCAACAGGGAAACCGAATCCGCTCCGCCGGAGACGGCGACGCCAACGCGGTCGCCGGCGCGAAAGGTTTGAGCGGAATGAATACTCGCAAAAACTCTGCGAGATAGGGTCAAGGGCATGCGCTTACTATATCGGGTATCTAGGCCGGTTGATGAGGCAGGTTGTTGCCCCACCCCACCCCCGGCAATTTGTAAGGATGTCAAAGGAAAGAAGTTGCGGGAAAAGGGGTTTGTAAGTGATTGAAAAGAAAAGGGCGGGGAAACGAGGGGCGTTGCATGGTTTAGGCGGGCGGAGTAGTGGCTGCGGGAGGAAAGGCGGCAGCCGATGGTCATGAGGAAGGATAGCATGGGCTGGTTACGCTGTCAATAGATTACTTTGTGGTACTAGTTTCGAATGGTTTTGGTAGTACTGCCAGCGGGCAAAAGACGAGGACAAAATCGAAAATGAAAACGTCGCATCCGCATACATAGATCGGCGTGCCCGGGAGGCTTGTACCGCGAACGGCGTATTGTTCTGAGTTTTCCGCGTGGCTAGTTTTGTTGTTAGTTTGTGGGCGCTTTCGGCTTGGCGGACGGAGGATGGTCATGGTGCTGCATGTTTTGGCGGTGGTGGTGCTTGGATTGATGTGCGGGAGTGAGTTAAATGTTGGGGCGTTTGCTCATCCGATATTGAGGCGCCAGGGTTTGGCGGAGCATATTTCGGGGCGGGCGGCGTATGCGATTTTGTTTGGGCGAGTGATGCCGTTTTGGATGACTGGTTCGGCGTTGCTGAATCTTTTGCTGCTGATGCCATTCGCGCATTTGCCGGCGGAGGCTTGGAGATTGGCGGCGATTTCGTTTGGGATTCAGGTGGCTGCGGTAGTGTTTTCGCTGGTAGGGCCGGTGCCGATCAACAACCGGATTGCGAAATGGACGGTGGATGCTCTGCCGGGTGATTGGGAAGAGCAGGAAAGTCGGTGGGATTTTTTTCATTGGGTTCGGACGGTGGGATTGATGGTGGGGTTTGGGATCTTAGTCGTTAGTTTGGGGGTGTGTGGAGGGTAGGGCGCGAGGTTGGAAAAAACGTCGGTCGGGAGATCGGTGTGCCTGGAGGCTGCAAACGGCGCAAGCCCCAGAATGACACGGTCGTGGTGGTCGGCGGTGGGCGAGGAAAAAGTCCGGTGCGCGGCGCACCGGATGGGCACGATTTATCGTGCCCCTACTTGGCTTGGGGCGATCCGCTTGTCTGGTGGTTGCGTTGGGTGGCGCGGAAAAAGTGCCGATCGGGAGATTCATCCCGCCAACCCCGCGGGATGGAGAACCGTTTGGCGTGCCCGGGAACCCTTAGTTACGGATGCGAATGGGCGGGTTGGGATTGTTTGGCTTTGGCGACGATGTCGCGGACGTCGCGGAGGAGGGCTTGCGAGTCAAAGACTACGCCGTCGCGGATGGTGTATTTGACGCATTGTTCGTGGAGCTCTTTGCGATCTGGGGTTACGCGAGTTACTCCGTTGCCGTAGAAAATTTTTATGTCGGCTAGCGGATTTTCGGAGAGCAGGACCAAATCGGCTAAGAAGCCGGGGCGGATTACGCCCAGCTCTGGGTTTTTTACGACTCTGGCGCCATTTTGGGTGGCAGCGTGAATGGTTTCCAACGGAGAAAAGCCCGCTTCCTCGAGCAGCTCCATTTCTCGGATGGTGCCGAAGCCCCAGAGATCGAAGAGGAAGCCAGTGTCTGAACCCACGGCCACCATGCCGCCTTGATTTTTGTAGTCCTCGACAAATTCCATCCAACGGCGATAGGCCTGAGCCCAATCGGCTTCTTTGTTGGAAGTCCACTCGTAGAAATAGGAAGCGTGGTGCGCTGGGTTGGGGAGGAAGGAATCCATGACGACTGGAAGCGTGTAGGTGGAATGCCAAGGGAGATTTGCAGCGCGGGTGACGTCGCGATTGGCTTCGTAGATGCCAAAGGTGGGCACCATGATGAAACCGGTTTCGTGCATGGAGTCCAGGAGGGAATGGATGACTTCGGTGTGGAGTTTGGCGATGTTGGCCTCGAGCCAAGCGCGGCCGGTTTCCAGAAAGCGGTCCGGCTCGCTGGAATAGTTGTAGCTGGGCGGCAAATCCTGAATCGTTCTGGCGGTGAACGAAGATTCTGGATAGCCGTAGTGATGTTCAATGGTGGAAGCGCCTTCGCTCGCGATTTTCACGGCGTTCATTGGGTAGACGCCGTCCTGGCCGATATGCACGGCGACGCCCATGTTGTCTTTTCGCGCCTGCTCGGCGATGGCGTGGAAAACGTCCGGCCATAATCCCGGCTTGCCCATCACTTTGATTCCGTCGACGCCAGCGGCGTGCCATTCGTCCACGATTTGGCGGGCGCCAGCAGGATTGGAATAGCGCGGGTCGTCACCGCCCCAAAACGGATAGACATACATTCGCGGGGCGATAATTTGATTGGCGGCAATGCGATTTCTTTCGGCGACCATGCCTTTGGGGTCTTCGTGGGCGACATTGAAGGCGCGGACGGTGGTGACGCCGTGGCCGAGGAGCAATTTGTAAATATATTCGGCGGGGACAGTTTTGCTGGCGTTGATGTGGATATGGACGTCGATGAGGCCAGGCATGACGTACATGTTGGTGCCATCGATGATGCGATCGGGTTGGCCTGGTTCGCTGGCGGCGGATTTGTCTTCTGCTTTTTCTTTGCGAGAGATGGCGTCGATGGTGACGATGCGGTCTATGCGATTGTTTTTGATGTAGAGGTTGACGGGGCCGAAGGCGGGAGCGCCGGAACCGTCGATTACGGTGACGTTGCGGATTTCGAGGGCGGAGTAGGGGCCGGATTGTTCGGGAGAAGAGTTTTGCGCGCGCGATGAAGTTGGTAAGGCGAGCACGAACGAGCAAAGAAAAATAGTTGTGACGGCGAAAACGTTCGTGGAGGTGGTTCGAGACATTCTTTCTCCCGCGGGTTACGAACAAGATTGGCGATGGCAAGGTTCAGAGACGATACCCGCCATTCCGCGCCGCGTATGGTAGCAGCGTGGGAAGAAAAGTGCAGCGGTCGCGGTGCGAAACTAGAGAATTTGAAAGGCGCACTGCACGGTTGCGCTGACGGTAATTTTTTCTGGCTGTGGAATGGAAGGAGGAGGTGGCGCGGTCTTTTTCGTACTCCAGCTGGACATGGCCTGGGCATCGACTGTGCTGGATTCCGAGAACGTATAGGCATCCATACTGGAAACCCCGACCAATTGCTTAACGTCGAGATTGGCGAAGCGAAGCGCACCAACCTTTTGGCCTTTTTGTCCCAACGCGGCTCCGGCGCGGCCGACAGCGCGCCGCATGGCTTCGGCGACGGCATGTTGTTTGGCTGATTCTTCGTCCGCGAGCGAATAGGTTAGCGAGCGGAAATCGGTAATGCCATCCTCGACAGAGTCTTCCAGCAACGGTCCAAGCTTGGAGAAATCTTTGACCTTCAGAACAATCTGTCCTTGTACGACGTAGGATCTTGCGCGCTTCTTCTTCTCGCCTTCGTAGTAGGGCCGAACGGTGAGCACGCCAAAGTTCACATCTTCTTTTTTTAGGCCATTTTTCTCGGCAATGTTTGCGATTTTTTGCATGGATTGGGCGGCTTGATCGTAAGTTTGTTTTAGATTCTTGTCTTGGGCAAAAACAGCGAACGTCAGGGTGGCCAAATCAGGATCAGCTTCAAATTTGCCGTCGGCCTGTACGACTAATGTGTCGGCGATAAATTTTATGTCTGAGGGTTGCTGCGCGGAGGCGATGGCTGCGCAGAGTAGTATTGCGAGCAAAGCTGGGATGAAAGTTTTCATGATAGTCCTCCAAGGGACAGTTAGGCAGTGCGATGTGGATGGTAAGTTTTTCGTTGTGGTAGGGCTAGTGGTGGCGGGAAGAAGGGCGATCGGCGGCCTGTGGAAATCATTAATCTTCCGTTGACAATGCGATGGGCGTTTGGCATACTCACTGGGCTGTAGACGCACCTTTCTGCTGGACAGGGAGGTTTGGCTCTTTGACAACCGATACGATGTGCCAGAATCCGTTCGAAACCATTCGCGCTATTCGAGCCCGAATGGTCTGAGTAAATCGAGCGACAATAATTTGCTTGGCAGGCTGCCTAGGATGCAAATCCTAGGATTTTTTTTCGCCAAGCTACCAGTTTCAAACGAGAGTTTGATCCTGGCTCAGAGCGAACGCTGGCGGCGTGCTTAACACATGCAAGTCGAGTGCGCGTCTGTAGCAATACAGATGGCGCACGGCGCACGGGTGCGTAACACGTGGGTAATCTGCCCTCTGATGGGGAATAACTCGCCGAAAGGCGAGCTAATTCCGCATAATATTCCGAGAATTCAGGTTTTTGGACTGAAAGCCGTAAGGCGTCGGAGGAGGAGCCCGCGCACGATTAGCTAGTTGGTGAGGTAATGGCTCACCAAGGCTATGATCGTTAGCTGGTCTGAGAGGATGGCCAGCCACACTGGAACTGAGACACGGTCCAGACTCCTACGGGAGGCAGCAGTGGGGAATCTTG
>DASXMB010000006.1:0-7231 GCA_036495905.1 Candidatus Acidiferrum sp.
CACCCTCTCCGACGTCGCCAAGGAAGCTGGCGTCGTCCCCGCCACGCTCATCCAGCGCTTTGGCACCAAGCGCGGCCTGCTGCTGGCAATGTGCCGCACCGCTCCTGAAAGCACGCCGCAACAGTTCGCCGCCGGACGCGCGAAGTACAAGTCTCCGCTCAAAGCGCTTGTCGAGCTGTATGCGGACTGTAGTTCTTTCGCGCCCACACCCGAAGCCGTGGCCAACGGCCTCGCCTATCTTCAAGTCGATCTGACCGACCCGGAATTTCATGCCATCACGCTCGCGCAGTTCCGCGCCATTCGCGACGAAACAAAAAAGCTGCTCGACGAAGCCGTTGCCGCTCGCGAACTGTCTAAGTGCAACACCGCCGAACTTGCTCGCCTTATCCAGGACGTTAACGGCGGCGCTATGCTCTCCTGGGCCGTCTACCGCCAAGGGTCGGTCGCCTCCTGGATGCGCCGCGAAATCGAGGCTCTTTTGCTGCCGTATCGTCAGCTGGCAAACAAATCCAGAGCCAAAAGGAGTTCGGAACGGTGTTGAGAAATAGATGTTTATCGTTCTTATTTCTTTGCGCCACTATTTAGCGTCAGTATCTTATAGTTGGAGATTATTTATGTTATCCGCTGCGTTGGAATTCACAGCAACACACGCCCCACATGAGTGCGGCCATATTGTTGTTCTTTTCGCGAGAAATAAAGCCGGGATCGCTCCAGAGGGCTTGGTTTTTTACCCGAGTAGACTGGCTTTGGACGGAAATCAAGGAGTTCTTGAAGTAACAACGACACTATTGACTGAGGAAGATTGTACCGCTCTAGCAGCTGGTGCGGTCGGAGAGTTGCTTTCTACCGGGCACTACGATCTGGGCCGTACTCTTGACGACCGAGACCAAATCGAGAGGTTGTGCGGGCAGCCTCTCGAAAATTTCATTCTAGAAGCAAACGCCACTATTCAAGAGAACCTGTCTTTTTTCAATCTGCTAGTTCTTCGGGTATCCGCAAAGATGACTTCATTTTTCGTAGAACTGTTTTCCATACCGCTCGCGAAATGGGATGAGTTGCCCGAGACTATGCCCATATTCAGCCTGGATGAAATCAGGCAAACATACGAGCAGGCACAATAAACGCTCCCACATTTTTGGGGCGTGGGCACGCTTGGGACGAGATTTGGGACTTATACGCTTGACAGCCTCATCCGTAATGACATTATCTGGACATAAACAACGCTCTGATGGATTACTGGATAGGTGAAACCATGAACGGGTTCGTTCAAGTTTTCGCAGGAGTTTTCATGGGCGTGTTCACAGCACTGTGGCTGCGAGATTACGCCGCCGATATTCGTAAACACAACGCCCACTGCGCCAACGAAGCGAGACGGTACAATGCAATGTTCTCAAACAAAAAGTATCCAGAAAGTGCTCAAAAGCAACACGCGGAACAATACAATTGGTGGACAACAAAGGCACCGCGGTTGAACTGGCTGTTCCCCGCCACAAGGGAAGATATTTACACCGAAGCCTGTATGACTCGTGGCGAACAGCAGGAAGCAGACATGATTCACAAGGAGTGGGCAGAATGAACTTTATCTTCCCGCTCACCCACTAGCAGGGAAGTCAAGCGTATACCTCCCAAGATTTCGCTTGCCAAACGACAAAAACTTAAGTATGCTGTTTTTGCGTTTGTTGCTCTTGTATCGCCTTTGGATGTGTAAAGCGGTCGCAAGCTCAAACTTGCGGCCTTTTTTTACGTTTAAGGACGGACCGTAACTCTTAAGAGGGGTTCGGATTTCGAGGCACCAAATAGCTCAATTTAGTAATGCTCGGTTGCAACCCAACCGACAGAAAAGAGTACAGCAGTGAGTAAAGAACAAGGAACAGTGAAGTGGTTTAATGCCAGCAAGGGCTTCGGGTTCATCCAGCGCCAGAGCGGTGAGGACGTTTTCGTCCATTTCTCCGCGATCGTGGCTGATGGCTACAAGTCGCTGAATGATGGCCAAGCGGTTGAATTCGAAGTGACCAAGGGCCCCAAGGGTCTGCAGGCCTCGAACGTCCAACCCCTCTAACACTTCACAAAATTACGGAGACGGGCGGTGCGCTTCGGCGTACCGCCCGTTTTTGTTTTGGGCAGCCACTTCCATGGGCCTCATCGACCGGTCCCTCCGCTGGACCCTCTCGTTTTGCGTCCGCCCTACGGCTGCTATCGGGAGCCAATAAGTACAGTATCAAATCCGCTCCACGGTACTCTTAGTCTATTGCCGCTCGCCGCCTGGCGCACCACACTAGACTTGAGACCAGAGAAGACTTGTTTACCGCACACCGCGCATTGTTGACGGAAGCGGCAGGAAAAGAAGCATGGCCACATTAAATCGCAAAGAATTGGATCAGCTCGAGCGCCGGGAACTGCACCTCACCGTCCTTGCAGCCGCGTTTGTCCTCGTTCAGGCTGCTGGGCTCGCAGTGCTCATGTATCCGCTCGTGTTCCTGCATCCGGACACCGGAAACAAATGGACCCTCCGCGTCGCTTACTTCGGTTTCTGCGTCTTGACGGTGCTCTTTGCCGGCTACCTGCTGGATCGGCAGCGGCTGGTCCGCAAACTGAAACAAAATTTGCTCGAGCAGTTGGAGCGCAACGTACAGCTTGGCCAGCAAGCCAGCGTCGACATCCTGCAATCCATGCCAGGCCAAGACCACTTCTGGGATCGCTTGACGATGGATCATCGAAGAGCCATGACCATGCACACAACGCTGACCCTCTTGCTCGTTCGATCCAAAAGCGGCTCGGGTACTAGGAATCTCACGCAACGCGCCGCTACCTGGGGCGATGCCGCAAAAGCCATGTCCGGCAAGCTTCGCCCAACGGATTCTATCTACAATGTTTCGCCTGAACTTTTCGCGATTATCCTGCCAGAAACCGACACGCTGAACGCCAAGCGCGTTGCCGTCCGGCTTCAGGAAGAGCTCCAAGCGGTCCGAGCCAAGCACGGCGTTTCCTTCGAAATCAGCGTCCACAATTATCCGGAGGATGTGCAGAGCTCCCACGAGCTGGAAGACATCGTAAAATCTCTTCTTCCGGAAAATCAGGAATGGGCGCAGCCGGTTAGCGCACAGCAAGTTTAACGGCGCCTATGCTTTTTCACAGCCTTATCTGAATCAGGCGAGCGCCTGCTTCAGGTCGGCAATCAAGTCATCGCTGTCTTCGAGTCCGACAGAAACGCGCACGGTTCCGGGCTCAACGTTGGCGCGCTTCAGCTCATCCGGGCTCATGTTGTAATGCGAGCTGTAAATGGGGAGTATGACGAGCGACTCGACACCGCCGAGGCTCGCCGCCAGTAGAAACAGCCGCACGCGATCGCAGAATCGACGCGCCGCAGGCAAACCGCCTTTCAAATCAAATGCCAGCATTGTGCCGAATCCCCGCATCTGCTTTTTCGCGAGCTTGTAATCGGGATGCGACGCGAGGCCCGGATAGTGCACGCGCGAGACCATCGGATGTTTTTCCAGGAATTTCGCCACGGCCATCGCGTTTTTACACTGCCGCTCGACGCGCACTCCCAGCGTCTTCATTCCGCGGATCAAGAGATACGCGGCTCCCGGATCCATCGATCCGCCCAGATGGATCACCATGTGTTGAATGCGCTTCATCCAGCCTTTGCTTCCTGCCACCGCACCCGCAATCACGTCGGAATGTCCCGCCAGCGCTTTGGTAGCGCTGTGCACGACCATATCGAAGCCCATCGCCAGCGGATTCTGCAGCACCGGCGTGGCAAACGTATTGTCGATAATCGAAATTATTTTGTGTTTCTTCGCGAAGGCAACCGCTTTGTACAAATCAACGAGCCGCAGCGTCGGATTCGTCGGCGTTTCCACGTACAGGCACTTCGTCCGAGGCGTCGCCAACTCTTCTAATCCATCAAGATCGGTTCCGACTTGCCGCACCGTGATCCCCATGTCCGGAAAAACATCGCGCATCAAGCGGTAGCTGCCGCCGTAAACCTGTGCCGTCGAAATCAACTCGTCGCCGCACTTGAGCACGCCGAGCAGCGCGGACGAAATCGCTGCCATTCCCGACGCCGTCACTACGCAAGCTTCGGCGCCTTCGAGAGCGGCGATTTTTCCTTCCGCCACCGCCAGCGTCGGATTGCCGTAGCGCGAGTAGATATACGCCTTGCTCTTTCCCTCGGCCCACAACTTCATCTCCGCCGTCGAGGAAAATGTAAACGTCGACGTCCGGCAGATCGGTGTGCCAACAGGCGCCCCAACGCCATGCCGCAAGGGCTCGCCTCCGTGGATCGCGGTTGTTTGCGGCCCGAGTTTCTGCGCAGCGTGCTTTGAAGCTGGCTTCTTTTTCATGAGGGTACCATTTTGGCCCCTCATCTTATATCGGCAAGCACCAATTTGGCGTCGCCAGGCTTGATCAGGCAAGACTCTAGCTAGAAATCGGAATACTTCTTGTATTCCACCAAGGCCATCCGCTCTCCGCTTGGTCCTCCGCCCTCCAGAGCATAAACAATTCCAGGCTGACCAAACCAGACGGTCAATTGCAGTGGTCTTCTCTCGTGATAGGTGAGTGTGATCTTCGCTTTGTGCGCCAGGAACTGATGATCACCGATCGTCAGAGTCTCGTCTCCTGCAATTTGGATATTGCGCTCCGCCCGCGCGAGGTCCAGCTTGTTTCCGGATTCAACGAGCGCATCGAGTACCGCCAACTTTTTCGGCGATGTCTCTGTCGTTGCGGCTGCGGATCTGGTAAACCAGGCACTCAACAGCATGGGGAACGGAAAGGCGTAGAAAAACTCATCGGATTCCTGGATGTGCAGTTTTGCGCGCTGATCTCTGCCTCTGCATCGAACATCCTTCGCATCGACTACGCACTTCACCATCTCGACGGCCGAGCCATCGAGGAGTTTCTTACCTTGAACAGTGAGGGTCTGCGGCTCCCAGTTCAAACTATAGTGGACGACGATGTCCGTTCCAGTTGCACTCGACTCCAGCTCTTTTCGCAGTTCGGGACTCAGCTTACTTCCTCGCAGTTGCGATAGTAGCTGATCCGCTGGGTCGCCTTGCGACTGAAAGTGGTCCTCGACCTCGTATCCACCGGAGCGGCGCCACAGAATCCAACTCTGTTCGCTGCCTGCTACCCTTAAATTGTCTTTGAGCCGAGCGTATTTGCCTTCGGAGATTTTCTGTTCTTGGCCGGATTGTGGTGTTTGCGCGCAGGCCAAGCGCGCCAAAAACACCGCGAGAACCAGTACGCTTGCCATCCAAAGCGCAATGCGCTTCTTCCACTTTCGGTTGCAAATCACACTTTCCTCCGCGCATCGGCCTGGAAACAGAGCAAATCGCCGTCCAATGCGAACGAACAAGGGACGGCTTTACACTTCTTCTTCCGTCTCGCCGTGGGCTGGTTTGTGCGCGTCGATGACTTTTTGTGCTAGTTCGTTTGGCACGTAGTCGTAGTGCGAAAACTCCATGGAATACGTCGCGCGCCCTTGCGTTTTCGAGATGAGGTCGTTCGCATAACTCAGCATCTCTGAAAATGGCACCTGGGCCTTGATGACGACGTTGTGCCCGCGCGCTTCGCTTCCGGCGATGCGGCCGCGCCTCGAACTAAGATCGCCCATTAGGTCGCCTGAATACTGATCTGGCGCATAAACCTCGACGTGCATCACCGGCTCCAGCAGCGCGGGCTTGGCCATCTTCATGGCTTCCTTGAACGCCAGCGAACCTGCAATTTTGAACGCCATGTCCGAGGAATCCACGTCGTGATACTTGCCGTCGTAAAGCACGGCGCGGAAGTCAACTACGGGAAAGCCGGCGAGATAGCCGCGCGCCGCTGCATCGCGAATCCCTTTCTCCACCGACGGAATCCAGTTTCGCGGAATCGCGCCTCCAAAAACGTCGTCGACAAATTCGACGCCTTTGCCGCGCTCGATCGGCTCCATCTTGATGCGGCACACGCCGAACTGCCCGTGGCCGCCGGACTGCTTCTTGTGCTTGCCCTCGGCATCGGCTTTGCCGCGAATCGTTTCGCGGTAAGGCACCTTCGGCGGCTTCAGCGTCAGATCGACGTGATAGCGCTTATGCAGCTTCGCGACAACCACTTCGATGTGCTGCTGCCCGGATCCCGCAAGCAAGAACTCCTTGGTCTGCGGATCGCGCATAAAACGAAGCGCCGGATCTTCCTCGATAATTTTGTGGATTGAGACGCCGATTTTGTCTTCATCGGCACGCGTCTTCGGTTCAATCGCAAAGGTGATCGAAGGCTCCGGCAGCTGCGCCGGGTTGTAAAAAATCGACGCCGTCTTGTCGCCCAACGTGTCGCCGGTGGTGGCGTCTTTCAACTTCGCAATCGCGCCTATGTCTCCTGCGTGCAGCTCGGCGATTTCCGTGAGCTGCTTTCCCTGTACAACCTGAGTATGCTGAAAACGTTCCAGCGTGCCTCGGTTATAGTTTGTCAGCGTGGCATCGTTTTTCAGAACGCCGCTCTTTACTTTGAAATAGTTGATACGGCCCGCGAACGGATCCGCGAGCGTCTTGAACACAAAAATTGAAAGCGGCTGCGCGTCGTCGTACTTCCGCTCCACGCGCTGACCTTTCCCATTCGGCTCCGTGTAACCCATCTCGGCGTGCTCATCCGGATGGGGAAACGCATCCGCCATAAATGTCAGCAGGCTGGCCGTTCCGACATTGCGTAAGGCGGAAACCATCAACACCGGAAAAATCTTCTCCGCAACGATCGCCTTGCGAACGCCCGGAATCAAATCCGCAATCGGAATCGTACCCTCGCGAAAAAACTCCTCCATCAATTCGTCGTCGCCTTCCGCCACCATTTCCACCAATTTCTCGTGAGCCTCTCTCGCTTCATCCGCCAGCGCCGCTGGAATTTCCTCGATGGACGGCTTCCCATCGCCATCCGGCTTATAGATGTGCGCCTTCATGGCCACGAGATCCACGACGCCGCGGAATCCACGCTCGGTGCCGATTGGCAACTGCAGCGCGACCACGTTGCGCCCAAACACCTGCTCCAGCGATTCCATGGAGCGCTCGAAGCTCGAAAGCTCGCGGTCCATCCAGGTCAGCACAAACGCGCGCGGAATGTCGTACTCCATGCAGTAGTCCCAAACTTTTTCGGTAGTGACCTGCGCGCCGACGTGTGCATCCACGGCGATCAGCGCCGCATCCGGCGCAATCAGCGAAGCTTTCGTTTCGGTGATGAACGTCGAGTAGCCGGGCAG
>DASXMB010000007.1:0-132752 GCA_036495905.1 Candidatus Acidiferrum sp.
CCCTTCAATCCCAGCATTAGGGCAAGCGAAATGAGTATCCCCATAATAGGTACAAAGGGTACCCACGGCGTCTTGAACGGTCTTTTCAGTTCGGGCCGACGCACGCGCATAATCCAAACCCCAGCGCACACGATCACAAACGCTAGCAGCGTGCCAATACTCACCATCTCGCCCAAAGTTCCCAGCGGCACGAGCGCTCCAACAAATGCGACGCACAGCCCAACAATCGCCGTGGACTTGTAGGGAGTGCGGAACCGCGGATGAATCTCTCCCGCCCATTTCCACAGTAACCCGTCGTTCGCCATTGAGTAGAACACCCGCGATTGCCCCAGCATCATCACCAGCATCACGGTGCTCAGCCCGGCCAGTGCTCCGGCATTTACCACGTAGCTTCCCCACCGTACTCCAGTCTCGCGAATCGCCAACGACACCGGAGCCCCAATGTTCAACCGCGAATAGTGCACCGTCGCCGTAAGCAACCCGGAGACTAGCAAGTACAGAATCGTGCAGATAACCAGCGACCCTAAAATCCCAATGGGCATATCGCGCTGCGGATTCTTGGCTTCCTGCGCGGCTGTCGAAACAGCATCAAATCCGATATATGCGAAGAATACGACTCCCGCTCCTCGCAAAATACCCGACCACCCAAACGACCCAAAAGCTCCCGTATTGGGCGGTATGAACTCTTTCCAGTTCGCACGGGCAATGTCGGCGTGATGCATCACGTACGGAATAGCCACGGCGATAAACGTAACGACCGCAATGAGCTTCAGAAAGACGATGCCTGTATTGAAGTTCGCCGATTCCTTGATACCAATAATCAAAATCGTCGTTACCGCCAGAATCGCCAGAAACGCTACCAGGTTAAATTTGGTCGTCACTTGTGGCAGACCTACCAATTGCTGGGCTGTCAGGTTCAGTGACGTCAACGGTGCCCATCTTCCGTCGAACTGCACCCAGAGCGCCCCCGGCACGTCGCACCATTGCGGCGGCAAACTAATGCCGTAATCCTGCAGGAACGCTACCAGCGTGCTGCTCCATCCGCTCGCCACCGTCGCCGCGCCAAACGCGTACTCCAAAATCAAGTCCCAGCCGATGATCCACGCTACTATTTCCCCTAGCGTGGCATATCCATAGGTGTAGGCAGATCCCGCAATCGGGATCAGTGAGGCAAACTCCGCATAGCACAGGCCGGCGAACACGCATCCAATTCCGGCCAGTACATAGGACAACATGATGGCTGGCCCCGCATACATCGCCGCGGCCGACCCCGTCATCACAAAAATGCCGGCGCCAATAATAGCTCCGATGCCGAGGGTGATTAGATTGACCGGCCCTAGCGCCCGCTTCAATCCATGCTCTTCGCTCGCACCTGCTTCCTTCATCAACGCATCCAGCGGTTTTGTGGCGAACAGCGAGTTGCCCATGCAAACTCCTCCTTAGCAGCGTGCTCCCGGCTCTTACTGCTTGGCTTGCGATCGCGTGACAAGCATTGTAGCGGCGCAACGCGCTACGCCCTACGAAAAAATTACTTAATCTGTACTAATAGTACGTCCCGCGCGCTTACTCCACAGCAGGTAAACCGGCACGCCCAGCAGCACAATCACCAGTCCGCCACCAGCCGTCTGCGTCTGATACAGCAACAAAACCACCATAATCGCCACTGCCGCCATAGTGTAAAGCAGCGGCACAAACGGATACGCAAACGCCTTGTACGGACGCTCCGCGTCTGGCCGCTTGCGGCGCAGCACAAAAATCCCCGCAATCGTCAGTGAATAAAACAGCAGCACCGCGAACACCACATAATTTAGCAAGTCGTTGTAAAGATTTCCGTAAGTAACTTCCCCAGCCGGGCCGACTTTCCGTGTTCGCAACAACACCAGCACCACAATCCAAATTCCTTGCAACACCAGTGCGCTAGCAGGAACTCCTTTTTTGTTCAGTTTCCCGGTCGACCGGAAAAACAATCCATCCTTCGCCATCGCGTAATAAACTCGCGCCCCAGCCAGAATCAATCCGTTGTTGCAGCCGAAAGTCGAAATAATAATCGCCACCGCCATAATCGCCGCGCCCGCCGGACCAAAAATGGCTCCCAGCGCCGCGCTGGCCACCCGATCGTCCGGTGCATTCTGAATATGCGCCAGCGGTAGCACGAACAAATAAGCCAGATTAGCCAGACAGTACAGGGTAATCACGATCAGCGTGCCAAACGCCATGGACAGCGCCACATCCCGCTTCGGATTCTTTACTTCCGCCGCTGTGAAGCCAATGTTGTTCCACGCATCCGCCGAGAATAACGACCCCACTTGCGCCACGCCGAGTGCCACAAATAATCCAAACGCCCCGCTCGCCGCCGTCACCGTCGGCACCAAACCTCGAAGAAAATTCGCCCCCGGCTCGATCGGCACCGCGCCGCGAATTGCCCACAAATGTGAAAAATTATCGGAGATAGCCGCCGAATTCCTGCCCACAAAAATTCCCAGAAAAATTAGCCCGATCAAAGCCAGCGTCTTCGCGCTCGTAAACACATTCTGAATCAGCTTCCCCAGCCGCACTCCCAGCGTGTTCAAGAACGTCAGCAAAATGACCAGCAGAATTCCCACCAGTTGCTGCATCGAAAGGCTAATCGCGAATTTCGATCCCAGCGCAATCGGCGGAACAATCCAGGCAGTCGGCGAAATCGCTGGAAAAAGCACGCCGAAAAATCGCGCAAACCCTACCGCCACCGCCGCAATCGTTCCCGTCTGAATCACCAAAAACAGCGTCCAGCCATACAAAAATCCCCAAAGCGGCGAATACGCCTCCCGCAAATAAACGTACTGTCCGCCGGCGTGCGGGAAAAGCGCCGCCAACTCCCCATAAGACAGCGCCGCCGAAACTGTAAGCAGCCCCGTAACGATCCAGGTCAGCAGCAGCCCGCCGCCCGAGCCTGTCTGCCGCGTAATGTCCGCCGCAACAATAAAAATTCCAGACCCGATCATCGACCCGACCACAATCATCGTCCCGTCAAAAAGACCAATGGCGCGCACAAACCCGCCGTCATTCCCCTGCCGAGAAATCGTCTGTGCCGTGTCAGCCATTCGTCCGCATCCTCAAACCTTCGCCGAACGCCCTGCCGCGCCCAGCAACGCAACATATTCCGCCGCACGCTTGCCCGGCTGCTCCGCGCGCAAAATATCGCTGATCACCGCCACGCAATTCGCCCCTGCCTCAATAATAGAAGCCGCTCGCTCCAGAGTAATCCCGCCAATCGCCACAATCGGCTTATCCGTCAACCGCCGCGCCTCTCGGATCAACTCCAGCCCAACCACCGGATCGGGATTCATTTTCGACGTCGTCCCGAAAATCGGCCCCACCGCAATATAGTCCGCGGAAGTCTCCGCAGCCGTCCGAATTTGCTCCAGGTTATGCGTCGACACTCCCACCCACTTTTGCTTGCCCACAATCCCCCGCACCTGCTCGACACTCAAATCGTCCTGCCCAACATGCACTCCATCCGCATCGCAAAGCGCCGCCAGATCCGCTCGATCATTCATCACCACGGAAACCTTCAGTGGCTTCATCGCCGCCACCAGTTCGCGGCAATCCGCCAAGGCCGTCCGCACACTCCCCGTTTTGTTTCGGTATTGCAGCAAACGCACTCCGGCCGCAGCCAGATCTTGCGCGCAGTCTTGTACGGGAGTGGTCAGCAACGAGGAGTCTAATATCACATACAGTCGCGGGAGGACAAGCCGCATCGCAGCCTATTTCCCGCCCGTATCCAGCAATCTCTCGATGAAGTGCGTGTCAAATCGCCCCGCTGCAAAATCCGGATCCGCAAAAATCCTCCGGTGCAGCGGAATCGAAGTCTTGATCCCTTCAATCACAAACATTTCCAGCGCCCGTTTCATCCGCCCAATCGCTTCGGCGCGGTCCCGCCCTTTCACAATCAGCTTCGCAATCATTGAATCGTAGTAAGGAGGAATCACCGCATCCGCGTGCGCCGCCGAGTCCACCCGCACGCCTGTCCCGCCCGGCGCCTGAAAAGTCGTAATCCGTCCTGCTGACGGCACAAACGTCACCGGATCTTCCGCGTTAATCCGGCACTCAATCGCGTGCCCCGAAAAATGCATCTCGCCGACCGCTTCGTCCAGCCGTTCGCCCGCCGCAATCCGGATCTGCGCTTTGATCAAATCCACGCCGGTGATCAGCTCTGTCACCGGATGCTCCACCTGAATCCGTGTATTCATCTCGATAAAATAAATCGAGCCGTCCTGATCCATCAAAAACTCAACCGTCCCCGCGTTGGTATACCCAATTTTTTCCAGCGCTCGAATTACTTTCGTTCCCAAATCCTTGCGCCGCTTTGGATCCATCACCGGCGATGGCGACTCTTCCACCAATTTCTGGTGACGCCGCTGGATACTGCATTCCCGCTCGCCCAGATGAATCACTTTGCCGTACTGATCCCCCAGCACTTGAAACTCAATGTGCCGCGGATGCTCCAAGAATCGCTCCGCATAAACATCCGGTGTCCCAAACGCCTGCTGCGCCTCGCTCCGCGCCGATTGATAAGCCACGAGCAGATCTTCTTGCTTGCGCACAATCCGCATACCGCGCCCGCCGCCGCCCGCAGACGCCTTCAAAATCAACGGAAACCCAATTTTCGCCGCTTCCTTCGCCAGCTGCTCTTCGCCTTCTACAATCCCATCGCTGCCCGGAATCGTCGGCAGCCCCGCCGCCTTCACTTCCCGCCGCGCGCGGTCCTTCTCACCCATCATTTCGATAACTTCCGCCGTCGGCCCGATAAACGTAATCTCCGAAGCCTCGCAAACCTTCGCGAAGTTCGCATTCTCCGATAGAAATCCGTATCCTGGATGAATCGCGTCCACATTCGTAATTTCCGCGGCGCTGATCACTTGCGGAATATTCAGGTAACTTTCACTGCTGCGCGGCGGACCAATACACACCGCCTCGTCCGCAAACCGCACGTGCAACGAATTGCGGTCCGCCTCCGAATACACTGCTACCGTGGAAATCCCCAGTTCCTTGCAGGCGCAGATGACCCGCAGGGCGATTTCCCCACGATTGGCAACTAGGATTTTCTGGAACATGCGCGACGGCTACTTCTGCCGACCCGGGCGGATGGCAAACAGCGCCTGGCCGTACTCCACCGGCTGCCCGTTTTCAAGGTAGATGCGAACCACTTCGCCGCTCATATCGGACTCGATTTCGTTCATCAACTTCATCGCTTCCACGATGCACAGCGTCTTTCCCGCGTCCACAAATCCGCCCACCTTAACGAACGGCTCTGCCCCCGGGCTCGGCGCTCCATAATACGTCCCCACAATCGGAGACTTGATCACGTGGAGATCCTCCGCCGGCTTCGTAACACTCGCCAGCGCCGCTTCCGGAGCCGGAGTAGCCTTCGCGCCCGCCGCTTCACCCGCGTGCCCAACAATCTCCGGCGTGCTCGGCCCACGCGAGACTGCCAGCCCCATCCCCGCCGACGGCTTCTTCAGTCGTATCTTCAAATCTCCCCGCGAATACTCAAACTCTTCCAGCTTGTGCTCGCTCATAAAATGCAAGAGCTGCTCGATTTGCTGGATTTCTGGATTGGCGAACGCGGAACCTTTTGCTGGTTTGGAGGGCTTTTTACGTTTCATGCCTGTTTTTTAAATCTCTCTGAGATCCCGCGGTATGCGGGTCAAAACTTCCGTTCGATCTTCGTGCACCACAACATCGTCTTCAATTCGAATTCCACCTACCCCCGGCACATAAATCCCCGGCTCGATGGTGACTGCATTCCCTGCCAAAAGCTTTCTTTTCTGTCCTCGGGCGATTCGGGGATCCTCGTGCACTTCCAGCCCCAGCCCGTGCCCTGTACTGTGTACGAACTGTTCCGCCAGGCCGTAGCCCGCCAGAACCTGCCTTGCCGCCGCGTCCACTTCGCCGCAGGTAACTCCTACCTTCACCGCCGCAATCGCGGCGCACTGCGCCTCTAACACCGCCTTATACCACCGGCGGTAACGTCCCGACGCCCGGCCCACAAACACCGTGCGCGTTATGTCGCTACAATAGTGCGCGAGTATAGCACCCAGGTCTAGCACCACAAACTCATTTTTCCCCAGTCGACGGCCCGTTGGCCGCGCGTGCGGATGCGCCGCCCGTTCCCCAAAGGCCACAATCGTCTCGAACGCCGGCCCCGATGCTCCCCGCTTCCTCATCTGATATTCAATCTCCGCCGCCACCTCCAGTTCCCGAACCCCCGGCTTTAGCAGCGCCAGCGCCCCTTCTAATACTTCCCCAGCCAGGATGGCCGCCGATCTCATCTCTGCCAGCTCAGCAGCCTCTTTCCGCTCCCGCAGTGCCTCCACTTGCCCTGCAGTCGCCACCCACCGCATCCGTGGTCCTGCAGCCTTTTTGAATAGCGAAAATTGCCCAACCGTCACCTGACTCTGGTCGAATCCAACCGCCTTGGCCCGGCCTGCCCGCAAGACCTTGCCAACTTCCTGGGCCAAGTTCTCCTTCTGCGGAACGATCCGCACTCCGGACGTTTCTTCTTTCGCCTGCGCCGTAAACCGTCCATCCGTAACCAGCGTCGCGCGCCCTCGCGAAACCACCAGTGACCCGGACTCGCCCGTAAACCCCGTCAGGTAATACCAGTTCGCCGGATGCGTCACCAACAGGCAATCGAGATTTGCGCCGTCCATCCGCGCCGCAAGTTGCCGCCGTCTTCCCAGAAAATCCATCTTCATAAATAAATCGAGGAGACCGTAGTCTCCTCGATTTCATCCTTAATGAACTAAGTTTTTTGTCGAAATGTCTCTCGGACTCTCTACCTGCCTTACCCAGGGATAATTCTGGGCGTCAGGAAGAACAACAATTCCGAAGACGTAATGTTGATGTTCGTCCGCTTGAACAGATTGCCGATGATTGGCAGGCTGCCCACTATAGGAACCTCGGTGATGTTCGTGTTCTGCTGAGAGATGATGATGCCGCCAATGACAATCGTTCCACCATCCGCCACCGTCACCTTGGTTTCCGACGATTCCGTATCCAACGCTGGAATTCCCTGCACTCGCGGAATACCTTGATCGATCTGCGTGTTTTCCACCAGCACATCCATGTAAACATTGCCGTCGGCGGTAATCTGCGGAGTCACTTCCAGCTTCAGCACCGCATCGATGTATTGCACCGAAACCGTGTTGTTGATCGTCGTCTGGATAGGTACCTTCACACCTTGCTTGACCGTCGCTTTTTCGTTGTTCTGCGTCACCACCCGCGGCTTCGAAAGCAATTTTCCAACTCCCTTGCTCTCGGCTGCGGTGATGAAGAAGTCAATCGCGAAGTTCGGCGACCGGTGTGAGAATCCAAAACCGCTGGTCGGAACTCCCGCCGGGAAGTTAGTGTTCAACGGTAACCCGCTGGTCACACCGTTTCCACTGGTTTGCCCAGTACCGATGCTAATCGGCGCCGCCGGAATACCTGTACCGGTGCTCACGCCGCTGCCGCCAACCGCTGGATCACCCGAGAACAAAGACCGTCCTCCGGTCGTCGTCCCTGCAAAGCCCAGTTGCGTTCCAATGTCCTGAGCAAAAGCCCGTGACGCTGAAACCACTCGCGCTTCAATCTCCACCTGCTGCGATCTCCGATCCAATTGCCGAATCAAATTGTCGATCGTCGGTATCACCGCCGGAATATCCCGGATGATCAATTGATTCGAACGATCGTCCGCAAGGATGTCGCCTCTCGCCGTCAAAAACTTCTTCAGCGTAGCCGTCATCGTCGCGGCTTTTGCATAGCTCAGAACGCGCGTCACCGTCACCGGTGCAATCGCTTCTGACTGCGCCTTTTCCAGGTCCCGCGTCGTTTCCGCTTCCTTCTTCAAGGTCTCGTGCGTCGCGATCCGCAGCACGTTCCCATTCAGTTGCTTGTCCAATCCGTTGTTTTGCAGCACGATGTCCAGAGCCTGATCCCACGGCACTTCATCCAGCACAATCGTCAAGGTTCCTTTTACCGCTGGATCAAGCACCACGTTCAGTCCGCTAATCTCGTGAATCAAACGAAAGAAGTCCCGCAGATCCACGTCCTTCAGGTTCACCGAAATCGGTTCGCCCGTGTATTGACCGCTCGGGCGCGGTGTCGGAGATGCCTGCTGCGAGGATGTCGCCACCGTCGCCGCAGCGCTCCCTGCCTGCTGCGCCGCTTGTTGCGCTGCCTGCTGGGCTGGTGCCGACGGCGTTTTCTTTTCGCCAAACGATGCCAAAACGACTGAGGGCTGGGTCAGTTCGCCAGGCAGCGCGAAACCAGGAGCTTTTACCGGCAATACCTTTGTCGTGCGCGTCGAGTTGCGCGGTCCCGCCACATCGTAGCTGAATCCCACTCGCGCTTTCGCCGCTTCCGCAGAAACTGCCGCCGAGTTATAAGCCGACAATCCCGCTGCCGATTCCGGCATCGACTCGAACGCAATCACCAGCGTCGCGCCATCTTTCGAAATCTGATATGGAGTCGCTTCAGTTAGGTCGATCACCACGCGCGCCACATCCGGGCGGAACTGCCCCAGACGTACTCCTCGCACTGGAGCCGACACCCCAGGGATATTCGTCTTTTGCACCGCTAGACGCGTCCCGCTAAAGTCCAGCACCAGACGGTCCGGATTCTGCATCCGCACCGCGCGTGCCGCCAGCGGCCCTTCCCCTTCCACACGCACGCTCGCATGTTGCGGTGCCTGCATGATCGCCACGCTGGAGATGACCGATGCCGTCGCTGTCGCGCCGGAGGGCTCCTGCGTCTGGGCAAACACCGGACTCATGGTTAGAGCCGCGCTTGCGAGTATCAGGCAGCCAATTCGAAAGGCCGGCCGGTTCGTCTTCATTGCTGTTCTCCTGCACTGGAGTAAATTTTCTTGTTCACTTGGCGTTCAACTGGTTTGCCGAACGCATCCTTGCCAATTTCATGGAATGCCACGCCATCCATGGCAATCTTTTCCACTCGGCCGTCGTAAAGCTGATCGCCCTCGCGGAGAAAATACGTTCGCGCCTGAGGATTGGATACCACCGCAATCATCCCGTTTGGCGCCTGCACAATTCCGTCCAGCCGCAACGTCGAAACTTGTAGCCCTGCTTTGCCCGGAGGCAGGCTCTTCTGAGCCGCTGCCGCCGCTTGTTGCCGGCTTACCAAAGACTCAAAAGGATCGCGTCTCGACACCTTGGCTTCGCCCTCCGCCGGTGCCTGTGCGCCTTCTACTGGCGGTTTGGGCGCCTTCTTCACTGCCGGCTTCGCATCTGTCTTCGCCGCCGGTTTTGCCGCAGGTGTTGCAGCCGGCTTCGTCGTCTTGGGAGTCTTCGCCGCCTGCGGCTTCACGGTCATTGCAGGCGCGCTTTGCGACGCCGCTGCGGTTTTCGGAGCACTCGCGGGCGTCTTCGCCGCGGCATTCGTCGCCACGCTCTTCGCAGTTGGCGCAGCCGCTTTCGGCGCTGCTGGAGTTGTCTTCGCGGCCGCAGTTGGTGTCGATTTCGCATCGGTCGCCGTCGTGGGCTTGGTCTGCGCCTGCACGCCCTGACTCGCCACCGCTAGCAACAGCGCAATTACCAGAGTCTTCGCTGCACTCATAGTTCGCTCATTCCCGTTCATCGTTGACCAGCAGGCTTAGCGCCCGCCGCCCCCTTCGCAGGAGTGCCAATCGTGTCCGCCGGCTTGGTAAAGAACGTCGTCGCCACAAATACCGCCGAAACCGTTGTCCCCGGTCGCAGCACATACTTCGCGCCTTTGCTCGTCGAAGGATCCTCAAAATCCAGATCGCCCACATTGATGATTCGAGACAACCGGCTCAGCCGCCCGAAAAAGTCCAGCATGCTGAAGTACGGTCCGTCCGCCTGAATCTCAAACGGCATCTCGTAGTGATATTGCTTCGACACAATCGCCTGCGCCGTCAACCGCCGAATCTGTATGTTCGACGCGCTAGCCGCGCCTTGCACCAACCGGATAAATTCATCCGTCTCTTTTTCTTCCGGCACGATGGTCTTCAACGTATCCAGCTGTTTCGACAGCGAATCCATCGACGACTTCAATTCTCCGTAGCGCTGCTTATAAACCTGCAGTTGCTGCACTTCCTGGTTCAACTGTCCCCGCTGCCGAACCGCCTTGTCGACCTCGTCGCGTTCCTGCGCTACCGGCGAAATCGGCGTGTACACTCCGACTACCACCAGCACGACGGTTATCGCCAAAGCCAGCAACCCCTGCATGATCACCGACATATCGCGAAATGGATTGGCCATGGCGCTCCCCTACCCTTTCTTCGCCGCTGCTGCCGCCGGTGTCCCCGGAGCGTTTGCAGGCTTGGCTTGAGCAGGTTGTCCTGCCGGCGTCGCCAGGATGTCTGCTGAAATCTTGAACAAAAATGTCTGCACTGCCCCGCCCTTGTCGTCCTGCTTCGACTCCTGTATCTCCACTTTGTCGAAATATCCAGAACGTTTCAGCGCCGTGATAAAGTTCGCCACCGCATTGATCGAAGCCGAGGATCCGTCGATCGCCAGCGTGCTGCCCTTGCGAGTCATCGACGTCAGCCACAAATTCTCGGTCCGCGCCACCGTGCTGGCCACTTCGTCCAGCAATTCTTCGCCGCTCTTGCGATCCTTCTGCAATTGCTCGATGGTGCCTACCCGCTGCTGCAAAATTTCTTTCTGCTTCTCAAACGCTTCGACCTGCACCTTAATCTGTTCCAGGTCCGTCTTCTGCGCTTGCAGTCTCTTAATCTGCTGATTTTCATCGTTCAGCTGCTTCTGCCACGATAGATACAGCAGAAACAACGCTGCGACTCCAATCGCCAGCCCCAGTCCCACGAACACCACCGGCATTGCCGCTCCGCTGTCCACCGGTCGGCGGGACGTCTTAGGTCGATCTTGTCCAAGAAGATTTATGCGAATCATGGTTAGTCGAAGCTCCTCAATGCCAGGCCCACCGCAATCGCCAGCCGCGGAGCCATATCGCGTATCTGGTCGTCGCTATGCCGGCTGGGATTTACGAGTACTCTTCGAAACGGATTCAGTTCTTCCACGGGCATCGCAAACTCTTCGCGCAGCAGATCTACCAGACCCGGCACCCTCGCCGTTCCCCCGGCCACGATAATTCGCTGGATGTTTTCGCCGCTCGCCGTTGCTCGGAAGAAATCGAAAGTCTTCTGAATTTCCAGCGTCAAAATGTCCGACACGCTCCGCAAAATCTGCTGCTTCTGCTCGTCGGTGACGCTGGGCAGCGTCTCGCCCATCTTCAGGCGCTCCGCGTCCTCGTAGCTCAAGTCCAATTCTTTTTGCAGCGCATCCGTATACTGATTCCCGCCCACGCTCACGTCGCGCGTAAACAGCGGCACTCCGCTGCGCACAATATTGATATTCATCACGCTCGCGCCGATATTCAGCAGCGCCACCGTTTGCCCTGCGTCCGGCTCGTAATTCACTTCAAAGCAGTTCTGCAAGCCGAAAGCATCGATGTCCACCACCACTGGCGTCTTTCCCGCCTGCGCCAATACGTTGGTGTGGTTCAAAATTTTGTCTTTCTTCACCGCCACCAGCAGCACGTCCATCTGCGCGTCCATCGACTCCAGCAGCTGATAGCTCAAGTTCACGTCCGCGATATCGAACGGAATATGCTGGCTCGCTTCCGAAGGAATCCGGTCATATAGCTCTTCTTCGGTCATCAGCGGCAACGGCACCCGCTTCACAATTACCGAGTGGCCCGAAACCGACGTCGCCACATTCTTCGTCTTCACCTTCTGCGCATCGAAAATTTTGCTGATCGCATTGGCCACTTGCGGAGCATCCATAATCGCTCCGTCCACCACTGTGTCCTGCGCCAGCGGCTCTATCCCAAAACTCACCAGCTCATAGCCGGCCTTCGTCGCCTTCAGCTCCACCGCTTTGATCGAGCTTGAGCCGATATCCAGTCCAACCAGCTGCTTGCTCTTACCGCCGAGTAACCCCATATTGCGGCCTCTTTCCCTGCTTACTCGCGTTCCACTTGCTCGCCCTGCTTACTTACTCACACTCGCTTGTCTGCGTCTCGCCTGTGCCTGCCCGCCTAAGCGTGCCTGGCTCATTTTGCGTTCCATCCATCGGTCCAGAATGGTCTTACGCAGTTTCCATCGATTTCCTAATTTGAACGCGGGAATCTCGCCTTCGGTGATGTAACGGTACAGGGTATCTGCGGATATCCCCAGATACTGCGACGCCTGGCGCACATTCATCACTTCACGAGATTCACTCACGAGGAACGCTGCCCCTATTTACGTCTGTAATTTCCGACCGCACTTCGAGTTTTGGTTCCACCCACTAAATCTGCCACCCGTGGGAGGTTCCCGTGTCTAGCGTTATGACATTCACAAGCTCCGAGCGTCAAGGGATTCTGTACCGCAGTTGTCCTATGTGTAGGGGTTGTTGTAGGCAATCTTCGGGTATTGTAGGCAGGCTATTCTATTAGTCGCGTAGTGCTTCTCTTAGTACCACCACATATTGCGTTTTTACCCAGATATCCACCTGTCCCGCAGGACGGTTATCCTTTGAGGTCAACCCACTCTCTCCGCGCTTCGCAATCAACCTCTACAACCCCAATCCCTTCCACATCCCAGCCACCCGGCTCTTCGTCTTCTCGTCCATCAAAATCTCATCCGGCCACGGCCGCGTAAATCCCTCCGACGCCCACTTCCTCGTCGCATCCACTCCCATCTTCGACCCATAATCCTGCAGCGGCGTCGCATGATCCAACGTATCCGCCGGACCGAACGAAAACTGCACATCCCGCTGCGGATCGATCGCGCACAACGCCTTCCACACCACTTCCCCATAGTTGTGCACATCCACGTCGTGATCCACCACCACAATCACTTTCGTGAACATCGCCTGCCCCAGCGACCAAATCGCATTCATAATTTTCCGCGCGTGCCCCGGGTAAGACTTTTGAATCGCCACAATCATCAAATTGTGAAAAATTCCTTCCGCCGGCATCGCCACATCCACAATTTCCGGATACTGCATTTTCATCACCGGCAAAAACACTCGCTCCACCGCATATCCCATATAAAAATCTTCCTGCGGAGGCGGCCCCACCACCGTCGTCAAATAGATCGGCTCTTTCCGATGCGTCACGCACTCCACATGAAAAACCGGATACTCCCCCTCCAGCGAATAAAATCCCGTGTGATCCCCAAACGGACCTTCCGTCCGCATCTCATTCAAGTTCACATATCCTTCCAGCACAATTTCCGCGTTCGCCGGCACTTCCAAATCGTTCGTCTCGCACTTCACCATTTCCACCGGTTCGCGCCGCAAAAATCCCGCGAACATCATCTCATCCAGATCCGGAGGAATCGGCAGCATCCCGGCCAGCGCCGTCGCCGGATCCGCCCCAATCGCCACCGACACCGCAATCCGCCCTTCCGGATTCGCCGCCCGCGCCCGCCGAAAATGTTCCGCTCCGTGCTTCTGCGTCTGCCAATGCATCCCCGTCGTTCGCTCGTCGTACACTTGCATCCGGTACATTCCCACGTTCCGCTTCCCCTTTTCTGGATTCCGCGTGAACACCAGCGGAAACGTAATAAATCGTCCGCCATCCTGCGGCCAGCATTTCAAAATCGGCAGCTCCAACAAATTTACTTCCGCGCCGCGCCGGATCACTTCCTTGCAATCTCCATCCTTAACGCTCTTCGGAAAAAACGATCCCAGCTCCGCCAATTTCGGCAACATTTTGATCTTGTCGAATAATCCTTGCGGCGATTTCATATCCATGAATCCGCGAATCCGCTCCGCCACTTCCTCCAGCGCGTTCACTTCAAACGCCAACTCCATGCGCCGCACGCTTCCAAACGTGTTCACCAACACCGGCACGCGCGATCCTTTCACCCTCTCAAACAACAACGCCGGCCCCACCGAGTTCGCCGCACGCTTCGCATCGCGCGCCACTCGCTGCGTAATTTCCGTAATCTCCAAAACTGGATCGACTTCCGCTGAAATCCTCTTCAGCTCCCCTTCTTTTTCCAGCTTCCGCACAAATTCCCGCAAATCCCGATAAGCCACAAGCCCTCCACAATCCCAGCACTCTAACACTCGCCGCGCGCCACCCGCCACACCAGTACCACAGACTTCAGTCTGTGTCCCCCGTAACCCTCGTCTCGATTGAACCCAGTCATCTCGATTGACCCAGATCACGCACCTGAAATTCACAAGCCCCACACGCCGCTTCGACATGTGGGGCCTTTTATTCTCTTTCGCCGATTTTCGCGCTACGGCACTCGTAGCGTATTTCCCTCGCCAATACACGTCGCCTGCTCCCGGCCCTGCGCAAAATAAACCACGATCAGCACTTTGTCGCGTCCCACCGCCGGATCGCCGCCCAGCGCGCCGTTGTCCACGCGCACTTGCAACACTCCGCCGCGAACCATCCCCCGCAGGATCTCGGTCACGTTCGCCATCTGACCCTGCACACCGTAAAACCCGCGAATAATCGTCAACCCGCCCGGTCGCCCGCGATCATCATCGTCCCGTCGACGATTCCAATCATCATCGCCGCGATCGTTTCGCACTGCGAACGCATTTGTTTCCAGCCACCCGCCTTCCTTGTAGTCAAATTCTCGCTGTTCGCGTCTCCTGTTTTGCGCCCATACCCGCAAAACTTTGTCTGCGCCCACCGCTGGATCGCCGCCCATCGCGTCGTTGGTTACCTGAAACCGGCCTTGATCCTGCCGCTCCCACAGCAAACGCTGCACTATTTGCGTCACATCCACATGCCGGTTTTTCGTTCCGTACTCTGCCTTTACCACTTCCCAGGCATCGCCGCCCTGCGGATTTGCCGCGACGCTCAAAAACATCGGCGCCACAAACAATCCCGCAAGAAACACCACTACCAATCCCAACCGAATCTTTCCTTCTCTCCGAATGGAAATATCCGTTGCCAGCTTCATTTCATTCATATGTCCTCCGTCAAAGGAACTGCCTTGCTGGCAACTTTAGTCCCCTCCCCAACTCAAAGCAATTTCTTCGCTACAATTTTTTCCGGTAAAGCACGCTGCGTTCCGCCACCTCAAATCCCAAAGCCGCATGCGCTCGTTGCGAAATCTCATTGGTAATCTGCGTGTCCGACGCCATTTCCACGCATCCCTGCCCGCGCGCCCATTCTTCCGCCGCCCGCACCAGTTCCGCCCCAATGCCGCGTCTTCGCCACTGCGCCTCCACATACCAGCCTTCCACGTATCCCACCGCCCGCGCCAAGTCGCATCCATCCGCGCACGAACGCAATCCCACCTCCACGAATCCCACCAGCTCTCCGCTTTCTTCCGCAACAAAAACCACCATCGGCATAATCCCCGGGCTCTTCCCCGCCAGCAGCAAATCTACTTCGCGCCGATGCTCCTCCACCGAGTTCTCCGGCCACAGCGCATTCCGCAGCCGCGCCAGCCGCTCGCCATCTTCCGCTTTCCCGCGACGAATCACGCCACTCCTCCGCCCCAAGTAACACAGACTTCAGTCTGTGTCCCCACTAACCCTCATCTCGATTGCGCCAGATCACCACGCAACTAAACAATGTCCCACAACTTCTTCCGCTGCATCACGCCATACAACCACCATCAAGACAGACTTCCGGCCGCCCCATCATTCGACAATTCCCCACACCCCATGTAAAATTCCTCAATCACGGTGGGCCGGTAGCTCAATGGTAGAGCAGCTGACTCTTAATCAGCGGGTTGCAGGTTCGAGCCCTGCCCGGCTCACCAAATCTCCCATCCCGCTCTCCACTCCATCAAATTAAACCTTCCCGACGCTCCCAATTCCGCCCTGCTCGTCTTTTCGTGTTATCGTCCCCTCACCCATTCCTGCCGCAAATCCAAAAGTAAACGGGCCCATTGACCGAACCACAACGTTTTGCACCCAGGTTTAGATTTTCCGCTTTCGCTGAAATCACCCAAGAAACTTCCGGAGCCGCCGTCGCCACACGCGTAAAAGAACTCAGTCTCTACGGCTGTTATCTGGAGCTAGACACGCCCATGCCGCGCGGCACGCCCGTCATCGTCAAAGTTTTTCAAGACGACGATTTCTTCGAAGCCAAAGCCTCGGTAATTTACGTCCAGCCGAACCTCGGCACCGGCCTCGTCTTTCGCGACGTCAAGCCGCACTTCCTCGCCATTCTGCAAAAATGGCTCACCCTCGCGCTGCGCAACAGCAAAGCAGCCGACTAACTTTCGCCACCAATTGATTCGATTTTTTGCGCGCCACATCGCGCTGCAAACAGAAACTACTGCGGAGGCTTGATCGACGGGCTTGCCTGCTCGATGCTTCCCCGAATCAGGTCCGTCTTCACTTCCGATTTTTGTCCCGCCAATAAATTCACTTCCGTTTCAAATGTCCGGTAGCCGGCCAATTCCACCTTAACCCGATGCTTGCCCGCTCCGATCGTCATCGAGTGCACCGCGCCGCCAAATTCGCTCGCGTGTCCAACGTACTTCCCATCCAGAAACACCGCCGCCCGCCCCGGATGCACCGTCAATTTCAAAGTTGCCGTCACCGTGGGCGTCTCCGCTCGTGGACTCAAATGCATCTCCACGCGAATGATTTGCGTCTGCCCCGGCTCCACAACAATCTTCTGCGTAAAATCGTCGTATCCCGATTGCCGTACCGAAATCTGATGCTCTCCTGGCAGCAGCATCACTTTCTTGTTGCCCTTTAATTCCTTCAAGTACCCCACGTATCCGCCGTCCACCCAAACTCCCGAGTCCTTTTCCACCTTGCTCACACCGTCAAACTGCACTTCCCCCATCACCTTGTTATCTTGTGCCGCCGCAAAAATCACTCCAAAAAATAGACACAAATTCACCAACACCACCGCTTTTATCCCCAGCTGGCGCATTCCGTACCCCCCTGTTTGGGCTGAGACTGTTCGGGCCGAGAACCCCATCCTAACCCGTATGCCCCCACCCCGCCCGTCAAAATCACCGTATTTCCGCTCCATAACGAATGTACGCCACCGTACCAATGTTCATTCGGCCGTTCGCATTCCCGGCAATTGGGCCTGACATTCGCGCGCGATCTTGCGTGAGGTCTTGCCTGTGAAGTTGATTCTGGGTGCCCCAGGGGCCGTACTTGCACCTGGGGATTTTGACTTTGCTTTCCCGGGCACGCCTACTGTTTTCCATCCCGCGGTTTTGGCGGGATGAATCTCCCGATTGGCCTCTTCGATTTCAGCCACATGCCGCGCATTACGACTAAATTGAATTGCTTATTGTGAAGTGATCCGCATTGTGATTTTAAGTACCCAGGGGCCGCATTTGCATCTGGGGATTTTGAATTTGCTTTCCCTGGGCACGCCAATCTCCCGATTGGCCTCTTCGATTTTTCCCATGTACTCAAATGTCGAAGTTACCGAATTTTACCCGCGACCTTGCCTCTGAATTTGCGTGTGATTTTTATTTTGGGTGGCCCAGAGGCCGCATTTGCACCTGGGGATTTTGACTTTGCTTTCCCCGGGCAACACCAACTGTTTTCCATTCTGCGGTTTCGGCGGGATGAATCTCCCGATTGGCCTCTTCGATTTCAGCCTTTTACTCTCTCGGCCCATCCTTCAACCGCCTCACCAACAACCCCGATCCCCGCAATGGCGACCTCTCCAAAAACTCCACCAAATTCCCGTCCCGCCGCACCTTCCGCCTCCACTCCGAAGCAGACACCACCACCACCGCCTCTCCCCCATCCGCCGTAATCCACTGCGGCCCACAAGTCCACGCCTTGTCAATCAACTCACCAAATCTCGCCCTAGCCTCCCCACAGTCCAGCTTTCGTCTCATCTCGTACCTCCGTTCCTTCTTAGCGCCAATTATGATCTATTCGATCGGACTATTTTTCAAAAAAAGAGTTCGTCTCATCTCGTTCGAATACTATTTTGCCACTCCCTATTATTGTATTGACATTCAGTAAATAGCCTGTTATGCTCTCCCGGCAATGCGCGCCAGTACCCTCCCAAAATCCAGCGCGCTACCAAACCATCTCGCCCCACCGCACGTTCTCCCATGCCGAATAAGCTCCACAGCGTCTTTAATTTATAAACCCCTGTTTTCCCAACCCTTTTATAATCATACCCTTACAAATTGCCGGGGTGGCGGCCCCCTCCTGACCAGACCTTCCGACAATCCGTGCACTCTCCTATCGCTCTTTTACACTTTGCAAAATTTCGCCCTCTTGTTTTCAACAACTTCCACACTCTTTTGCTCTTTCGGGGGGTGGGGGGTACGCATTCCCAAAGCCAACCAGCGCCACCGCCGCTCGCTCGGTTCTTCACAGTTTCATTACCTCCTTACTTCGTTACTTCACCACTTCTTCCCGTCGGCCTTTCCTTGCTATCCTCAAATGAGTCGCCCATGAATCGCATCTACCTCGACCACAATGCCACCACGCCCGTCGACCCACGTGTGCTCGACGCGATGCTTCCCTACTTGCGGGCCGATTTTGGCAATGCGTCCAGCATTCACACCCCGGGCCAGCGCGCCCGCGCCGCCGTGGAAACCGCGCGAGAGCAACTTGCCGCGCTGATCGGCGCACAACCTCAAGAAATTGTCTTTACCAGCGGCGGCACGGAATCCGACAATCACGCCATCTTCGGCACCGTTTCGTCTTTTGTGGCACAGGCATTCCTGCCTGTGCACGGCAACCAATCTGGAAAGGCGGACCGAGGTATCCCATCCTCAGTTCCAGAGACAGCTGCCTCTGAAAATCAATCTCGCACGACACACATCATCACCACCACCACGGAACACGAAGCTGTCCTTAACTCTTGCCAAGCTCTCGAAAAACAAGGCGTTGCCGTCACCTATCTTCCCGTCGACTCCAACGGTCTGGTCGATCCAACCGCCGTGCGCAAAGCGCTTCGCCCAGAAACCGCGCTCATCACCATCATGCACGCCAACAACGAACTCGGCACCGTGCAGCCGCTCGCCGAAATCGGCCGCATCGCCGTCGAAGCCGATGTCACGTTCCACAGCGACGCCGTCCAATCCGCCGGCAAAATTGCGCTCGACGTCAACGCTTTGCAACTCGATCTGCTTTCACTTTCCGGCCACAAGCTCTACGCCCCTAAAGGCATCGGTGCGCTTTACATCCGCAGCAAAACTCGCGTCCAACAATTGCTTTACGGCGGTCATCACCAGCGCGGAGCCCGCCCCGGCACGGAAAATGTCGCGGGCATCGTGGCCCTCGGCGCGGCTGCGCACATCGCGCGGCAATCGCTGCAAGAGGAGGCCACGCGCATCGCCGCCCTTCGCGATCAACTCGAGCGCGGCTTGCTGGCGCGCGTGCCGCAATCCAAAGTGAACGGCGCTGGCGGTCCGCGCACACCGAATACTGCGAACATTCTGCTTCCTGGGATCGAAGGCGAAGCGTTGGTGATCGCTCTCGACCTGCAGGGCCTGGCTTGCTCGACGGGCGCGGCGTGTTCTTCCGGCAGCGTTGAGCCTTCGCACGTGCTTACCGCCATTGGACTGTCGCCCAGCGAGGCGCGGGCAAGTTTGCGCTTCAGCCTGGGCCGCGATACTACGTCCGCGGAAATCGATGCGGCGCTGGAAATTATTCCCGCAGCGGTGAGCCGCCTGCGCGCGCTGTCGCCGACGTACGAACACAAAGTGAGTGCGCACCCATGACCATCTCCGTTGGTTTCGATTTTGCCTTTGTCGGGGGCCCCCAGGACTTCTGCGTTCTGTTTTCCGCTGTCCACTCACCCAAACTATTTCGCGGTTCTCGCGTAAAATGGAATGTGATGCAATGACCGCGCAAACCCAATTCGCCGAACTGCCCGCGCAGACCGGCTTGCGTCCCGGTCTTGTCGCCGTCGCTATGTCCGGTGGCGTGGACTCTTCCGCCGCCGCCGCACTCCTTCAGGAGCAAGGCCACCCCGTCGTTGGGCTGACCATGCAATTGTGGAACCAGCGCCGCTTGCCGGAACTCCAAGGCGACGGTCCCGCGCAGCATCGCTGCTGTTCGCTGGACGATGTGTACGACGCGAAACGCGTGGCGCAGCATCTGAATTTTCCCCACTACGTTGTAAATTTTGAAGAGCAGTTTGAAAAGCGCGTGGTGCGCCCTTTTGTGGACCAATATCTTTCCGGGCGCACCCCCATCGCCTGCACCAACTGCAATACCGACGTGAAATTTGAACCCCTGCTGCGCATGGCCCGTCAAATCGGCGCGGAGCGGCTGGCTACCGGCCACTACGCGCGCATTCGCAAAAACGAAGGCACGGGCCGTTTTGAATTGTTGCGCGCCGCGGACGACTCCAAGGATCAATCTTATTTTCTCTGGGGACTTTCCCAGGACCAGCTATCGCGCAGCGATTTTCCGCTCGGCGAACTCACCAAGGACGAAGTTCGCGCCGCGGCACATCGCGTGAACCTTCCGGTGGCGGACAAGCCGGAAAGCATGGAACTTTGCTTTGTGCCCAACGGCAGCTATGTGCAATTTATTCAGGCTTATGCGCTTTCTGCCGGAATTGCGATGCCGCAGGGTAGCGGCGAAATCGTGAAAGAAGATGGCAGCGTGGTGGGCAAACACGATGGTTTGCATAATTTTACGATTGGGCAGCGCAAAGGTCTGGGCTTCGCCACCGGAAAACCACTTTACGTGGTCGCGCTGGATCGCGAAAACAACCGCGTGATTGTTGGCGACGACGACGATCTTCGGGCGACCATTTGCGAAGTGGAAGAAGTGAATTGGATCGCGCACGAAAATCCGGCGCAAGCGATTCGCGCCGACGTGAAAATTCGTCACAAACATTTACCGGCGCCGGCGCACGTGGAACCGATCGACGCCACGCACGCAAAAATTATTTTCGACGCGCCGCAGCGAGCGATTACTCCGGGTCAGGCTGCGGTTTTTTATGATGGAGACAAAGTCCTGGGCGGTAGCTGGATTCGCTGAGATTAAGATAGGCGGGGGAGAAAGGCTAAAGCAAAAAACGCAGGATGGGAAGCAGCACGCGTTCTCAAGCTGGCAGCGGGATTCACTGAGAATTAGAAAAAGAGAAAGAGTCAGAAACAAGAGATGCCGATCGGGAGATCGGCGTTCCCGGGCAAGATCAGATGAACAATTCTTCTTCTTGCTCGGAGGTACCGTCGGAAGCGGATGCAGGGCTTACGCCGCGGCGGGCACGCAGAAAATCCAGGCCGACTTTAATTCCCTGCACCAGCGCGGACGCTTTGTGCATCGGTCCCCAAACGCTTTTGCGGAAAGTGGAGCCGGCATCTTCGACGGCTTCCAGCGCGCCGGTCAGAATGCGGTCCGCGCGGACCACTTGGCCGCGCAAACGATCCGACGCTTCGGTCATCACGCGATCCACTTTTTGCGCTTGTCCCCGCGCCAGGTAAACGATGTGCGAGGCGTCGGAAATCATCTCGGAAATTTTCGGCTGCGTTTCATCGAGCAGTAATTGCACACGCGTCAGAATCGGTCCGAGCCGCGATTGCATTTCGGTGGTCAACTGGTCGACGCGATCCATCGTGCGGCGCATTTGGAAAAATAAAGCGATCAAGATTCCCGCCTGGAACACGATCGCGCAGGCCGCCACCACCACGAAGACCGCCACCCAGTTTTCCATGCTGGCTCCATCCGCCGCGAAAAGGACGGCGATTGCTTGCTCAAACCCGAGGACTCACAACTGCTATCGCTCGAACACGAAATCAAAATCGGCCCAAATGCAAAACAAAATTACAACTTCACATTTCGGTCGCTCGAACCCAAAACAAAATTCCAGCTTCGATCGCTCGAACCAAATGCAAAATCGCACGCCTGCTCGATCCCGAAAAAACTTACGACTGCGACCGCCCGGTCCGAAACGAAATCAAGAGTTCAGCTGCTCGAGGCGAAAACAAAATCACGATTTCGCGGATTCGCGCAGATACGCTTCGCGGCCCGCTTCCACCGCCGCGGAAATCGATTCTTTCTTGCGGCCGGCGGCTTCCTTGCCGCGTTCCAGTAATTCGTCGGCGCGCTCGCGCAGTTCGCGCGCTTTGCGCTGCGCAAAGTCGCGGCCTTCTTCCGCTTTCGACGTCAAAAATTCCCGGGTCTCTTCGCCGGATTTCGGCGCAAATAAAATACCGATCAGCGCGCCCACTCCCAAGCCAACCATGAAATATGTAACCTTCGAGCCCACATTGTCCGCCATAAAGAACCTCCCACCTGACCGTAGCATAGCAGTTTTTCCGCTGCAATACGGGCTAAACGGTATCGCTACTCCGCACTGTTACTCAGTTTGGTCCGCGAATTCAAGTAGTCTAGAATTTTTTCCGCGCTCTTGCGGGGGACCACAGCGCTGACTTTTTCCAGGCCGGCGCGGCGGATATTTGCGACGCTGCCGAATTCGCGCAAAAGTTTTTGCAGGGTGCGCGGACCGACGCCGGGAATTTCTGTAAGCGCGCTGCGGGTCTGGCGTTTCCCGCGACGGAGGCGGTGAAAAGTGACCGCGAAGCGATGAGTTTCGTCGCGAATTTGCTGGATTAAATGCAGCACTGGCGAGTGGCGATCGAGAATGCAGGGTTCGTTTTCCTGGCCGAGGATATAAAGAATTTCTTCTTTTTTGGCGATGCTGGCGAGCGGCTGATTGATTATTTGCAAAGATTCGAGAGCTTGCGCGGCGGCGTGCAGCTGGCCAATTCCGCCATCGATCAAAATCAGGCTGGGCATGGGTTTTTGTTCTTCCTGCAAACGGCGATAGCGGCGAGTGACCGCTTCGCGCATGGAAGCGAAGTCGTCGCTTTGCCCGACGATTTCAATTCCGGTGCCTTCCTGGCCGCGGATAATAAATTTGCGGTAGTCGGATTTTTTCATGCGGCCATCTTCCCAAACCACCATGGAGGCGACGGTGTCGGTTCCTTGGGTATGGGAAATATCAAAACTTTCGATGCGGCGCGGCAGCTCCAAAAGGTTGAGAGCGTTTTGCACGGCTTCGCCAATGGATTTTGAAGTGGGCTTGAGGACGCGGAAACGCTGCTCGAAAGAATGTTTCGCGTTGCTGTGCACCAAATCCAAAAATGCACGTTTGCTGCCGCGCTGCGGAGTGAAGATTTCTACTTTGTGTCCGGCGCGTTCGGTGAGCATTTCTTCGAGGAGTTCGCGGTCTTCAAAGTCGGCGGGAACGTGAATCGCTTTGGGCAAATAATCGGCTTCGAGATACAACTGCTTGAGTAAAGAGGTGACAAATTCCTGGGAATCGAATGGCGATAAATCTTCCCAGTAAAATTCGCGGCGATCGACAACGCGGCCACCGCGCAAGTGGAAAAGATTGGCGGCGACTAGCGGAGCTTCTTCGTAATAGGCGAGGACGTCGGTGTCGTCGCCTTGCGCGGCAGCGATACGCTGGCGTTCTTCGATGTCTTCGAGCGTGCGGAGTAGATCGCGATAGGCGGCGGCCTGCTCGTACAATTCTTTTTCGGCGGCGGCGGCCATGCGTTCTTGCAAAAGTTTCATTAGGTCGTGACGACGGCCTTCCAAAAATAATTTCACGTCGTGGGCGGCTTCAGCATAGCGCTCGTCGGTGGTGAGTTCGGCGACGCAGGGGCCGAGACAGCGTTTGATGTAGTACTGCAAACAGGGGCGGGGATGGCTGCGGGTGAGGTCCACGACGCAGCTGGGAACGAGAAAACGTTTGTGAACGAAATGGAGAATGCGGCGGGCGAGGCTGGCGGGAAAATACGGGCCGAAATAGAGCGAACCATCTTTTTTAATACGGCGCGTGAAATAGACGCGGGGATATTTTTCGGCGGCGGTGAACTTTATATAAGGATAGGTTTTGTCGTCGCGCAACAGGACGTTGAATTTCGGGAGATATTGTTTGATCAGATTGTTTTCGAGAGCGAGGGCTTCGCGTTCGTTGGCGAGGACAATGGTTTCGAGATCGGCAATTTCTCGGACGAGTGAACCGGTTTTTGCGTCGATCCAGCGGGATTCGAGGAAGTAGGAGCGGACGCGGCTGCGCAGGGCGCGCGCTTTGCCGACGTACAAGACGGCGCCGCCGGCGTCTTTAAAGAGGTAGACACCGGGGCTATCGGGGAGGAGGGCGGCTTTTTCTCTGGGTTCCATGAGCTTGAAAGTTTTTGTAACTGCGATTTGCGGATGCTTCCCGCGAACGTATTCGCAACCGTGGGCAGGCCTACTTTTGCCGCCGAAGTTCCATCATACTAGAGCGAGCAGGAGCACGCAGGATGCGGCAGAGGATGATGAAAAGTTGGATGCTGGCGGCGGTAGTTTTTGTACTTGGCGGTGCGTCAGCGTGGGCTGGGAATTCCGCTGGGCAGGATCCGCCGCCAACCCCGCCTAAACAGCAGCCGGATAAGGCGAGAAACGATTCGCCGATGAAATCGGCCGACGATCAGCCGAAATGGGATCCACTGCGAGCGGAGAAAGATTTACAGGTCGGGACGTATTACATGCACAAAGGCGATATTGATGCGGCGATTGATCGTTTTCAGGATGCGATTGACGCAAAACCGGGTTATGCGGTGCCGTTTCGATATTTGGGAGAAGCCCAGGAGAAAAAGGGGTTGAAGAAGCCGGCGATAAAGTCTTACCAGCGCTATTTGGATCTGTTTCCGCGAGCGGAAGACGCGGATAAGATTAAGAAGAAGATTGAGAAGCTATACAAGGAAGTGGAGAAAAGCAAGAATGACTAGAATTCTTCGGCGACGGCTCGCTTTGTGGACCATGAAAAATCCACCGCATCCTGGCGATTTTATTCGCACCGAGATAATCGAGCCTGCCGGGTTGTCGGTGACAGCGGCGGCAGCGGCGCTGGAGGTATCTCGGTCGGCGCTCTCGAGTTTGCTGAATGGCAAGGCCGATTTATTTGGGATTATGGCGCTGCGCATTGAGAAGGCTTTCGGCGTAAAGCTGGATACACTGATGCGAATGCAAGCGTCTTACGATATTGCGCAGACCCGGCAGCACGAGAAACAGATTCGCGTGCGGCGGATTCAGCAAAGCGTTGCGAAATAACGGCTTACCGCGAATTTTTTGGCGAGCAAGCGCTGGCTCGAAGGTCGAGTAGAGCTGTCTAACGTTTCCGTATATTGATCGTCTAAAAGCGCATGAAAATACATAGGCATACATTGCTCGTGGCCACTTTCATTTGCACCTCCACTCTTGTCCTGGCGGCTGGATCAGTTCCGGCGGCGGACACGCCGGATGGGCTGGGATTGCTGAAGCAATCTGGAGAACGCTACCGTGCCGCCAAAACCTACCGCATCGAACACAGCGAAGAGACGAACACTTCCACCGGCCTGAGCCGCAGTTGGGAAAAGTCGACCACCACGGCGGTGCAAGGGGCCGACAATCGTTTTAGATATGAAGTGCGTTCCGAGGATGGGACCAGCATCAGGATTTCCGACGGCAAGACGGAGTGGGTTTATCACGTCGAAGCCAATGCCTACTTGCAGCATCCGGCGGCAGCCACTGGCCCGCAAGTTGGCGAGGTGATGATGCCCGCCGATTTAGTGGAATTTCACGCCATAAAAATTCGCGACACGCTGGCGGACGCAGCGGGCAAGTACAAGTCCGCAAAGCTGTTGCCGGAGGAAAGTTTGACCTTCGCCGGCCGACCGGTGCTGTGCTATGTGGTGAAAATTGGAGAAGAGGATCTGGCCAAGCCGGGAAAGACAGGGTCAGTCTTCGAAAAAACAGTGTGGATCGACAAGAGCACTTTGGCTGTTCGAAAAATCGTGGTGCACGAGCGCCGGCCAAGAATGATGAGTCCCGCGACGTGGGAGGAAGTGAACACGGTGGAAGAATTTCCGGTGGCGGAACTTGACGGGAAAATTCCCGACGAGGTATTCACGTTTAACCCGCCGCAGACGGCCGCATTGGTGGAAAAGTTCAAGAGTCCGTTCGCTCCGGCCGGTGAAGACCTTACCGGCAAACAGGCTCCGTCGTTGTCGCTCAAATCGCTTGATGGCAAGGAGGTCTCGCTGGCGTCGCTGCGCGGCAAGCCGGTGCTGGTGGACTTCTGGGCGACGTGGTGTCTGCCGTGCGTGGCGTCGATGCCGCAGATGGCGGAACTGCAGCGGCAAACGAAAGACAAAGGACTAGTGTTCTTGAGCGTGGACGAAGATGAGGACGCGAAGAAAGCGGCAAGTTTTCTGGCGGATCGCCACGAATCCTGGCCGAACTTCCACGACACGGGGGACATCGGCAAAGCGTTTGGCAAGTCAGCTTTGCCTTACACGGTGCTGATCGATCAGCAAGGCAAAATTGTTTTCAGCAAGGTTGGGTATAGCGACGATTCGCTGTCCGATCTGCGGGCGGCAATCGCGAAGCTGGGATCGGAATTTACTTCGATTGCCCAAGCGGCGGCGAGTCCCAAATAACGAAGTTGTCTTACGGTCTTGCGGTGATTGCATCACTGGTTTCCGGATGCGACGCCTTTGTGTGCAAGGTTCGGGCGATGGAACGAACATTGGGCCGACGAGACCATTGACGGCGGGGCGCGAAAATTTGAAACTCTTGGCATGACTTTAGGCGAAAGACTGGAATGGCTGGCGCGGATTACGTTGCTGGTATTTGTGCTGACGGCGGCGGCATTTCTGAGCGCGATTACCGCGATGCGCATCGCGATTCACGGGCGAGAAGTGACCATGCCGAATCTGGTGGGGAAAAATGTTTCGGAAGCCAATCAAATGCTGGCTTCGCGAGGGTTGCTGCTGGGGGTTGCGGATCGAGTGTACAGCGAGCTGCCGATCAATGTGGTGGTGCGGCAGACGCCGCCGGCGGGGCTGTTGATGAAGGTTTCGCAGCAGGCGCACGTGGTGCTGAGTCTTGGTCAGCGGCAACTGCAAATTCCGCTGCTGGAAGGAAACACGCTGCGGGCTTCGCGGATTGAATTGCTGCGCGCGTCTTTGCAGGTGGGCGAAGTGAGCGGAATTACGGTGCCGGATGTGCCCGCGGACACGGTGATGATGCAGAGTCCGCGCCCGGGCGGAGGGGCGGCGACGCCGCGAGTGGATGTGCTGGTGTCGCAAGGGCAGCGCGAGGTTGCGTACGTGATGCCGCATTTGGTGGGAGCGACGGAGGCGGACGCGCAGCATCGGCTGGATGTGGCGGGGATCAAGAGGACAGTGCACTACGTTGTGGCGCCACAGTGGCCAACTGGAACGGTGGTGGATCAATCGCCCTTGGCTGGTGCACGGTTTCCGGGTAATTCGGCGGTGGAGTTTACGGTGGCGCACTGATTTAAGTCGTCGCCTCACTCCTTAAATCCAATTGCTAATTTATTCGGCTGTCTGCGGTAGCGAGTTGCTGCGCCGCGAGCAACGGTTGTGATTGCGCGGCTGGCATGTTTGCCGTGCAAATTTTGCTTGCGCTTGTGGTGCGGTGTCCGCAAGACTCTTGGGCGAGTTATTGGGGTTGGGAGGCGGGATGATTCGAGTGCGCGGGGCGGTGGCGGGGTTGGCGTGGATTTTTTTGGTGGCGGGGAGTTGGTTTGGGGGGGCGACGATGGCCCAGGCGCTGAGTGCTGCTGCGAAGCCCGCAGCGCAAGGCATAGCGGCGGCGCAGGTGCCGGCGACGCCTACGAAACCGGCGCCCCAGGTCCCGACGGCCCCGGTGGCGAGCGGCAAGCCGACTCCTACGGTGCCGGCGGCTGCGGCCCACACTTTGGATGCGGCGGATCTGACGGCGTTTTTCGACGGGATTATTCCGTTGCAGATGGAACGCAGCGATGTGGGCGGGGCTTCTGTTTTGGTCATGAAGGATGGGCAGATACTTTTGAAAAAGGGATACGGCTACGCGGACGTGGCGAAGAAGAAACAAGTCGATCCGGATGCGACGATTTTCCGGCTGGCGTCGATTTCGAAATTGTTTACGTGGATATCGGTGATGCAACTGGCGGAGCAAGGGAAACTGGATATTGACGCCGATGTGAACAAGTATCTGGATTTTCAAATTGCGCCGGCGTTTAACAGGCCGGTGACGCTTCGAAATTTGATGACGCATACCGGGGGCTTCGAGGAAGAAATCCGCGACATTATTCTGACCGATCCGAAGCAGGCGTCGACGCTGCGCGATTTTTTGATCGCGAATCAACCGCGGAGAATGTATCCGCCGGGAGAGATTCCGGCGTACTCGAATTACGGAGTGGGGCTGGCGGGCTACATTGTGCAGCGAACGAGCGGAGAACCTTACGAGCAGTATGTGGCGGAGCATATTTTTCAGCCTCTGAAAATGATCAATTCGAGCTTTCACGAACCGCTGCAAGCGGAATTGGCGGGGATGGCTTCGGACGGATACAAGAGCAGCACGGACGTGCCGGCGATTGGATTTGAGATTTTCAATCCCATGCCGGCGGGGGGAATTTCGTCGACGGCGGCGGACATGAGGCGGTTCGCGCGGGCGCTGCTGAACAAAGGCGAGCTGGATGGACAGCGAATTCTGAAACCGGAAACGCTGGCGCTGATGTGGACGCGACAATTCGCGGCCAATGATGCAATGCCGGCGATGTGCATGGGTTTTTATCAGACGTGGCGCAATGGGCTGCGGTTTATTGGACACGACGGGGACTTGATCGCTTTCCACAGCATGTTTTTGCTGGAGCCGAAGGAAAATTTGGCGCTTTTTATTTCATACAATTCGGCGGGGGCGGCGGGAAAATCGCGCGGGGAGATTTTGGATAGTTTCGCGGACCGATATTATCCGTACGCAGCAAATCCGGTTTTTCAGAAGCGTCCGCTAGAGGAATTGAAAGCGTTGGAGGGGACGTATGAATCCACGCGGCGGGCGGACAGCACGAAGTTTAGTCTGGCAAGTCTAGCCGCGCAGGTGAAAGTGACAGTGAGTAAGGATGGAGTGCTGAAAGCAGATAGCGCGCGAGATTTGCGCGGACACGTGCGGAAATGGAAAGCGATTGGCCGAGATTTGTTGCAGGCGGACGGCGACCAGGTGCGAGTGTTCGCGATACGGGATGGGAACGGAAACGTGGTGCGGTTAGCAACCGACTTTGCGGGAGTGCAACTGCAGCGGGTGCGGTGGTATGAGAATGCGCAACTGATCGGGCCACTGGCGGGGATTAGTATCGCGATACTTTTCGCGGTGGTGCTGGCTTCGCTGATTCGGCTGGGACGGCGATGGTTGTTTTCCAAACGGCCGCGTTTTGCGGCACAGCCGGGGACGATGTGGCTTACGGCGGGACCGCGGGTTGCGGCGTTCGCGTGGATTGCATTATTAATTTTTGTGGGAACGTTGGCGCCGAAATTACAGAGTGAAACTTTTTTGCCTACGCACGCGCTGGATGGATTCTTCGTCATGATCAATGTGGCGTCGGGTTTGGCAATTTTGCTTAGCGCGTTCGCGGTGATCGCGGGGGTGCGCATCTGGCTGCTGGCGGGCGTTCGAGCTATTTCGCGGGTGAAATTTTCCGTGGTGGCGCTGGCGTGTTTGTTTTTGAGCTGGGTGGCGGTGCATTGGAACGTTTTGGGGCCGGCGCACCGGTTCTAGGCTGGACGGGCGACGGAAACCCACAACCCTAGGAAATAAACGCAGAGACGCAGAGGGCGCAGAGAAATTCAGAACTGAAGGCGGCTGCGAAGATTCTTACCCCGGTGGAATCTGAAAAAACTCGGCGTGACACTGCGCGTTACGGCTCGCGCTTCACGCTCGCAATTTTTTGTGGCGATGCGAGTTGTGGCGATGCTAAAGCGCTAGCGCTTCAAGTAGGCGGAAAGATTGGGTTGTTGGAGGGAACGCAGCTCGATGCAGGCGTTCACAGTGTCTTTGGCATTTTCCAGCGGGCGTTCAGAGCCGGGCAAGTGCTGGGCAGCGAAGAAATTTTGCGAGTCGTCACGCAGTGTGGGGTCGCAGAATGCGCCGGCAGCGGCAGTGAGTCCGGCGCCGAGTGAGGCGTCAGCTTTCGCGAGCACGGCGGGGAAATTCGCTTTCATTTGTTCCCACGCGACAGTTTGGGTTTCGTAATTGCCGAGAGCGCCGAAAAAAGCGCCGAGGTCTTGATTTTTAATGGCCGGGCTGAGGGCAAGTTCCATGGTGCGCTTTAGCAAGGCGGGGTCGGAGAACAGAGTGAGCGCGCCCAAATAGTTGTAATACTCTTCGGGAGTTTTCGCGGTCTTCAAATGCTGGAGATATTCGTCGTAGAGGGCGGTGTCGCCGTGTCGCGCGGCGGCGGCGAGAGCAGAAGCGGCGAGGGAAGCGTCGACGGAATCGGGATTTTTCATGTATTGGGCGACAAGCTCGCGGGCTTTCGCGAGCGCTTCGGGATCGCGGGCGACTTCGGCGAGCAGATCGAAAATATCTCCGCGAAGGGCTCGACGATCGTCGGACTCGCCGGTTTTTGCGGTGTAGCCGAGTTCGGCGGCGATGGGATGGAGAAAGTTGCGAATCCATGCTTCAAAGGCGGGCCGGTCCGCAGGCGCGACGATGGTGTCGTGAATTTCGGCAAGGTGGCCGGTCATGGCGCCGAGAACGGCGCGGGTGCGCTCCGACTGCATTTGCTGGAGAGTGGCGAGATAGTTGCCGATATTTAGCCGGCCGACGCTGACCATGGCCCAGGCATCGCCGAGGAAATGAACGCGCTCTTCCGGGGAAAAAGATTTTTCCATTTCCGCGCTGAGGGCGGCGAACTTCCCGGGTTGGTAAGCGGAGCGATAGTAGCCGCGGCCTCCGGCGTTGGCGAAAACCCAGGCGGAGCAGCCGGGCAAATCAAAGGTTTGGGTGTGCTGGGCGAGCAAGAAGTAGGAGACGTCTTTCGATTTGTCGGTGCGGAGGCTGACGGGGATTTGCCAGATTTCCGAGGAGCCGGCGGAAAGTTTTTTGGCGTCGCCGAAATAGCGTTCCTGAGAAAGCGTGACCCGGGTTTTGCCGAGGTCATCACAATCGGCCTGCACCGAGACGAGCGGAGCGCCGGATTGTTCGGTGAAACCTTTCATAATTTTGTCGACGGGCTTTCCTGAGGTTGCGGTCATCTGACCCCAGAAATCTTCGGCGGTGGCGTTGGCGTAGGCGTGCTTTTGCAGATAGGCATTCGCGCCTTTGCGGAAAACCTCGGGGCTTACGTAAGCCTCGACCATGCGGAGAACGGAAGCGGCTTTAGCGTAGGCGACGGTGTCGAAAAGAGTTTGGATGTCGGCGGTGGTGTCGGCTTTGGCGCGGATGGCGCGGACGGAGGAGATGGAGTCGTTGGCGAGTGCGCCGCCGGTTTCGAGAATTTCGGAGCGCTCGTTGTGCCACTCGGGATGGGTGGCGATCATGGGCTTCCAGGACATCCAGGTGGCGAAGCCTTCGTTGAGCCAGACATCGTCCCACCATTTCATGGTGACGAGGTCGCCAAACCACATGTGGGCCATTTCGTGCGCGAGGACGGAGACGACCGCTTGGTGAGCGTCGACGGAAGCGGTTTTGTCGTCAATGGTGAGAAGGGTTTCGCGGTAGGTGATGGCGGCGACATTTTCCATGGCGCCGGCAGAAAAATCGGGAAAGGCGATGATGTCGAGTTTCTGGAACGGATATTTAACGGTGAAATATTGGTCGTAAAATTTGAGGATATTTTCGGCGGAGGTTAGCGCGTAAGAGGTAAGTTCTTTTTTCTCAGGGACGGCGCAAACGCGAATGGGGATATTGTCCGCGGCGCCTTCACGGCAACTGAAGTCGCCGACCATCATGGCGACAAGATAGGACGACATTTTGGGAGAAGGGGAAAATGTGACGGTGTGTTTGGCGTCGCCGGGGCCAGGCTTATCGGAAAGGATGTGACCGTTGGAGATGGCGGTGTCGCTTTTGTCGATGATGAGGGTGATGTTGAAGACTGCTTTGTAGGCGGGCTCGTCCAAGGAAGGAAATGCGCGGCGAGCGTCGGTAGCTTCAAATTGGGTGACGGCGTAACGACGGCGGGCAGTTTGGCTCAGGTAGAAGCCGCGAAGCTTGTCGTTGAGGATGCCAGTGAAGCGGATGTGGATGTCGGCGAGTCCTGCGGGAATCGAAGCGGGCACGGAGAGCGTGACCATTTCGTCTTTTTCGTTGGGGGTGACGGTGGCTTCCTGGGTGACGCCGTCGGACTTGATGGTGACTTTTTTGAAGGCGATTTCGGCGGAATTCAGAACGATGGAGGCGGACGGTGCACGAAGGCGGATGTGAATGGTTTCGTCGCCGGTGAAAGTGGCGGCGGGGAGATTGGGTTCAAAGGTGAGGTCGTAACTTTGCGGGGAGGCGTTTTCTGGAAGGCGTTGCGCGTGAGCGGCGAAGCAGAGGAGCGAGCAGCAGATTGTAGAGATCACAAATCTTTTCATTATTATTTGTCCCTTTCGGACTGGCGACGACTGACGCGCTGACAAATTGTATCTACGAAAAGCTGAGAGCGTTAGTTCAATTTGACGAAGCGCGCATAGACGTCGTACTAGGATGGACGCGGGAAACGAGAAAGAGGGAGCGAGAGCGGCGCGTAATCGGGTGAACTGCTGGAAACATAATCTACGCAAATGCGTATATGAAGGAAGTGGGAGGAGTCAATGAGCTTAAAACAATTGGTGAAGGGCGATGGCGGCAGAATGCGGAAGCATCGAAGAGTCATGGTCGCGCTGGGGATGGCGATCGGGCTGGCGGGCTTTGCCGGGGCAATGTGGGGGCAAAGTGGCGACAGCGGCAAGAATCAAAAAAGCGCAGGGATTGTGATCAGCGCGGAAGCGACTGCGAAGGAAGTCGGTCTACCATTGTATCCGGGGGCGAAACCACACAAGGATGAGGGGGAAGACTCGCCAGCGGCACAACTGGGAATCTGGGGTGGAGCGTTTGGAGTGAAACTAGTGGAATTGAAGTTGGAATCGGGAGATGCACCGGAAAAAGTGGCGGCGTTTTATCGGAAGGCGCTCAGTAAATATGGACAGGTTTTGAATTGTGGAGCGCCGGAAGCGAGGCGAGAACATAAAGAGCAGAGCGAGTCTAAAATACTGGAGTGCGGAGATGACAAGCCGGATGCCGGGGGAATGCTATTCAAGGCGGGGACGAAGGAGAAGCAGCACATTGTGGGCGTGAAGCCGAATGGGAGCGGAAGCTTGATTGAGTTGTTGTATTTGGAAGGGCGGGGGACGGATACAAAGTAGCGGGGGGTCGGTTTGCGTGCTCACGGTGGCAATCATGGGTAAATCGCGATGACGCTTCAGACAGCAGATCCCGTGAGTGCCCGCCAACTGCGGCGGGCACTCACGGGATGACAGTTTTTGAGCCTGTCACAGTTTACGCGGGGCGTTTTTGTGGTGTGGCGTTTTGGCACGAATCACAATTTGTGGTGGAGCTGGATTTCGGCGTGATGGCTGCCGAGACTGAGGCTGAGCGAAGCAACGATTTGCGAGGGCGTCGTCAGGAAGCTGGGTGGGTCATGACCGGTGGTAGGACTACGGCGGGCTTGCTGGTGGAAGGTCTTGAGAGACGGCGGCCTAGATTGATCATTGGGGATTCCAAGGCGTGATAGAGGACGACTGGGAAGGCGGTTGCGGTAACGAGAAAAATCAGCCACTTGGCGGCAGATGGAAGCGCGCGAAGCCGTTCGAATGCAAACCAGATACAGATCAGATGGGTGAGATAAATCCCGTACGAATAGCGCGCGACGATGCGCGAGAATCCTTTCCATACGCCGTGAGTGGCTTCACGGAATTGCGGTATGGCGCAGCCCAGCAGCGCGCAAATGACCCAGCCCATGGGAATTCGCGGCACAGCGAGGAAGAGACAGCCGATAGCCAGCAAGGATAGCGGCCAAAAGATCCAGGGCAGTTGCGCGTGGCGTTGGGTGGAGAGGCGGTAGGCCATGATGCCCGGGAGAAAGCACGGAATATATTGTGAAAAGCCGCCGAGTCCAATCAATGCCATGTGGTAAGGATTCAGGGCGACGACGATGCTTGCAACCCAGAGAATAGTCAGCGCATAGAAGCCGTCGCGATGCTTGATGAGCAGATAGAGAATGGGCAAGAGCAGGTACATGTGCATTTCGTAGGGCAAGCTCCAGAGAGTGACGAGGATGGAGGGGCGATTTGCAATGTCCTGAACCAGAAAATAGTTGGCGAACAGGCCCAAGCGGTCCAGGTGAACGGCGACGTGGGTGCCGTTCTGAAAATGGCCAAGCGGCAAAGCGAAAATAGAAACAAAAGCGACAGTAAAAACGCTGAGAGGATAAATGCGAAACGCTCGACGCACAAAAAAGGAAAGCGCGATGGACTGGCCGGGCGCTTTGGATTCTTGCCGCGCGATGGAACACATGAGAACGCAGCAAGTGTGCACGAAAAAAAACAGGACGCCGAGACGGCCAAGTTCTTGAACGTTGAGCGGCCCGACAAAAAAACGGCCAGAGACGACGAATAGATGATTGGCGACGACAAACAAGACGGCAACGGACCGCAGCAGGTCCAAGTTGGAGCTGTCGCCGGCCAGGCAACTTTCGTGCTGGCTACCCTTCGACATTAAGGCCTTGCAGGCAGGCTGGGGCCGCTGAGTCCGCGGGGCTGTTCGTGGAGGGGTTAAGAATACGGCGATTGAAAACGGCAGTCCACCGAATTTTTGGGCATGCGGTGGAAATCTTTTTGGAGTTGAGGTTTCTGATGCCGGTGGCGGGCAACCCGAGGGCGCAAACAGCCCTCCGATATAGGAGCGTTTTATCCCGTGTGGAATCAACGCCGGACGGCCTGTACGAAAGGACAAAGTTCTGATGGCCTGTCCGATGGTTCAGGGTATACTGACAGTTCCGAGCCGACAAAACGTGCATCCTCCAGACCTCCATGGACTGCGGCCGGAAACGACAAGACTAACGAGAGAGGTGACGTTTGTACCGAACGCTTACAAGTGAAGTTGCAAAGCGCGGAAATTTGTCCAGGAGCGTGAAGTGGCTGGCGACGGCGGGCGCGGCGGGGATGCTGTTTTTGTGCGCCAGTCCGAGCAATTCTCAATTGCTACATCGAAAGAAGCCAGTTAATAAGTCTACCTCGGCGGACAATACAGCTGCTCCCGACCAGGTTTTGTACGCGCGGGCGCTGGACGACATCAAGCACGGACGGCACGAAGTCGGACGTCTGGGCATGCAAACGCTGATCAATACCTATCCGGACAGCGAGTATCTGGCCAAAGCAAAATTGGCCATCGCCGATTCTTATTACCACGAAGGTGGAACGGCGAACATGGTGCAGGCGATTCAGGGCTATAAGGATTTTGGAGTTTTCTTTCCGTTCTTGCCGGAAGCGGCCTACGCGCAACTGCAAGTAGCGAACGCGCATTATCAGCAGATGGCGAAACCGGACCGCGACCGCACGGAGGCGAAAGCCGCGGAAGACGAGTTGCAGGTGTTTTTGCAAAAATATCCGAAAGATCCGCTGGCGCCGAAAGCGGAACAGCGATTGCGCGACGTGCAGGAAGTGATTGCAGAAGGCGACTACCGTATCGGCGCCTACTATTACGTGAAGGGCGACCGACGAGCGGCGGCGGCGCGGTTGATTGGCGTTACGCGGCGGTATCCGCTGTACAGCAAGTCTGACAAGGCGCTGTGGATGCTGGGCGACATTTTTGAAAAGAGCGAGCACAAGGAAATTGCGTCGCTTTATTTCGCGCAAATCGTACGAAATTATCCGCTGTCGGCAGAAGCGGGGGATGCGAAGAACAAGTTGATTGCGTATAAATTTCCAGTGCCGCAGCCGGATCCGAAAGCGGTGGCCTGGATGAGGACGGAGCAGAATACGCCGCGACCGAAAGTGCCGGTGTACAAGAAGCCTCTCTCGTTAATTAAAGGCGGGCCAGAGGCAGAACTGCAAGCGTCGGCGAAAAACGGCGTGCCGACTATGCAGCCGGAATCGGATAACACTTCGGCGACGGATGTTTTGACTGGCGGGAATCGGTCGCAGATTGGCGGCGGACCGGGATCGGCTGGAAGCTCGGCTGTGGTGGAGACGGTGACGCCGGGAACTGGCGGGGCAAGGGAAAATGGCGGTGCGGCTACCGGGACCGAAGGGGCCACGCAGCCTCCACCAGCAGAAGGGGCAGCGCCTCCGCCGCCTGCGGCGGGAGAATCGAGAAGCGCTGCGCCACCAGCAGCGACGACGGAGAACGGTACGGCTGCGCCAGCGGATGCGCCGAAGGATCCGGCTAAGGGGGATGCGCCTGCGACTACGGACGCGACTCAGAGTACGGATGGAACGAAGACGGACACGGCGGCGGCTAAGACGGACGACGCTAAGAAAGAGTCGACGAGTAAGAAGAAGAAGGGGTTGAGGAAGATCGTTCCCTGGTAGAGAAGAAGTCGGGGAATTGTTTTTTGAGGGCGCGGCTTTTTTGCCGCGCCCTTTTCGTTTTTGGGTGCCGGGTTACGAACAACAATTCAAAGTCAAAAGTCCGGTGCGCGGCGCACCGGATGGGTTCAATATATTGAACCCCTACACGGAGTCGGCGCGGAGCGTGGAGTTACGCCACGGTTGGACGACGCGAGGCGTTGAATTGCTTCACTAGCGGGCCGCGGGAACCACTCCGTTGAGAAGCACTGGTGTGCCTGGATGACACTGGGTCGGGTCTAGGTGGAATGGTCTAAAGGGCATGGCTGCTTATGACACATTGGTTTTGGGTTGGCGTTGACGGGTCTGGCACGCGATGCTCAAATACGCTGGAAGCTTTCCAGATGCGAGGTTAGGGTAGTTGGGAGGAAGTGCTGTGCCCAAGATTCTTATTGCCGACGACAACAGCAACATCCAGAAGATGGTGGGTCTGGCCCTGAAGGATCAGGGGATTGACGTTGTGGCCGTGGGCAACGGCGAAGCAGCCGTCCGAAAAATTTCTGATTTGCATCCCGATTTGGTGCTGGCGGATGTTTTTATGCCGGTTCGGAACGGCTATGAAGTTTGCGAGTACGTGAAGAAAGATCCCGCGCTGGCACACATCCCGGTAATTTTGCTGGTTGGTGCGTTCGATCCTCTGGATGAGCAAGAGGCGCAACGCGTGGGCGCGGATGGCGTGCTGAAAAAGCCTTTCGTTCCGCCAGATCCTTTGATATCGATGGTGAAGTCGGCTTTGGCGCGAGCGGGCGCGGCGGCGGCTCCGGAAAAAGCGGTTCCAGAAGCGGCGAGCTTGATTGGAGTTCCGGCGGGCACAGCGAAGCCGGAGAGTCACATCCCAGTGTTGGCGGCGTTGGCGAGCAAGGAAGCGCCAGCGGACGAGAGCGAATTTGTTAACGAACACATTCCGGCGCGACCGGCGGTTTTGAGTATCGATAGTGGTTCGCAACCGGCGGCGTTTGGCAATTTGCTGAACACCGACGAGCCGGAAGAAGATCCCGGATTCATGCCTACGGTGCATCCGGCGTTGGCGTCGGAGCGCGATTGGCGTTCTGGAGATGCGGAAGAAAAGGGCGTAGAGGAAGAATCGTTTGTGGACGAAGTTGCGGGGCCGGTGCACGACTGGCGGGAGCAGGGGGCGTCGTTTGAAGAAGCGGGCTTGCGGACGAGTTCCAGCGCAGCATGGGCGCCTGACAAGGAAAAGCAGGATTTGACGGAAGTGGCTGAGGCGGAGAGCGGGGCGGCGACGACCTCCGATCCGTTTGCAGGCGATAAATGGACTTCGGCGATTGCGGCGGATGCTCCTCCGGATGAAAAGACGGTGGTGGTGGAGTCTCAGCGGCCAGCGGTGGAAGCGCACGTCAATGGCTTTGGGGCGATTGGTGAGACGCGAGGGGCGCACGAGATTGAGCAAGTAGAGGCAGAGACCGCTCCTGCGGCGGAGGTGCGCGCCGAGACGGAAGCGCAGAGTGTGCCTGCGGGAAATTCGTGGCTGTCGGCGGCGCCGAGTCCATGGGATACGGGGCGGCATCCGGTTAGCCAGTTGGCGTCGGCGTGGGATGTGGCTGCGCGCCCGGCAGCGATGTCGGAGACAACGGAAATTGCTGAGCCGGAAGTGAAGGCGTCTGAACCACAGGGGATTGAGGAGCACGAAGCGGCGCACGCGGTGGAGAGTGCGGCTGTGGCGTCGGAGAATGCCACCGAGCCGGCGATTGAGAGTTCGGCAGAAGTTGAAGCTGAGGTTGCGAGTCCGTACGCCAGCGAAACAGCGCTGACGGAAGAAGCGGCGGCGCGGCAACGGGAAGAATCCTTTAAAGTGAGTTCGCACGCGGAACCGGCGGAGATTGCGGCGGGGGTGGAATTGCCGACGCAAACCATGGAGACAATTCGTGAAGAGGCTTCCGAAGCGGTCGAGAGCGTGGTGGAAGAAACGCAACACGCGGGATTGAGCGCGGAGGCGACGTCATCGGCGGATACGGATGCGCTGGTGGCTAAGGTTTTGGCGCGAATGACACCGGAAATGCTGCAAGCGGTTACGCGGGAGATCCTGAAGCCGGTGGTGGCGGCGATGGTGCGCGACGAGATGGATTCGAAGAAGTCTTAGTTCCCTGCTCTTCCAGCTTACTTACCCGAAATATTTTTGAAGTATGTGTAGCGGCCGTGCATGCGTGGGCTCCCGCCAAACGGAAAGACTGATTCCAAAGTTTGACGCGAATTGACGGAGTTGGTTTGCGCCTCGTATAGTCGAAGGTCAATCTATCAGCGAAAAAGCGGGCAGTGTATTTGCGCGATCGCGAATTTAATGGGGAGCATGGGGTCGGATGGCTCGAGAAATCGCCAAGGCGTATGAACCGCAGCAGATTGAGCCGCGATGGGCGGAATTCTGGGTGCGCGAAGAATTGTTCAAGGCGGATGTGAACGCGCCGGGGCCGGTGTTTTCCATTGTGATTCCGCCGCCGAATGTGACCGGATCTCTGCACATCGGACACATGCTGGACCACACGGAGATCGATATTTTGACGCGCTGGCACCGCATGCGCGGATTCAACACATTGTATTTGCCGGGAATGGATCATGCGGGAATTTCGACGCAGCGGGTGGTGGTGCGGCAACTGGCGGAGCAAGGCATCGACTACCGGAAGCTAGGGCGCGAGGAATTTGTAAAACGCGTATGGCAATGGAAAGAAGAAAGTGGCGGAGCAATTCTGCGGCAGATGAAGCAGATTGGGGAGAGTTGCGACTGGTCCCGGGAAAAATTCACGTTTTCGGCGGAATTGTCTCCAGTAGTGCTGCAAGTTTTTGTGCGATTGCATAAGGAGGGATTGATTTATCGTGGGCACTACATGGTGAATTGGTGCCCGAGCTGCCAGACGACCTTGAGCGATCTGGAAGTGAATCATGAAGAGCGGCAGGGGCATTTGTGGCATATCAAATATCCGGTGAGCGGGACGGATGAATTCTTGGTGGTGGCGACGACGCGGCCGGAAACGATGCTGGGCGATACAGCTGTGGCAGTGCATGCGGAGGACGAACGCTATCGGCACCTGGTAGGCAAAAAGGCGCTACTGCCGCTGATGAATCGGGAGATTCCGATTATCGCGGATGAAATGGTGGACCGCGAGTTTGGAACTGGGGCGGTGAAAATCACTCCGGCACACGATCCGAATGATTTTGAGGCCGGGCGGCGGCGCGGTCTGGAAGAGATCGACGTGATGACCGACGATGCGCATATTAATGCCAACGGTGGCGTGTATGCGGGGCTGGATCGGTTTGTGGCGCGGAAAAAGATTGTGGAAGATTTGCGAGCACAGGGATTTTTGGAGAAGACCACCGATCACACTCTGTCGTTAGGATTGTGCGAACGTTGCAAAACGATTGTGGAGCCGCGGGCGTCGACGCAATGGTTCTGCAAAATGAAGCCGTTGGCGGAGCCGGCGATTGAGATCGTGGAGCGCGGCGAGATTCGCATCGTGCCGGATAACCGTCGCGAAGAATATTTCCATTGGCTGCGGAATATTCGCGATTGGCCAATTTCGCGTCAACTGTGGTGGGGGCACCGGATTCCGGCGTGGTATTGCAAGCCGGATGGGCATATTACGGTGTCGATTGAGAAGCCCGCGAAGTGCGGGGAGTGCGGGTCCGCAGAATTAGTGCAAGATCCGGACGTTTTGGATACGTGGTTCAGCTCGGCGTTGTGGCCGTTTTCGACTTTGGGCTGGCCGAATGAAAATGCGCCGGACTTCAAAAAATATTATCCGACCAGTTTGCTGATCACCGGATACGACATCCTGTTTTTTTGGGTGGCGAAGATGATCATGATGGGGCTGCACCTCACAGGAAAGGTGCCGTTTCGAGCAGTGTATTTGCACTCGCTGGTGCGGACGGCCAGCGGGGAGAAAATGTCGAAGTCGAAGGGGACGGGGCTGGACCCGGTGGCGTTGAATCAACAGTACGGGACGGATGCGATGCGGTTTTGTTTGGCGTCGATGGCGGCGCCGGGGACGGATATTGTTTTGTCGAACGACCGGCTGGCTGGAGCGCGAAATTTTGCGAACAAGATTTGGAATGCGGCGCGATTTTTGTTTATGAATTTGGATAAATTTGAGCGGGGCGGCACTTCGCTGGAGGAATTGGCGGCTCCGGAGGTGCGGGCGCAAGCGCCGTATGCGGCGGGCGGAGCGGTTCCGCTGATTGATGGGTGGTTGTTCGCGCGGTTGACGTCGACGATTGAGACAGTGAACGATGCGCTGGCAAGTTATCGCTTTCATGAGGCCGCGCAGAGCGTGTATCAATTTTTCTGGGGCGATTTTTGCGATTGGTACATTGAATGGGTGAAGCCGGAATTGTTGAGCGCGGACAGCGAGCGAGCGGTGGCGGCCTGGCGAAATTTGTTTGCGGCGTTCGATGCAGCCTTGCGGCTGCTGCATCCCATAATGCCGTTTTTGACGGAGGAGCTTTGGCACCAGTTGCCGCAGGCTGCTGGGGCGAAGTCCATTGCGCTCGGCGCGTTTCCGGAAGTACGTGCGAAGTGGAAGAATGAAGCGGCGCGTCGGGAATTTGCATTGATTCAAGAAGTGATTGCGGCGCTGCGGAATATTCGCGCGGAAATGAAAATGGATCCGAAGAAGAAGGTGGCGGCGGAATTTTCCAGCGGCGATGCGGAGATTCGGAGAGTGATGGAAGCTAATCGCGAGGGAATTTTGCGGCTGGCGGCGCTCTCGGACTTTTCGATTGGGTCTGCGCGTTTGGAGCAGGCGGGCGGGGCGTTGCGGTCAACGGCGGAATTTGATTTGCGGATTGCCTATGCGGTGGAGACTTTGGATCTAGGGGCGGAAGTGGCGCGATTGCGGAAGGAAATTGAAGGGTTGGAGAAGGCGGTGGCGGCGAAGGAGCAGCAGTTGGGGGATGAGACGTTTTTGAGTCGGGCGCCGGAGAAGATTGTTACGGGACTAAAGGCAACTCTGGCGCAACAGAATGTGGAATTGAAGAAACTGGTCGAACGATTGGCGCAATTGGAAAAGGCGGCGTAAGGGGCGACCGAAGATTAATGGCGATGGATTCGCACTTCAGGTAATGACCACGTCTTAAGAAATGAAGAATACGAGGAAAATTCTGATTTCTGAGGGGGCGCTGCCCGGGCTTACGGACCGGCGGCTGGCTTCCCTGCTTACTTTGCTGGCGCAGAACGCGACGATTGTGGTGAGCGGAGCGCAAATTGCGCGAGAGATTGGAGTTTCGCGCTCGACAGTGTGGCGGTGGGTGAGGCGATTGCGCGAGTTGGGCGTGCGCGTGAAGGGCGAGCAGCGCACTGGATATTTTTTGCAGAAGGTGCCGGACATTTTGACGGCGGACATGCTGAGACAACAGGTGAAGGGTGGGTTGTTCGGCAAGCGGATTTATCATTTTTTTAAGGTGGACTCGACAAATCGCGTGGCGATGGAACTGGGGCACGCGGGCGAAGCGGAAGGCGCGATCGTTTTGGCGGAGGAGCAGACCGCCGGGCGAGGGCGCGCGGGTCATAGCTGGCATTCAGAGCGGGCGACGGGAATTTATGCCACGCTGCTGTTGCGGCCGAAATTGGCTCCGGTACAGACGCCGCTGCTGACCATGATGGCGGGCCTTTCCGCGCACGCCGCGATTCAGGCACAGACCGGTTTGACGCTGGATGTGAAATGGCCGAATGATTTACTCGTCCACGGAAAAAAAGTGGGCGGCATTCTTACGGAAATGCACGCGGAGCCGGGGCAGGTGCGATTTGTGATTGTGGGTATTGGGCTCAATGTGAATCAGGAAAAGTTTCCGGCGGAACTGGCAGCGAAGGCAACTTCGCTACGGGCGGAAACAGGACGCGCGCAGTCGCGGCAGGAGTTGCTCGCGCGGTTGCTGCGGGAATTCGAGAACGACTACAATCGATTCGTGAAAGATGGCGCCGGAAGTGTGATTGAACGATTCACGCAGGTTTCCAGCTACGCGCTAGGCAAGCGAGTGGAAATCACGAATGGCCGGGAAACTTTTATCGGAACGACGGCTGGGTTGGGGCCGGAAGGACTCTTGCTGGTGAAGCGCGACAGCGACGGAAAGATGGAAACGGTGATTGCGGGCGATGTGGCGGAGGCGCGGTAAATGTTGTTGACCGTCGATGTAGGGAATACGAATACGGTGCTCGGCGTTTTTCGCGACGAAGAGATGGTCGCGCACTGGCGACTGACTACCGCGCAGCAGCAAACGGTGGACGAATACGGAGTGGTGACGCGCAATCTTTTTACTTTGGCGGGGCTGGATCGCGATGCGATTGAAGGCGTGATCATCAGTTCGGTGGTGCCGCCTATGAATTGGACGCTGGGAGAAATGTCGCGCGTATATTTTGGCCAGAAGGCGTTATTTGTGGAAGCTGGCGTGAAAACGGGAATGCCAGTGCTAGTGGATAATCCGTTGGAAGTTGGCGCGGACCGGATTGTGAATGGCGTTGCAGCATTTCACAAATATGGCGGGCCGTGCATTGTGGTGGATTTTGGGACAGCGATTACGTTCGACGTTGTTTCCGCGCGCGGAGAGTATCTGGGCGGCGTGATTGCTCCGGGGCTGGGGATTGCGTCGGAGGCACTGTTTGCGCGGGCGGCGAGGTTACCGAGAGTGGAGATTAAAGATCCTGGCAAGGTGATCGGGACGAACACCGTCACGCACATGCAGGCGGGACTTTATTACGGCGCGGTGGATATGGTGGACGGGATGTTGGCACGGATGAAGAAGGAATTGGGAACGGAAGCCACGGTGGTGGCTACTGGCGGACAGGCAAAATTGGTGGCGCGTGGATCGAAACATATTCAACATACGGACGAGTTTTTGACTTTGGTGGGATTGCGATTGATCTGGTCGAAGAACGCGGTTGAAGAAACGGCGAAACCGGGAGTTAAAGCGCGCGAGGCGGAGAGCAAGAAGCGGCGATAGCGTTTTTAGTCGGCGAGTTCGCGGCTGGCCGGCTGACAGCTGGCGGTGCGGGCGGAGAGCTTCCGGCGAATAGTTTGACCGCGGCAACGGGGCACATGGGCGATTGGAATTACTTCAACTACTTTACGGAAATCGAAGAATACTTTTGGAAGAAGCGCGGGGCGCATCTGCTAGTGTCGCCGCTGGATTGGGCAATCATGGAGACGTGGCAGAAGGCTGGCGTGCCTTTGCCCGCGGCATTGAAGGGGATCGATGAGGCGTTTGAGAGCTATGCGAGGTCGCGGCGCGGCAATGGGAAAGCGGTGAAGAGTTTGGCGTATTGCACAGACGCGGTGCTGGAAGCCGCGGAAGAGGCGCAGGAGGCGCTGGCTGGGAGCGCGCCGAAAAATGGGCGCGTGGCGAAGGACGCGTTTTCACGCGATGATTTGCGGGCTTATTTTGCGAAGAACGCCGAGCAAATTGACAAAGCAGCGGCTAAGCACACTGCACAGTACGCGGAGTTGGCAATCCGGCTGAACGAAATTGCGCAGTCCCTTCGCTCGGCAACGACCTTACTGGATGCTCCGGTCACGCTGGATTTGGAAGATTTGGAGCGGCGGCTGACGGTGCTGGAGGAAAAACTGCAAGCCGCGTTAATCGCGCACGCCAGCGAGGAGTTGATGTTGAAAATGCGCCGCGAAGTGGACGGGCATCTTGCGGCGTACCGCCGCAAGATGAAGGCACCTCAATTGGCGTTGGTGGAAAAACAATATTTGCAGAAACGGCTGCTTGACGAATTCAGTCTGCCGCGACTGAGCCTTTACTACTTTTCTTAAAGCAATACTTTTCTTTCCACGCGAATCATCGCAGAATGGGATCGCACCAAAATGGCCGAAGAGCTAAAGTTATCGATTGAGAAACTTGTGTACGGGGGAGACGGATTGGCGCACACGGACGGTAACACGATCTTTGTCCCGTACGTGCTGCCGGGCGAGGAAGTGCGCGCCGAGGCGAGAGCGAAGAAGAAAAAGACTGTATGGGGAAAGTTGTTGGAAGTGACAGCGCCGGCAAAGGAACGCGTTAAGGCGCCTTGTCCGCATTTTCAAGTTTGCGGTGGGTGCCACTACCAGCACATTTCCGCGGGGGAGCAACTACGGCTGAAGAAACAGATTTTGGTAGAAACGTTGTCGCGGCTAGGTGGCGTTTCCTGGCCTGGCGAAGTACAAGGGCATTCGGCGCAACCTTACGGATACCGGAACCGGGCGCAGTGGGCGGTACGGGAAGCAAATCCGCGAGCGATTGGTTATTTCTTGCCGGAAAGTTCGGTGATTTTGGGCATCGACGAGTGCCCCGTGCTGTCGCCGACGTTAGCGAAAACATTCGGTCAATTGCAGGAATTGGCGCGATCTGGATATTTGCCAGAACGAGTGCTGGAAATTGAAGCCTTCGCAGATTCGGCGGACGAAAAGATCTCGCTGAACGTGGCGTTTGAAAAGTTTCCGAAAGCGGCCGCGGATTTGGCAAAAGCTTTTCAGCAAGCGGTGCCGCAACTGGAAAGTCTGCTGCTCTTGGATAAGAGCAAAGAGCGGTTCGAGCTAAGCGGGCCCGGGTTTCTCTATCACAAGGCTGGCGGATTCGATTTTCGTGTAAGTCATTTGTCATTTTTTCAGGTGAATCGGTTTTTGATCGAGGAATTGTTGCAGACCATGACGGCCGGCGCGAAGGGCGGAGCGGCGCTCGATCTTTATGCGGGCGTGGGATTTTTCACGTTGCCGCTGGCGCGTTCGTTCGAACATGTGATCAGCGTGGATGCCAACCTGGCAGCTACGCGGGACCTGTTTGCGAATGCCAATGCGGCGGGAGTGACCATCGATTCCCACAACGATCATGTGGAAGATTTCTTGAAGAAGCCGCAGGAAAAACCAGACCTGGTGGTGCTTGATCCGCCGCGCTCCGGACTTGGCGAAGAGACGGCGGCTCGACTGGCTACTCTTGGCGCTCCGGAGATTGCGTATCTCTCGTGCGACCCGTCGACACTGGCGCGAGATTTAGCGGTGCTGACAGGGTCGGCACGGAAGGCTCCGGGGCTGGATACGGGCGGCCACCGCTACGAAATTGTTGAGACTCACTTGTTCGACTTATTTCCGCAGACATTTCACATCGAGACGCTGGTGCGATTGTGGCTGATTGCATGAAACTCCCGGCCGTAGCGGTTACTGCGGCGTTTGCCTGCGGCATCGTTATCGGCTTGTGGCCGCGTGTTGGGAGATTGGCTGCATCGCATTTGGCGTTCGCTTCCCTGCTTATTGTCGCGGCGCTGTTGGTCGTGTTTGGATTTCTGCTGATCCGGGCGGGCCGCCTGCACATCGGGGCCGGCGCGGCGTTAGGAAGTTGGCTGCTGCTCGGAATCTTGGGGGCCTGGCTTGCCGAGCAACCGCTTCCTGACGATCACGTTCTGACTCTCATAAATTCCGCGCAAATTGATTTGCATTCACCGCTACGCTGGCGTGGCACGTTGCGCGACGAACCGACGCGGCTGCCCTGGGGTTATGGGTACGAAGTGGCGCTCACGTCGGTTGATTTTCAGAATCGCACCATCTCCGCACAAGGCGGTATGCGAGTGACCTACACGCTGCATCCCGGCGAAACGCCGCCAGAAGTGCGCGCGGGCGATGTAGTCGCGGTGCTGACGCAAGCACGGCAGCCACAAGTATTCAGAGACGAAGGCGCATTTGATCGAAGAGCGTACTTGGCGACGCAAGGTGTCGATTTGGTGGCGACGTTGCGCGCGCCGGAGTTAATGGAACGTGTAACTGGACCGACGAACAAATTTGTAACGTTGGTTCCGCGCGCGCGGCGTCGGCTAAGGGACGAAGTCGACACACTATTTGAGACGCGTCCGCAAGTCGCAGCAGTATTGCGGGCCATGCTGCTGGGCGATCGCAGCTTTGTGGATCGCGATGAAGCGACCGATTTTCAGAAGACGGGCGTGTTCCATGTGTTGGTGGTAGCCGGGCTTCACGTTGGCGCGCTGGCCATATTTTTATTTTGGGTTGGACGCAGGCTGCGGCTTTCGACTGTCTGGACAATACTTTTTACGCTGACCGTGCTGTTCGCCTACGTGGCGATGGTGGAGCAGCGTGCGCCGGTGCTGCGCGCGTCGTTGATGACGGCGATCGTGGTGCTGGCAGGATTTTTTTACCGGCGGCTGGATTTACTGAATTCGGCAGCCGTCGCAGCGCTCATCTTGTTGATTTGGAGACCGCTGGCGATCCGCGACTCGAGTTTTCAACTGACATTTGTTTCGATTGGCTGCATCGCGGGAATTGCGCTCCCTTGGCTGGAACGCACCGTGCAGCCGTACGTGAAGGCGTTGCACGGATGGCGCGACGTGACGCGCGATGTGGTCTATGAGCCAAAGGCAATACAGTTTCGGATTGATGTGCGGTCGACGGCAAGAATGATTTCGCGGCGGCTGCCATCGCGCGTCGGTGCGTTCGCGGAGGGTGCTTTCGCGCGCGGTCTCTTGCTCTCTTTTCGGCTCTGGGAAGCGCTGATCCTGACACTGGTTCTGCAGATTGGCATGCTGCCGCAGATGACGCGCGATTTTCATCGCGTGACGCTGGCTGCTCCGGTGGTGAATTTGCTTGCGGTGCCACTCACCGGCGTGGCGGTGCCGGTCGGCTTTCTTGCGCTGATAACCGGATTAATTTCGCCCGCTTTAGGAAAAGTAATTGCGGTACCACTCGGCTGGGTAACGCTTCTATTGCTGCGTGTCGTGGGCTGGTTCGCGCATTTCCCTCGGGGGAGTTACCGGATTCCTGAACCGCCATGGTGGCTGACACTAGTGTTTTTTATCGCGCTGGTGCTACTGGCGGCGGCGTTTCGGCTCATTCCTATTTGGCGGCGGCGCTTGGCGGTCGCGTCGTTGGGGGCTGCACTTAGCGCCGCATTGGTCGTCGCTATTTTTCCGTTCGCCCCGCGACGCGTTCTAGGGCAATTGGAAGTGTCGGTCCTCGATGTGGGACAAGGCGATTCGTTATTTGTCGTGTCACCCAGTGGAAGAACTTTGCTAATCGATGGAGGCGGCGCGTTTGGCGGATTTCCTGGGCACGAGGAGCATAACGGCATCGATCCTGGCGAAGAGGCGGTATCGCCATATTTATGGTCGCGTGGATATCAAAGGCTGGATGTGGTGGCATTGACGCATGCTCATCAGGACCATCTCGGAGGGCTGACCGCGATATTGAATAATTTTTGTGTTGGCAGATTGTGGGTGGGGCGGGATGTGGCGTCGCCTGCCTTTTCCCGGATTGAAGCGCTGGCGCGGGAAAAACATATTCCGATTGAACATGAACTGCAGGGGAAAGCGTTTAATTGGGACGGCGTGCAAGGCGATTTTTTGTGGCCGGAACGTTCGGCAACCGGAACCGTGCCCGCAGCGAAGAACAATGATTCGTTAGTCTTGCGGCTGCGTTACGGGAGCCGCACTATTTTGCTGCCGGGAGATGCGGAAAAAGAATCGGAGCGCGCCATGCTGGCGGAAAATGATGTCGGCGCATTGCAGAGTGACGTCTTGAAAGTGGGGCATCACGGTAGCAAAAATTCAACGATGCCTGATTTTTTGGCCGCAGTGAAGCCGCGCATCGCGTTGATCTCAACGGGCGAGGATAATCCTTACGGCCATCCAAGCCCCGAACTGCTCGAACGACTTGCGAACGAGGGAGCGCGAATTTTGCGAACGGATCGCGATGGAGCTTTGCATTTGCTCACGGACGGACAGCGGCTGGAGATAACTTGCTTTGTGGCGTGCCCAGAAGTGAAGGATGCCGGCACAATATCACGAAATGCGAACGCGCCAGATCACTAACAGCACAATCAGCAGGAACACGAAACCGATGATGGCGCGGTATTCGCGGTTTTTCTGATATTGCGCGAAAGAAAATTCTCCGGCAGCGCTGGAGGCATGCCTGGCAGGCGTGAGCCTCGGGAAAAATAATGGGACAGCGTCCGCGTAGGCCGCAAACGCCGCACCGTGACGGCCACCTAATTCCAACTCTTCGCGGCGCATCACAACGGAATAAAAGAGCGCGAAATAACCAACCAAAATTAGCGCCGACGTCCAGGAATGTGCGGCGATGCCCGCGCCTAGCGCAAGAATCGCGCTGCCAAAATACAGCGGGTTGCGAGTGTATGCATACGGACCCGTAACAGCGAGAACTTCTTGTTTGCGCAAATAACCAGCGGCGCTGGCGCGAATCAGCAAACCAATTGTGCCGATCGCGGCGCCTTGAATAACGCTTAGAGGTGTGGGGCGCGCGAAAACTAGTACAACAATGGCTAGCGGGTAGCCGACACGAACGCGCCAACGAGCGAAGAACTGGGCAATGTTCAAGCGGCGGCTCCGATGCAGCGACGTACGGCCTCGAAAACCTCTTCGACGGTGAGTTCGAGGATGGACGGGTCGGGTTGGTTGCCTCGTTTGAGAGTGGTAGGTGCTGTGCGCGAACGTAGAACGATATTCTTCAGCGACGCGGTGGCGGGGTGCGGTCGAGTTTCGCTAACGACACCTCTTGGAGACGCATCGTTAGGATAGGGACCATTGCGGTCGGGATCAGTTGGGCCGAAAAGCCCGACGGCGTTGGTACGTATCGCGACGGCGAGATGAAGCGGACCGGTGTCTCCACCAACGATGCAAAGCGCATTTCGCAATATGGCCATCAATTCTTGGAGCCCGCCGTCATAAAGCAGCGGCGCGGCTTTGCCGCTATTGGCTCGGACGGTGTTGGCCAGAGATTCTTCGCCAGGCCCGTAGTTGACGACGCAACGAAGGCCAAGCTGCGTATCAATTTTTTGGCAGAGCGCGCCAAAGCGCTCAGCCGGCCAGCATTTTGAAAGCCATCCTCCTCCCGGGCTGAGGACTATGTAACGGTCAATTTGAGCTTCGCGCAGAATCCCCCGCGTGGCAGCTTGCGCTTCGGGTGGAATGGATAACGTGAAGGGAGCGGAGTCTTCGCTTGCTCCCGCCCGGATGGAGAGCTCGCCGTTTTGTGCGGCGATATGTTTCTGCGTGGCGTGGACGCGCTCGTTGTACAGAATAGGGACGCCGAATTCGCGAATCGTATGCGAAGAAAAACCGATGCGCTTTGAAATTCCGCCGAAGAAAGGCAGCGCTGCTGACTTCCACAGTCCCTGGTAATCGACGCTGGCAGTCCATGGAATTTGCCGAATATGTTTGAGAGTTTCGCGGATGGACGCGAAACTGCGAGTGTCAACAGTCCAAATTTCGGACGCGAGGCTGCTGCTCTCGACGAGCGGCTTCCAGCGCGGATGAGTTAGCCAGACGATTTGGGCGTACGGAAAGGATTCACGCAACGCCGAAACCGCGGGAAAGGTATGGACAATGTCGCCGAGCGAGCCCAGCCGAACAACTAAAAAAAGCGGCTCAGACATGCGATGCCTTGCGGACGGAGTCGAGCAAATCGCGGGTAGAATGGTTCTTGGGATCGCCGACAATGGCGACGCGAATTCCCAGCCGGTCTGCGATGGCGCGTTCTGGAACTGTTACGGCGGTATAGTCCGTCCCTTTCGCGTGAACATCGGGGCGTAGAAATTCCAGCAACGTCTCGACAGTCGGTTCGCCGAACAACACGACATAATCGACCGAACGAAGTGCGGCTACGAGGTGCGCACGGGCGGATTCCGTGAGAATCGGACGACCGAGACCTTTGAGCGAAGTGACACCAGAATCCGCATTCACCGCAACAACTAGCACGTCGCCCTCGCGGCGCGCGCCTTCGAGATAGCGAACATGCCCGACGTGCAATGTGTCGAAGCAACCGTTGGCGAAAACGATGTGTTCCCCGCGATGTTTGTGCTCAGAGAGAAGTTCGCGCAGATTTTCTCGCGAAACGATTTTGGATTTAGCGCTCCGCATGCGAATCAGGAGCCTCCGCCGCTCTCTCGGTTGATCGCGTCGAGGAGTTCCGCGCGAGAAATTGTGGCAGTGCCGCGTTTCATCACCACCAATCCGCCGGCAATGTTAGCGATGTGCGCCGCCTCCAAAGGACTAGCGCCACACGCCAGCGCCAGGGTGTACGCAGCCAAAACCGTGTCCCCCGCGCCGGTCACATCGATTGCTTGCTGGCTGCCGTGGATCGCAATCCGTGTAACCTGCTCGCGTGGCTCAAATAACGCCATCCCATCGCGTCCGCGAGTTACCAGCAAAGATTCCAGCTTCATAGCCGCTAGAGTGTTCAATCCGCAACGACCCAACTCTTCGACATTTTGACCAATGGTCGTGTGGTGGGCGCTTTCGAGCTCGGCCTCGTTTGGCGTGGCGGCAGTGACTCCAGCCTTTGCGTAGCTGGCGAGTGCGTAACGAGCGTCCAGCGTGATTGGCAAAGCTGCACCGCTTCTTTTGCGAGCCTGGCGCACCAATTCTGGCGTAGCGACGCCGAATCCGTAATCGGAAACCGCGAGAGCGTCCGCGGAACTAATCTTGGCGTACAGGACTTTCTGCAACTTTTTGCGCGCGGCATCCGGCAGAACACTTTGCGGCTCTCGATCGACTCTCAACACTTGCTGGCCTGCCGTGTGCGCCCATCCCGCGAGAAATCGAGTCTTGGTCGGCGTGGTCCATCCCGGAACGCGGACAATACCGGAAACGTCGACATGCTTGCCGCTAAAATATTCCACCAGCGAATCTCCCGCCGCATCTTGCCCCACCGCTGAGATGGGAAAAACTTTCGCGCCAAGCGCGGCGAAGTTGTTTGCCGCGTTGGCGCCTCCTCCGGGAACAAGCTGCGTTTCGCGATGGCGCAGAATCAGGACAGGAGCTTCGCGGGAAACCCGAGAGATCTCGCCAAACTGAAATTCATCCGCGACAAAATCGCCGAGTAACACAACAGTTTTCGACGAAAACTGTTCGACGCACTCCGCAAGCACCAGCAGATCGACTGATTCCGCTGAAGATTTTTGCTTGGGAGCACTCAATTTGTCAGCCTCAAAATCCAATCCGCGGCGGCGGTAAGATCGGGCGCGATGAAGTCTGGCTGTTGCGGCCATTCCGCAGCGTGCCAGGCAAGCTCGCCTTCGCCATAACCGGTTCGCACGAGGATACCTCGGCAGCCCGCGCCGTGTGCGAGGCGAATGTCGCCATAACGATCACCCACCACGAAAGAGCGTTGCAAATCCAGCGAGTGTTCTCGCGCGGCGCGCTCCAGCAATCCCGGCTTCGGTTTGCGGCAGTCGCAATTGTCGGCGCTAGTGTGCGGACAATAATAGATAGCATCGACATGCGCACCTGCAAGTGCCAACTGATCGTCCATGATCGCGTGAACTTCGTCCAGCAGCGACTCCGGAAAATATCCGCGGCCCACTCCCGATTGATTGGTGACTACAATCACTGGCAGTCGCGCCTCGTTGAGGCGGCGAATCGCCGCAGCCGCAAACGGAAACATACGAAACCTGCTCGCATGATTCAAATAACCAAGTTCTTCGGCGACAGTTCCATCGCGATCCAGAAAGACGGCAGGGTGCAGCTTGTTCGGGTCAGGCAGAGTGAACCTCCGTTGCGGGCAGCCAGGCTTGTGCTGCGGACTGCACCGCAGCTGGCATCACGCGCGTCATGCAACGATGATCAATCGGACAGCGCCGCAGAAAGCAGGGACTACAATACGGTCTTTCTTGCACAATCGTGCATCGCGGGGTGATCGGGGCGGTACCAAATGGATCAGTGGGACCAAAGATTGCGACGACCGGCACTCCAACCGCAGCGGCAACATGCATGGCACCGGAATCATTGCCGATAAAAAGATGGCATTGCGAAAGCAGTGCGGGCAAATCGCCGATCGAGGTTTTGCCGGTGAGATCGATCGGCGAACGCGCCATACCAGTGGCAATTGCGGAGGACACGCCCGCCTCCGCCGCCGTGCCAAGAAGAATTATGTCGGCGTCTTGGTTTTCTCTCAGATAATTCGCCACATCAGAAAATCGTTCGGGTGGCCAGCACTTCGCGGATCCGTACGAAGCGCCCGCGCCTATCGCTACACGCCGTGCGCCGGGCGGAGAGCCCGCAGCCGACAAGATTTCGGTGGCACGACGGCGATTGGTTTCGCTCACGTTCATTTCGATAGATGTTCCTTCAGGTAGCTCGTCTAACCAGCCAGCGCGACGCAGCAACTCCAAATAATAAAATTGTTCGTGCGCGGGAATCTCGCCAGTCTTGGGAACCGGCACCGCGCGCGTCAGCAACAGACTGCGACCATCGCGAGCATAACCGATGCGCTCCGGGATTCTAGCGCGCCAGGCGAGCCACGCGGCATCGAACGCATTCTGCAAAAGAAGCGCAGTATCGAATTTTTGCGAGCGAAGTTGCGCAACGAGCTGCTCACGTCCGGCGATACCAGCGTGGACGCCTCGAGAATCGTAGGCGATCAATTCGTCCGCGACGTCTTGATCTCGGTAAACGTCCGCCACGTAGGGCCGCGCCACCACGGAAATCCCAGCCTGGGGAAATCGCTTGCGCACCGCCCGCAATGCGGGCAGCGCCATGATCGCGTCGCCGACCCAATTGGTTGCCCGAATCAATATTTTCACGCAGCGGCCCTCGCGTGCGCGACAAGCGCCTGGTCAATCGCAGCAAGGAACCCGCCCTCGTCGGGGAAGTCCAGCGCGATCACCGCGACCAGGACTTTGGCGACTCCCCGAAATTCCAGTCCCGCTAAGTTTTGCGCGTCCTTTTCCGTAGTAATCAACACCGCCGCTCCCAACAGCTTCGCGGCCTGCTCCACCGCCAAGACATCTTTAAGCGCGTAGTGATGATGATCGCCGAAAAACATCGACCCCACGACGGGAATTTTCCATCGTTCCAAGTCGTGAACAAAAGCCTCTGGGTTTCCAATGCCGCAAAATGCAAAAAAAGGGCCACGGCCAATCTCAGCCGCCGAACGCAGAGCCGAATCCTCCGCCAGCGCCCGGAATCCCAACAACCGCGTGGACGCGATGAAAACAGGCAGACTCGCGAGCGTGCCATTCGCCTTTCTCTTCCCTGCGCGATTTTCGACCCTGGAAAGCACGACCGCGCCAGCACGCTTCAGCGCAGAGCGAGGTTCGCGCAGGCGCCCAGCCGGCAACAAGAATTCCTCGTCGATGGGCCGCGAAGCATCAATAAGAACAATGTCGAAGTCGCGAGCCAACTGCATGTGCTGGAATCCATCGTCCAAAATAAAAATATCGACCCCCTGCGATTCCAGCGGCTTTCCTTCGGCAAAACGATTTTTGCCGACACCGAACAATACCTGAGCGCCGAGTCTGTGCTTCATCAGTTCGATTTCGTCACTGGTGCCGCCCGAACCGCGATAACCACGACTGAGAATCGCGACGCGCTTTCCGCTCGCCACAAATTTCTCAGCCAGCCAAATAACCACCGGCGTCTTCCCGGTACCGCCGACGGTGAGATTCCCAACGCTAATGACCGGGGCACTCAAACGGTTCACTGTCAGCCAGCCCTTCGCATAGCACAACGCGCGTGCACGTGCGACAACGCTATAAACCACTGAAAGCGGCCACAACAACACCCGCAAAAGCAGCGAAGGATTCCATTCGCTCACAGAGTTCGTCCGCCCCCCGCAACGAGGTATTGCGAGATCTCTTCCAGCGCTCGCTGGGTCGCCCCACGACTATTGTCGACAAGCTGTTTTGCGGTCTCGCCCATTCTGCGCATGCGTTCCGTGTCGCGTAGCAACTCGATCCATGCTACTCCGGCATCTTCCGGGCTTTCCACTTGGATGGCGGCTCCAGCGGCGACGAACCGCTCGGCCATCTGCGCAAAATTTTCCATCGACGGCCCGAACACTGGAATTTTGCCGAACGCCGCAGGCTCCAAAATGTTGTGGCCTCCGGAAGGAACCAGCGAGCCACCCACGAACGCGCCGTCGGCCACGCGATACAGTGACGCCAATTCTCCGATGCTGTCCAGCAAAACCACCGTGACATCGGCGGGAATCGAGGTCTGCGTCCCTGCATTCCGTCCGGGTCCCTCCACAGCTATCTGCGAGCGCCGCACAAATTTCCGCCGCGATTCGTGAATAAATTCCGCGGCTGCCGCGAAGCGCTCGGGTTTTCGCGGCGCCAGCACCAGCAAAGCGTTCGGATACTCACCCTGCAACGTGCCAAACGCAATCAGCGCCAGCATTTCTTCGTTAGCAACCACGCTCCCTGCCACAATAATCGGCGATCTTCCAAGGCGCCGTGCTTCGCTTTCTACCCACACCGACAAACCCGTCACCGGTGGCAATTCGAAATCATATTTCAGATTTCCGATCACCGAGACACGTTCATCCGGCGCGCCCAGCGCCCGAATCCGTTCCGCATCCTTTTCACTCTGCATCAGAAAAGCGCTTGCATTGCTCAACGCGCTGCGTAGAAAAGGCCGAAGAAAGAAACCAAATGTGCCCAAATATTTTTGGTATCGCGCGAACGACCGATCCGAAACGCGCCCACTCACGAACACAACCGGTATCTCTCGCCGCCCAGTTTCGCGCAGAAAATTCGGCCAAATTTCCGTTTCGAGAATAATCACAATCGCCGGCTGCACGGCGCGCAGCGCCCGCTTCACGCAAAATACCCAATCCAGCGGGAAATACAACACCGCGTCGGCGAATGGCATTCGTTCCCGCGCCAGCGTTTGCCCGGTAATTGTCGTAGTAGAGACCACCAGCGGCCGGTCCGGATACATTTCTTTCAAGCGCCGCGCCAGCGTAACTGAAGATAGCGCCTCGCCCACCGACACCGCATGGATCCAGATTGCGCTAGGCCTTTGCGCAGACAGCGTGGCAACCGACGGAAATGAAAATCCCAACCGCTCGCTTAAATTGGAAAGATATTTTCCGTGGCGCAAGCCCTGAATCAACCAATACGGCAACAACGCCACTGCGGCCAAACCCAGCAGAAAGCTATAGAGTAGATACACTAAGCGCGGCTCCGGTCCTTTTCTGCCCTGCTATCACGCGTCAATCCGAGCCCCAGGGCAACCCTGCGCATCCCGCAAGAATCGAAGGCCTCGAGATGGAAAAGGCATACTATAGCCCGATGCGAAACCTAGCCATCGTACTTCCCTTCGTCATATTGTCAACCGCGACCGCCGCTTTGTTAACCGCACAGCAAGAGCCTCCGCTCAAAACCTCAGCTCTGGAATCACACGAGGGCTTGACCATCTCCGCCCTGCCACTTACTTCCGCCGACCAATACAAAGAGAAATTTCCCAAAAAGTCGCCATTCGCGTCAGGAGTTCTCGCTGTGAGCGTAACGTTTCGCAACGATTCTGACGATAGTCTGCGCATCAATCTGGACAGCGTGCGGCTGAATGTAGTGCTCTCCGAAAATAACCGGCAGGGATTGGAATCGCTCACGCCAGAAAACGTCGCCGACGCGGTTTTTCACCCCGGCGCAAAAGATCCCACCAAGCGTTCTGCGATCCACCTGCCGATCCCGGTCAGCAGATCGAATGGCGCTCATGACAAAAAGTGGACCGCAATGCAGCAAGCCGCCCGAGACGCCGGCGTGCCTGGAAATATTTTGGACCCGCACAAAACAATGCAGGGTTTGATCTATTTTGACATCGAAGGGCAAATAGACCTGCTGGACACGGCGCACCTATACATTCCAGAGATCTCCGTGCTCGGCAAGAACCGCGCGCTTACTTATTTTGAGATTGACCTAAGTCATCCGCGGCGCACTGAACCGTAAGCGAAAACTTGGCGCACCTGCGCAGCGCGCTTCCGCAATTTCTCCGAACATCAATTTTCGCGCACAATTTAGCTCAGTTTGCGCCTCATGCTCTCGTCGGCTAACATTACCTGTCACACCTTTCTTGAATCGGACAAATGCTAACTCTTCTCGATGAACTGAACCCGGAACAAAGGCTCGCTGCGGAAACCACCGAAGGCCCAGTGTTGATTCTCGCCGGCGCCGGAACCGGCAAAACTCGCGCTCTCACCTATCGCATGGCGAATCTGATCGCCCATGGCGTGCCTGCGGACGCAATTCTGGCCGTCACCTTCACCAATAAAGCCGCTGAAGAAATGCGTAATCGCGTGATGGGACTGCTTTCCCGCGCCGGTGTGCCTCCAGCTGCTCCCTGGCTGTCGACATTCCATTCTTTTTGCGCGCGCCTTCTTCGCAAAGAAGCGCCCAACGCCGGTCTGCCGCGCGATTTCGCCATTTACGATGACGACGATCAAATTTCCGCCGTCAAACTGACCATCAACAAATTGCAAATCGAAGATGACAGCCTGACGCCGCGAAACGTGCTCAGCCGCATCAGCCACGCGAAGAATCACGGCAAAACTCCTGAGATGTTGCGCAGCGAAGCCATCGGACAAGATGGCAGGCGGGTTGCCGATATTTTCGCGGCCTACGAAAAGCTTTTGCAGCAGAGCAACGCCGTCGATTTCGACGATCTGCTCCTCCGCTCCGCAAAGTTGCTGCGAGAAAACATCGCCGTGCGCGAACGATGGCAGCGCCGCTTCCAATACATTCACGTCGACGAGTATCAAGACACCAATCGCGTCCAATACGAATTGATGCGTTTGCTTACTGGCCCGCAGCAAAACGTGTGCGTTGTTGGCGACGAAGATCAATCCATCTATCGCTGGCGCGGTGCCGATGTTTCCATCTTGATGAGCTTTTCGCGCGATTTTCCCGGCGCGCGCATCGTAAAACTCGAACGCAACTATCGTTCGACGCAAGGCATCCTGGATGCCGCAGGCGCGGTGGTGGCCAACAATCCTGATCGACTCGGCAAGTCGCTAAGCGCCGAAAACGGCGGTGGCGCCAACCTAAAATATTTTGAGGCGCGTGATGCGCAGTCCGAAGCCGAATATATCGCCGGTGAACTGGATCGCATCCTCAACGACGACTCGTCGCAAACCTGTGCCGTGGAATACCGCACCAATTTTCAGTCCCGTGCATTCGAGGAAGTTTTCCGCCGTCGTGGCATCCGCTATAAATTGGTGGGCGGCTTCAGCTTTTACAATCGAGCGGAAGTAAAAGACGCGCTGGCCTATGTCCGCCTGGCCATGCATCCGGAAGACGATATTTCCCTGCTGCGCGTGCTGAACGTGCCGCCGCGTGGAATCGGCAAGACCACGGTTGACGCGCTGCGCGACATAGCCCGGTCGGAAAGCTCATCACTCTGGGCCGCCATCGGCAAATTTGTCTCCGCCTCGGCATCCGGCCGATCCGTTGCTCCTCTCCGCGCCTTTCAGGAAATCATTCTTAAGTTGCAGAGCGCTCTCGCGAAAGACACTCCAGCTGAATTCCTTCGCGCCGTTCTCGATGAAACCGGTTACATGGACATGTTGCGCGACCGTAATTCTCCCGAAGATGTCGCTCGCATCGAAAATTTGCAGGAACTTGTGCGCGCCGTCGCCGAATCGACGGAAGCTGGCGAAGAGTTCACCGATTTTCTGGACGCTGCTGCGCTGGTCAGCGACGCGGATTCTTTCGAAGGAAAGCCTGGAGTCACGCTCATCACCCTGCACAGCACCAAGGGACTCGAGTTCGATCACGTCTTTCTGACCGGCCTCGAAGAAGGCATCTGCCCGCACAGCCGTTCGCTCAACGAAGAAAAAGGCATCGAAGAAGAGCGCAGGTTGGTTTACGTCGGTATGACCCGCGCTCGTAAATCCTTGACGCTGACGCGCGCCGTGTATCGCCGCGTGTTCGGCAATGAGCAGCAGCTCCGCGCTTCCCTACCCTCGCGCTTCCTCGCGGAAATTCCGAGCGAACTGGTCGACACCGTGCGTGGCTCCATGGCGGAAATCGGAGAGACCCGCCGCTACGAGCCGGACCCGGAATACTCCTACTCCGCGGAAGAATTTATGAGACGCGTCCGTGGCAAATCTGCGCCGCAACCATCCCCTCCCCGCCGCTCCGCTGCTCCGAGTTCGTTTGGACGCCCTACGCTAAAGCGGGGTGGCGGCGATCCCATGCTCGGCAGAAAAGTGCGCCACCCTGATTTTGGCGTCGGTACCATCGTAGGGGTCGAAGGCGATGAAGACGACCGCAAACTTTCCGTCAGCTTTCCCGGCCGCGGCACAAGGAAATTCATCGAGCGTTACGCGCAACTCGAACAGGTCTGAGCGCCGGCATCTTCTAACCTCTTGCTCCAGGAAAAAACTCCCTGCGCCGCGATCTTTTGCTTTTCGACAATAGGCAACTAATCTTGCGCGCCAGCGCCTCTCAAGGTACATTGAGTTCCGCGCATTCATTCCCAAGGCGTAGCGGCTGAAGACTAGAACTCTAATTGTCCGGTTGCGATCGGAGAGCATGGGTGGGATCAGAACTCTTCCGCTGTAAGAGTATCGATCAGCTGCTGTCGGACTCGGAAAATGCTGAAGTACGCCTGAAAAAATCGCTCGGCTGGCTGAGCCTCACCTCGCTGGGCATTGGAGCCGTCATCGGCTCCGGCATCTTTACTATCATCGGCACCGCGATCGCCGGTCAGAAATTTCAAGCTTCGTCAATCCTCAACGCTCCACTCCTGGAATATTTGATCCACCATTCCGCTTCTTTCGGGCGTCCTGGCGCGGGACCCGCCATCGCCATCTCATTTATCTTGGTGGCTGTGGTCTGCGGCTTTGCTTCGGTCTGTTATGCAGAGCTTGCCGCAATGATCCCAATCGCCGGCAGTGCCTACACCTACACATACGCGACCATGGGGGAGTTGATCGCCTGGATTATCGGCTGGGACCTTATCCTCGAATATGCCGTCAGCAACATGGCGGTCAGCGTTGGATTCTCCGCGCATGTGGTTAGCTTGCTCGACTGGTTCGGCTTGCACCCTAACCCGCGCTGGATTTCACCCGCATATCTGCCCAGTGGGCTGAGCGACCTGCAAGGAAACACCCTTTACGATCCTGGCTGGCATTTTGGCTTCAATTGGCCGGCTTTCGTCATCGTTATGCTCCTTACAGTGATTCTAGTGCGGGGCATCAAGGAATCGGCGCGCACGAATAACATCATGGTGCTGCTGAAAATTGTGGCCATTATCGTGTTCGTTGGATTCGCTTCGAAACTCATCCATCCTGCGAACTATCATCCCTTCGCGCCAAACGGTTGGCCCGGAATTTTGACCGGAGGATCTATCGTCTTTTTCACGTACATCGGGTTCGACTCCGTCTCTACCGCCGCTGAAGAATGCAGAAATCCGCAACGTGACCTCCCGGTGGGCATCATCTCAACACTGGTGATCTGCACCCTACTTTATATCGCCGTCGTCGTGGTGCTGACCGGATTGGTTCGCTGGGACACGCTGATGGATGATGCCGCTCCGGTGGTCAACACTCTCAAGCGACTGCATTTTACCGGCGTTCGCCTGATCGTTTTGGTCGGTGCGCTTTTGGGGATGATTTCTTCCCTGCTCGTTTTTCAGCTGGGGCAGGCCCGGGTGTGGTTTGCCATGTCTCGCGATGGCTTGTTCCCAAAGATTTTCGGCCGTGTCCATCCACGTTTCCAGACGCCCGATTTTTCCACCTGGACGGCAGGCTTCGTCGTTGGTATTCCAGCCGGCCTTCTCGACATTGGCACGCTCGCCGATTTGTCCAACATCGGCACACTTTTTGCTTTCGCCCTGGTCGCGGCCGGTGTTTTGATCTTGCGTTACCGCGAGCCGGATCGTCCCCGCGCGTTTCGTGCTCCGGGCGGACCGATCGCTCCGGTCATTACGGTCTTGACCTGTATCCTGTTGATGGCCGGTCTGCCAATCATGAATTGGATCCGATTTTTTGTTTGGATGATCGTAGGGCTGGTCCTTTATTATTTTTATGGCCGCAAACACAGCACTCTTAGAATGGCAAACCGCGCGTAAGAGGCACGACTGATGCACGGTACGTCGAAACACTATTGGTCGAAGCGAGGAGTCCTCCTCTTCGTTTCAATCGCATTCGCCTTGTGTCTGTCCCCAACTTCTCGCGCCTGGGGCAGCAACGGCAGCAAACTCGTCATCAACAAGGCGCTGGACACAATCCCCGCCGATATCCGTCCATTTTTCGAAGCCAACCGTGTCTTCCTCATTCAGCATGTCACTGACCCCGCCGAGGCCGCCGCAAACAGCGCCGTCGAGCGTCACAATCACGTCATCTACCTCGACAAGTACGGCCGCTTCCCTTTCGAGGCTTTGCCGCGCACCTACAAAGCTGCCGTAACCAAATACAGCAAATCAAAATTAGAAAGCACCGGCCTGCTTCCCTGGCAAATTGGCGTCTACAGCCAAAAACTCACCGAAGCCATGAAACTCGGTCACTGGGAGGAAGCGCGCCTCGATGCCGCAATCCTCGCTGACTACGTCGCCGATGCTCACGACCCATTTAACACCACTGAAAATTTCGACGGCCATCTAACCGGTCAACCCGGCATCAACGAACGTTTCAGCACCACTCTGATCGACCGCTTCTCCTCTTTTTTCCCGATGCGGCCCAACGATGCCGCCTTCATCAGCGATCCCACCGATCACGCTTTCGAAGCCTGCCTCAGTGCCCACAGCTGGCTGGAAACAATTCTGCTCGCTGATCGAAATGCCCGCCACGACGTCAATTCTTACAACGATGAATTTTTCGACCGCTTCTACAATCAGGCCGCGCCCACGCTGATCCGCCAGCTTTCCGAAGCCGCTACCGACGTCGGCTCTTATTGGCTCACTGCCTGGATCAACGCGGGCCGCCCGCAACTTCCTCACTAATGCGGCTCGCATGACGCCGCTCTCGCCGCGCATCGCCACACTGCCCAAGGCCGAGCTACACATCCACCTTGAGGGCTCCGTGCGCCCGGAAATCGTTCGCACCCTGGCCGCACGTCACGGCGTCACCGTGTCCGCGGAAGAAGTCGCGCAACGCTACGCCTATCCAAATTTCCTCGAATTTCTGCAAAGCTTCAAATGGGTTACCTCGTTCTTACGCGAACCCGCGGACTACGCGCTAATTGCTGCCGACCTCGGCAAGCAACTCCTCCAGCAAAACGTTGTCTACGCTGAAGTCACGATCTCCATCGGCGTGATGCTTCTTCGCAATCAAAATGTCGAGGCAAATTTCGCCGCATTGTCGCAAGCCGCCGCTGCCATCTCGCAGCGTGGCTTGCGCATGAACTGGATTTTCGACGCCGTCCGCCAATTCGGAGCGGCTTCCGCCCTGGAAGTCGTGAATTCCGCAAAACGCTGCCACCATAAATCCATCGTCGCCTTCGGCATCGGCGGAGACGAACTCAGCATCCCCACCGAAGACTTCCGCTCCGTTTACGCCGCCGCCGCCAACATCGGCCTGCATCGACTCATCCACGCCGGCGAAATCGGCGGCCCAGAAAAAATCCGCGAAGCCATCGAATTGCTCGGCGTCGAAAGAATCGGCCACGGCATCGCTGCGATTCACGACCCCGCTCTGATGGACCTGCTCGCCGATCGCAGAATTCCGCTGGAAATTTGCCCCAGCAGCAACATTTGCACCGGCGCGTTAGCCCGCCAACTAAATCGCCCCATAGCCAAAATTGCAGACCACCCGCTTCCCCAGCTTCTCCGCCACGGCGTTCCCGTAGCCCTTTCCACCGACGATCCGTCCATGTTCCACACCACGCTCGCCGACGAATACCAAAACGCCGCCGCCATGGGCCTCACCGACGCCGAACTCACTAGCATCGCCCAAACCAGCTTCGACCATGCCTTCGGCGCACCCCCCAAATAGCCTCGCCTTCCAGCCGTTTTCGGCCAATGTGCTCGCAATGCTATACTCCCCACATGAAAGCTCACGTTTGGGTGATGCCAAAGCGCACCGTCCTCGATCCCCAGGGCCAAACCATCCAGCACGCGCTCTCTGGCCTCGGTTATTCCGCAGTCAAGGATGTCCGCCAAGGCAAATTTTTCGTCCTAAATCTCGACGGCTGGAGCCACGATGACGCGGAAAAGCATCTCGAGCGTATCTCCAAGGAAGTTCTGACCAACCCGGTCATCGAGGAATATCGCTTCGAAATTGTGGAGTGAGCGCCCCGGTCTCCGGCCTGCTTGCCCAGCCAAGCTTGCCCGCCCGCGCTGGGACATATTGTTCTCGCCACAGCCCAATGACAACCGCCGCGAAAATTGGCCGCATCATGCTACGCTCATAAAATAAGCCTTTCAGGAGACACCGCGAATGTGCGGAATTGTTGGTTACATCGGCCCAAAAAAAGTTGTGCCCGTAATTCTTGAGGGCCTGCGCAAACTCGAATATCGCGGCTACGATTCCGCCGGCATCGCCGTCGTCACCAAAGACGGCAAGGTAGACATTCGCCGCGCCTCCGGAAAGCTCCGCAATCTCGAGGAAGTCATCCAGAAATCTCCGCTGGACGGCATCTACGGCATCGGCCACACTCGCTGGGCCACCCACGGCCGCCCCACGGAAGAAAACGCCCACCCCCATCGCGATTGCTCCGGACAAATCGTCGTCGTCCACAACGGCATCATCGAAAATTATCTCGAGCTAAAAGAGCAACTCCAGCGCGAAGGCCACAAATTCGTCACCGAAACCGACACCGAAATCGTTGCTCACCTCGTCGAAAAAAATATGCCGGAAGGCGTTCCCCTCGAAGAAGCGGTCCGTAAATCGCTCAATCAACTGCGTGGCATCTACTCGCTCGTTTTTCTTTCCTCGCGCGATCCCCACAAAATCGTCGCTGCCCGCATGGGACCTCCCTCGGTCATCGGCCTCGGCGAAGGCGAATATTTCGTCGCCAGCGACATCCCTGCCCTACTCGAGCACACTCGCCAAATTTTCTTTCTCGTCGATGGCGATATCGCCGTCCTCACTCGCGAGGGTGTCCGAGTGATGGACCACGACGGCAAGCCCCTCACCCGGCCCGCGCATCACGTCGCCTGGGACCCCATCATGGCGGAAAAGGGCGGCTACAAACATTTCATGCAGAAGGAAATTTTCGAGCAGCCCCGAGCCGTTCGTGATACCCTGCTCGGCCGCATTTCGCAGGACACCGGGAAAATTTTCCTCGACGAAATGCAAATCACTCCGCAACAGTTCCGCGACTTTCAGCAAGTGCGCATCGTCGCCTGCGGGACCAGTTGGCACGCCGGCCTCGCCGGCAAATTCATGATCGAGCGCCTCGCCCGCCTTCCCGTCGAGGTCGATTACGGCAGCGAGTTCCGCTATCGCGACCCCATTCTCGATTCCAAAACGCTCACCGTCTGCATCAGCCAGTCCGGAGAAACCGCGGACACGCTTGCCGGTCAGCGTGAAGCCAAACTCAAAGGCTCGCCTACCCTAGCTATTTGCAACGTGATGGGCTCCATGGTCACTCGCGAAGCCGCGGGCACCATCATCACTCATGCCGGTCCGGAAATCGGCGTCGCCTCCACCAAAGCTTTCACCTCTCAGCTCACCGCCCTCCTGCTCCTTGCCGCTTATCTCGGCGAAGTCCGCGGCAAACTTACCGGCGAAGCCGCAAAAATTCTCCTGCAAGAGTTCACTCGCATCCCGCACAAAATCGAAATGATTTTGCAGACCGATGAAACCGGCGTCTACGAAAACCTCGCCAAACAATTTTTCCGCCATACGGATTTTCTCTATCTTGGTCGCGGCATCCACTATCCCATCGCCCTCGAAGGCGCTCTAAAGCTCAAAGAAATTTCTTATATCCACGCCGAAGGCTACCCTGCCGGCGAAATGAAGCACGGTCCCAACGCCCTCATCGACGAAAATCTTCCTGTGGTCGTTCTTGCTACTCACGACAAAACCGATCCCGATTCCGTCACTCGCTACGAAAAGAGCGTCTCCAACATCCAAGAAGTGAAAGCTCGCGACGGCATCGTCATCTCCATCGTGACCGCTGGTGACCATTTAGCTCGCGCCGCCTCCGACCACATCATCGAGCTTCCCCCAGCGCCAGAGCTTCTAGCTCCGCTCCTGGAAATTATTCCGCTCCAACTCTTGGCCTACCATATCGCCGTGCGTCTCGGCTGCGACGTAGACCAACCACGCAACCTCGCCAAATCCGTCACGGTCGAATAGCAACGGATGAGCGTCGCGCCGCGACCACCCAACACCGCGCAACACTTCTCGCACTAACTTGTCATTCCGGGAGTGTCCCGCGAACCTCTCGCGGGACACTTCCGGGATCTGCTGTCTTACGACCCACCCAGCCCGACCTACGAACGCCTCTCCAACAAAACTTTTTTCCGGTAAGCTATCTTCTATGCATCCCGTATCAAAAAACTCTCTTCTCCTCTTTTTCGCGCTAACCTTCTGCGCCACCGCCTACGCCCAAACTCCCGCCCCAGCCACTTCCCCGCTCCACGAAATCCATTTCGACGGCCTCAAAACTCTCCAGGAGCCGCAAGTCATCCCCCTATCCGGTCTCGAAATCGGCGCTCAGGTCGGACGCGACACCCTCCAATCCGCCGCCGACCGTCTCGTGCAAAGCGGGCTCTTCTCCAAAGTAAATTACAATTTCCAAACGCCGCCTTCAGGCGTGATTCTCACCTTCCGGGTCGAAGAATCCCCCCGCATCCCCGCCTATTTCGACAATCTTCCATGGTTCTCCGACTCCGAACTAAACGACGCCATCGCAAAAAAACTCCCCTTCTACAAAGGCACTCTTCCCAATGGGGGCACCGTCCTCAGCCAGGCCGCCGACGCGCTCAGCGAATTTACCGAAGCTCGCGGCCTCGGCCCCATCGAACACCAAATTATCGGCAATCCGGTCGGTGACGGCACCGTCCATCAATTTCATATCGAAGGTGCCGCGCTGCAAATTGCAAAAATGGAGTTCAGCGATCCGGCTCTGGCGTCCTCCAAAGTCGTACAAGCTCATCTCCCAGAGATTGTCGGCAAACCTTACTCCCGCATTGCCATCGACGTTTTCCTCCTCGAGCAGATTCGTCCCGTCTATCAGCGGCAAGGTTATCTGCAAGCCAAACTCGGCCCGCCGGAAGTCCGCCTCACCGGCGACCCCAATCAAAAACTTCCCAAAGAAATTCCTGTCTTCGTTCCCGTCGTTCCCGGCCCGCTCTATCATTGGAAAAGTGTCGACTGGCAGGGCAACTCGCTGATTTCCACCGTCACCTTGTCCGCAACTCTTCATCTGAAACCCGGAGACGTCGCCGATGGCATGGCCATCGAAGCTGGTTGGGATCAAATCCGCGAAGACTACGCCCAGCGCGGCTATCTCGACGCCGCCGTCGATCCCGCGCCCGCCTACGACGACCAGGCGCACACCGTCTCGTACACCGTGCGTATCAACGAAGGCAAGCCCTACCACTATGGCTCGATGACCATCACTGGCCTATCGGCTACCGCCGAAAAGCGCCTTCGCGACAGCTGGCCCATCTCCGCCGGAGAAGTCTTCGACAAAGCCAAGTACGAAGCTTTCCTGCTGAAGCTGCAAACTCATCACGAAGAAATTTTCAAAGATTTGCCGCTGCACTACGACGAAGTCGGCCACTGGCTCCAAACCGACGCCGCCAAATCCACGGTAGACATCCTGCTCGACTTCAAGTAGCTCCGCGATTTCGCGCGTGACTGTGCGCTATACTTGCGTCTTCACATGAGCGCCTTCGTTCCAATTCGCGCCACCGACTCCACTTCTTCCTCCCCCGAAGAAAAAGAAGTCCTGCTCCTCTCCCAACTGGCCCTCTCAAAATCCATGATCATCGCCCTCTCCGGCGGCGCTGACTCCGTGTACCTAGCCTGGGCCGCGCAACAATCTCTCGGCAACCGCGCCTTCTCTGTTACCGCCCTTTCCCCGAGTTTTTCCGCGCACGACCGCGCCGCCGTCGATCAATTCATCTCAGCATTCTCCATCCGTCATGAATTCGTCGAAACTCACGAAATGGAAAACCCCGCCTACCGCGCCAACTCCTCCGATCGTTGCTTCTTCTGCAAAGACGAACTGTTCACCGTTCTCGACGCCCTCGCCCAATCTCGCTCTATCGAAGCCGTAGCCTACGGCGTCAATGCTGACGACACTCTCGATTTTCGTCCCGGCCATCGCGCTGCCACCAACCATAGCGTCGTCGCGCCGCTCCTGGACGCCGGTCTCCGCAAATCTGAAATTCGCGAACTCTCTCGCCGCGCCGGTCTCCCAACTTGGGATCGCCCCGCCTCCGCTTGCCTCTCCTCTCGTCTGCCTTACGGCACTGAAGTCACCGCCGAGCGACTCTCTCTCGTCGAGCGCGGCGAAGCCGTCCTCCGCCAACTCGGCTTCCAGCAATTTCGCGTCCGCCTTCACGACCAGCTCGCCCGCGTGGAAATCGCGCCGGAAGAAATGCCTCGCGCCTTCGCTCCAGAAATGGCCGCTACAATTTCGCAAAATCTAAAACGCGCCGGCTTCACTTACGTCGCTCTCGATCTCGAAGGCTACCGCCAAGGTTCGCTCAACGAAACTTTGTCCAGGCGGAATCATTCTTGAGCGCAAGTCGCAAAAGGAACATAATTCCCCGCCTTTTCGTATCTTCTTATAGCCGGCCACGCACCCGCCGCGGCACGGCAACGGAGCATCGATGACCCAGCGCCAACAAATCTTTCGCATCGCGTCTGCAGCCGTGCTCCTCACTCTCGCCCTCACAGGCTGCGAAGCCGGCCCCTCCGGCACCGGAGCCTTCGACCGCACGCTGACCGTCACTTCCCCGCTTCGCCTCGAACTAGCTAACACTTCCGGCGAAATTTCCATCACCGGCAGCACCGACGGCCAGGTTCACATCCACGCCGATATTCGCGCATCGGGAAGGGGTTTCGAGAAACCTGAAAAGCGCATTCAAGAACTCGTGGCCAATCCGCCTATCGAGCTAAGAGGCGACACTCTCCGCATCGGTAAAGAAACCAATCGCATGCGCAACGCTTCCATCAACTACACCATCTCCGTGCCGCATGACACGGAAGTGACCATCGCCGCTCTCTCCGGTTCGCAAACCATTCGCGAGATTCGCGGCCCGCTGAAAGCCGAGTCCGCTTCCGGCTCCATCCGCGCTGAACGCATCGAACGGCAAACACAACTCACCACTCTTAGCGGTGGCATCGACGCGCGCGACATCGGCGATGACCTGCGCGCTTCCACCTCCTCAGGAGCCATCGTCGTCACCGGCGTCAAAGGTGACGCCCGTCTGCACAATTCATCCGGATCCATCCGCGTATCCCGCGTCTCCGGCCGCATCGAAGGCAACAGTGTCAGCGGGCTGCTCGAGGTGCAAGACGCCTCCAAAGACGTGAAAGCTCAAACCATGTCGGGAACTCTCACCATCCAAGGCAATCCTGCTTCAGCGAGTGATTGGGATTTGAAGACCGTCTCTGGCGGCGTTACCATTCGCGTCGCGGGTGCCACCGACTTCAAGTTTTCTGCTGATGCCACTTCCGGCGAAATCAGAACAGACATCCCCATCGTCATCGAAGAACAGAGCAAGCATTCCTTGCGCGCCCACGCTGGCTCTGGCGGCGGCCGCATCGAAGTTCATACCGTTTCCGGTAACGTGCGCGTCGGCAGCTCGTAACTTCTCCACGAACCGCCGCTCATCGCGTCGCGTCTAAAAAATCGCCGTCAATGCGCTAAACTGGTGTCGATGAACTCTTCATCCATCGCGGCCCTCCGTCACATCACGCTCGCTCTCCTCGTCTTCGCCGCGCCGCTTTCCTACGCCATCTCGCCCAATCCCCAAGCGCAAGCTCCTCCGCCCGCCCAGCATCCCAAGTCCACACCGCAAAATAAATCCGCTGAACCCAAGCCGCCAACTCCGGACGAAGAACTCCAGCAAACCATCGACAACGCCGCAAACGATCGCGCCGCCCTGGTCCGCAATCTCGAAGCCTTCCTCAAAAAATATCCCGAAGCTCGTCAGCGCGCCCAAATCTATCGCGCCCTCGTCGAAGCCAGCCTCCAGCTTCGCGACAACGCTCGCGCCTCCGAGTACGCGGAACGCATCGTCGCCCTCACTCCCGAAGACATGTCCATGACTCTGCTATCCATCCAGCTTCTTGAGCGCAATGGTGACGAGGCCGGGCTCCGCCGCGCCGCCAATTATTCTTCCCGCGTCCTGGCCTACGTCGACGCCAACTCCGGCGACAAATCTCCCAAAGTCTCGCAAGCCGAATGGGACACCGACAAAAAACGCGACCGTACCACTGTCCTTCTCCTGCGCGGCCGCTTGTACCTGAAGCTCCACGAAATTCCCAACGCCCAAAAAGACTTCGAAGAAAGTTACAACCTGCTCCCCAGCGCCGGAGCCGCCGAAAAACTAGCCGAAATTGCCGAGCTGCAAAAAGACATGCCCCGCGCCATTGTCCAATACGCCCGCGCCTTTGCTCTCGCTGACGACACCAATGCCACCGTCAATCGTCGCGAAATTCGCAAAAAACTCGGTAACGTCTGGCGCCTCGCCCACGGCTCCGATGACGGCCTCGGCGAATATCTTCTCCGCACCTACGACGAAATCTCCGTCCCTCCGCCTAGCGCCTCTGCGCAAATAAAACGCAACGACAAAGTTACCGACGTCTACGGCTTCACCCTTCGCCGCGCTCCCGCAGGCCAGCCTCTCGCCCTCGCCGATCAAAAAGCAAAAGTCTTAGTCGTAAGTTTCTGGGCCACCTGGTGCGGCCCTTGCCGCGCTCTCGAACCCCTCTTCGAGCGCGTAGCCCTCAATTTCAACCAAAATCACGATGTAGTTTTCTTAGCCGCCGATTGCGATGAAGACGAAGCTCTCGTCCCCGCCTACCTCGAAGAAGTCAAACCCCGCACCACCGTGGTCTTTGCCGACGGCCTCGATCGCCTTCTCGCCATCAACTCCTACCCCACAGTAGTAGTAATCGATCGCACCGGCAAAATCTCCTATCGCGCCGACGGCTACGCCGAAGACTCCTTCGAACAATCCCTAACCACCGCCATCCACCAAGCCCTAACCCCAGGCGCAGCCCCGCCCACCCCTACCGCCATCGCAATTCCCAACGCCGTTCCCGGGCACGCCAATCTCCCGATTGGCTCAGTGAAATGATCCGTCACTAACAACTGTCCTCACCGTACAAATCGTAGCCCCAAAAAAACTGTCATCCCGGACCCGCAGCCTTTCGCGCGTCCGGGATCTGCCATCTGAAGAATCCCAAGCCAGCCCCTCCTTCACTCCGCGCCCTTAACCCGCGCCACTCCTCCCATCACTTCCCGCGCCGCCACCACTGTATTCACATGAATCCGCACCGTATCCTCCACCCGCCGCGCATACCCGCCCGCCAACGCCGTAGCCACCGCCACCCCACGCCGACTCGCCTCAGCAAACACCGCCCGGTCCCGCTCCATCAATCCCTTCTTCGTCAAACTCAACCCACCCAGCTTATCCTCGCAAAATGGATCCGCTCCTCCGACGTAAAACAAAATATCCGGCCCAAACTTTTCCATAGCCATACGCACCGCCGGCACCAACGCCTCCAAATACTCCTCGTCCTCCACCCGGTCCCCCATATTCAAATCCACATTCGACGCCGGCTTCACCGCCGGATAATTATTCTCCTGATGAATTGAAATCGTGAACACCGATTCATCGCCTCGAAAAATCGCCGCCGTCCCATTTCCATGGTGGACATCCGTATCCACTACCATCGCTTTTCGAATCGCCCCGTCCGCCTGCAATCGCCGGATCGCCACCGCCACATCGTGAATCGCGCAAAATCCTTCGCCATGTTCCGGGAACGCGTGATGAAATCCCCCGCCCAAATTCATCGCGAACCCGTCTCGCAGCGCCAGCTGCCCCGTCAGAATCGACCCGCCCGCCGCCAGCCAGGCCGCTTCCACGCCTTCCCTCGAGTAAGGAATCTCCATCACCATGATTTCGCTGGCCGTCAGAGTTCCCGTCTTCAGCTTCCGCACCCACTCCGCGGTATGCACCCGCAAAATATCTTCATCGCTCGCCGCCACAGGCGTAGCAAACTCCTCCGCCGACGCGATCCCCTCGCGCAGCAAAGTCTCCGCGATCAATTTGAATTTGTGTGAAGGAAAAACGTGCTCGCCCAGATTTAAATCGTAACCAGGATGGTAAACCAATTTAAACGGCAGCATAACTTTTCAAAATCTCTGCGACTCTTGCGAAATCCTAATTCTCCCGCTCCATAATAAAGTCCGGCAAGGTCATCAACGCCCGCGCATACTCCGAATCCGCCGCATGCCCATTCAAACAAGCCTTCGCCCGTCGCGCATACTCATACGCCAGATTCCGCGCCCGATCCAAGGCCCCGGAATCCTGCACCAACGCCACCAATGTCTCCGGCTTCACCGAATCAAACTCTTTCTCTTTCAGCACTCGCGCCACCAACTCCCGGGCGTCGCGATGTCCATTCTCCATCGCGTAAATCAGCGGCAGCGTAACTTTGCCTTCCTTCAAATCGCTCAATACTGGCTTGCCCATCTGTTTCGCGCTGGCCGTAAAATCCAGCAAATCATCCACCAACTGAAACGCCAGCCCCGCGTACCGCCCATACTCCGCAAGGGACTGCTCACTCTCCCCTTCAAATCCGCCAATCACCGCGCCCAATCGCGCGCATCCGCTGAACAAACATGCCGTCTTGTACGTCGCCAATTGCAGCGCATCGTCTTCCGTAATATCAATCCGCCCAATTTTCGCCAACTGAATCAATTCGCCCTCGACCATTTTCTGCGTCAAGTCGATCAGCACATCCAAAATCCGAAAATTGCGCTCCTCCAGCGCCATCTGAAACGATTGCATGTACAACCAATCCCCCGCCAAAACGCTGCGATGATTCCCCCATCGCGAGTTCGCCGACGGCCGGCTTCGCCGCGTATCCGCGCTATCGATCACATCGTCGTGAATCAGCGTTGCGCTGTGCAGCAACTCCACCACCGCCGCCAACCGAATAGCGCTCGGTCCGCGTCGCCCCGCATATCCTGCCGAAAGCAGCAGCAGTGCCGGGCGCAGTCGCTTCCCGCCGCCACCCAGTAGATAGCTGGTAATTTCCGCCACCGGCTCGAACGCAGCCCCGCTCTGTCGCGTCAGTTCTTCCTCGACCAGCACCAGGTCGTCTCTGACGAGATCAAAAATCTCTCTAGCCGTGAGCAGCGTGATAATTTCCTCCTGCCCTGCAACACTCATCCAGAAATCTTGCGAAATCCTGCAAAGCCCGTGATCGATCCCCACGGAACTGCCAAGAGCGCCATTTCGCTCCGCGCTCAGCGCGCTCAAAAATTAGGCCGGAGCCGCCGCATTCTCCACCCGCGCCAATCCAAAAAGTCGCCGAAAATTCTCCGCCGTCGCCAATGCTACTTCTTCCGCGCGTAAGTTTCTCACATTCGCGATAGCCTTCGCCACTTCGCCCACATACCCGGGCTCATTCCGTTTCCCACGATAAGCCTGCGGCGCCAAATACGGCGAGTCCGTCTCGATCAGCATCCGGTCCACCGGCACCATCGCCGCCACATCGCGAATTCCCTGCGCTTTCGGATACGTCACATTACCCGTGAACGACACCAAAAATCCCATGTCCAATCCCGCCCGCGCTTCCTCCACAGTCCCCGTGAAGCAATGCAAAATTCCGCCCAACCCCGCTGGCTGCCAGCACTCTTTCAAAATCGCCAGCGTATCCGTCCACGCATCCCGGCAATGAATCACAATCGGTAATTTTGCCGCTCGCGCCAATTGCATCTGCTCCCGAAAAACTTTCGCTTGCACTTCGTGGGGAGCCGAATCGTGATAATAATCCAGCCCAATTTCGCCCCACGCAATCACTCGCGGATTCGCTGCCAACCGCGCCAGCTCATCCAAATGTCCCTGCGTCACCTCGCCGGCATTCTGCGGATGAATCCCCACCGTCGCCCAAATCCAATCATGCTCTTCGGCAAAAGGTATCGCCGAGTCCAATTTCTCCGGCCCCGGCCCAGTCCCAATCGCTAAAATCCCGCGCACCCCCGCCGCCCGCGCACGCTCCAACATCGCCGCCCGGTCCTCCCCAAACTGCGGAAAATCAATATGCGCATGCGAGTCAATCAATTCCATCAATCTCGTCCGTTCTCAGCCTTTCCAAACAACTCTAAGTTTCAATCCCTAATAAGTCGTACCACGCAGCTCCGACTTCGAGTTTCGCTTTTCGAGTTTCGCTTTTCCGCTTTCTCTGCGCCCTCTGCGTCTCCGCGTTAATCCTCTTTTCGCCGTTTCATTACCTCATTACTTCGCTACTTCCTCTCTTATCTCAGCCGTGCCCCCACCTCCACATCCTCATCCGGAAACCCCGCCAACACCGGCCGCCCCTCCGGCCCCACCGACGCCGCCACAATCATCCCGTTCGACTCCACTCCCCGCAATTTCCGCGGCGCCAGATTCACCACCACCGCCACTTTCCGCCCCACCAATTTCTCCGGCTCATAAAATTGAGCAATCCCCGCGCAAATCTGCCGAATCTCCGTCCCAATATCCACCGTCAGCTTCAGCAACTTATCCGCGCCCGCAATCCGCTCCGCCGTTTTGATCTGCCCGACGCGCATCTCCACCTTCATAAAGTCATCAATCCCAATTTTCTCCGGCGCAGCCGCAACCCCCGCCGCACCCGCAGCAGCACTACCCGCCGTCGCGCCCGTTGCGCCCGACGACGCACCGCTCGCTGACGCCCCTCCGCCAGCAGCAGCCCCCGCCGACGTTCCCGTCTTCTCCGTCTCATTCTCCATAGCTTCCATCCTCTCCACCGCTTCAGTTTTTTCTACGCGCGGAAACAAAGTCTGCGCTTTCCCCAGCGAAGTTCCACTCGCCAGCTGTCCCCACGCCAGCGTTCCCAAATCGAAAGCTCCCAGCGACCCAGATTGCCCCAGCAGCTCCCACACTTTCCCCGTACTCTGCGGCAAAACCGGATGCGCCAGCGCCGCCGCCACTCGCAACACCTGCGCCGCTGTCCACAACACTGTCCCGCGCCGTTCGTTATCCGCCTCCGCCGCGCCCAAAGCCCATGGCTGCTCTGACGCCAAATATCGATCCGCCGCCGCAATCAACGCCCAAATCACCTCCAGCGCTCGCGAAAACTCAAATCGATCGTAGTGCCCCAGCGCTTCCGCAATCGCCGTCCGGCCCTGCGCTGCCAACGCTTCATCCTGTTCGCGCAGCGCACCCGACTTCGGAATCTTTCCGCCGCACCCGCGCTCAATCATCGCCACGGTCCGGCTCGCCAAATTTCCCAATCCATTCGCCAGATCGCTGTTGTATCTCTGAATCAACGCGTCATAGCTAAAATTTCCATCCGCGCCAAACACCGTCTCTCGCAGCAAGTAATACCGCAGCACCTCCACTCCCAAAACATTCACAATTGGCATCGGCCGCACCACGCGCCCTTGCGACTTGCTCATTTTCGCGTTGTCCATCAGCAGCCAGCCGTGTGCCCAAATCTGTTTCGGCAAATCCATTCCCGCCGCCATCAGAAACGCCGGCCAGTACACCGCGTGAAACCGCACAATCTCTTTCCCCACCAGATGCAAATCTGCCGGCCAGTAATGATTGAACTCATCCTTCCGTATCGGATACCCAATCGCGGTAATGTAATTCGTCAGCGCGTCCGGCCACACATAAAACACATGCTTCTCATCGCCCGGCCACGGAATCCCCCATTTCAAATTCGTCCGGCTCACCGACAAATCCCGCAACCCGCCCCGCACAAACGACATCACTTCATTCCGCCGCGATTCCGGCTGAATAAATTCCGGATGCGCTTCGTAATAATTCAGCAGCGGCTTCTCGAATTTCGATAGCGCGAAAAGATAATTCTCTTCCCGCACCCGCTCCGTCACTCGCCCGCAATCGGGACATAACGCGCCCGGCGTCGAGTCCTCGATAAACGCCTCATCGCTGATGCAATAATTTCCCTCGTAAAATCCCTTCTCCACGTACCCATTTTTCTGAATTTCCTTGAAAAGATGCTGCACCGCATGCGCATGCCGCGTTTCCGTCGTTCGGATAAACCGATCCACCCGCAGCCCTAGCTCTTTCCACAATTTCTGATATTCCGCCGCCACCCGGTCTACAAACTCAATCGGAGATTCGCCATTTTTCTGCGCCGACCGCTCCACCTTCTGTCCGTGCTCATCCGTTCCGCTCAAATACAAAACATCAAACCCGCGCATCTGCTTATATCGAGCTATCACATCGCCAATTATTGTCGTGTACGCATGCCCCAAATGCGGCCGCGCATTCACATAGTAAATCGGCGTGGTCAAATAATATTTCGGCTTATCTCGATCCATCACTCCCACTTGTCTCCATCAACTTCTGCTCAATTGAGCTCCGTCACTCCGCATCACGACCTCAACACTAACACTCGCCTCACAATTCCACTCAAATCGCCTCTGTGCGGGCGAAGCACAAATCGCCTTTGTAGGGGCGCAGCACTGCTGCGCCCTAGTTGGCCATCTCGCATCACGCCTCTCGCCAATCCTGTCATCCCGACCGAAGCATCCCAACTTTTTCTTCCCACTTCGCTTCCCGCGAAGTGGTTGGGCTGCGCAGTGGGGGGACCCCGGCAAAATGTAAACAAATCCAAAATCGATCCGCCGCTTCAACCTAACCCCGCCCCGCCTCATACCCCCGCAGAGCCTCCGCAATCACCCGCTGCAATGGCACACCTTTCGCCACCGCCAACGCCTTGCAATCCTCATACTCCGGCGCCACATGCAAAATTTTCCCATTCACCCGCGATAATTTGATCCGCACATCCCCAAAACAAGTCGCCACACTCACATGCTCCCGCGGCAACACTCTCCTCTGCTCTCTCCGCGTCCGCACCCCAAACGTTGTCGTCTCCGCAAAAATTAATCCCGCAATCTCCTCCGCATCCTGCGGCTTGCACAATACCGTCAACAAAGTTCCCGGACGATTCTTCTTCATCTGCACCGGCGCCGTAAACACATCCAGCGCCCCCGCCGCCAGCGCCTTCTCCAAGACATATCCATAAATCTGCGGATTCATATCGTCCAGATTCGCTTCAATCACCGCAATCTCTTCATCAAATCCCGCCGTCACTTTTTCCGCGGCCTCTCCAATCATCACCCGCAAAACATTTGGCTGACCTTCCAAATCCACCGTCCCCGCTCCATACCCAATCGCCGAAACATTCATCCCCGGTTGCGGCCCAAACGCATCGCACAGCGTCGCCACAATCGCCGCCCCGGTTGGCGTCACTAATTCTTTCTGCACCCCATTCGAGTATGTCGGCTTCCCCATCAACAATCGCGCCGTCGCCGGAGCAGGCACCGGCAAAACTCCATGCGCCATTTTCGCCGTTCCGCCACCCACATTCAGCGGCGAACAAGCAAACTTCTCCACTCCCAGCGCCGCAAATCCAATGCACGCGCCCACAATATCCACAATCGCGTCTACCGCTCCCACTTCATGAAAATGTATTTTCTCCACCGGCACATCATGTACCCGCGCCTCAGTCTCGCCCAGTTTCCGAAAAATCTCTCCAGCCCGCTTTCGCACGCCCGCAGCCAATTTCGACTTCTCCAAAATTTCCAATATCGCGCTAAGCGACCGATGTTTCGCCTCATCCTCCGTCTTCACCTTCACATATGTCGCCGCCATTCCATTCTTCCAAACCTTCTCCGCCCCCAACTCCCATCCGCCAACCTGCAACCCGCGCAATTCCGCCCGCAAATGCTCCACATCACAACCCGCATCCACCAACGCGCCCAGCGTCATGTCCCCGCTAATCCCCGAAAAACAATCGAAATAAGCCAGTCTCATAAATTCGTTTCAAAATAAATTTCAACCTACCAAGGAATTGCAACGCAACACTAAATTGTTAAGTCCACGGGACTTTAGATATACGCCAGGACCCGTCGCGAACCCACGCCACAACCAACACAACTCCAAAATTTTCTACAATCGATACTATCAAGCCCACACCCAATAACGCCAACGCTTCCCCGCCCAGCCGCCGCGATTCACGTCGCACCATCGCTCGTCGTGCCAAACCGCAAACCGTGTCCTCTCGACCCGTTTCGCCGGAGCTGTTCACCCGCCAACAAGAAAACCTGTCATCCAGGACCCGCAGCCTTTCGCGGGTCCGGGATCTGCTGTCTGAAGCCCCACCTCCAACGAGAACGCTGCGGCTCGTTTTTCCCGGGCACGCCAAACGCTTCTGCATCCCGCGCTGTTCGCGGGATGAATCTCCCGATTGCCACCTTTCGCCGTAACTCCGCCCCGCTAACACCGCTTCGCCCCACTGACCAATCGCCCGCGCGACGATGTCATTCTGAGGACCGCGCCTTTTTGCGGTCCGAAGAACCTCGATGCATCCGTCACCGCCGTCGCCTCATCAAGACACAAACGGGTATCGTCTCAATTCGAAACTGAGACACTGTCCGCAACCCTGTAATCCGATCCCGCTCCAAAACGGAATCTTTCCATCCGCGACCTGCCAACAAGAAAACCTGTCATCCCGGACCCGCAGCCCTTCGCGGGCCCGGGATCCGCTATCTGAAGCTGTCTCCACAGCCCTCGCCTTAGAACACCATCGCATTCGCCGGAATTCGTCTCAGACGGTTCGAATTCCTTCCGCCTAACTCTCTAATTCCACAACACTTAAACGATACCTATTGACAATAAGTAACACCTATGTTAACATTGGTAATGACCATCCGGGCTGCCCTCCCTATCCAGCCCGGACCATTCCGTCTACACCGTCACCTCGCCCCTCTCGCCCCCACCGGATTTTTAACCCTTTTAGAATCCTCGAATTACAAACTGCTTTTTTCCCAACTCCTTTGCAATCACACCCTTACAAATTGCCCGGGTGCCACCCCCTCCTCTCGGTGCCAATCTGTCATCCCGACCGGAGCGGCCGGCCTTTTCGCTCGGTCATGCCTTTCGAGCGTCGGCCGCGGAGTGGAGGGACCCCGGCAAGTTTCACCCTCACGCACAACTCTTTGCGCCCTCGAGCGACGGCGGTGCTCCCTCTTTGACCGCCCTCTGCCCGACCCCGTATACTCACCGCCATCACTTCGCGAGGCCTCGTGTTCCTAACTCTTTCAAATCGATTGCGCGCCGCCCTGGCCGCCCACATCCTCGAAAAATACGGCGTGGAAATCTTTGTCGCGCTCGAACGCCCGCCAAAAATCGAAATGGGTGAAGCCGCCTCCCCGGTCGCCTTTGAGCTAGCCAAACGCCTGAAGCGCGCTCCGCGCCAAATCGCGCAAGAAATTGCGATCGCCCTCCGGAAAATCGACGGCATCGCCCGCATCGAAGTCGCCGGCGCCGGCTACCTCAACGCCTACTTCGATCGCTCCGCTTTCTGGAACCGACTATCCGAATCTCTCTTTCGCGCCGATCTTTCGGCGCAAAATTCCGCCTCTCCCGCCAACTCCGACAAAATTATCATCGAACACACCAGCATCAATCCCAATAAGGCCGCGCACATCGGCCATGTCCGCAATTCCGTTCTTGGCGACACCATGGCCCGCACCCTGCGCCACTCCGGCCACAACGTCCAGGTGCAAAATTACATCGACAATACTGGCGTTCAGGTCGCGGACGTCGTCATCGGTTTTCTGCACATGGAAAAGCGCACTCCGGTCAGCGTGAAAATGATGGCCCTGGAGCCGCGCTTCGATTATCTCTGCTGGGATATTTACGCCAAGGCTACGCAATTTTTCGCCGAAGACAAAGCGCGTGCCGCCACTCTCCGCGGTGAAACTCTCAAAGCCATCGAGGAAGGCCGTGGCGAAGAAGCGGAAGTCGCGGAAGTCGTCGCCGACGCCATCGTTGCCGCGCATTTGCGCACCATGGGCCGTCTGGACATTCACTACGAACTGCTCGCGCGCGAAAGTGAAATCCTGCACCTGAAATTTTGGGACGCCGCCTTTGCCAAACTGAAAGAAGCTGGCGCAATTCAATTCGTCACCGCCGGAAAAATGGCTGGCTGCTGGGTCATGCCCGCGGATGACGCCGCAAAAGTCTCCGCCGACTCCGCAAATCCCGCCGAAACAATCGACGAAGCCGAAGACGAAAACATGCAAGACAAAATTATCGTCCGCTCCAACGGCACCGTAACCTACGTCGGCAAAGACATCGCCTATCAACTCTGGAAGTTTGCTCTTCTCGGCAAGGATTTCAATTACCAGCAATGGTTGAAAGCCCCCGCTGGCGAAATCGTGTGGAGCACCACCAGCGGCCCCGACGATCCTTCCGCCCCGGATTTCGCCGCGCCCGCAACCACCGTCTACAACGTGATCGACACTCGCCAGGCCTACGTGCAAAACGTAGTCGCCGCCGGTCTCCGCGCGCTCGGCCACGTGCGCGAAGCGGAACAATCCATCCATCTTTCCTATGAAGTAGTTTCGCTAACTCCGCGTTGCGCCGCGGAAATGGGCTACGAACTTACCGCCGAAGACGCTAAAAAATCTTCCGTCGAAGTCAGCGGCCGCAAAGGCCTCGGCGTTAAAGCCGACGATCTAATTGATCGTCTTGAAGTCGCCACGCTAAACGAAGTTCAGCAGCGCCATCCCGAAATGCCCGAAGCCGAACAATTGAGTACCGCACACATCATCGCGGTCGGCGCGCTGCGTTTCTTTCTCCTCAAGTTCACGCGCAATTCCATCATTGCATTTGATTTCAAAGACGCGCTCAGTTTCGAGGGCGAAACCGGCCCCTACTGCCAATACGCTGTAGTCCGCATTCGTGGAATTCGTCGCAAAGGAGTCGAAGCCGGCGCAGCGAGCGTCGCCATTGCGCCGGACACCATCAAAACGTTTTTCGACGGACCAGACACTGCCGCCATCTGGGAATTGCTGCTCACCGCCGGTTCGCTGGACGCTGCCGTGGAATCCGCAATCAAGGTTCAAGAGCCCGCATTCCTGGCGAAATATGCTTTCCAGCTAGCCCAATTCTTTAACAATTTCTACCACAAACATCACATCCTGTCGGAAGTCGACCCGCAAAAACGCGCCTCCCTCCTGGCCCTAACCGAACTGGTAGAAACGCAATTGATCGCCGCCCTAAATCTTCTAGGCATCCAAGCCCCCGAAAAAATGTGAACGATGCTAAACAAAAATCACACAAGAAAATGTCCCGCGAGGACAATGCCGCGCAGTGCGCCAAAAGTAGGGGCACGATACATCGTGCCCTTGACGTGCAAGAATGAAACCGCCAACTCACGTAAAGTTAGCGCAACGAATTTTCCGATTTGCGGAATCGCCGCCCGACTACGTTTCGCCCGCTCAATACGACATAACAAAATGGACCAAGGTGCGAATCGCCACGCCGGTCGGACCTTTGGCCAGCCACGGTTTCGCGTCGTCGTTCCACGCCGTTCCGGCAATATCCAAATGGATCCACGGCGTATCGCCCGCAAATTCGCGGATGAACCACGCTCCGGTAATCGAGCCGCCGCCTTTGCCGCTGCCGATATTTTGAATGTCGGCAAAACTGCCTTTGATAAATTCTCGATATTCGTCGTCCATCGGCATCTGCCACATTTTTTCGCCAACCGTTTTCGCACTGGCCAGCAATCTATCGGTGAACGCCTGGTCCGATCCAAACACTCCAACGTTCACATTTGCCAGCGCCACCACAATCGCGCCGGTCAGCGTGGCCGCATCCACCAAAACCGTGGCGCCAAGTTGCTTCGCGTAATGAATTCCATCGGCAAGAATCAAACGCCCTTCGGCATCGGTGTTCAAAACTTCGATGGTTTTTCCGGACATCGCGGTCTGAATATCTCCGGGTTTTTGCGCCGTTCCTCCGGGCATATTTTCCGTGGACGGCACCACGCAAATCACTTTCACGTTCGGCTTCAATTCGGCAATCGCGCGCATCACGCCGAGCATGGTGGCGCCGCCGGCCATGTCGTATTTCATTTTTTCCATACCGTCCGCCGGTTTGATAGAGTTTCCGCCGGTATCGAACGTAACCGCTTTTCCGACCAAGCCGACCACCGGCGCGCCGGCTTTCGCATTTGTTGGAGTGTACGTAACCACCATCACGCGCGGAGGTTCCGGGCCGCCTTGCGAAACGCTGAGCAACGCGCCCATTTTCAAATCGGCGATACGCTTTTCGTCGAGAATTTCCACCGTCAGCCCGGCTTCTTTGGCCATGGCTTCGGCTTTATCGGCCAGAATTTTGGGAGTTAATTTGTTGGCAGGTTCGTTGACCAGATCGCGCGCAAAGTTTAGCGCGTCGGCAATCACCCGTCCGCGAGAAATTCCCTTTTCCACCGCGGCGCGATCTTTTTCGGCGTAACCGACCAGCAAAATGGTTTCGATCGATTTGTCGCCTTTTTTATCTGTTTTGTATTTATCGGTTTCAAAATCGGCGGCGCTCGCGCCTTCGACAATTGCTTGCGCGGCATCGTCCGCCAAATCGTTTTCGCGGACGAGAAAGGAGATTTGCTTCACGGAACGCGATTTCAAATAACGCGTCGCGGCTCCGGCGATTTTGCGCAATACAGCGCCATCGAATTTTTCGCGCCTCCCTGCTCCGACCAGCAGCAAGCGCGCGGCGCCGAGCCCGGCGGGAGAATGGATCAATGTCATTTCCAACGTTTTTCCGGTCAGTTCTCCGCTCTTGGCCAGCTTGCGCAGCAAGCCGTTGGCCGCTTTGTCGATTTCCGCGATGCGGCCTTGCACCGGATCGCTTTCTTCAAAAACGTATGAAACGAGAGCCTGCGTTTCCAGACTTGCATACGGCTTGGTTTCCAACGTGATCTGCATGATTAATTTATCGCCTCCGATTGCGATACATTGCTTCGTCCGATTCTTTGCGCGCTTCTTTGTTGCGCTCGTCCTGGCGGCGGTCCCAAGTTTTCTTGCCTTGAGCCAGAGCGATTTCGCATTTCGCGATGCCGTTCCGAAAGTATATGCGCAGAGGAATTACCGTCAAACCTTTGGACTGCGTACGGCCAGCAAGTTTGTAGATTTCGTTTTTGTGCAGCAGAAGTTTTCGCGAGCCGAGCGGTTCGTGATTCCACGGTCCGCCCGGAAGATATTGAGCGATGTGGGCGTTAACCAGCCATGCGCCGGAAGGTTTGAAGTCGACAAAAGCGTCGCGAATATTCGCTTTACCTTCGCGAAGGGCCTTCACTTCCGTGCCGTGCAGCACTAACCCGGCTTCAAATTTTTCGAGCAACGAGTAGTGGTAAGAAGCGGAACGGTTCTGCGCGACCAGCAACTCTTTAGGCTTGTCTGACTTATCGGCTTTCTTAGGCGGCTTGGGCACGAGCTGTAATCCTACGTTACTGGGACATTAAATGTTAGCCGGGCGGGGTTATCCGATGCAAGACAGCCAACCTTCCATAGCTTGCCCGGCCTCTAAGCCGAGTGTTAGACTTCGTCAAGTTGTGTCGGAAAGTGGAGTCGAGGATAGAAAATACATGCGTCGGTTCGTTACCTTAGTCCTTTGTGTGAGTTCCGGGTTACTGGCGGCTGGATGTCCGAAGGGAAAACCGGAGTTCGCCCAAGGAAAAAAGGCCGAACACATGCAGGACTTTGACGCTGCATACGATTATTACGAAAAAGCCCTCAAGGGCGACCCCGAAAACGCTCTGTACCAAATCAAATTCAATCAAGCCCGGTTTGAAGCGGGCGCTCTGCACATTAAACGGGGCGTGGCATTCCGACAAAAGGGCGATTTGCAGTCCGCGGCGTCTGAATTTCAGCGCGCGGTAGCGATCGATCCTTCGAGTTCGATCGCGGAGCAGGAACTGCGTCACACGGTGGAGATGATCGCGGAGAAAAATCGCGCCGCAGATGCCGCCGCGCAACCGGTGGAAGATCCGAATTCGCCGACAATGGCCGATGCGCCGCCAGTTCTGAAACCGCTATCGCGAGCATCGATTAATTTGAAAATGGCTAACGACGCGAAAATTGTTTTTGATACGATCGGAAAGCTCGCGGGACTCACGGTAATTTACGATCCGGATTTTCCGCAGCGGCGAATCACGGCGGATTTGAACAATGTGACGCTGGAACAAGCTCTGGATATCGTGTCGCTGCAGAGCAAGGCTTTCTGGAAACCGATTACGGAAAATATTATTTATGTACTTCAAGATAATGCGCAGAAACGCAAGGAAAATGAAGATTTAGTCGTCCGCACTTTTTATCTTTCCAACACCGTGCAGGCGCAAGATTTAACGGAAATCGTAACCGGATTGCGGCAGATGCTCGATTTTAGAAGAATCACGCAGTCGAATTCGCAGAATGCGATCATCATTCGCGACACTCCGGACAAGCTGGCGATTGCGGAAAAAGTGATTCACGATATCGACAAAGCCAAGCCGGAAGTTGTGATTCAGGTGCAAGTGATCGAAGCGCGCGTGGACCATGCGCGCAATCTAGGAATTCAGCCGCCACAGAGTATTTCCGCCCAGGTTGTGCCACCCGGAACCACCACGACGACGACGAACCCCGGGACGGGCACAGGAACGACTCCGGCGGCGCCCACCACGACAAATATTTTGACGCTGGGAAATTTGCGCCATTTGACCACGCAAGACACCAGCATCACCATTCCGAGTTTTACCGCCAATGCCCTGCTAACGGATAGCACGACGAAGATTATCCAGAATCCGGAAATTCGTTCGGTGGACGGTCAGCCGGCCAAACTGCGCATCGGTGATCGCGTGCCGGTGGCGACGGGCAGCTTTGGAACCGGCGTAGGAGTTGGCGGAGCGGGCACGGCAGGATTCGTGAATCCGCTGGTGAACACGCAATTCCAATATATCGACGTTGGCGTGAATGTGGACATCACTCCGCGGGTGCATCCGAATCACGAAGTCAGCCTGAAGGTTAGCGTGGAAGTGTCGTCGGTGACCGGACAGGCCACCATTGGCGGCATTCAACAGCCAATCATCAGTCAGAGAAAGCTTGATCACGAGATTCGCCTGAAAGAAGGCGAAGCCAACATTTTGGGCGGATTGATCGCGAAGACCGACACCAAGAGCCTGAATGGATGGCCAGGACTGGCGCACATTCCCATATTGAAGTATTTGTTTGGGGAAGACAGCATCACCACCGAAGACGACGAGATCATGATTATTCTGACGCCGCACATTGTGCGAATGCCAGATTACTCGCGAGAAAATTTGCGCGCCCTGGCTACCGGAACGGAAGCTAATACGCAGGTGCGGCACGCGAGTGATTTGCAAGCGCCTGCGGTGATTCCGCCTACAGCGCCGGCACCGGCTCCCCAGCAGCAGGTTCCAGTTGCTCCCGGCGGAGCGGTGATTCCGGCGCCGAATCCGGCAGCGACAACCGCAGCGCCCACGAACCCGACTGCGGGTAATGGGCAAGCGCAGGTACGCTTCGAGCCGCGCAACGTCTCGTTGAAGGTTGGCGAGACGGCGAAGATTGGCGTGGTGGTGGATAACGTAACGGATCTTTTCTCCGTGCCGTTTTTGCTGCAATACAATCCCGCGACCATCAGTATTGAAGAAGTGCAGCGCGGCGGATTTTTGACGGGCGGAAATCAAGAAATTGCGGTGGTGGAACGCATCGACAAGGAACATGGTCAGGCGATTATTTCCGCGACTCGACAGCCGAATACACCGGGAGTGAATGGAACCGGCACGATCATGGGGATCGTGGTGAAGGCCATTGCGCCGGGCGCGTCGAATTTGTCGATCGTGCAGATTAACGCGAAAGATTCGCAGCAGCGGCCGATTTCGCTGGTGACGAACGAGGCAACGGTTCAGGTTCAGCCGTAATCGAAACTAAGAGAACTTCATGTTGCGCACAATTCGCATCCGGCGCAGGCAAATTTCTTCCACGGCGGGAATGACGCTGCTGGAATTGATTTTGGCGTGCGCGATTCTGATGGTGCTGTCTTCGGCGGCGCTGCCGATTGCGCGCTACACCATCGTGCACAAGAAAGAAGAGTTGCTGCATTATGAGTTGCGGCAGATGCGCGATGCCATCGATCGGTACAAGGATTTAGCGGACCGCAACTTGATTCGCGTGGAAGTGGGCAGCGAAGGCTATCCCCCGGACCTGGAAACGCTGGTGAACGGAGTGCAGCTGGGCGCGGGCAACGATCGCAAGATTCGCTTTCTGCGGCGGATTCCCGAGGATCCGATGACCGGCCGTCCGGAGTGGGGATTGCGCGCGGTGCAGGACGACGCGGACTCGACAAGCTGGGGCGGCAAGAATGTTTTCGACGTATATTCAAAGTCGCAAGGCACGTCAACGGACGGAACAAAATATTCGGATTGGTAGCGAATTGAGGGTTGCGGAATGACGCTGGCAGAGCAAATTCAGCGGAGAATAGCGGGGCGAATCCGGCGCAAGGGTCCGCGCGGGCGGGGTTTCACGCTGATTGAATTGATGATCGTGATTACGATTATCATGATTTTGCTGGGCATGGCGGCGGTGATGTACTCAAAATCGGTGTTGAAAGCGCGTGAGGCGACGCTGAAGTCCGATTTACGAGTGATGCGCGATGCCATCGATCACTACACGATGGATAAGGAAGCGGCGCCGCAGTCGCTGGAAGATTTGACGAACCCGCAATCGCAGTATCTACGCGAGGTTCCGGTAGACCCGATTACGCATGCCAAAGATTGGCATCTGGATTATGGCGATATCGCGCTAAGCCCCGATCAGGCCAATGGCAGCGGGGTTGTGGATGTGCATTCGAGTTCGGAGCAAGTTTCCCCGTTTGAGCAGACCCCGTACAACACGTGGTAATTTCAGCTGATGACAATTTAGGTTTTGCGCGCGTTTGACGAGGGCTGGCGCGTCCGCTATAGTGGTCATGCGGGGTGGAGCAGCCTGGTAGCTCGTCGGGCTCATAACCCGAAGGTCGTCAGTTCAAATCTGACCCCCGCAACCATTTTCTAGTTTAGATACAAAGGCTTAGGAGACTCCACTCCTGAGCCTTTTTCTTTCAGGGTCCAACTGGGGTCCAAAACTCCCCACACTGCCTTACCAAGCTGTGCCGCGATCCTCTTCCCATCCTCGCTAATCACGTGCGTGTAGATTGTTTCCGTGACTGGCGAGCCGTCGGCGTGACCGAGTCTCTGTTGACGCAATTTCTGCGATGCCCCGAAACTGTTCATCAGAGTTGCATTCGCGTGACGGAAGGCGTGGAAGCCATTGCCGGGCGGTACGTGAATACCTAGCGCCCGAAGCATTGGTCTGAACTTTCGTTTCAGCAACAAGTTCTGATCCCACGGCGTTCCATTGCAAGTGGCGAAAAGCAACCGACGTTCATTCGGATGCCACGACTTCAAGAAAGTCCTCAGGTGCATGCAGGCTTGAGGTGAGAGCTCGACGACCCGGATGGAATCATCGGTCTTCGGGTCGCCTAGTTTTCCTCGCCACGCACTTTGCCGCACTTGAAGCATTCCGCGCTCGATGTCTATGTCATCCACCGTCAGTCCGCATAGCTCGCCAGCCCGCAGCCCAGTTTCCGCAGCTAGTCCGTACCATGTGCGTTGCGGCTCCTGAGCTTTGGCAAGAATGAGTTGGATCTCCCGTTGAGAGAGAAAGAATCGTTGCACTCGCTTTACTTCTGGGAGTACGACGCCTTCCATGAGGTCGTGAGCGACGTAGCCCCACGCTTTCGCCGTGGCCCACATGCTCTGGAGTGTGATGCAAATATTCTTAGTGGTCTTCGCGCTCACCGCAGTCGTGGAAACGAATTGTTGAACCATCTCGGGATTGAGGTCCTTCATCGGGTACTCACCAAAAAACGGAACAAGATGTTTCCGAATGTGAGTTCGATAATTAATGGCCGTGGAATCCCCATATTGACTCAACACCTTTGATTCCCAGTTCTGGGCGAAGTTTGCGAACTTGGCCGTTGGCATTGGCCTATAGCTGATCTTATTGACGTGTCGTATCTGTTCGTCGAGAGCCCGTTGCGCCAGGCGCTTTGTTGGGTAGTCTTTGAGCGTCCCAATTATGCCGTGTCGCCGCGGGCGCTGCCGAACACCGTTTACGATTACATCTTCACGCCATCGACCGTGCCAGCCGTCCTCCTCCAACCACAACTGTCCTTTCTGATACCGCCTTCGTGCCATCGAGTTCCTTTCGCCCGATGACTCGATTGCCCTTAGGAGCGACAGTTTATCAAACTTCTGACTCATGAGGTGGCCGCCAAAATTGAAAGAAAACAAATGGGATCTGGCTCGATTCTTCCGTCCATTTCCACGGGTCTAACCGATGGTCTCTCAGTGGTCGATTCTGATTCCCTTGCCTTGTGTTAGATCAACGTCTACAGACGTTTCGACGCTACTCTGTCGAAGTAGCTCAGATTGCGCCTTTGCCACGGTGTGCCGTGCGTAGTAGTTCGCATCGTCTTTATCTTCCGCGCGATAGTCGGCGATGCGCTGGATAACTACTTCGGGATCGTCGCCGCGGGCGAGGGCGCGTTTGGCGTACGCCCAATCCTGTTCGGATTGGCTTTTGTGGCCGCTGCGCACCTTGCGCTCACTTTGTCCGTAGCCGCCTATATGCCGCTGTGTTTCGGGCGAGTCTTCGTCAATCGTGAAGTCGCGGACGGTGTAGACTGCATCGCTTTCCTGGCGAGCCTGGACTATGAATTCCTCGGGAAGTTTGCGATTGGCGAATCCCGGCAAACGCAGCACACGTGTCGAGTCGGTTGCCGCCGGATCGCCGCTGAATTTATTTGCAAGGTCGTGAAGGAGAGACTCCGCATCATCCTGACTGAATCCGCTCACTTTCCATACCACCTGATGCTTGCCCGGAGACGTGTCGAGAACGAAGTTCGGTGGTGGGGCTTCGGTTGAATTTCGAATCGCCTCTAGCGCTTCGTCGGCCTTTCGGTCGAGGTCAAGATATACATGGCGGATATCCTTTATATGGTTCTTGGTGCGGCTGTAAGCACCATCCTTAATCGGATTCATTCCCACATAGACGTCATAGCCAGCTGCAGACTGATTGGAGAGCCATCTTTGAAACTCTGGATTCACTACAGCCTCCGCTTTGGCGATGGTTTGAACTGTATGGCGTGTTGAGCGATTCCGCACGAGGACCGCAACGTTGTCCGTGGGATCGAAAAGCGCGAAGACATACTCCGAAGCGGTTAGGTCTCTCGTCGCAAATGCGGCATCGGTGCTCATGGGTGGTCCTGCTTGGCCAAGAACACTGCGCCGTAGTCGAACAGGTCCGCATCCGGGTCGTATCTGTTGATGAGGAGAACTTCGGAAATGTATCTGCGTCCAGGCCGGCGCTCGACTTGGACGACAACGTTGAGCGAATCAGCGATATTGGTCTTGATAGCCCGGTAGGGAAGCTCAACACCGCTTTGCAAAACACAGCTCGTGAAGCGGGCGAGGCCTTGCTGTGGGGAGTTCGCATGAATAGTGGATATGGTGCCCGAGTGGCCCGTATTTAGGAGTTGCAGAAGATCGAAGGCTTCACCGCCCCGAATCTCGCCCAGAACTATGCGGTCCGGGCGATGACGAAGGGCAGCTTTCAGTAGGTCGCGAATGGCGACTGCCGGAAGGCCGTTCTGTTCCCTACGGGCTTCGAAGCGAACGAGGTTTTCCTGCGGCAGCTGAATCTCGGCCGTGTCCTCGATGACGAGCACCCGTTCCTCCTGGGGAATGAATTTTCCGAGAATTGATAAAAGAGTGGTTTTTCCCGTGCCCGTGCCACCACTGATGAGTATGTTTTTGCGCGCAAGCACGTAGTCTTCGAGATGGTTCGCGAGGGAGCGGTCGAGAGTGCCAGCGCGGATCAGATCCTCCATCTCGAAGTGACGAGTGTTGAACTTACGGATGGTGAGCGTCACGCCTCCAAGGCTACACGGCGGGATGATCGCGGCGACGCGGCTGCCATCCGGCAGACGCGAGTCGAGAATGGGTTTCGATTCGGAGATATCGTCACCAAGACGCCGGGCGATATTCTTCACGGCGACCATGAGTGATCGCTCGCCGATGGACACGCCCGGCACCTGTTGAAGGAAGCCCTGTTTTTCGATGAACACGCGGTCGGCGCCATTCACCATTACCTCGCTGATCGAATCGTCGAGAATCAGGTGCTCGATGGGTTTTAGAAACGGCAGAATCATCTCGAAACCGTTCATCACAGGACTCCTTCGGCAAGCTGCTTGAAGTAAGACTGGTTCGGATCGTTGTAGTGGGGTTTGAGGTAGCAAAACATTGGCGGCGCTGGGTTGAGTCCATCGTATGCAATGGTGACGGACTGGGCGTTGCGCAACTCCATGAAGGTCTTCATGTCGAAGCGGTAATCGCTCTGCGTGTTGTAGCTCTTCGAGGCGATGATGTTCGCCTTGTGCGAGAGAGCCTTGCCAGTCAGCCAACTGACCTTGGTGTCGTGCCCGCTTTCGGACAAGCTGTAACTAACTTTGAGCTGGTCCTCGCGCCCACAGAGATCGCTCGCTGTCCTTGCGGAGAAATCATCCGACAACGAAAGAAAGATCTTCGTGCGGAAGGTCTGGAGAAGTGTCCGCCAGCTATCGCCGGGCAGCGCAGACTTCAACGAGCTGATGCTCTGTGTGGCGATGATCGGAATGCACTTCGGCTGCCGTGACAGGCTGAAGAATTTCTCATCGCCGGTCGGGTCGCTTTCGCCCACGGTTGCGAAGTGCTGGTACTCGTCGCAGAGGAAAAGAACCTGGCGGAAATACTGTTCCGGGTGTGCTTCCATCTTGGGCACGCGATTGAGTACTGCCCGCTCAAAATCAAGCTTCATCATCACGCCCAGTGCCTTCGCGAGACCGGCGTTCATGCCGATGGGGAAATTCAAAGCGCACAGGCTTCCCTGCTCCAAAAGCCAGGAGAAGGAAGGCAAGGGTTTCCCAAACTGGTTGCCGACGTTCTTCTGGGGGTCGTAACACTCCTTCTTTGGGCAAAAGACTCTCTTTACTTTCGGGTTGTCATCAAAGAGTGAAAGGAAGACGGAAACACCCTCGACGATGGAGGAGCGAAGCTTCGGCTCGATGCGTTTCCAATCGTCCTTGAACCATCGCTGTACGGCTTCCAACTGCGCTAGTTTTTCGGGATTGGCTCGGGCTGGGTCATGGACTGTGCGAGCCTCGAATGCAACGCCTCGCATCCTTAATATGTCCCGGAGCTCGGGCGTGGCCGGTGCAAGGAAGCGATCTTCATGCTCGTCGTGCACAAAGCCGAGGCCCGCGAGGTCTGCGGTGCGCTCGCCATATACCTGCGAGGTGATGGCCACGTAGTGGTGTCCGAGGATGATATCCTCGGCCTCGGTAATCCGTTCTTCGAGCAGCGGTGGAGAAATGGCGCACTGGTAGACATCGAAAAACGTGACGTAGTCGTAGGCGACCTTATGAAGAAGAATGATGAACTTCACGAGGTTGGTGTACGCCTGCTGCCAGAAGGGTTCCTTGCCTCGGCCAAAGAGATTGTTCAGGAGCGATGCGATGTTGTACGCCAGGGCGTAGGCGTCGAGGTCGTTGTGAAGAGGGTTGTAACAGTATTCCGAATCAAGACTGATTTCGATGTAATCCTCAGCTCGCTGATGCCGACCGAGGATGTCTTTTACCTTCCGGCAAAAATCGCCCTTCACCTCAAGGATCAGCCCGCCAATGCGCTTCTCTTTATCGGCGGCTTTGTAGGCCAGAATCTGCTCCGCGAATGGAAGCATACAGCATGAAGTTTTCCCACTACCAATTGCGCCCAAGATGGCGATTCCGGTGAACAAACCACGCTCTGAAATAGTGAGCCAATAGGGGGCCTCGGCAGGCACGGGCTTGCGAGGGTTATGCACTTCACCGACGACGAGGAACAGGTCGTCTCTCTTGCTCGGATCGGGATACAGAGGAAGCCGTCCGGGCGAGATACGCCGTCGAGCCTTCAGAGCAAAGATGTAGAGGCCCGAAAGCACGGTCGAGCAGACCAAATAGGGGGTGGTGAACAGGAGCGCGTAGTAGATGTATTTGAAGCTCAGAAATGCTTGGGGAGCGCGCAAGGCAATGACACGCAGAAAGATCTGCTCATCAGGAAAAGGGTGCGTGTAAAAGAGGAACGCTCCGAGGGCCATTGCGAGGATGGCCGAAATAAAGACGCGCGATTCGAGAGTTCTCTGCATCAAGCCCTCGCTCGCGCTTCGGCGGGTTGGGTTTTGTCGGAGCCGGGCTGTGTTGTGCGGCGCGCTTCGCGCCACTTGCGGTAGTCCTGATCTCGCCAGAGCACTTTCTTTAAGACCGCATTGACAACGTGGTCAGCGTTGCTCTCGATGAAGCGCGCGTAATCTTCGAGAAGCTCGTTGACGGGCTCTTCGAGTTTTACTTCCCGAGTCATGGTCCCAGGTGCTTTCTTAACGATCGGCATGTTGTTTCTCCTTTGGTGTTTTGGTTTTCATCCGAATTCCCGGTCACCGTGGAAAAAACACGCGGCACGAATTACCGTGCCGGAGGGCGGGAGCGACCCCACGAACTTTTTGGGCGGCAGAAGGCCGAAAAAGTGGGGTCGCTCCCGCCCGATTTGGTGTTTTTTCTACGGTGACTTTCGCTTGCATTGCTTCTCTATCTCCCACTGCTGAAAGAAATTGCTCGCGCCACAGGGTGAAGAAACAGGTGAAGACGAAGGTGCAGTGTGTAGTCCTTACCTTCTTCACCCCTTTCCCTCAGGTTCGTTCTCAGAAACCTCCAACTGGCAAAGCGCTTCCGCGGCGAAATGCGTTTTAACCTGTCGTTTGCTAGTGCCAAACTCTTGGCGGATGTCTGCTTCGCTCACCCGTCCGACTTTCCATCCGCGATAGAGATGTTCGAAGCGTTGCCCCGCGAATCGGGTTTTTGCCAGATTACGGAAAATAAGGTCCGCCTCGGTCAGAGATGTATAGCGGCTAAGGTCCCAGGCTTTGCGGATTTGGAAGTAGCGGAGCAGGTCTGCCGATACGTCCGATCCGAGTGGAATGGCGACAACGGAATCGAATAGTTCCTTAGCCTTTCCGAAGTGGGAATCGACTCTGTCCAGGTAAAGAAAGCGGAACTCGGAGAGCTGCCTGAAAAGGGGGAGGTAAGCTTCGAGATGATGCACAAATTGAGTGAGGCTTACCTCTAATCCTTGGAGATAGGTGAACGTCACCACAGGTGAGGGGAATGAGGCGTCATCGCAGAGAAACATCGGAAATTTGTCGACGAAATAGCGCACGGTGGGCTGGGAAGTTCTGTGTCCGTGATAGATCTTCGAAGGAAGGAAGTGATTTGAGACGTTCAATCGGTCACAGAAATAGCTCACTTTGTCCGGCTCGGTTTCGAGGTATTTCCAGCCTGGGTGGGAGAGGACAAAATCGAGGATTCCAATGCGCCGCTGAATGTATTCGATCTCGTGTTCCCGGCGATTGCGGATGTTCTCGCGGTCGATCTGGCGGTAGAGCCTGCGCGAGAACAGGTGATAGATCGTCCCGCTCTTTGGAAAATATTCGGTCCGTGCGTGTTTGCTAGTGTGAAGCTTGCTCCAGAACTTGGTCGTGCGCTTACCCCAATGCGCGTCGCTAAACGCGAGAAACTGGCGCGCGACGAAGTACCCGGAATGCGTCGCCACAATGTAGAGAAAGCGGGCTTCTGCCTCGGTGTAGCCGAGGGCCTGGAGAGCATCGAGATGGACACGGGTGATGTTCATAGCGTAAGGATTCGCGCGGTGATTTCTTGTTCGTCGAGAACGCGGCGCAAACGCGATGTGTCTTCCGAACGGCTATACATGGAGAAGCCGGCCGCGGCTTTCGCCGCCATAGCGCGAGGTCGGTAGTCGCGTGTGGCCAGTTCCAAATCGACATGACGCAATTCGAGCTCGGCGTTCTGATACTCGACTCGCAGATCGGGGACGGGAATTTTCCCATTCACAATTTGGAGGTGGTGCTTTTCGGCGACTTCGGCCTTGCGGTTTGGGTCCTCTTTTTCAGGACCCAGCAGGGCCAGGTCGCGATTTAGATTCCGCTTGAGTTCATAGTCGAGGAGCACGCGGACTGGCCAGCCTCCGGCGCGCTCAATGCGGGCAGCCTCTTTCTGATAGAGCTTGTAGAGCTCGGCGTCGTGTTTGACTTCGCGGGGCTTCAACAAGCCGTGGTAGATGGGCTGGTCGTCGGGGAGTTGGTTCGTGTTCTTCAGAAGGCGATGCCCGGCTTTGGTCAGCGTCACAACGCGCAGTGTCTTTTTCTGCGAGATTTCGATGGTCTTGTCGGTGAGCAAGCCCTGCTGGTCAAGCCGCCGAATGTCTTTGTCCGTCCGTTCGCGATTCCCACGGTAGGCGTGCTTTGCGAGGTCCGGCACTGCAATCACGCGGAACTTGCCGATTTCTTTCAGGGAGTGCATCTCGGAATCGCTGAGAAGATAGGCGCGGTCCCGGACGAAGTAGGCGCGCGGAGAATCGGTGCGTTCGTCGCGAGCGGGATGCTGCTCCCGAGCATCGTTGCCATCGCCACGGTCTGGGGTTTCTGGCGCTGGATTCCGAGAGCCTCGTGTGTCGGGAGGAGTGGACCTCTGCTGGCGGACCGAGCGGCGAGCAGACGTGTCCCGCGAGTCGAACGCGTCTTGGGGATCGTGGGAAAAGGCGTCACGCGACATTAGTTGAAATCCTCCTCGTTCACGGGAGCAGGTATGTCCGCATGGCTGACGTTGAATTGCTTGTCAAGGTGGGAGAGCTTGCGTCCGGTGTTCTTGAGGAAGAAACGACGGTTGATAGCGAGCGCAGCGCCAAAGAGATTTGCAAAGAGCACTGCGAGGAAGAAGAGCATCGTGGGCCCGTAGGCGTGGTACAGGACCGCCTTGTAACGAGCCATGAACTTCAACTGTTCGAGTAGCCAAAATCCGTAACCAAGCAGAATGACGATGGTGAAAAGAAGAGCGTTGGCGATCATTTCCGTCTCCAAGATGTGAGCGGTAATCCCGAGAGGTTTTTTCCTTGAAACTTAGTCAGGAGCGGGCGGGAAGCCGTAAAGCACCGGAGGCCCTCCAGAAGCGCGCCTGGTGTATCCGCGAGCACGATCGATCGAGTGGGCTGTGGCGTATGCGGAGAGGAAGCGTTTTGGGAAAAGACGGGCGTGGCGCGCGGAGGTTGGGCCGAGGATGCGAGGCGCCCGCCCGCTCCTCTTACTGCTTGGAATTGGAATGAGCTACTCATTTGAATGCTTGATCTTCTCGGAAGTAGGTGACGCTCAGTCCCAGCGGGTTGATCGGGATGAGTTCGTTGGGTACATGAGATTTGAAAACGAAGACAAAGTTCGCAGTGTAAAGATCGCGCTTCAGCTCGCTATGGTCGGCGGGTGAGTAATAAACCATGTAGAAGTCCACGCGGGCACGGAACGGTGGAGTTTGCACCTCTTCGAGCGCAACTTTCTTTACGTCAACATCGATCTCGGGAGCCGAGGTGTTGGTGATGAATTTCTTGATGATTTCGTCTTTGCGGTAGGCATCAAGAATGCCGTCCGCGAGCTTGCCATCGAGGAAGTAGAGCGACTTCGAGAAATCGTTTTGAATCGTGTAGCGGTTGCGGCGATAGTAGAGGCTGCAAAACTGTGACAGAAAATATTTCGCTTCGGCGTCCTGAGGCTTGTATTCGAAATTGTGGTAGTTGATGGCCTCAGCGCGGCCCAGATCGTCAATGCGGATCACCAGCGGGCGGAAGTTCTGGAACGTCCGAATCGTCTTCAAGTCCAGAAGCGCCAGGCCTACGGCCACAAGGGAGACAAGGACAAGAGCGATCTTGAGATAGGTGTTGGTCACCATGGGATCACCGTACTGTTCGAGATAGAGGCGCTTGGCATCGTAAAAACTCTCATCGTTGTTCATTCGAAGACCCTTTCGACGATTCCAACGGACGTGCCCCCGGCCGTACCGCTGAAGATGTGATTGGTGAGGGCGGGAACCTTGAGCAGCGCGTAGATCGAGGCGAGAAACGTAATAAAGAGGACAGGAAACCAGGCGATGAGTTGCACGGTCGAGAGCGTGCCCGCGGGCGGGAGGCGGAGAACCCCGAGCATGAGGTTTCCAATGACAAAAACTACGGCTGCGGCGATAACCTGATAAAAGGCGTACTGGATGAAGCACCTAAACCAGCCCCAGAAGAGCCACTCCATCTTCGGAACAATAAAGAACGGGACGAAGACCGGGCCGACGAGCACACAAACGGCGGTCGCGATGAAGCCGTAGGCGATGACTACAATTGACACGGCCTGTGCTGCGGCAAGCAGAATTGTGATGATTACGTAGATGACGGTGCCAAGAAAATCTCCCCAGCTCGGAGAGTCCATCCGAGATTCGAAATCCGCCACTGTCTGGACGACAGTTTGGAGTTGGGCTTGGTCGATCCTACTCGACAAGAATTGCGCTTCATTCGTGACGAGATTGTGGAAGCTGGTTCCGATGCCGGGAATCGGCGTGCTGTAGTAATTGACCATCGCAAACCCAAAGCTGATGGTGAGGAGCAGGCTCGCGAAATTGTCGAAGTGAAACGCATGTTTGCCGCTGGCGGAGGATAGAGCGGATTTGATCCCATACCAGGCAATCAAGATTGTGGCGAACGAACGGAAAAGGTTTTGGCCCATAGCGTCGAAGAAGCCGAGGTTCTGGGTAAGCAAGGTGTTGATGGCTTGGAAGATGTACTGAAGATAGTCGGTTTGCATGGCCGTCAGCTCCTTCGACGCTTGGGATCTATCTCCACATGCCTTACGGCATGCGGAAGTTTTGAAGTGAATCGGTAAGGGTGCCAGTCACCTGCGCCATGTTCGCGGCGAAGCTGGCTTGGCGCTGGATGTCGGCATTGATGGTGTTAGTGGTGGCCTCCCGCTGTTGCTTCGCGAGGATGGTCTGTTCTTCAAGGAGGGACGCGAGGAGTTTGTTGGCATCCTGAAGTGTGCGGAGGGTGAGCACACCGGAGGCGTTGATCTTGTTAAGAACCGCAACCTCAGTGTTGAGGTCGGAATCGTTCGAAAGCGAATCCTGTTCGAGGTTGCCTATTTGAGTCTGAATGGATTGCGCGTTGCCACGGATGGCGCCGATCGTGGCGATGGCGTTGGTATTCGCACCGTCCGCCAGTTCGACCGTTGCGTATTGAGAACGCACGCGGGCGAGCTCGTCGGCGCTCATCCCGGAAAGTTGGGCCTGGTTGTAAGGGAGAAGTTGTGTGGTTGCTTGTTGGTAGCCCGTTGAAACGAAGCCAAGTTGGCCGGAATTGATTCCGTTAACCCACGTTCCCGTGTTTCCGTACGTGTTTAGCGCGGACACATTGCGCCACTGCGAGAACTGGGCGCGATACCGCGCGGGCATGTTCTGAATGTTCTTCGCCATTCGCACGGCAAAGTTGTATTGAGCGACAAGCTGCGCGTAACTGGCCCTGAGTTGAAGTAGATGCTGTTGGAGCTGGTAGTACCGGAGAAGCGCGTTCGAATAGTTCGTGGGATCGTAAACGATTCCGCCGAACTGCGCTGAAGCAGTGGCAACGCACAGCCCCATTGCGAGCACAAAAATCAGAGTCTTTCTTTTCATCGATCTTTTGTCCTTTCTTTTTTTTTGCCTTCTAGAGATCGGAAGGCATTTTGTGATTGTTGTAATCGGGCAACGCGAGGTCGCCCGCGAGATAGACTTTTACGCGATGGCCTTCCCGGATCGTCACCGTGGGAAGGATGTTGAGAAATTTGTCGAGAATTTGCGACGCGGACTGCGCCGTGCTCGCGGCAAACCCCTGACGCATGAGGTCGCCGCCAGTGGCGTTGAGTGCGCCTCCGGTGCCTGCTTGGCCTACGGCTCCAAGCGCTCCAACCGCCAAGGACACTCCGAAGATGCGGAGATAGTGGTTGTTGACCTGGTCTCGGAGCCCGGTATCACCGATCTGATTGAGGCCCTTGAATTGGTCGAGGCTGACGGAATAGCCGTCTGGCATAAGGATGCGGTGGAAGGCGACAGCCAGACGGGTCTGGCCAAACGTTTCCACTTTCTTTGTTTCACCGAGCAGCTTCGATCCTGCGGGGATCAATAGGTGCTGCCGGTCGTTGGAATAAACGTCGGTTGAAAGCAGGCACTCGACGGGACCTGCGAAGCCCCCGTCGAGGCGGTTGATGAGGACGGTTTCGAGGATGGTTCCTTCGAACAGTACGTAGTTTTTCCCCGCCGCCGCGTTGGCCCTACCAGCCGACACGGCGGCAGGGGTTCTGCCTTCCTCCTTTCTGTCTTTGGTTGCTTCCGCGGAATCGTTTCGCGTGCCCTGCGCGAACGAAATCGGATTCGGCTGCAACTCTCTTAACAGTTGGGCGATCTGCGCGGTGTCGGGTGCCGTTGGTGCCGGAGTTGGAACGGGAAGCTGCGCTTCGGTCACGGGCACAGCAGCGCTAGCCGGTGGCTTCCGATAACTCAGTGCGACATTCGACGCAAATAGCGAAACATAGGCACGCTTTTTTCGCTCAGCCTGAATTTGGTCTTCAGGCCGCTGTTCGCTCGGAGCACCGCTATCGCGGGACGGTTGGGGATCTTGCGCTGCCGCGCTAGAGAGCGAGCGCGTTTGTTGCGCAAGTGCGCTCTGCGCAAGAAGCTGCTGCCGCTGCAAATCTTGAATGCGGTTCTGCATCTCGGCGATTTTGGTTTCGTTGACTTCAAGCGGCGGTGGCGTCGAAGCCGCGAGCGAGGTTGATTTGGTTGGTGTCTGCGGTTTTTTCCCCCCGGTGAGCCACATGATGGACACCATGAGAAAGGCCAGCCCGACAAGAAGCCACGACTGGACGTTCTTCGGCAGCAGGCCTTGAGGTTTAGGCCATTTTTCCTGAACCTGAGCGGCTTGGTTCGGCTGTGTCATTTGCTCGCCTCTAAATTCCCGGCCGTGTGCCGCGCAAACGACAGTTTCTTTTGGCCGATAGCGAGGTAGCCTGAATCAATGATTTTTGGCGCGATGTATACGCCGTTCTCGAACTGGAAAGAAATCAAGTTGGGTTTTCCATCCTTGATTTCATAGAGCGCGGGCTTCTCCCTCGCGCCACACTTGATGTACGTAAAACTGTCGTCGTGATAGATAGCGGAGACGAGGAATGGCTCCCGCGCCGCCTTTGCGTCGAGCGGGTAATCGAATTGGAGCTTCGTCGCGTATGTGGAACGGAAACGGTTGACCTGCTCGGTGGATTGGGACTGCGCGGCACGTATTTGATCCGCCGTCAGCGCGCGCAGCGCCTCCAATTCCTTCTTGTACGCCTCGGCCTCACCGGCGCTGACGTAGCCGTGCAAGCCGCTGTTCACCGCGATAGTTGAGCCTTCTTTCGGCTCGACGAAGATTTTTAGGTCGGGCTCGGCATTCGGTTCATTGCTGATTTCGGTCAGCAAGAACGAATAGACGTGTCCACTCGCGCTGATAAGGTTCAAATTGCTGCGAATGCCGGCCTGGGCTGGATGGACATAACAGAGGTTGTGCGCACCATTGATGACCCAGAATTCCTTGTCTCCCGTCGTAAAGTCGAGAATCTCCTCGTCATCGGGAAGGATGATAAGCGTCGAAAACCGGAGCTTGGCGCGGACGGGCACAATGTCTTCTTTCGAATACTTCACGACGCGGGCCGCTGCGGTAGCCGCGTGCGCGGGGGAAGCGTGGAAAACGGCTACGCTGAGAAGAACGGCGAGGACGCGAAGGAAAGAACTGTGCCACCGATTACGAAAGACATGTTTCATCGAGATGCTCCTTTTGAGATGGGATGGTCTTGCTTGGAATTCTTGTCGCGGTCAGAAAACGCTCCGATAAACCAATGCACTAGAAGAATGGAAGCGGTGAAGAATCCGGCAACGGCAAGAGACAGGAAAGTACGGAACGGGTCATGCGTTAATGCACTAGGGTCGAAAGGGCGAAGAAGAATCACGGCTGCCCTCCCGCTAGGATTTCAAGGCCTTTTTCAAAGCCGTAGGTCTCGAACGCTTCTTTCCGCTTTTTGTTGTCGTAAGGATCGTTTGTGTAGAGCCAATAGCTTTTGGGATCGACGTTGAGATTGGCGACTTTCGCCAGCTCCGGCGTCTTGATTAGGAATTGTTGCTTCGGCATCAGGCTCGAGATGAGTTCGACTTCTGTCTCGTTCAAGTGAAACTGACGGCGGTAAAGTTCCCGGTCCATGTCGGGGTTAGCGAGAAAGATTTTGGTTGCGCAGCTTTCGATGATTACGTCGAGGATGTCAGAGCGTTTGAGTTCATCGAGGGATTGCGTCGAGAGGATCATCGCGGCGTTGTGTTTGCGCCAGGTCTTGAGAGCCTCGACGACGTACCGTTGAATGCTAGGATTCTTCAAAAAGACCCAGGCTTCGTCGATGAAGAACGCTTTGAAAACGGAGGAGATTTCGCGGTCGGCGATAACAGCTTTGGCGCGATGCAGAATGTAGAACAGCAATGGTTCGAGAAGCTCCGGGTACTGGCTCATTCGCTGGAAGTCGAAGCACTGGAAGCGGGAGAAGGAAATCGTGTCGTCGGCGTTGTCGAAGAGGAATCCAAACTGTCCACCTCGGGTCCATTTGGCGAGGCGGCTCGACAAGTCGTGGCTCAATGTATTCGTAAGCACACTCAGCGTGCGCAGCGCAGGGTCGATGGCATAGAGATTTTCAATCTGGTGATACAGATCACGCTCAGTGGCCGGGTCGAGATCGCCGGCCTTTTGTCCCTGAATCAAAACCTTGAGGAACAGTGCGAGGAAATCGAAATTTTCCTTAGTTGGTGGCAAAGAAAATGGATTGATCTTGAACGTTTCAGATTCGAGTCCAACGCGGACGTACGAGCCGCCGAAAAGCTGCGTGAGGCTTTCAAAGCTCCCCCCAAGATCGAAGATGAAGGTGTGCGGGTCGTACTTCTGGAGGTTGGTGATGAGGAAGTTCAATAAAAACGACTTCCCTGCGCCGGTTCGTCCAAGAATCATGGTGTGCGCCACGTCGCGGTAATGAAGGTTTAGGAAGTACGGTGTGTGATGGTTAGTCTCAAGGACTGCGAGATACTCCTGCCGGAGATGAGGATTGCGAGGCTCGCCACAGTGAAGAGTGAAGAGAAACGAAAAATCCGCGTAGTTGGTGTTGAGCAGGTAGAGCGAACGCAGGTTGAAAACGTGATTGCCCGGTACAGCCGCGAGAAAGGCATTGAGGAGGTTATATTTTTCTTCGTAGAGCTGTGCGTCGTGGACGCTAAAGACTTTGTAGAAATCAGCACATGCGCGGTCCACCTTCGCCAAATCGAGGTCGTAAATTACAACAGTCAGAGAAAAGTGGCCGAAGTAATTCCCGTGTAACTGAATCTCCTTGATGCCTTCGCCCAATTCCCTGACTTGGGATTCTTTCGAATCGTCGAGGAGCGCGTCTTGTGGAGCCGCGTCGTTCACGTTGACTTGGCTGAAGAATGAGCGCTTGGTGTTATGAAAATGGCGGCGCTTGGCCTGGATCGTCCGGCGTGTTTTGCCTGAATCTTCTTTCTTCCACTCCGTCACGACGTAATAGTTGGCTTCGACTTCGAGCAGGCGCTTAAAGATGAGTGGAAAGCTCTGGGCGGAAGGTTCCTTGAGCGTCAAAACCTTAACGTAGTAATCGTCCACTCGCAGATGCCCGCGATGACATTCAATAGGTGATTCAGGAAGGTAGTAGTCGAGGAATGTGTCGTATTTGAGTTTGGCGAGTTCGAGCTTGTCAGGATGGAAGTTGAGCGTTTTCTTGAGGACGCGGAAAGCCTCCTGCTTGTCAAGAAGCCTGACGGACAAGAAGTCGCAGACTTGGAGAATGAAGCTGCGCGCTTTCTGGAGCAACGCTGTCTGAGCTTCATTGACATGCTGGGCAAGAACAACCGTATTTTTCCTATTCGAAAAGTGAGCGCGTAGATCGGTAATGGCCTTTTTCGGATTCCTCGTCAACTCACCGAGGGCACTTGCAAGCTTGTGCGAAGTCGGAAACCCCTCATAGAGCACGACGAAATAGAGGGATAACGAAAAAAGTGTGTCGGATTTACTTCCGAGATATGCGATTCGATTTTTGATCGCCGCGTCAACGATGGGATTGCCGTACAGCTTGTAGGGGATGGTTTCGTTGTTGCGTCTGAATAGGTATTGGTAGACACGGCAGTTTTCGTCAAACAGCTTCAGCGCTGACTCAAGGCGCTTCGTGAAGCCGTCAATCGCAGCGGAGTCGAGGCATTCATAGTCCACGCCACGGACCTGGAGGATGACGCCGACCTCTCCCGTCTTCGTCAGAAAGACTTGATGACCGATGAAGCCGTAGAGATTGATCTGCTCGTTGAGCGAGCCGGTCTCCCGGTAGTTCTTGAAGATCCTGCTAAGCCTGAGCATGGCTATCCCGCTGGACTGAAATTGGACTGAACTTCATCGGGTCGTATTGCGTTCGCAGTTTTGCCGCTGCCAGCAACAGCCGGAGGATCTGTGGATCGGTCCTGGTCGCCCAGCGTGCTGCGAAATAAAGCAGGAAGAACATCAACACTCCCCCAGACAAACTGTTGAGGAGATTGAAGGTCGCAGCGCCAAGACACATGGCGAAGAAAAACAGTTTTCTCTCCGCGCCGAGGATGGTGAGCGGGCGTGAAAGCGACCGTTGAATCGCGTTGATGCGACGCTGGTAGTTCATCGTCTTGCCCCCAGTGCTCCGAATTTCACGGGAACAGCCAAGCCATGAAGTTGACCGCGGCGATGGCCATGCCAACGCCGAAGAGGACGCCGGCGAGGACACGCTTCGAGCCACCTTCACCAAAGGCGAAGGTGAGCCCGGATACAACAATGGCGACGAGCGAAAGCCCGCGCGCGATTGTGCTGGTGAAGGCCTGCTGCAATACGCCAACGGCGTTTTCCCAAGGGGAAGTGCCTGTTTGGGCGAAGACAGGCGCAGCGAGAATCAAGGTCGCGGCGATGAGAACGAGATTCCTGGCGACAGATTTCAGTTGAGAGCCTTTCGGCCAAAGGATTTTCATAGTCGTATTTCTCCTCCGTTGGGCTTTGTCATTCGAAAATTCAACGGGGAGTTCTCGCCGTGTCCGAGGCTGGCAGGAGCATTCAGAGACACCAAGGGCGGGCCGCTGTCCGGTCAATTGCGCCTTGATAAGCCTCAAGGCACACGTGGAGCATGTGCTCCGATGACAGGGTTTCTACCTTGGCGTCCGGCTCGGAACCATCGAGCGGCACGCAATTAAGCAGAGTGGCTTACCGAGTAGGACGGCTCCACCAAGCTCACGGGGAAAATCGGTGAGAACTCCCCTCAATATATACAGAGGCCCTCAAAAAGGAAAACGTCAAAAAAAATCTTTGGTAGAGAATCGTAGTTTGGGAGACACCGACCATCCCGGCGACCACAATGCGCCCACTCTCATGAATGTGCCTTTCGAGTGGTCCCCAAAAGCGCAAACTCTTGACAAGACACAGTGGCACTGTGCTATATAAGTAGAACAGTGTTTCGCAAGCCCAATCCGGCCTCTGGCATTCCGATCTACGTGCAGGTCGAGGAACAAATTCAGCACGCCATTGAAACTGGCGCAATGGCTCCCGGAGCACAACTGCCGAGCATTCGGTCTCTTGCAGAAACGCTAGTCATTAATCCCCATACCGTGGCTCGCGTTTATCGCGACCTTGAAAATGTTGGAGTCCTCGAAATTCGTCATGGCTTGGGAGTTTTTGTAACCGAAACGAAACGCGCACGAGTGCAAACAGGCCGAATGCCTACAGCCCAGAAAATTGTGCGTGGTGCTATTAAACAATTGAAGGCCTTGGGGCTTGAAGAGGATGAGATCCGGCGGCTCGTCGATGCAGAAATGTTTGAACGCGAACTAGCGTCAGGGAGATAGGAAATGGAAACGATTTTGGAAACCGACAAGCTCACGAAGCGTTTTGGTCGGTTTGAGGCTGTACGCGATCTAAGCGTTCGTGTGCCAAGAGGTTCCATATGCGCCTTCCTGGGACAGAATGGCGCCGGCAAGAGCACCACCCTGCGCATGCTGCTGGGAATGATGCGGCCGACTGAGGGCTCAGGGTGCATCTTCGGTCTTCGCATCGACGATGAAGTTGATAGTGTCCGCATCCGCGAGCGTGTTGCATTCGTCGCGGAAGACAAGCGTCTCTACGACTACATGACAGTTCGGCAAATCGTACGCTTCACGAAGTCTTTCTTTCCTCGTTGGAGGGAGGGCCTAGAAAACGACTTGTTACGGCGGTTTGAACTACCGCTTGACCGGAAAATTCGGAAACTTTCCAAAGGAATGCGTACGAAGCTCGCACTGCTTCTTGCATTCGCGAGAGGGAGCGAATTCTTCATTCTCGATGAGCCGACGGAGGGCCTCGACCCGGTCGCGACGGAAATGGTCCTTCAAGCCGTTGTTTCCCTCGCCGCTGAGGGCGCGACCGTATTCTTTTCTTCGCATCAGATCGCGGAGGTCGAACAAATTGCGGATCATGTTCTAATGATTCACAAAGGAAAGCTAGTGCTCGATTCCCCGCTGGATTGCATAAAGGACGAATATCGGCAAGTTCAGGCCGTCATTAATCGTCCGGTTCAAGACCGGGACTTCGAACTAGATGGTGTAGAGCGGGTCTATGTAGATGGGTCCACGGTGTCGCTGATAGTAAGCCATAACGTAGAAGACGTAATGAACCGTGCTCACGAACTGAATGCTATCAGCGTCGAAGTTGCACCGCTGACGCTAAAAGAGATTTTCCTTGAGACGGTTAAGGCAAGATCGTGATGCTTTTCTACAAAGCTTGGGTTGAATCCCGCTGGCGTTTCATCTGTGGAGCAGCTGCTGTAACTGCATTGTCGATTCTTTTTGTTCGTTTACACCCAATCTTGATTCCTCAATGGCAGGTTGCGTTGCAGGACCCGCATGCCATCAGACCGAAATGGCTACCTCTTGGAGTAAGCGACTATAGATTTTATATCTGGCATTTTCTCTTTGACTTTCAGCTTCAGAGACTTTGGGTCGTGTTTGCAATCGTGCTTAGTTTCGGAGGGTTGCTTCGCGAGCATGCAAATGGAACGGTATCATTTAGCTTGAGTCTGCCGGTAAGCCGAAATCGGTGGTTCGCATCGCGGGTCTTGATCGCTTTTCTCGAGACTTCGCTACTGTCTTGCATTCCCGCTCTTGTCGTGCCTATTGCCTCGGTTTTCGTGGGACAGTCCTACCCTATCGAGCAGGGGTTTGCGCACGGTTTGCTCATGGCGGGAGTTGGTTCGGTGTTCGTGGGACTCACTGCATTTCTGTCTCTCGTTTTACGAGGAGAATATGCTCCGTTAGTCGTGACTTTGGCGCTCCTGGCACTCCCTAATTTCGTTCTTCAGGAGTGGGCGCGGAGAGCATCTTGGGCAAGAAAAATCGACATCGCTCACGTAATGGCGGGTCCTTGGTTACTGACATGGGGCGGTGTGCCGTGGTTTGCGATAGCAACGGTCTGGCTACTTACTGCCCTAATTTTGGTACTAGCCGTAAAGCAGGGGAAGCGGCTTGAGTTTTAAGTTCATTTCATTTGCGACCCAAGGGCGGTGGATAGCACTGCTTGAGAAGGCGTGGCATGAAAGCCGTCAACGATTCGTCTGGGCACTGTTTGGGCTAAGCGCGCTTGTTGCCTACGTGGTCTTGACGAGCTCCGACTTTCGTAAAGGATACGCTATTCAGTATCCTACTGAGCCGATGTCCTATGCAGAATATATTTGGCTCGGGCTGTTCAATTATTATTTTCAGGGATTTTGGATCGCCGCTGCCGTACTTCTGAGTTTCGGAGGTTTACGGCGGGAAGACAGCATAGGGACAGCGTCGTACACTTTGGCGCTGCCTGTAGAGCGTTCGGCGTTGCTCTTTTCGCGTCTAATGGTCGGCATCGCGGAGATTCTAGCTCTGGGAATAGTACCTGTGCTACTGGTTCCTGCGCTTTCCCCCGCCGTTCAGGAGCATTATCCGGTCGCGCAAATTCTGTTGTTTGCCCTACTTATGGTCATCGCCGGAACAGTGTTCTTCTGTTTTGGTTTTCTGCTTTCCTCCCTCTTCGGCGGAGAGTTCACTGGGCCAGTGGTCGGTTTATGTCTAGTGGGAACCTACTTTTTTGTCGTACGCGCGAAATCGCTGCACTGGCTAAGCATACTGGACACCATGAGTGGAGAAGATGCTGTGAATCAGAGCTATTTCCTTGGCGGTTCAATTCCGTGGGTTGGGATACTTTGCACTCTAGCTGCGTCTGGCTTTCTGTACTTGTGCGCAGTGAGCCTTACTCGGCGTCACGATTTCTGAGCGGCCAATCCCTTCTAAGATGGGAATTGCTCCTTAGAGCGTCTTGACTACTTCTAACGCCTTCTCTAGCTGGCTATCAACACCAGTCGCGAGCGAGTCCGGAAAGTTTTCAACGATCACATCAGGCTCTACTCCCTTGCCTTCTATACACTCTCCTTGCCAGGTGTACCAGCCTGCGACCGGCATGCGAAGCACATATCCGCCTGCCAATTTGAAATTCGCTCCGCCAAGTACTTCACCTGCCGTTTTTGTGCCGACGAGCGTAGCCAGACGGTTCTGCTTTGCGAAGCTGGCGACCATTTCCGCGGCGCTATGGGAATGCTCGTTGGTGAGAACGACAATTCGGCCGTGGAATGGCTGTGGGCCGAGCCCTTCGGTGGCGAGGACCATTGAACGATCTCTCTGGAAGATTTTGAAACGCACAGCCATCATAAGCAGCGCTGCTTTTGTTGCGGGAATTTTGTCAATGCGAGTTAGCTTTTCTTTCTGGTATCCGTTGCGAAGCCGCCGCCGTGTCAGACTGTGACCGATCTCCAACTTCCCAGGGCATAGATAGCTCATGAGTCGCAAAGAGCCTAAGCCGCCCCCGATATTGCCTCGGATGTCTACGATCAATCGGTCTACGCCGTGCTCTTTCAAGTCTTGAATCGCGTTATCCAAAGCCCTGGCGAAATCCAGACCTACTGCTCCTGGAAAAGTCGATGCTTTCACATAGCCTATGTTGGGAGCCGCCATTCGATACGACAGACTGCGTGGCTCAATCATGGGTGGCCGATCTTTTGCTGCCCGGTTCGGCACTTCGATCGTGACTTGGCGATTAGCGCCGCTGAAAGTTCCGATTTCAACCTGATGGCTGCCGCCGATTCGGAAATTCGCAGATTGCGGCGGTATCAACGCTTCGGAATCGATGGAAAGTAGAAATTCGCCTGAATGAATCCCCGCTCGAAACGCCGCCCCATCCTCTATCACGTCTACGAACATCCAACGCTTGCCATTAGAAATCTCAACAGCGCGCAGCGTGGCGTTAATCGAGTAGGGTGCTGGAATCTTGTCGCGGCGCTGATGAAAGAAAGCTGTGTGGCTGCTACCTAGTGCTTTTAGAAGTTCGCCAACGCCGGCTTCAAAAGCTTCCGGGTTATCCAGTTTGAGTAGGCGGGGCATGCGCTCGTTAACGAGCGAGAGCCATTGCCCATAATCTTGATTCGCGTTGCTGACATTGATGTGGCGCTCCGGTACGAGCTTCTTTATTGTGCTCAGAATCTTGGCACGATCTTTTTGAGTGAGTTGCGGTGCTGGCGTGCGTTGTGTGAGTGACATTGTTCGTATTCCTAGTTTGTGGCGGTCAATTTCTTAGAGTTGATGCTGATGGGATGATCTCCAGCGCCCTCCAGCCTGAAGCTAGCCCAATAATACGGAATGGCCTGGGCACCGAAAGTCTTAAGCATGTCGCGTTTCGCCGCAGTCAAGGCATGCGCGACCGTATTCTTCTCGGCCAAATGAGCGTAAAAGCGCTTCATTAGATACAGCGTAGTTGTGTCCTCGATACTCCAAAGCGTGGAAACGACGGTCTTCGCACCAGCGAGCTGAAACGCTAGAGAAAGATTTGCAATACCTTCTTCCCCTTGCAGGCTGCCAACCGCAGTGTCGCAAGCGGACAAGACAACCAGATTTGCATTCAGACGCAGGTGCACGATATCGCTTGCCTCCAAGATGCCGTCATCTCCCGATGAGGGATCGCTCAAAAGTATCAGGGCGGCTCTCTCGGGATGTTTTTCGTTTGCTACGCCATGCACAGCCAAGTGAATGATTGCGTGCTGGTCTAGTCCAGATTGCTGAAAGGCGAACTTTGTCGCACTTGGCCCAATCAGAATAGTATTGCCCTCACTATGTACAGCGGCTTCCGCGGCGAGAACCTCATCTTTGGAGGCGGGGAGATTCACCAAAGGGCTGCTGATGTATCCGCGCAAGGTCGCCAGTTTCGTTAGCTCTGCATTCTGCTCGTAGGGAATGCCGCCGATCCCGAGAAGTGCGCGTTGCGCGAGCTGCTCGGGGACCGAATTGACCAGATACAGCGCGGTCGCCGATGGAGCGTACGTAATCGTGTGAGAAGAAACTAGGTAGCGGCCCGTCGCGTCGGTGATTGCATCGAACGGCAGCAGATGCAGGCGACCGTCCGGCACGATTATGAACCGTTCCTTCTTCGATGCCTCGGGTATGTCCTTCAGGAGGGCCGCGTAGAGATGCTTTCCTTCAGATTTGGACACAGTTTTCGTTTTCAATGTCTTCAAATACGCAAGAACCGAGGCTTCGATGCTCTCCCGACCGGCAAGCGTCACGATGGTCGCAGAGTCTCTACTGATCGCCAGGCAATAGGAATGGGGTTCCGCCATAACATACTCAAGCACAAGTTCGCTTGGGGAGAGATTCTGTCGTACGCGTTCCAGGGGAATCGTTTGCCACGGTTGAGACTTCCAGATCCCAGATGCGGGCGTAAGCCATCGCGCCTGTTCGGCGAGAAAAATCTTGTCTCGAATCTGGCGGACTTGCTCGGCTGACTTTGCCCTTGCGAGTTCCAAGTTCAAGCGGCTTATCTGTTTCTCGATTTCCAGTTCCTCTTGGGATTCAGGTGGCTTCCCGCTCATCAAAAGTTCAGTTGTCACGCGCCCGCGGGCGTGCTCAAGAACGGAGAACGCTTTTGTCGTATCGTTCAAGTGGTCGGCAACCAAAGCAAAGTGCTCAGCGTAAACGGAACTCATTGCGGTGATAAGGCCAATCTTGCCTTGTGCAGACGTAACGTTACCGATCATTGTGTCCAGGACATCGGATGCTCGATCATAAGTGTCACTGGCCTCGCGATACTTTCCCTGACTCGCTTGCAACTGCGCGAGTGCTTGGAGGCGCAATGGGAGCAAATAAATGTCGCCGCTGTTCTGCGTCGACTCGGTTGCGGCTTGTGCCAACGATTCTGCTTTCGGTAGATCGCCCTTCTTGCGATAAATATCTTCCAAATAAAACTGAGCATCGGCAAGCAATCGAGTGAACCGGCCCTTTTGCGCGAGATCAATCGCTGCTTGTAACTCTTCAATTGCCTTCGCATCATCACCTTTTGCACGTGCTACGGTGGCAGCCGTGATGAGCGCCTGGGTTTCCTTGACGTGTTTCTGTCTTGCTCGCGCCTGAGCGATGATCTCGTCTGCGAGCTGTTGGGCGAGGTCGAGCTTTCCCATATTGCGAAATGCCTGGAGTCTGCCTTCGTTGACAAGGAACTGATATCCGGAATCAGGGTTCGAGGCTGCAATCTTCAGCGCTTTGTCGAAATATCCGATCGCGTCATCGTTGGAACCCATCTGTACGAAAGCGTGACCAACCGCTGCCAGATACCGAATTTGCGCTCCGGTGTCGCCGAGCATCATCGCTCCCACCAAGGCGCCCGCTACTTTCTGACGTGCTGCCGTCATGTCCCCTTCAAGAAAAAGAGCGAATCCGAGTTCGCCCGAGGCGCGGTTTTCCAACTTCTTGTCACCGATAGTCTGAGCGAGCTTAAGCGCAGCTTCCCAATCGCGTCGCATAGGTGCAGCATCAATTTCTCCATCGATGTCGCCAAGTACCATAAGACAGAACAGCCTAAGGTCTTTGTCCGACTGAAGCAGCGGATTCTTATCTAGCTCCGCTCCGAGTTCTTCGGAGACTTCTGGAAGAGAAAGTTGTTCCATAGTTGAGCGTATTCGCCCGAAGTGGGCGTACAGCGCGTTGCGGCTATCGCCGCGCGCTGCATACAAACGCTCAGCTTCCGTAAACAGCGGTGCGCCATCCGCCCAGTTGTACAAGTCGCCCAGGTGAAGCGCTTTCTTTAACAAAACATCTGGATCGTCCGCAGTTGTTTGTGCATGCGCAAACATACAAGCGGCACAGCAGAGACACATTCCCATTGCGATTCGGCTGATGCTCATCGTTTTGGTTCTCCGGTCTTAGGCAATTCAGCATCAATCAAAACTGGCTGAATCAGACGAACGCCGGTCGAGGATTCAACTTCGAGATTGTAATTACCGGCTGGGACTTGTGTGAAGTCGGCCTCAATCCGAATCAGTGTGCGACCATTGTGCAAATGTGCTTGGGCAGACTTCGACAAGAATGCGTGACTTCCAGCGCTGAGCTTCACATCGTAGGACCGCTCCTCACTTGCCAGGGGCAAGGTCAGAGTCAGATCCAGCGGTGACCGTGGAACACGGACCCGCCGCTGAGAACCAGTTGTCGGTGTATCGGAGCCACGCACCGGAGAAAGATTGCTCAGGTCGAGGCTGAACGGCAAATAAGCTACTTCAGGGTTCACTGGTTGAACGGGCTTCGGCACTCGGTGAGCGTCCACAGGAGGAGCGTTCGGGAGCCTAAGTCTAAGGAACAAGACACTAGCGCCGATTGCGATGATTAGGGCGCACACAAGAACTGCTCCCACGAGCAGTGGATGAGTCCTGGACCATCCGAACAGGCGTTTCCAAGACAATCCCTCTTGCGCTGCTCTTTCCAACTTCACCACAGTCAACAGTTCAGAGTACCGTCTGAAACAAGGAGAACAACTTGCCAGGTGCTCCGTGATTGCGGCTTCACTCGCACTCGGATTGACCGCAAGAGATCGGAGTGCAGCGTCAGCGGGGCATCCCTGACGGTCTGGGTTTGGAAAAGCATCCGAAAGGTAGGAGCGTGCAAAGTCGAGTAGTTCTTTGCTGTCTTGCTCCAGCCCTCCGCGGTGTTTGATTCTCATTCTCATAGTTCGGAACTGCTTCCTAAAACTCTCCAGAAATTCATGAACCACTTTTCAGACCTAGCTTCTCCGCAATCCTACGAAGGGCAAGGCTGAATCGGGACGCGGCCGCATGGCCCGATATTCCATACGACAAACCGATTTCCTTCCACGAAAACCCTCTGATGCGCCGATAGAACATGTCACGGGTCACCATGTCACACCTCGTGAGAAGCTCGTCAACCAGAATCTTCAGCTCAAGATTCGCTCGTGGATCTGTTGAGTTGCGAGTATCTACCGAGCGCGCGTCAACAGCGCTGTCGAGGACTAGCTGCCGTTTCTTGATTCTGTCTATGCGTCGAATGAAAGCACGGAAGAGATATGACTGAAGGTCCAGAACATCGTTCTTAGCGCAATGTCTTCTCGCCTCTACGGCACGCGAAACCGTTGCCGCGGCTTGCTCTAGTAGACTTGCCGCGACGGCAGGATCAATAAGAAGTTTTTCGGCATGCTGGATCGCACGGCGTCCGATTGCCTCAGCGGCATCGAGGACGACAGGGCTTATCTTCCGCCCTAGCCGGTCCACCGGGCTAATGCGGAAGCTACGGTCAGATACCGGTGCGCCTCCATCCATAGACGATTGGTCCTCGGCTCAGACCGCACCGGCTAGCGTCAGGGCAAACCGGAGCCATCGGTTTGTCTACGCACTACACCACGACCGTTCTCGTAACGTCTCTATTCCGCCCCGTATTCGGGGCATTCTGGCGCTTACCTATGCAGAGTACCTGTTTTTCCAAAACGTCAATTAAAGCGACAAAAAATATGGGGGACATGGACACCCCCCTAGCTCAGAGACTTTGTCGCTGATATGGATGCGGGAACGGCGTTAGGGGTTTTACCGCTGCTACGTTATCCGTTAGTACCGACGTACTACTAGTTTTCGACTGCCCCGGCTGGACAGCTTCGACGCGTGTCGCTCATATGGAGTTAGCGGGCCCCCGGCGACGACTGAGCAAAAAACAAGGGCCCCGGTCGCACCGGAGCCCTTTCAATAAGAGGCTCAGAACGGAGCCGGTTCGGCAGCGCTGGCCGCCTCTTCTGAAGATAGTGAGGCGGAGGTATCGACCGCCGGTTCGGGTTCGCCGCGGTCGAGCTTGCGCACGACATCGGCGCGAATGCACCAGAACGTCTGCTTGTTGGTCTTCGCTTTCTTGCCCTTGCCGTTTCCGCGTTCGTACGTGGTGCTAACGAGGCTGCCCTCGACGAGCACGTGCGAACCTTTCTTGATCGTCGTCGCGACGTGTTCGGCGAGCCGCGGGCGGAATACGCAGACGCGATGCCACTCGGTCTTCGAGGCCCATTCGTCGTCGGTGTTCTTCCACGACCGCTGCGTGGCGACGGACAAAACGGTGAACTTCGAGCCGTTGTTGTTCCGCGCTTGACGTTGCTCCGGGTCTGCGCCGACGAAGCCGATGATCGTTACTGAGTTGAGGTAAGACATGAATTTTTCTCCTTTTTCTTGCCCCATTTTCCTGGGGCACTCAAAAGCGAGAGGCCGCTGCTCCCAAGGCGAGCGGGTGCTTTATGGGAGGGACCTGTGGCTTTCGGGAGGAACCGGGAAAGCAGAAGCCGCGAAGCTGACGGGCGCAGGAATTGGCCCGAAGCAGTGCCCAGGGAAAATGCGCGGCAGAAAAAGGCGGCTTACCGAACCCAGTAGGAATCAGGGTGAGAAGCAGACTTGAGCCGACAAGCACGCGAACTACTCGTAACGCAAGGCCACCATAGGATCGACGCGCATCGCCCGGCGCGCCGGGATGTAACACGCTCCGAAGGTAACAACGAAAAGTAGCAACACAACGATTACGAATGTTTCGGGGTCCGTCGCGGTCACCCCGAAAAGCAGACTACTGAGCACACGCCCGATAGAGAGCGCTCCGCCGACTCCGATAAGCGTGCCTACCACGGTAATCCTTGCTCCTTCTCCCAAAACGAGTCGAATTACCTGGAGGGGTTGCGCGCCCAACGCCATGCGAACGCCGATTTCGTGGGTGCGCTGCGTTACGGAGTAGTGCATCAAGCCATATACGCCTATCGCTGACAGAATGACTGCCAGTGACGCAAACAGACTCAGCAAGAAAGTTTGGAAACGTCTTGGGGCAACTTGGTCGCGGAGCGCATCCTCAAGTGTACTCACATTGAGCACAGGTACAGTCTTATCCGCCGACCGAATAGCGTTACGCACCGAGGCTGCAAAACTGCGCGGATCGGCTGAGGTTCTGACTACAAGGTCCATGCCGCGTGCGGGGTGCTGAGCGAGAGGCAAGAAAATCTCCGAGACAGGATCCCTTGTTACGCCATCGCGATGCATGTCCCCGACGACACCCACAACCGTGGTCCATGGATCTCCTGCCGTTTGGTAGCCGAACTTGAATCGCTTAGCCACGGGGTCCTCGCCGGGCCAGAAGCGGCGGGACATGGTGGCGTTGATGATGGCCGTTCGAGGAGAAGTCGGCCCATCTTCTTCTGTGAAGAAACGGCCTCGCAACAATGGCACTGCTACCGCCTGAAAGTATCCGGGGCTAATTCCGTCGTCGGTTACTTGAGAGAAGGACGTGCCTGGGGATAGCGGCGGGCGCCCGTCCACTATGACCGTCTCATCTGGAAAGGAAGCGAAGAAAAAGTTGTCAATGGCCCCGACCGCCTCGACACCCGGAATCGCCCTGATGTTATCTAGAGCCTGCTCGTAAAAATCCCTCCACTGAGTTTCCGACTTGAACTTCGATTGGACGACGCGAGCCGTGAGGACATCTTCTGACCTGAAACCAGGATTGACATTCTGAACACGCAAGAAGCTGCGAATAAAGAGGCCTGCGCCGACGAGCAGAATCACAGCCACCGCAAACTCGCCCGTCACCAACAGCGAGCGGAGTCGTACGACCGTGGATGTATCTGTGACATGACGCCCGGATTCCTTAAGGGCTAAATGCGGATCAGTGCCTGAGATTCTCAGGGCCGGGAAGAGGCCAAAAATAAAAGCGGCTAGGAATGATAGGACTAGGGCAAAGGAAAGGACACCAAAATCAATACCCGTATCGTGCAGACGCGGGATATCGGTCGGAGCTGAACGGATCAGCAGCCTGTCAGCGGTAGCGGCGAAAACGATTCCCAATGCGCCAGAGATCAAGTACATCACTGTGCTTTCTATAAGCAATTGGCGCACGATTCGTTTCTTTCCGGCACCGAGTGCCATCCGCGTGGCGAGTTCTCTGGCGCGAGCCGCGCCACGTGACAGGAGTAGGCTAGCGACGTTCGTACATGCAATAAAGAGAACTAGAAGAACTGCCGCAAACAAAAGCCAGAGCGCACCGCGGACTTCTTTTCCCGTGACGTAAATGTTCAAGGGCACCACGTTGACGTCAAAGCCAAAGAAGTTTAAGTCGGCGGCAAGCTCAGGATATTGTTGGGTCAAGTGAGCTCCAACCACGCTCATGTCGGCTTGCGCTTGGGAGAAGGAAACACCACGTTTGAGTCTGCCCACCACAAAGCCCGAGGGTGTATTTCTCTTTCCCTTAAGAACGCCCCAGTTCGGGAAAATGGTCAACGGCTCCCACAGCTCAACGTTCCTTGCCGGGAACTGGAACGTGGCTGGCATAACTCCCACAACAGCCATCTTGGTTCCGTCAACTTCGAGGCTCTTGCCAAGCACGTCAGAAGATGACCCAAACAGCCGTACCCAGAGCGCGTGACTCAGAATGATCACACGCTCGCCGCGTTTGTCCTCCGCGCTCGAAAACGTGCGACCCAAGATTGGCTTCACTCCCATGAGGGGGAAGAGATTCGCTGATGCCCTTCCCGCCACTAGACGTTCGGGCTCTTCGCCCGCTGTCACGTTCACCGTGAATGCGCTCGCGAAGGCCATATCCTCAAAACTTATATTCAGCCTTCGCCAGTCTTCAAAATTGGGATATGAGGTGCGTTCCTCATGAAGGTTTTGCCTAACATTATCAGTCCATACCACGGCCAGTCGGCTCGCTTCGTAGTACGGAAGGGGTTTTAGCAGCACGGCCTCCACGATACTGAAAAGGGCTGTAGTGGCACCGATGCCGAGGGCAAGCGTAAGCACAGCAACGAACGTGAATCCGGGATTCTTGTGCAGCATTCGAGCGGCGAAGCGCAGATCTTGCCAACACGTTTCCACAAAAGATTCCCAACCGGCAGCGCGGACGACCTCCTTTGCTACTTCAGCGGTCCCCTGCTCCAAGCGCACTGCTCTAAGCGCATCTTTGCGTCTCATTCCCTGCGTCATCTTTTCTTCGGCTGCCATCTCCAAGTAGCCGTTTAGTTCTTCGTCCAACTCCCTTTCGACTCGTTTCTTTCGGAACAAGGATCGCAGCCCGCTCGTTATGTTTCGTAGTAGGGACATGAGCCATTACTCATAACGAAGTGCAACCATGGGATCAACACGCATCGCGCGTCGCGCAGGAATGTAGCACGCCGTGAGAGCCGAAAAAGCTAGGGCCAATGCGACCGCGGCAAACGTCGGCAGATCATTTGATTTGACCTCGAACAAGAATGTCGCGAGCAGGCGAGTCAAAGCGAACGCACCCGCCCCTCCAATAACGATTCCCGCGGAGATGAGGAGGAGCGCTTTTCTAACGAACATACGCAGCACATCGATGCCCTGGGCGCCAAACGCCATGCGCACCCCAATCTCTCTCGTGCGTTGGGCCACCGAGTAAGCCAATACCCCGTAAACGCCCACGATAGTGAGCGCGAGTGCGGTCAGAGCGAACGTCGCCAGCAATCGCATCTGGAATCGTGATTCGGCAGTCGTCGTAGCAATCAGGCTCTCCATGGAAGAGATCGACATAGGTTGATTCTTATCGACTTCTTGTAGAATCGTCCGCATGCCCGCAGCGACACTTTCCGGACGTGACGCTGTTCTAACTACAAAAGTCATGTGGCTTAGGAAACCTGAGTTCGAGACCTGAAGATAGGGTTGGTAGATGGCCGGATCGGAATTCTTCGCCAGCCCTTGTTGCTTAATGTCATCCACAACGCCGACCACCGTGAGCCAATCCCCAGGTTTAGGATCATCTTCCATCGAAATGCGCTTCCCCAGAGGGTCTTGGCCTGGCCAGAGGGTCCGCGCGACGGACTGGCTAACAACTACAACGCCTGGAGCGGTTGCGTTATCGCCTTCGGTGAACTCACGTCCGCGCATCAGTCTGATTCCCATGGCCCTGAAATAGCCGGAACTTATGCAAGGTTTGTCCACCATGAAGCCCCGCGGTCGTCGGCCACCTTCCACTTGGAAAGTGCCCATCGCCAAAGCTCCACTAAGGGGCATCCAGTCGACGGCGGCGGCGACAACTATGCCTGGCAGCCGTGAAAGCCCTGCAATCGTTCGCGTGTCAAAGGCTTGCATCTGACTTGTAGTTCTGTAGGTGGAATCTGGCAGGTCTACAGTCATTGTCATTACACTGTGGGCCACAAAGCCGGGATTCACATTCCTCAGCAGTAGAAAGCTCTTTAGCATCAACCCAGCGCCTGTGAGCAAGATGAGCGCAACTGCAATTTCGGAAATGGTCAGCACCCCTCGTATTCCCTCATGGCTGGTAGTGACGCCACGTCCCGCTTCGCTCAAAGATTCGAGCGCGGCGTGCCGAGTAGCTCGGAAGGCAGGCGCGAGCCCGAACACAAGGCCGGTAATAACCGAGAGACCGAAAGTGAACGCAAGGACACATCCGTCGATTCGAATCATCTCCATCCGGGGGATTTTTCCTGCGGGGGCCAGAGCAATCAGGGCCGGGACGCCCCAAAAAGCGAGTAAGATTCCAGCTGCGCCGCCCGCGAGCGAAACCACAGTGCTCTCCGCGAGCAATTGGCGCACGAGCCGCCAACGGTTTGCGCCGAGGGTGCTTCTCACCGCCATCTCTTGTCCTCGACCGGCTGCCCGGGCCAAGAAGAGATTGGCTACATTCGCGCACGCGATCAGGAGCACGAATGTCACTGCGCCCGCGAACACCAGCAACATTGGACGAATGTTGGCCACCAATAAATCCTTCAGCGGAATAATCTGCGGCATCCGATCTGTCTTGCTCTCGCCTGGATCGAGGGGTAGCCGCTCGGCGAAGGTTTCGAGTTCAGCCTGCGCTTGCTGAGGCGAAACGCCAGCTTTCAATCGCCCCACTACTGGCCGAGTGAACGAGTTGTGCCCGATTCGGATGCCCAGCGGCATCCAAACCTTGGCGTCGGGGAATGCAAACCCAGGTGGCATAATGCCAATGATCGTGCGGCCGACGCCATCGAGCCGGATTGTTTTTCCTAGTATCTTATCGTCTGAGCCGAATCGCTGTTTCCAGAGCTCATTGCTGAGTACTGCGACATTGTCATGGCCGGACTCATCTTCTCCTTCAAGGAATCCCCGACCAATTTCTGGATTTGTCCGAAGCGTTGCAAAGAACCCCGTCGTTACATACGCCACCGGAATTTGGGCCGCCTCGCCAGCGCCGGTCAAACTTGCCGTGGTTCCTTTGGTAAAAGATGCGATATTTTCGAACGCCTGGTCCTGATCGCGAAATGCAAGGTAATCGCTGTCTGCAACGCCGGGTTGCCATACGAATGGCCCGCTTCGTGGCGTCAACGAAACTAGGAATAAGCGCTGCGGTTCCGGGAATGGCATCGGTCGCAACAACACGCCATTAACCACGGTGAAAACCGCAGTGTTGGCACCGATGCCCAGACCAAGCGTCAGAACGGCGACAACGGTGAACGTAGGATTCTTGCGGAGCATGCGGGCGGCGAAGCGCAGATCTTGCCAACACGTCTCGACAAAAAACTCCCAACCGGCAGAGCGGACGACTTCCTTGGCAGCGTCGATGCTGCCGCGCTCCAAGCGCACGGCGCGAAGCGCTTGCTTGCGGGTCATGCCTTGCTTGATCTTTTCATCGGCTGCCATCTCCAGATAAGAGCCGAGCTCCTCATTCAACTCCCGGTCGACCTGCTCCTTTCGGAACAGTGAACGCAGCCCGGTTGCAATATTTCTCAACAAAGACATGGCTCACCTCTTACGATGTCTCCAAAATTCTGGCAATGGCCGTCACTTGCCTGCCCCATTCTCGCGTTTCGTCATTGAGCCTCTTTCGTCCCTTCGCCGTCAGAGTGTAGTACCTTGCTCGCCTGTTGTTTTCGGTAGGCTTCCATTCGCCATCGATTAGCCCCTCCCTCTCCATTCGCTGAATCGCGAGGAATAACGAGCCGGCGTTGAGGCGGAAAACGCCCTTGCTCACCTGTTCGATTCGGACGGAAATTCCGTAACCGTGCATCGGTTCGAGCGCCAGCGTCTTCAGAACAAGCATGTCCAAAGTTCCCTGAACGAGATCGCTTGACTTATCCGGCATAAAGGTTCTCTCTTCCTACTGGCATCCAAGTGGAGCGTACACTTCTCCTACTGGTTGTCAAGAGGGAAAAAGACCTGAGAACGCAAGAGTAGATTGGCGCAGGCGCTTGGAGCGAGTTAATGTTGGGAGATTCCAGCAGGTGGGGATGAACTGCCCGCAGAGCGAAAACAAGAAACCGAGAGGCCAAGGTGGAAACTTGAGCCTCTCGGGGCTGGGTTATCTCCTTTTACTTCGAGCGTTTGTGACGCGGCGATTTAGCAGTGTTTAGCTTGTGGGCTGGTTGGCCTTGTTTCGTCGCCTTGGTTTTGGCTTTTGACAACTCCGCTTGGACGGCTGCGGCCGTTTTCGCAGAATCCACCTTGTACCGGACAGACGTGCGTGTAAGGTTCGAGTTTTTCTCAAGCGACTGCCTGGGATTGTATCCGGGGCAATACAGATCGGAAACGAGAGCGCAGACAACGAGGAAGCGATTGAGGTCGGCTGGTTTCATGCCTTGTACGGCAGCCGCCGCAATCTTCTCGTAGTCAACTGTCTGAGCGCCCCATGAGGTTTTGCTCTTCTTCTCTTCCCATGCGTAGAGCTTGGACAGACGGCGGTGATTGTCGTGGCCCAAACGCCGGAAGTAGTCGAGGGCTACCATCTCCAAGTCGGGCCGGGAGAGAACATCCGGTAGTCTCTTGCGGATGGCTTCGAGGATGCGCACTCGCGACAATTTCTCGACGCGTTCGGCAAACGCTTCCTTCTTGCGTTGGGCTTGCTCCTGCGGCGTCGGCTGGTAACGGGTCACGCGGTTGTGAACTTCGCATTTTTCGGCTTGGCAAAGATAGAAGACGCTGCCAGCACCCTTGCCGTCAATAAGGACGGCGGCTTTTGTGTTGGGGCACTCCCCTTTTGCTTTGGCCTTTCTGTACTGCCCTTCAAAGAGCACGTCTTTGGCATGACCGTTTGCCTGCCATGCGGGAGCCTGTGAAACGCGCAGAGGCTTCTCGCCCTTTTCCTCAAGCGGCTTTGCGTGAATTTGCACGAGTGCTTCGACCTTGGCTCGGTAGCACTCGCGGTCCGTGCAAATGGATTTCTGCCGGACTTCGGGAAAGAGAAGCGGGTTGCTGCCCGTTCGTTTCGGGCAGCGAGCGCACGCTCCCGCCTTTGGCAGAAGTGTTTCGTCCTGCGGGTCAAACGGCGCGTTCGTGAGGTCAAGATGGATTTCCCGCTCAATCCATGCGCGAACCTCCCGCACTGTGGTCGCCTCGGCCTTTTTGTCTTTCAGGATGGCTGCGGCGTTCCGGTGTTGCGGGAAGCATTCATGTAAAGCCCGACGCTGGTCATTCGGTTGAAGTCGGGCGATTTCAAATGCATGGGCAACCGTCAGCTTGTCCTCATAGAACGCTTGCTTCGCTTCGGGAATGAGTTGAATCAAACGCAGTCGCCCGTTTACATATGCTGGCGACCTGCCAACTCGGGAAGAAATACTTTCCACGGTGTAACTGTCGGGTTGGAGTTCGATGAGGGCGGCGTATCCCTGCGCCTCATCCAACGGATGCACGTCCACGCGCTGCACGTTTTCGATGACCTGTAGCTCTAGTGCTTGCGCGTCTGTCAGTTCGCGCACTGTTGCCGGGATGCTCTCGCGCTTTGCCAGTTTCGAGGCACGGAAACGTCGTGCCCCCGCTACTAGCTCGAAGGTGCCCGCTCCCCCTTCGGAGAGCGGACGCACAAGAATCGGTTGGAGAACACCGTGTTGTCGGATGTTTTCTGCAAGTTCGGCCAGTTTCGTTTGGTCAAACTGGCTTCGCGGGTTCGTCTTGGATTCACGGATTCTTTCCAGCGGAATGTCCTGAATGGATGAAACCACTGGCGGTACTGCTTTCGTTCCACTTGCTACCATTGTTGTACTCATTCCTTTCATCTCCTTTTTTCGAATTCACTTCGTTTAATACTCTTCGGGCAGCAAGAGCGTGGTCACAGAGCGGTCCGACTCCGTGATAATCCACAACTTGTCGCCAGCGTGTGTTCGGTAGGCGCTTAAGAGCCGGAACCCGTGCTCTAGGCTGTAGTCGTTTTCTTTGCGGTCCTCGTCGGACAAATCGCCCCACTCGCGGTTGACATGGCGCGTGAGGAACTCGCCCGACTGCTGTCCCGCCTTCTGAAGCGCAGCCAAAGCGCCCGGTGTTGCGACGATCTGGCCGAGTTCGAAAGCAGGTTGTTTGCTGGTTTGCTGCATTGCAAAAACTCCTTTCGTTGGTTTTGTTTTTGCTCCTTAGAGGCACCGCACAGAGCGGCGCATAAAAAGCAAATGCCCTTCCTGGCGGGGCGAAGCGCTTGGCCGTCCGCGCTGTCAAGGGCGCGTGTTTTTCGCGTTTATCGGAGCGAAGCGGGAGACCCTTGACAGGAGAAGCGGGCGGTCCACGCGCAGGTTTTCAGTAGGAAGGGCAGTACGAAGGGTCAGTTCTCAAGGATCGGAAGAGCCTCTTGCAGGACTAGGAATGAGTGGGGTGCCAACGGCAATGAATTCGGTTGCTAGATTTTTGAGGGAACGTTCAGTTAATCTGCGTGCATGTCACTGACGCCTGCCGACGAAGCCACGCTGGAGAGAGTGTTGAGATTAATCTCGCAGCGCGTAAGTTTGTATGAGACCGGCGTGCAGACTACGGTTAGTTGGAAAGCGCAATCGGGTTGGCTGAATGCAATCACAAAGTTAGATTTCGTGTGTAAATCAGGAACGGTACCTTCACCCTTGAACTATAAGTACGCAGACCTGGGTATCGGTAGGCGGTTGCTTAGTTGCGGGGAGGTCGTGGATTTTTTGAAGCGCCTTTTCGTCGAGAATAGGCTTGAGGTTGGCCACGGCGAGGATTCTATCCAATTGCAGACGTCATATTCATTCACGGGGGATAGCAAGACTCGATGGCCATATTCTGAATGGTCATCGTGGCCGGCCGACATATTTAGAGTCCATCCTGGCATGGGAGGGTATCAAGCTTTTCCTCCTGACGGACCGCTAATAGCATTGGACGCGCCTTACTATCCATCCCTGAAGGAGGTGCTTCTCGACTATTTTGGAATTGGGACAGAAAGCTGGATGCAATACCTTCAAGGGCAAGTTGCCATAGTCGTGCCGGATTTCAGGGCGAGGATCGCGAAGCTGCTGGTTGCTTTGACGTATGTAAGAGCGGATTTTGACTGCTTGTTCCTCAAGCCAACTGAACTCGTTGTCAAGCTCTATGCAGATAGTCGTAATGGGCGGCTCGTTCAGAAGACCATCAAGACGGAAGAACCCTTTGTGCAGGTCGATCTAACAGATGGACCGTCGTTCGTATCGGTTGCTCTACTCTGTGCGGAGACAGGAGAGACATTGGATCAAAAAGGCTTTCGAGAAGGAGTGAGTTGGCGCGAGCCAAACGTGATTGTGGAGGCTCCTGTGCCGGAGCTAGAACAGATTCTTCTTACCGGCGAAAGCGAGACTGTCGAATTTCGAGAAAAACTCGATACGATTCGGCCACAGCGGCTGGCGAAAACAGCAGTTGCGTTTGCCAATACAAAGGGGGGAACAATTGTTTTCGGGGTTGACGATGACCATCGTGTAGTGGGTTGTGAAATCCGAGGCATGGCCGACACAATCACGAATATCCTGCGCAGCCTGTGTGACCCGCCACCTTCGTTCACAACCCGAATCGTGAATCACGAGAGCAAGCAGCTACTTCTTGTAGAGATTCGCGAGTCGCCTTCGACCGTACACACAGTGAAGGAACTTGGACCATTCATTCGGGCAAATGGAACCAACCGAGCCCCGACGAGCCATGAATTAGAACTTTTGTTTGGACGTAACGGCTCAGGACTTGGGGTTCCTATTTCTCTTAGGCAATTTTGACTCGATAAGTCATCCGGCTGGTTTCACGATGCGGGCCTGGCGGGTTGTTCCGAGTGGCCTGTCAGTGGGCCGCAGCCCGACGATTTAGTGTGTTTCCTGACTTCAAGGCTTCTACATATTGAGCTGCAATTGAAGTGGGTGTAATCCCTTCAAAAAGGACCCGATATATTTTTGAGAAGCCTTCCAGATATCTGCCATCGCTCACTTGAACTCGAGGAATTCGGTCTCCAATAGTGAGCAGGCGTTTCGGCTCCGGTTTTGTTCGTTCTGTTCGGCCCTTCTTGGCTGTACTCCAGGCGAGCTCCGCACCGAAATCCGCAAGGATACGACCTAACTCATGCCAGTCCACAAACAGGAAAACAGAAAACATGAGTTTACCTATCAACACGTCCCGCACTGTCTCCGGCTGAAGCAGACGAAGAAAAAGAGGAATCGCTTCAGGGCAAGTGAGATTGCCCTCTAATACGACGGGCTCAAACGGCTGATTGGGTCCGAAATGTTCCCTGAACCATTTCAGTGTAGTCGGAGACGTTTTTGCTAATTCGCGCTCAAAGTCCGCAATCTTTTCAGCGGGCGTTTTCGAGCTATTCTGATCAAAGTAGACCCACAGGCAGTGATCGATGCAATGGAGAGCCGGTGCGTGTCGCGACACATCGATGGCCGCCTGAAGTTCGTCATCGTAGCTCTTGAGTTCGATTCTACTCTCCAGGATGGTTACTTCAGCTTCGCGCCGGGGATCGAAACCGCGGTCGTCATCAATGATGTCCATGTATTGGTTGTATCTATGGCGCTGTTTTGCGACGCGCTCGAGCTGCTTCATCGCCTTTGTGCCGTATTTGTCGGCGAAGGCGACGATCTCCCTGACTATTTCATCCGGCGTACCCTTCACTCCCATCAAGTCGAGGATTCTGTCATTCATCGTGCCTTCTTTGACCTCGAAGAATCCGTCGAGCTTTCCGGAAAAGCTCCGGCACAGGACATCCCCGACATCGACGCAAGATGTGGCGTCTGACCAGATGGCTATCGTCAGAGGATCTTCATTGATTTCGTCTAGGAACCTCCTTAAAGCTTTCGGATTTGCATCTGTCAGCCTAACGCGCTCCTTTCGATGACATACCGTCCGAATAACGTGATCTTGATGGCGTACCAGCGACCAAACAATTGCGTCGTTAACGCGTCGCCATAGAGTAATCGTTCGTTCTAGATACCATACGAAGTCCTCGGGTAATTTCTTGCGGCGGTCTGGGGTGAGAATCCCCTCAATAGCAAGAATCTCGTCCAGCGAGCGTCCATGCAGGTATTTCCAAGTAGCATGAACCTTCTCTGTGAAAGCTTGCCGATTTGCTTCAATCGCCTCTAAGGACGCAAATCGCGGGTCATCTCCGGCTGGCTCGCGAAGCATGCGAATGAGGTTCGGCAGGTCGTCTTGGATAGGCGGGGTCGTTCTGGAGTGTTCCTCGGACATACCTGCCATGATAGCCGACGAGCCACGGAATTGTTGGCTTTGAGATGTGCGGGCCATAATGGCGTTCTGCTGAAATTGCTTGTGGCTCGCATTGGAGCCGGACTATGGGTCATGCGTAGTACGGTCAGGAACGGGATACGGCTAAGGCGGAGAACAGAGGAAAACGCTTCAAGTCATCTTCGGAAATTGACTCACAGAGAAGGACAGCTTCTGCACGCTTCGGGATGCAAAGCACAAATGGTTCAAAAGCCTCGTGCAACATTGCGGCGTATTTCTTGCGGTCGTACCCAAACCATCCTTCCCATAAGGCGTAGGCCCGAACGCGGTCGTTGGGCACATGAGCTTCGGCGTTCGTAATGACGTATTCGATGTTCTGTCCCGGACGCAGTTTGACCCCGCTGCCAAAGAGCTGCTGCGCGGCTATCGCGGTGACACCCGCCTTTTGGTAGTCGCGGGGCTCCCGCGTAATGCGTTTGCTGATCACAAGTTCCCGGATGTCCACTTCGCCATTTGCGAGACGGTCCTCGTAGTTCGCGAACACTCCGCGGGCGATCTCGAGCTTTTGCAGGTACGACTCATAATCGTGTGCTTCCGCGAGGATGGTGAGCACTTCGTGCTGCATTCGGCCAAGCAGCGGAGGCGTGTCGTGGCGCCGGCATTCAAGCCCGCGGACTTTTAGCTCGCCATCTTCCCCGACTGCAAAAAACCGATTCGGCACGGGTACATCCGCGTATTGCTTGGAAGGGAGAAAGACAACGTAGCGGTAGACGGACTCAATCGCCAGAGGGAGGCGAGTTCTATTCTCGATCTCCTGGGAAAGCCGCTCGTAATCCTCGCGCGTCGCACTCTCTTTCCAAACATATAAGGAGTCCACGATGGCGTGTATCAGTTCAAAGCCGTGAGCCTCCGCAATTTCTTTCGCAACGAGAAGCGTTTCCCGCGCGACCGCGTTGATGGCTTCATGTGCTTCGATTTTTCCGAAGCGCGCGTTCTTGTAGCCCGTGTAGCCGAAGCAACATACAAGAAGCCACTTCATCGAATCACGCTGCAATTTAAACCGGAGCGCAGTATCGGGCGGCGATTTCTTTAGCAGCTTTTTGAGTTCGCACCGCTTGGCGATGAGGCGTTCAACCACGCGGCTCGTAATCCCTCTCCGCTTCTGGCAAACGCGGTAGCCCAGTTCGGGAATTCGCGGTGCGTCGGGGCAGCACGGGCAATTCACGGTTTCGGGTGAGATATTGAAGCGCGCCATGATGCTCGGGAATTGGCTCACGAAGTCTAACTCCGCGACGTTTGGTGTGAAGCCGAGTTTCGGTACGAAGACAAGGCCGCCGCGGTCCGCCACTAGCAGCTCGTCAGGCCGCTTGGGGTCTTCGGGTTCTGCTTTCTGCTCTGGAATCAACACGCCGTCGCGATGGGCGAGCTCCATCTGCATGTAGGAGATTCCGGTACCCGTCGTCGTGCGTGCTGCGTATTGAATCGGAAGTTTGGTGATGCGGGCCAATTCCCACAGACCGGCGAAGTCGCACTTCTCCGAAATGAACGAGTTCTGCTTGTCGATGTGGATGCGGCCAAACAGGGTGATGGAGCTCGCCTTGAAAAGAATCCGCCCGTAACTTGTGTAACTGCGCCCTCGGGATTGCTGGACGGCCGCGGATTCGTCACGATTGAGCGGCAGAGAAGACTTCAAGCGTTCGGCCTGCTGGCGAAGCAACGGTAGAATTGTCGAGTCGCCCCACTCGGAGAGAATAACGTCGGGGTCATGGCGTTTAAGCAGCCGCGCAAATTGAAGCGCCGGCGGCTCGCCTGTTTCGTCGAGCTCCCAGCAAGTACCGTCCATTTCGATTTCGAGCGCCGCGCAGCGGCCGTGGGTCGGATCGACTCGCGAAAGGCCGGACAACCTTAGCTGCATGATCTTAAGCGGCGGCATTTCATATTCGAGCGCCCATTCATCATCGCGGCATGCGATGGAGAGAACTCTTCCTTCGTCGTCCGCTTCGACTTCAACGTATGAAAGCGGAAACAGGCGCTTTTCCCAGCAATAGAGCGACGCCACCATGAGGTCGCTGTTGTAGAGCTGCAATTTCGAGTCGAGCTTGTGCACCCATCGTCCCCAGCCGATGAAATTCGAGGGACGGAGAACGGAAACTTCGAGTACCTGACGGGCTGCGTTCAGCCAGAGGTCCGTGCGCTCGGTAAATCGCGTACGAAGCTCCGTAGTTTTGCGGTGTGCGGCGTCCTGCAACTGTAGGAGACGGTCCTCTGGCCCGGAAACATAGAACGCCGGCGCGAAGCTATCGGTCAAACGGTAGTGCGACTGGTTCCGGTCGATCAGCCACAGCGTCATCCCGCGCTGATTGGGGTATATGTCGAGAATCCATCCTTGCAGCAATTTCACAAAGCACCCCGGCGTTCTGAAGAACCTTCTCGACGGCGTCGAGACGTTTTTCCTGGTCGAGAGCGATGGACAAAAGGATGGCTTCCATCGGATTGTCGTGAGCCTGATAGGTTGCCGCTTGGGTGTAGCAGCGGATACGCGTAAAGAGCCGGTCGAAATGCGGTTGGTCTTCGCGCCGTAACGCGCGCCGGAATTTTTTCCAGTGCTCTGCGGTATCTTGAATCAATTGGACGAAAGTAGGGACGGTTCTCCCCATAGTGCACCTCTATCTTTCTGGTCAAGCTGGAAGCAGCGGAGTACTTTTCTCGCGGGTAAAGGAAAGCTTGTTGTCGGGAGTGGATTCCACCTTTACGACGTGGTCGGCCTGCTTGCGAAGTCGCTGAAAGAAATCCCGCCGCTTGGTCTTGAACGAAGTGGCGTCAGAAAACACGGCAATGGAAAGGGACAGGGGCGCGACACTAGCCAGGCCATCGAGCGCATGTTCAAACGAAGCGCGCGCTTCCCTATCCCGCACATCCTCATCGAAATATAGGTCCGGCATGGCCGTGACGATGAGCACGTCGGCTGAGAATTTCTCCAGAGTCTTCGGGACACGTCGGACGAGCTCGGTCAGTTGAAAACAGGTAAAGGCGCGCGCGACGCGAATTAGCGCGTTCACAGAGGAGGGCTCAACGCCGCGTTCTCTCGCGAATCGCGCCAAGAGCAGCGGGCTAATCTGGTTTGCGCCGTCCAAGTAAAGAATCTGTTTTCGCGCGAAGAGCAGTCGTGGCAGGAAGTAATGCGAGAGCCTGGGCATTTCGGGACAGCCATAAAAGACGGTCAACGCGCGGTGGGACAAGACCCAAGGATTTTGAACTGCTGGCTGTTCGGCGTTCGGGGCTGAAATCGGTAAGCTCATGACGACGTGTCTTCCGCAACTGGGCAATTTAGAGGGTAGGCGAACAAAAGGCGAAATGTCAAGCAGCGGATTTGGCCCTCATGGGCCACCTTCCGAGTGGCCGACGATCCGGGAGTGGGCAAATTCCATATATCGTCCGCGTCGATTGTTACCAGTCGGCGCTAGGTTTTGCCAAACAGTTTTATGGAACTCGCGCACGCCGTCCGCAGTACAATCACCGTACAGGCATACGAGGAGAGATCCCGCGCATGATGACCGGCATGCAGACTTCTTGGCAGACCTTCCGTTTTGCCGTCCGCATGTTGCGTAAGTCCCCCGGCTTCGCCGCTGCCGCTGTGCTGACACTCGCTCTTGGCATCGGCTCAAATATTGCCATCTTTAGCGTGGTCGATGGGGTCTTGCTGAAGCCTCTACCTTACCCGCACTCGGAGCAGCTAGTGGCCGTCTCACACACAGCTCCTGGCATCAATCTGACCAACCTTGGTGTGTCGCCCTCAATGTACTTCATCTATCGTGAGCAGAGCCGTGTTTTCGAGGACGTTGGTATCTACGTGGACGACTCGGTGAACATCACTGGCTTGGAAGCACCAGAGCACATCCGAGCGCTGGACGTAACTGATGGCGTGCTTCCAATCTTGGGGATACCGCCCGTGCTTGGCCGCTGGTTCACCCCCGCAAATGATTTGCCCGGCAGCCCTGACACGGTGATGCTGACTTATGGATACTGGCGCCGAAAATTCGACGGCGACCGCTCGGTAATTGGAAGAATGCTCGATGTCGATGGTAAGCCGCGGGAAATCATCGGAGTGCTTCCGGAACGCTTCCGATTCCTGGATGAGCCCGAGCCCGCCTTGATCCTGCCCATCAAGCTTGATCGCACCACAACGGTCCTTGGAGATTTCGGCTTTCAAGGTATCGCGCGGCTTAAGCCAGGAGCCACCGTCGCGCAGTCTAACGTTGATGTGGCGCGAATGCTTCCAATTGTGGCTCGAAGCTTCTCGGCTCCGCCCCGTTATAGCCTAAAAGCATACGAAGATGCGCGTGTTGGGCCGGACCTCCGTCCGTTAAAGCAAGCCGTTGTGGGTGACGTGGGCAAAGTTCTTTGGGTCCTTATGGGCGGCATCGGCTTGGTATTACTCATCGCCTGTGCCAACGTGGCCAACCTCTTGCTGGTCAGAGTTGAGGCACGTCGGCAGGAACTGGCCATCCGCGCTGCACTCGGCGCGACCAGGCGCCGTATCGCGACGCAATTGTGGTCTGAGAGTTTCGTCCTGTCGCTCATCGGCAGCGCGCTAGGTTTGGGATTTGCGTATGGTGGACAGCAACTTCTAGTTGCTATGGCGCCAAGCAGTCTCCCGCGCCTGAATGAGATCGGCATCGGCGGCCCGGTCTTGCTGTTCAGCTTTGGGGCCGCCCTCGTCGCAAGCCTCTTGTTCGGTTCAATGCCAGTCTTGAAGTATGCGGGCGTGCGCCTAGAGACGAGACTCCGAGAAGCGAGCCGTTCCCTGAGCGCAGGGCGGGAGCGGCAAAGGGCGCGAAGCGCGTTGGTGATTGTGCAAGTCGCTCTGGCGCTCGTCCTTTTGATTAGTTCGGGGCTCATGATTCGGACCTTTCGCGCCCTGATACATGCTGAAGCCGGATTCACGGCCCCGAACGCAGTTCAGACTTTTCAGATTTCCATGCCACCCGCGGAAATCAGCAAAGACGAACAAGTGACACAAATGCAGCAAGTCATCCTGCATAATCTGGAAGCCATTTCGGGCGTTCAGTCGGCGGGTCTATCTACCTCCATTCCAATGAATGGCAGTCTCGCGTTCGGTCTATTGCTCGTCGAAGACCAGACATCTACAACCGGACGCATTCCGCCCGCTCGCTGGTTCAACTTCGTGTCGCCGGGGTTCCTGAAAACCTTGGGCGCGCCGCTGCTCGCGGGCCGCGATCTCACCTGGACGGATATCCAAAACAAAATTCCCGTGGTGCTCGTTTCCGAAAACCTCGCACGCGAGTTATGGCTCGACCCAGCTAATGCCCTCGGAAAGCGCATCCGGACGGGGGCAAACGACCCGTGGTCTGAGATTATAGGTGTGGTGAACGACATCCACTATGACGGGATCAATAAGCCGGCGCCCAAGTCAGTGTATTGGCCAATCGTCATGAACCATTTTGCAGGTCGGGACGGTTTTACCGCACGTTACGTCACTTTCGGGATTCGCACTCCCCGCGCCGGCTCAGAAGACTTCATGAAGGGGGTTCGACAAGCTGTGTGGTCGGTGGATCCCAATCTTCCGCTCGCGGATGTGCACACTCTCGGCTACTTCTACGGGAAATCGATGACTCGGACTTCATTTACTTTGGTGATGCTCGCTTGTGCCGGTAGCGTCGCTCTATTGCTTGGCATCGTGGGCCTGTATGGCGTGCTCTCTTACTCAGTGTCACAACGCACGCGCGAGATCGGGATTCGCGTGGCAATGGGGGCGCAGTCGCTTGAAGTGATGCGGCTAGTGGTCGGCCATGGATTGAAGCTCGTCCTCATCGGAATTGCGACTGGTCTCGCCGCGGCATTGGGATTGACGCGATTGATGGCGTCCTTACTCTATGGCGTGAGCCCTACGGACCCGCTCACGTTCACGGGCGTCGCAATCTTGCTCGCATTGTCCGCACTAGCGGCCTGCTACATCCCCGCGCGCCGCGCCATGCGAACCGACCCCATGGTGTCGCTACGGAGCGAATAGATCCCCGATTGTGCGCTTCTAACCGAACTAAAATCTCTTCTAACACCTTGGAAGTACGGTCGTAAGAATTTTGGAAGGTCTGTGGTGGTTTTCCGCCGAGTGCGGTTGGATGACAGGCAAACCCGGGGGGTACCCCGCTAGGGATGCCCATCGGGCTGCGATAGAAAATCAGTCTGCGACTAGGATTCGGTCGGTTCGCAATCGCCAGCCTTGACCTTCAACTGGCTGACGGTGCATTCGGCGGGCTGGATGTCGTCGCGTACCTTGCCGAAATACTTTGCCTGGATGAGCTTTCCATCGGCTCCGGGATGGCAGTAGAGATACTGGACCTCAACAATCTCGCCCTCCTTCGGTAGCCGGTACCGGTCGGGCACTCCCACCGTGCCCATGAATCGCTGACGATTTTCCTCCCAGAGATACACGGCGATGGAGCGGTGTCCGTCAGCAGCCTTTTTCTCTGGCTTTACGCCAACGATGAAGGATGCCGTCACAACAAACTTGCACTTGAAATGTTGTCCCGCTCGTCCGCCCGCATACGCGGCGTTCCGGTTCTTGCAAACAAACCCCTCGGCGTTTGCTTCGTGCATCTTCTTCACGAAGTCTCGCTTCGCTTTTGTTGTCATGGCTGTTTCGCACACTCGCAAAACGTCACTAACTCCGCGAAACCGCTGCGTCAGGTGCACATAACGGATTTCGTAGGGTTGGATGCGTAGGTCCGTGCCGTTCACGTTGAGCAAGTCCCAAATGTGGAACCGCGAATCTGTGATTTCACCGTCCGCCAGGAAGTCCTGCGCTTGTACGAGACCTAGTAGTTCGGTCAATCGAGAGTCGATTGGAATGACTTGGCCGAGTTTGTTGATGCCTGAGTATTTCCCATCGGACTTCTGCACGGCCAGCCTCCGCCCATCGAATTTCTGCTGGAACCACCAAGACGCATCCTGTGCTAATAGCAGTGCCTCCCGTTCCTCGATGGGCGTTAGCAGTTCTGGCGTATGGCCGGAATGCTCTTTCGTGGTTGGTAGGCCGACCGCGATTGCCGCGTTGCCATTGGCGGTTGCTTGCGCGACTTGATAGCCCTTGCCTGTTTTCTCCCGAAGGATGCGGTCATAAACACGTTTCGCTTCCTCGTAGCTGGTGCCGCTCACCTTCACGTCGCTCTGCAAGGCGGAACCGCGCCGCCCCCATTTCGCTTGGACGGACCATCGGTCTTCCGCGCTCTCCAACTGCAAGTGATACACCTTGTCGGAACTGCCTTGCCGGGAATACAACTCAACTCGTTCTGTTTGCATGTTCGCTCCTTTGTTTTATCGGTTTTGCCTTTCGCGCAGCGGCACTTTGCTGCTCAAAAAACAAAAGCCCTTCCTAGCTGGCCAAGGCGCTTCGCCGCATGCGCTGTCAAGGCCGCGCAGTTTGCGTTTATCGGAGCGAAGTGAAGAGCCTTGACAGGAGAAGCAGGCGGCGAAGCGCAGTCTTTCGGTAGGAAGGGCGGAAGGAAAATGAGGGGCCGGAGTGTTTGCTTATTTAGCTGGCGTCTGTTTTTCTAAGGAACAAGATGAAGAAGGAAATCCGCACACGTTTGGATTCGTTGCCGAGATCAGAAGCATCTTTCGTCGAGCCGATGGAGTGCCTCTCGGTGTCCAAGCTGCCCGCGGGTGCGCCGTGGATTTGGGAAATTAAACTCGATGGATATCGCGCCCTTGCAGTTAGGTCACGAGCTGGTCTCACGCTGTTCTCGCGGCGAAAACAATCTTTCAATAGACAGTTTCCCTACATCATGGAAGCGCTAGCCAATCTGCCAGAGGGAACAGTCCTAGATGGAGAAGTGGTGGCCCTCGATGACACCGGACGGCCGGACTTCAACCTCTTGCAGAATTTCCGTGCGGAAGCATCTCGGATTCATTACTACGTCTTTGATTTGTTGGTCTGGGGGAATCGGGACTTGACACGCCTTCCGCTGATCGAACGGCGTAGCCTGTTGAAGTCTCTTGTTGTTGTCCCCGACAAAAGAATCAGGATTTCAGATTACGTCGAGGCGACGCCAAACGCCCTTCTGTCCGCAGTGCGCGAGCAAGGGCTTGAGGGCATCATCGGGAAACTAAAAGACAGTCACTACCAACCAGGGAAACGAAGCGGCGCCTGGATCAAGCATCGCGTGAATCGCGGGCAAGAGTTTGTCATCGGGGGCTATTTCCCCGGACCACACGGCTTTGACTCACTGATCGTTGGCTACTATGACGGTGAGAAGCTGATGTATGTGGCGAGAACTCGGAACGGGTTTGTACCAGCCTCACGGCGACAAGTGTTTTCCAGATTGAAGCATCTCGCAACGCCGACGTGCCCATTCGTGAATTTGCCGGAGACAAGGCGATCACGATTTGGGGAAGAACTTAATGCCGAGAAAATGACGAAGGCAGTTTGGTTGAGGCCGGAAGCCGTCGCCCAGATTGAATTCTTAGAATGGACCGAGGGAGACAGGTTGCGACATTCAAAGTTTGTCGGACTTCGCGAGGACAAGAATCCTCAAAGCGTGGTCAAAGAGCACGACGGCGAAGGCTGAATATCGACATTACGCTGGGCTCCGAACACTGGAAGGACGCCATTTGCGTTTCTAGAAGGCCGTTTCTGGCGAACTTCCGCATTGCAGCGAACTGGCGCTTCAGTAGGTTGACCTGCGCGAGGTAGCGGTGCACGTTTTGATCGCCGCATCGCTGGTCGCTTCGGAATCGGAAACCGCCTCGCGCGTACGCGTTGCCAACCCCGGCCCCGCAAAGGTGGATGACGGCTGCGAGGTCCTGCTGCTGCTTCAGCGAGGTGCCGGCGATGCGGTTGCTCTCGAGAGTTCGCGCGACCGTGCGATCCAGCAACGCCGCCGTCATCTCCACCGCATCACTGGGCACCACGCGCGTGTAGAGCGAGTTGAACCAACATGATTGCGGATCGTGCCAGGGACCGTCCTCGACGACGAGGTGGTTATGGATGCAGTAGCGCCTCGCCTCCGCAAATGTCCCGTCGGTGATCTGATACATCCCGACGGCGCTCGAAGCGGGTCGGTACAGCTCGAATGGGTTCCAGCTGAATCGCCACTGCCAGTAGGTCCGTGCCACTGGGTTGCCGCTGCCCTCCACCTGAGCCAGCGCGGCCAGCAATTCCGGCGTGATGACGGCGGTGGAATGCTCGTCGAAGAGCGGGCCGTATCGCCGCCAAGTCTCGGCCGGAGGCTTGGCGAGTGAGCCGCTGACGGGAAAGAACATCTCGGTCGGCTTGCGGACTACCTGCACGATCCAATTCACGGCAGCCCAGACCGCCACCAGCAGGACTGTCGCGACGATGATCCTGACGGCCACTGGCGCGCTCCTGAGTGCCACGAGCGCGCGACCCGTCAAGCGCCGGGCCGCCGAGCGGCGGCGCGCGCGATGGCGTCGGGCGCGTGTTGCCCGGGGCACCGCATGCGAAATTGTTGCGTATGCCATGATGGGTACCCTTTTACTCCAGTCGGGTACAGGGTGGTGCGCAGGAGTTTGTCCTTCGCGCCAGCACAGTTCAGCTTATCTCACGCGCCGTACCTTGTCTCCCACTTGTAGTGCTGCTGGTGTGATTGGCTGCGGCTACCGGCGAAGGTGTTTTGGACTGGGTTCGAGTGGACTATGCTTTCGCGGACTCGGCGGCAGCCACTTGCAACACAATTTTTCCACGCCCGTGGCCAGCTAACCCCTGCTCAAAAGCTTCTCGCGCTCTCGCAAGCGGAAGCACAGTTCGGACGACGACACGAAGGGTACCTTCGTCGATCAGGTGACCCATCTCGATGAGTTGTGTGCGGTTCGGCTCAACGATGAAGAATGCTCCTCGCACGCCGAGCGAGGCCGCTTTCTCGGCCGCCACCGGGCCCACAGTGCTGATAAGAATGCCGCCGCGGCGCAAGACGCCCCAGGACCGCTGCTGCGTTTCCCCGGCGATGTTGTCCAGCACCACATCCACATCTTCCACTTTTTCCTCGAAACGCTCCTGGGTGTAATCGATTACTTCCGAGGCGCCGAGCTCGCCGAGGAAATCGTGGTCCTTGGCTGAAGCCGTGGCGATCACCTCCGCACCCTTCCAGTTCGCGAGCTGGACCGCGTACGTCCCCACGCCGCCCGCCGCACCGTGGATCAGGACCCGCTCTCCTTTTTCAATTTGCGCATGATCAAAAAGGGCTTGCCACGCGGTAAGACCTGCAAGCGGAACCGCGGCCGCCTGCTCGAAGTTCAGCGAATGCGGCTTGGGCGCGAGGTCCGCTGCGCGGATCGCGATGAATTCGGCAGCGCTGCCATTGCGGCAAAACGACGCAAGTGCATACACAGCATCGCCCACGCCCACGCCGGCAGCCTCCGGGGCCAAGGCGTCTACAATCCCCGCGAATTCGTGTCCCGGAATGGTCGGAATCCGCGGCCGGCCATCGCAATCTCTATAGGTTTCGTCCCAGGTTAATTCTGTCTTCGTTATCGACGTAGCGATGACGCGGACGAGTGCATCTCCGGGCTGGAGAGCCGGTTTGGGTGCGTCTTCGTAGGCCAGCAATTCAGGGCCACCTTGCGTATGCATCCGAATTGCTTTCATGGAGCCGACTCCCGGGCTTGGGCGAGACCCGATTTTACACCTCGGCGCCCTTTTTCGTGCAGGTTCAGACAGCACGAGCAGTGGTCGCCTTCCTGGGCACTTCCCTTGGGATATTCCAAGAAACAATTCCGGGAGGTAATACAAACCAAAGCCACCGACCAGGATTGTCAAACCGATCAGATTCCAACCTTGTTTGCCCAGGGGCACCATGCCTAGACCGAACAACAATGTGACAAGCCCCATTTAGCAGGAAGAAGAGACCAGTGAAGTAACAGCGTATCCGCCGACACCGCATGGCAT
>DASXMB010000008.1:0-2961 GCA_036495905.1 Candidatus Acidiferrum sp.
GTGCCGTCCGGAGAACAATCAGAATTGAAGGTGTCGTCGCTCAGTTTCGTGGGATTCGAGCCATCGGCATCGCTGCGGAAGAGCCGGAGTTTATTTTCTTCATAAGAATCGAACACCAGATAGCGGTCGCCGCAGCTGGACATGGAGATGTAATTACGGAGGCCGGGACGCAGCAGTTGCCGCTGGCCGCCGTCCACATTCATCAGCGACAGATCGCTGCCGCGGCTGCGTACCATCAGTTTGCCGCCCGGACCTGGCGCGATGCCGTCGTCAGGAGTTTCGCCCGAGGTAATTTGTGTTGCTTGGGCACTCTGTCCTCCGGGCGCAATCCAGATATGTGCACTCTCCGTGCGCCCCAGCGCCACGAGCATCTGCCCGTTTTGAGTCAATTCCAGCGACAAACCATAATCGGAGAGGTCGTTGGAAAAGCGCCGTTTTTCGGCACTGGGATACGAGACAAGCCATAGCTGCGCGCGATTCTCCGGCACCTGCCCTATCGAAATCAGGAAGGAATTACCATCAGGCAACCACGCCGGTCTTCCGACCTGTTCGGGGCCAGAAAACAGCTCCTTGATGCTGCCATCAGTGACGTTGACAGCGGTCACTACCCACTTTGTTTCCTTACCCATTTCCAATCCCGACGTCAGAATTGTTTTGCCGTCCGGCGACCAGGATCCACCAAACATGAATCCCGGCCAGTGCGGCAATGTGGCGAGGAGATGATCACTGCCGCCATCGGCATTGGCGATGCGAAGTTCGATGTTGGTGTGCTCCGGCACGCCACGCATGTACACGAACTGTTTCCCATCCGCCGAAAAGCTGAGCGGACTGTCAATGTCGCGAATCAGCTGACGGGGAGTGCCGCCGAGCACGGGCATCATGTATAGGTAGCGGAAATTCGTGGTGCTCTTGTCCGAGCGCACGAAATAAACGTAATTGCCGTCGGGAGAAAAACTGAGACCGGCGAAGGCGACCACGTCGGGCGGCAGTACCTGCACATCGCTTTTCGTGGCGACATTGCGAACCCACAAGCTTTGCTGCTCGCCGTCTCTGAGGACGTAAACGATATAGCGGCCGTCGGGAGAGATCGCGACGCCTGTGGCTTTGCCGCTGTCCGTTAGCTTCGCGATCTGCATATTTTGCAGATTCAGCTCGTGGCCGTGGTTCAGAAATTTGTGTCCGGCGAAAGCCAAACCTGCAAGAACGACGACGATCGTGGTGATCAGGATCGGCATTGTGAGGCTGCGCTTGGCTGGGATTGTATGGGTGGCACTCGAGCCGGATTGCGCCGCCACTGCGGCGGACGGGGCCGACCCGGAGGCGGACCCTGCCGAGGCAGATGGGAATGTCGCGCTCGAGCCCGAGTCCCTTGCGAAAGCGAAAGAGCCGCTCTGTACATTGGAGCGCCCTGAACTGGTGTCGCGCTTCAGGCGCTTCAAATCCGCGCGCATTTCCGCAGCGCTTTGGTAACGCAGGTCGCGGTCCTTCTCCATCGCTTTCGAGATCACTTGCTCGAATTCGGGAGGCAGCGTGTTGTTGAGCCGGACTGGCGCGACGGGATTTTTGTGCAGAATCGAATCGAAAATTGCGCCTGAACTTTCGCCCTGGAACGGAAGCGCGCCGGTGGCCATTTCGTAGAGAACAATTCCGAAAGAGAAAAGGTCCGTGCGCGCGTCGAGTTCCTTACCCAGTACCTGTTCGGGCGACATGTAGGCAACCGTGCCCATCGAAGTGCCGGGGCTGGTGAGTTGCGCGGTGTCCACTCCCATGGTGACCATGGTGGTGCCGCCGCGGCCGGCGACTTTTGCGCTCGCGACTTTGGCCAGGCCGAAGTCCAGAATTTTGACGTGGCCGCGTTTGGTGACGAAAATATTCGCGGGCTTGATGTCGCGATGAACGATGCCTTCGCTGTGAGCGGCATCAAGCGCGTCCGCCACCTGAATCGCCAGATCGAGCAGGTTTTCCAGTTCCATGGACGGGCCGGCGATGACGTGCTTCAGCGTTCGGCCGTCCAGAAATTCCATGGCGATGAAGGCTTTTCCGTCCGCTTCGCCGATGTCGTAAATCGTGCAGATATTGGGATGATTCAGCGCCGAGGCGGCTTGCGCCTCGCGCTGAAAACGCGCGAGGGCTTGCGGGTCTTTCGCCACGTTGTCCGGCAGGAATTTCAGCGCGACGAAGCGATGGAGGCGGATGTCCTCGGCTTTGTAGACGACGCCCATTCCTCCGCCACCGAGGCGGTCCAGGATGCGGTAGTGCGAAAATGTCTGGTCCATCAGGGCGTCGTTCGAGGACATGTGCTGCACATATTAGGGTGCGATAAAGGGCAAGTCAACGAAGACACGTCGCCTGCGGCAGCCAGGGCAGCGCCCCACACGTCGTTTCGCTTTTGGGGCTATTTCAGCGGTGGGGATGGGACTAGCGGGAGGCGGCGAGGTTCGCCATGGAAACCGCGGACTTCGATTTCGTCCAGCACCAGCGACGGGGTTACGATCGAGCTGGGGATGCCACCTTGCGCGGAGCCGAAGGCGCCTAGTGCGGTGCCAGCAAATCCGCCCGAGGGATTCTGCATGTACGGGAATACGCTTTCATCGGAACCGATCCCGGTGATATTGCGCAACGCGCGAAGTTGCAGACCCTCGATGTGTCCGCCACGCACCATTTCTTCGTGGCCATCGGAAACATACACGCGGTAAACCACGAGGGGGATGCGTTCTCCGCTTGCGACGCCGCCAGCAACTCCTCCGATGAAATCGCTGAAATCTTCCTGACGAATGGAAGTGAGCGCGGGATTGTCCATGCGCTTTATTTCCAGGCACCATTCGTGCCATCGTCGCGGCAAGCGTCAATGAATTTTTTCCTCAGATCGGCAGCGCTCAATCCGCCATTGGCCTGCAACAGCAGATTGCTGCTGAGCGGCTGCGGGTCGGAAAGAGTCGCGGAGCGCGCGTGGCCGTTGGA
>DASXMB010000009.1:0-39940 GCA_036495905.1 Candidatus Acidiferrum sp.
CACGGGCCGCTGAGGTCATCGCTCGAACGATTCAATCTTCGAGCGGGTTCTGTCAGATCTCATCTACTTCCCTTCTCACTCTAAGTGCGAAGAGAATGCGTACTCATCTACGCAGCCCAGTTTTCAAAGACTCTACCGAAAACAAAAGCCCGTCCCTTTACCGGGGCGGGCTTTTTGTTTTTGCGAACTAAAATTCTCCGGAAATGAAGGTCACGGTAAGGGCATTCGGTGTCGAGATATTCTCCTCCGAAGTGCGACATGACTTCTGCTGAATCAATTTTTAGCGAAGCATACTAAGACCATCATTAAGGCGAATTTTTCCGGCGCTGAAGACGCCGTTAACTCCCATCGCGCTGTGGGGTCATAATTTTGATGTGTAATATCCGTCGAGGCCTTCTGCAGATTCTTCCTTTGTTTCCTCGCCGCCCTCGCATGGATGAAATGGCCACTATTGATTCGAGTTCAATAATCTCATCAGGCCTACGGCAGCGTGGGATAGGCGCGCGCCTCGGCGAGATACCAAGTACAGAGACCGTGGGAGCTTGAGCTGGCGGATGTGGACTTCAGCCAGCAATTTTCTTTCTACTTCCCACTGGACGCACATTCTTGGCACGATCGCCACGCCCATGCCCATTTGCACGAAGCGTTTGATGCTTTCGATGGTGGGCAACTCGATGGGCATGTGGAGGGTGGCGCGGTTGCGGGCGAAGAGTTCGATGACGCGGCGACGGAAGGGAGACTCGACGATGTGGCCGATGAAAGTTTCGTCCGCGAGGTCGGAGACGCTGACGGAGCGGCGTTTGGCCAGCGGATGTTTGCCGGGGACAACCAAAGTGAGCTCGTCCTTGAGAATTTCGGTGGCCTGGAGTTCGGGATCGCGCGGGACGAAAGAAACTGCTCCGATGTCGAGACGGTAGTTGAGAACTTCGTGGGGGATGTCTCGGGAAAACATGCGGTGAACGCGAATCTGCACGCCGGGATGGGCTTTTCGGAAAGTGGCGAGTGCGGGGAGCAGGGCGTGGATGGAACTTTCGTTTACGCCGAGGGAAAGTTCGCCACGTTCGAGACCTTCGAGTTCGGCGAGGCTCTTGGTGATTTCGTCGCGTAGGTTGAGGAGGCGCTCGGCGTAATTTTTGAGGAGGGCGCCGGCGTCGGTGACGCGAACCGGTCGGGAGCCGCGAATGAAGAGAGGCTGGCCAAGAGAGTCTTCGAGTTTGCGGATGCCGAGACTGATGGCGGGCTGAGTGCGGTAGAGACGCTCGGCGGCGCGGGAAAAGCTGCCTTCCTTGGCGACGGTGAGGAAAACGTGGAGTTCGGAGAGGTCCATTGCAGGGCGAAGCCTCCGCGGACAGTATAAGGCAGACTTATCTAAGACAGAACAAATATAAATTGGACCGGAGTGGGCGAGTCTGGCTTACTAGGCTCGGGGGAATGTTCATGGACTCCGTAAAAATATTCGATACTACTTTGCGCGATGGAGAGCAATCGCCGGGCTTTTCCATGAATACGCTGGAGAAGATTCGGATGGCGCGGCAGTTGGCGGTGCTGGGCGTGGACGTGATTGAAGCGGGATTTCCGATTGCGTCGCGCGGAGATTTGGAAGCGGTGAAGATGGTGGCGCGGGAAGTTCGGGGAGTGCAGATCGCGGCGCTGGCGCGCGCGAAGAAGGAGGACGTGACGGCGGCCATCGATGCGCTGGACTATGCGGCGTTCCCGCGGCTGCACGTTTTTCTGGCGACGTCGGACCTGCACATGCGTGTGAAACTGAATATGACTCGCGAGCAGACACTGGAAGCGATTGGTTCGATGATTCGTCTGGGAAAGAAGCATGTGGCGGAAGTGGAGTTTTCCGCGGAGGATGCGGGGCGCACGGATATCGATTTTCTTTGCGAGGTGTGCCGCGTGGCGGTGGAGGCGGGAGCGACGATTTTGAATTTACCGGACACGGTGGGGTACGCGGTGCCGGAAGAGTATGGGGCGATGTTTTTGAAGGTGCGGGAATATTTGGGCGACCCGGCGGGGATTACATTGAGCGCGCACTGCCACGATGATTTGGGGATGGCGGTGGCGAATACGTTGGCGGCGGTGCGGGCGGGAGTGCGGCAGATTGAATGCACGGTGAACGGGATTGGCGAACGGGCGGGAAACGCGGCGCTGGAAGAAGTGGTGGTGGCGCTGGCGGTGCGCAAGGAAAGTTTTGGCGTAACGACCAACATCAAATTGAAGGAACTGTTTGCCACCAGCCGGATGCTTTCGCAGATAACCGGAGCGGCGGTGGCTCCCAACAAGGCGGTGGTGGGAGCAAATGCGTTCGCGCATGAAGCGGGGATACATCAGGACGGGATTATCAAGAATCCGCTGACGTATGAAATTATTTCGCCGGAGTCGGTGGGAGTGCCGGCGCGATCTCTCGTATTGGGAAAGCATTCCGGACGGAATGCACTGCGGATGAGTTTGCGGGATTTGGGTTATGAGCCGAGCGACAGCGATCTGGCAGAATGCTATAAGCGGGTGACGGCGTTGGCGGATCAGGGGAAGCAAGTGCGGCAACGGGATTTGGTGGCGATTGCACATCAAGTGATGCGGCGGAATGTGCAGGCGAGGCCAGTTGCTGCGGAGGCGTCTTCGGCAGCTTAGGGCCGAGATGGACAGCGAATATGAAAAAGAACATTGTGCTTTTGCCGGGCGATGGAATTGGGCCGGAAGTGACGCACGCGGCCAGGATAATTCTGGAAGAAGTGGCGCAGGAGTTTGAGCACGATTTTGCGTTTGAGGAGTTTGCGATCGGAGGGGCGGCGATTGATGCGCACGGAACGCCGCTGCCGAATGCGACGCTGAATGCTTGCTGCAAGGCGGACGCGGTTTTCTTGGGAGCGGTCGGCGGGGCGCGCTGGGATGGGCTGGCGGTGGGCAAGCGGCCGGAGAGCGGTCTGCTGGGATTGCGGCAAGGTATGGGATTGTTCGTGAATGTGCGGCCAATCAAATTGCTGGACGCGCTGCGAGGGATTTCTCCGCTGAAGCCAGAGCGGCTGCTCGATTTGGATCTGGAAATTGTGCGGGAACTGACTGGGGGAATCTATTTTGGCGAGCGCGGAACACTAACGGAAAACGGAACGGAGCGAGCGTTTGATACAGAGTCATACTCGACGCGAGAGATTGAGCGGGTGGCGTTGTTTGCGTTTGGAAGGGCGGAGGGAAGGTCTCGGCAGCTTTGTTCGGTGGACAAGGCGAATGTTTTGGCGAGTTCGCAGCTTTGGCGGCGTACGGTGACGTCGATGAGCGGGGCTTACCGGGATGTCAAAGTGGAGCACATGTATGTGGACAATGCGGCGATGCAGTTGACCCTGCGACCCGCGCAGTTTGACGTGTTGCTGACGACGAATATGTTTGGGGACATTTTGAGCGATGCAGCGGCGGGACTGGCCGGGTCGATTGGCTTGATTCCGTCGGGTAGCTTTGGGACGGGGACGTCGCTATTCGAGCCGATTCATGGGTCGGCGCCTTCTTTGGCAGGGCGGGATGCGGCGAATCCGATTGGGGCGATTCTGAGCGCGACGATGATGCTGCGGGATGCGTTCGCGCTATCGATTGAGGCGGACTGGGTGGAACAGTCGCTCCAGCGGGTCTTGGACGGAGGGTTCCGGACGCCGGATACTGCGGAGGCGGGGACGCAGGTGGTGGGTTGCTCGACGTTTACGGAGACTTTGCGGGAAGAAATGGGCCGGACTTTGGAACATGCGGAGCGATATGGGTGGGGAGTTTAGGCTCGAGAAAAAGCAAGATTAAACGCAGAGACGCAGAGGACGCAGAGAAAACCCGAGTTACGAACTAAAGGGAGGCAACGGCGCGGCGGCGCCTTTCTTCTCTTGATTCCCTTGCTTATCTTTCCTTCGAAACTGCTGACCGTCAAAATCCGAATGGAGCTCCTCGCTGTGCGTTCGGGTAGCGGGCGTTGTGTTGCGATAAGTTGCTGGGAATGTTACTTTTACAGTTTCCTGGCGTGGCGGACGGCGGGTTTGGCGTGGTGTTTTTCAGGGCGCGTCGAGCTGGTTGCGCGGGAACCGATTCCAGGTTAAATCGAGAACAGTTGGGCAAGACCATAGTCTGACGACGGACAGCGATGGCTGATTTCACCTCCAATTCGAAGGGTGCGGGCCGGGGCGCGACATATTGGCGCGTGGAAGGGTCTTTGCTGGAAGTGGGCGCGATGCGTCCAGTGGGATTTTTCACGTGGAATGCGCAGAGCTTCGCGGAACGCTGGGCGCGGCGCGCGGGCATGGCGGGAATGGCGCTCACGCGGCCGTTTGCGTATGCAGCCAGCCGGACATTTGCGACGCGGTTTTTGCATACGCTGCTGCGAGGAGTTAGTCAGGACCGGCTGGATCTGCTGGGCGAGGAATACTTTCAGTATGTTTTGAAGCCGCAGATTCGGGCGGAGGCTCGGGAAAAGCTGCTGGAAGCAGCGCGAAGCGGCGAGCGAATCGTGCTGGTGAGCCAACTGCTGGACCACATTATGCGGCCGCTGGCAAAACATCTGGGGATTGAGCGATTTATCGCGAACCGGCTGGAGTTTCGCGATGGGTATGCGACGGGGCGGCTGAAGAGTCCGGTGGTACGGCCGCGCGGGCCGTTTGCGTGGCTGGCGAGCGGGTCGACAGACGGCAGGGTACCTGAAGCGAAATTGTTGCAGCAATTGGGTTGGATGGGACGTGGCGCGCAATTGGAATTGGCGATCCAGACGGCGGAGCGGCCGGTGCCTTTGCCGGGACGAGCCGTGGCGGCCTTTGGCGATGTGCCGCGCGTAGAACGATTACCGGTGCGAGAGACGCTGGCGGGCCGGCATATTTTGCTGGTGGGAGTGACGGGATTCATCGGCAAAGTGTGGCTGGTGGATTTACTGGAGAATATTCCGAACATTGGAAAGATTACGCTGCTGATCCGGCGGAATCGAACGACCAGCGCACAGCGGCGGTTCGAAAAAATTGTGGAGGAGTCGCCGGCGTTCGATGTTTTGCAGGAGCGGCACGGGCGGCAGTTGGGCGCGTTTTTGCGCGAGAAAGTGGAAGTCGTGGAAGGCGATGTGAGCCAGCCGGGGTTGGGGCTGGATGCGGCGACGCAGGCGCGGCTGGGAAAATCGCTGGATTTGGTGGTGAATAGCGCAGGGCTGACGGATTTTAATCCGGATTTGCGCGAGGCGCTGGATTCAAACGTTGGATCGGCTATGCATTTGTTGGAATTTTTGCGGGCTTCCGATCACGCCGGGTTGATGCACCTTTCGACTTGCTACGTGGTGGGCATGCGCAATGGGCGCGTGGTTGAAGAATTGCAGGATAACTATAATCCGACGTGCGATCCGGAATTCGATGCGGCACGCGAAATCGATACGCTGCGAGAAATGATTGAACGGGTGGAGGCGCGGGCGCAAAGTCCGGAACTGACACGAGCGTTGCGCAGGCAAGCGTTGGGGCGCGGCGGGGATGAATCCGCGGTGCCGACGGCGGAATTGGAAGGTGTGCTGAAGCGGAATCGCATTCGCTGGGCGCGGAATCGTTTGGTGCGAGCGGGGATGCGGCGGGCCCAACACTTGGGCTGGCCGAATACGTATACGTTTACGAAAAGTTTGGGCGAGTCTTTGCTGGCGCGGCGTGGGCGGGATTTGCCGATTGCGATTGTGCGGCCGTCGATTGTGGAAAGTTCAGAGCGGTCTCCATTTGAAGGGTGGAATGAAGGGATCAATACGTCCGGGCCGCTTTCTTATTTGCTGGGGACAAATTTTCGGCAGTTGCCGACGAATGCGCGCAAATGTTTGGACGTGATTCCGGTGGACATGGTGTGCCGCGGGATGACGCTGATCGCTGCGGCGGTGGTGGCGCGGAAGCAGGCGCGGATGTATCAGCTGGCGACGTCGGCGATAAATCCGGTGAACATGGGGCGCAGCATTGAGCTGACGGGGCTGGCGCATCGCAAACATTATCGGACCACGCAGAGCATCGATAGCTGGCTGAAAGTAAAATTCGAAACGATTCCGGTGTCGAAGCAGAGATACGAGCGGCTGTCGATTCCGATGCAGAAGGCGGTGGTTTCCAGCATTAATCGCGTGGCGGTGACGCTGCGCATGAAGAAGGCTCCGCTGGCGCGACAGGAGCGCGATCTGGTGCGTGCGGAGAAGTTGATCGAATTGTACGAGCCATTCATTTTGCACAACGAGCATGTTTTTGAATGCGAAAACGCGCGGCTGCTATCGGCGGCGCTGCCGGAAGAAGAACGCTGTTTGTTCGAATTCAATCCAGAAAACATTGACTGGTGGGACTACTGGATTAATATCCATATACCGGCGCTGCGCCGCTGGTGCTATCCGTTGATGGAAGGGCGGCCGCTGGAGTCTCGGACGCCGCGTGAGCTGGATTGGGCGGCGCATCCGGCAAGCGGTTCGGCGTTGCCCAGCTAGGCGCGGCTGTTCACTCACTATGGCGATCTTCGTAACCGGATCCACTGGATATTTGGGGAGCTACGTGGTCGCAGGATTGCTGCGCGAGCACGTGGACGTGGTAAGCGTGCTGGTGCGCGCGAAATCGGACCACGAAGCGCGAGAACGGTTGTGGCAATCGCTGCAACTGCACATGGACTTTCCGGAATTCATCGAAAACATAAATTCGCGGGTGAAAATTTTCCGCGGAGATTTGACGGCGGAGCGTTTTGGTCTGGCGGAGGATGAGTATTCAGATCTGGTGGACACCACGGACTCGTTGATTCATTGCGCGGCTTCGCTGAATCGCAAGTCTGAGAAGCAGTGCTTGAACGTGAATTTGCGCGGCGGGCTGGAAGTGATCCAGTTGGGGCGGCGAGTGCAGGCGCGGCGCGGATTGCGGCGCTTTTCGCTGGTGTCGACGGTGGCGGTGGCGGGAAAACGCCGCAATGAAATGGTGACGGAAGACGAGTCGATCGACTGGGCGCGGTCGGACTACGATCCTTATGCGCGCACGAAAAAATTCGGCGAGCATATGCTGGCGCAACTGTTGCCGGAGGTACCGCGCACGATTTTCCGCCCGGCAATTGTGATGGGCGACAGCCGGCGTCCGGAAACTTCGCAGTTCGATATGGTGCAGGCGTTCGCGGTTCTGGCGCGGATGCCGGTGTTGCCGCTGCGTCCCGACGATCGGATCGATATTGTGCCGGCGGATTATGTGGGCAAAGCGATTGTGACGGTTCATCAGAAGGAAAAACCGGCGCATGGGATTTATCACTTGTCGGCTGGGCGCGGAGCGCAAACTTATCGCGAGATAACGGATGCGCTTTCGGCGGCGGGAACGGGGCGGCGTCCGACATTTGTGCCGTCGTTTGGGCGGCCATTTTCTGGGACGGTGAATTGGGTGGCGAATCGCGGCGGGGCGATGGGCTATGGAGCTTCTCTGCTGAAAGTTTTTTGGCCGTATCTGGATTGGAACACGGTGTTTGATAACTCGCGCGTGGTAGCGGAATTGGGCGAGGCGCCGGCGAAATTTTCGACCTATGCGTATCCGCTGCTGCAATTCAGCCGGGAGCACAATTTTCACTATCCTTATAAGGCGTGGCCGGTGGAAGCGTCTGCGCGAGTTGCGGGGATAGGGAGCGCGCGGGCATGACGGACTTTTTGCTGATTGCGTGGGTGAGCGCGCTGATTGAGATTCGTCGGCTGGGCTGGACATTTGGGCTGGGAAAGCGGTGGCAGCGCGGCGAAAAATTGCGTTTGTTGTTTGCGGGTTATAACGGAACGCGGAACACCGGTTCCGATGTGCGGGTGCAGGAAATGTTGCGGCAGGTGCGGCACGTTTTGGGCGCGCAGAATGTGGATTTCAGCGTGATGTCGCAGGACTTCGAACGCAGCCGCGGATATTTTGACGGTACGCGGCAGGTTTACTTGCCAGATGTATTTCCGCCGTTTTTGTTTAGCGAGGTGCACAAGAGTCATGGCGTGATTGCTTGCGAAGGGTCGATGTTCAAAAGCAAGTTCGCGAACGCGCTGACTACGATGATTATCGGATCGCTGGGATTGGCGTCGGCGGAAAATAAACTTTCAGTAGGATACGGCGGAGAAGCCGGGCACATGGACCGGCTGGTGGAAGAAATGTGCGCAAGCTATGTGCGCGACTCGATGATTATTACGCGCAATGTGGAATCGCAAACAGTGCTGGGGAAATTGGGAGTGCCGACGGAATTGGGGACGGATACGGCGTGGACATTTGAGCCGCATCCGGCGGAATACGGGCGCAAAGCGCTGACCGATGCAGGTTGGGACGGAAAGACTCCGGTAATGGTCCTGTGTCCGATACATCCGTTCGTGTGGCCGGTGAAGGCGTCGATTGCGAAATATATCGCGCGGATTACGACCGGGGCGTACAAGGAAAGTCAGTACCGGACGGTTTATTTTCACGAGTCTGGCGCGGAAGTCGACCGGAAGTACAAGCACTACATTTCTGGATTCGGGAATGCGGCGGCGGCCTTTCAGAAGCGGCACAAAGTGTTTCCGATTTTGGTGGCGATGGAGCGGCTGGACGCTCTGGCGTGCCGGTCGATGGCGGAAATTTTGCCGGGAACTCCGATATTTACTTCCGACGATTACGATATGTTTCAGCTGGTTGCGATACTGCGCTGCGGGACGTACATGGTTTCGTCGCGATATCACGGGATTGTGACCTCGATGCCGAGCCTGGTGGTGTCCGCGGGCGTTACGATGGATGAGCGAATTCGCAATTTGATGCGCGAGCGCGGGCAAGAGCACCTGTTCTTGACGGTGGAAGATGCGGACCTGGAGCCAAAGCTGCTCGCGATCATGGAAACTTTGGTGCGCGACGCGGATGAGATTCGGGACGGCATTGGCCGCACCGTGGTGCGTAATCTGAAAGTGATGGCGCGAATGGGCACGCTGCTGGAGGACGTGGTGCGGCGGACCTATCCGGAATTTCCGCTGCGGAGCGGCGTTCTTTCCTGGGAAGATTATTTGCCGCCGTTGAGTGAAAATTTGCGCGGGCTTGCGGAACGCTATGGCGATGAAGCGGTTGAAGCGCAGCGGTGCGTGGCGGGATCTGCTTCACGATGAGTCCGACAATTACTTTGAATGAGATACGAACGGCAACGTTCTGATGCCGATGGCTAACTTCCTGGAAAATATCTTTGTGCAATTGCAGCGCGGAGCAGAGCGCGTGGTGCTGCGCGAAGTTCACGGCGAGCAATTTGTCAGCGTGACCGGCAGGGAATTGCTGGATCAAGTGCAGCGAGTGCGCGCGTACTTGCGGCGCAGCGGGATTGCGAAAGGCGAACGTTGCGGGCTGCTGGCGCCGAACTCGATTCGCTGGGCGGTATTTGATTTGGCGCTGATGGCGGAGGGATTGATTGTGGTGCCGCTGTATTCGCGGCAATCGCCTGCGGAGTTGGCGGCGATGGTGAAGGATAGTTCGCCCCGAATGCTTTTTGTGAGCGATGCAGCGCTGGGCGAAGCGGTGATGCAGGCGTTAACCGCGGCGGGTGCGCCGCGGCCAGCCGCCGTGACATTTGAGAGCGCGATTGTGGAAGGCGCGGCTTTGGCTGCGGTTACGGATGCGCCGAATGTTCGCGCAGATTCGGATTTTGCGACCATTATTTACACTTCTGGAACGTCCGGCGAGGCGAAAGGTGTGTGCCTCACTACTAAAAATGTGACGCACATGATTTCGTGCACGACGGAGCGGCTGAATCAGCTGATGGGCTCGACGCGTGAGCCGGACCGGGTGTTTCAGTACGCGCCGTTCAATTTTGCGGCCTCGTGGATATTGTTGCTCTCGTGTTTGTCCCGGGAGAGCGTGCTGACGCTGTCGACAGACTTGAGTAAATTGTCGGACGAGATTCGAGTGGCGTCGCCACATTATTTTCTAAATGTGCCAACATTGTTGGAGCGGGTGCGACGCGGAGTGGAAGAAGCGCTGGCAAAGAGGCCGTCGGTGGTGCGAAAACTATTTGCGAAGGCGCGAGCAGCGTGGGAGCGGCAGCACGTTGGGCGTGGCCGAGCGTTCGACGCCATGTGGCTGAGCTTGGGGCGCGCGGTAATTTTCAAAAAAATTAAAGAGCGGTTCGGGCCAAACTTGCGGGCATTGATTTGCGGATCGGCGCCGCTGGCCCCCGAAACGCAGCAGTTTTTCTTGATGATCGGCATTCCGGTGCTGCAAGCGTACGGATTGACGGAGACGACGGCGATTTGCACGCTGGACGATCCGCGAGTGCCGGTGGAACCCGGATATGTGGGCAGCGCGATTTCTGGCATCGAAATGAAAGTGGGCGAGCAGGAAGAAATTGCCGTGCGCGGGCCGCATGTGTTTGCGGGATATTGGAATCGTCCGGAAGAGACGGCGCGGGTCTTGCAGGATGGCTGGTTCCACACCGGGGATCAAGGTGAAGTGAATCTGCGGGGGAATTGGCGGATTATTGGGCGAATCAAGAATTTGATTATTTTGAATTCGGGGCACAATATTGCGCCGGAGCCGATTGAAGAGCGGATTGCGCGGTTGTTGCCGGGAGCGCAGCAAGTGATCTTGGTGGGGAATGGGCGAGGTTATTTGTGCGCGCTGATCACCGGCGCTGTGAAACGCGAGGAAGTGCAAGCGGCGCTGGACGAGGTAAACCCAGAATTGCCGCACTACCGGCAGATTCGAAATTTTGCGCTGGGCGGCCAGGGCTTCACGCCGGAAAGCGGTTTGCTGACGGCGATGGGCAAGATCCGGCGAGCCGCGATCAACAAACAGTTTGCGAAAGAAATTGATGCGCTATATGACAGGAAGCCGTCATGAAAACGTTTAATGGGAGAGCGTTGCGGTGGGAATGGCGCGACGGGATCGTGGAGTTGACGCTGGACCGCGAGCCGGCCAATGAAATTGGAACGGAGATGCTGGCAGAGTTGGAGCAATTCGTGGCGGCATTTCCGGCGCTGGGTCCAGAAACGGCGGCGTGCATCATTTCCAGCGCGCGGCGGCCGGGATTTTGCGCGGGTGCAGACTTGCGAGAGTTGTATCGGGCGGCCGAGCCACTTGCCGAGGGCGAGCGTGTCCGCAGCGTGCGGGAATTCTTGGAGCGGATTCACGCGGTGATGAACGCGCTGGATGCGGCGCCGTTCGTCACCATCGCGGCGGTGCATGGAGTGTGTTTTGGCGGAGGGCTGGAGCTGGCGCTGGTGTGCGACATTATTGTCGCGGACAAAATGGCGCGGTTCGCGTTTCCGGAATTGCGGTTGGGATTGATTCCAGGTTTCGGCGGGATTCCGCGATTGAAGCGCGACTTGGGCAACGGATTTGTCCGCGATTTGCTCTTGACCGGACGCAGCGTTAGCGCGACCCGCGCGCATGCGGTCGGATTGGTGGCGCAGTTGGCGGCGGAGGGCGAAGCGCGAAACATCGCGCGGTCTACCGCGGGGCAAGTGACGAAATTTGATTCGGTAACGCGGGCTGCGGCGAAGAAGTTCATCAAGCCGGTGCCGCACCAGCAATTGCGATGGGAGATCGATTTGTTTTGCGAATTATTTACGCGGCCTGCGGTGATGGCGGCGCTGAAGAGGTTTGTGGAAGCCACGGACGCGATGCCGTACCTGCCTTAAAACCTCAGTGTAACTAAACGACAAATCGACGTACCGCGAAATGCGCAGTCCGCATCCAATCGACTAGAAAGTTTTCTCGATGAACAAGAAAGCCCTGCGCATCGTCCTCCTCTTCGTAATTGTTGCGCTGATGTTCGCTGCGTCTGGCCTGCACGGCAGCTATTTTTGCGTGTCACCGTGGGCCGGCGACGGCCCGGTCAGCGATCCAGCATCGGATGGCGGTCACTAACCGCGAAGCAGCTTTTTGCCGAACCATAAATTTTTCTTCCTGGCTGGGGAGTGATAGATTTAGGGCTGCATGCGAACGATTGAACAAACCACACAAGAAGTACTCGAACTGGCCGCGAAACACTTTCAAGTGGGGGCGGCAACGCTCGCTCCCGACGACGATTTCTTCAAAAAATTGGGCATCGATAGCTTGCAGGCATTGGAACTTTTAAGCCGCCTGGAAAATCATTTCGGCATCGAATTGCCGGACTATGAAGTGCAGGGCGTCAGCGACTTTCGTACGCTGGCAGAGCGAATCCAATCTCGCCTGTAATGCTGGACCTGGCTAAATATCAATCCATTGGCGCGGCGTTGAAGGATGCGCTGGAAACGTTTACGAGCGAAGTCTGCTTGATCGAAGCGGATCGCGAACGCGAAAAAGAGCGGCTGACCTACCGGGAATTTAGCGAACGCACGATTCCGCGGGCGAAGACCCTGCAGGCTGCGGGTTTTTCCGCAGGAGACCGCGGCGCGATTGTAATGACCAATCAGTTTAAATGGCTGATGAGCGCTTACGCTATTTTTTATTGCGGCGGTGTGCTGGTGCCGCTGGATTACAAACTTACGCCAGAGGAGCACTGGCATCTACTGCAGCATTCCGGCGCGAAAGTGCTGGTCACGGAATATCCCATCTGGCGGCAATTGGCGGCGTCTGATGCGCGTGCCGGTGTAGAAAATCTGCAAAGAGTTTTTGTGACGGAAGCGCCCGCGAAAGCCGATTTGGCCGGCGCACAAAGATGGGAAGAAGCGCTCGCTGAAGGCCAGCCGGAGTTCGTCCCGCGCATGCGCAAAGATGTCGCGACCATCGTTTATTCCTCTGGAACCGGCGGCCGTCCCAAGGGCTGCATGATGACGCACGAAAATTATCTGGAGCAGTGCGTCGCGTTGACGTCGGTTTATCCATTTGCGCCGGGAATGCGCTACCTGAGCATTTTGCCCACCAACCATGCGATCGATTTTATGGTGGGATTTTTCGGTCCTTTTATTTGCGGCGCGACGGTGGTGCATCTGCGAACTTTGCGGCCGGAATTCGTACGCGAAGCATTTGTGAAATATAAGATTACCTACGTGAGCCTGGTTCCGCTGGTGCTGAAGAATTTGCAGAAGGGCTTGCAGGCGCGATTCGATGCGCTGCCGGCAGGCAAGCGCAAAATCTTTAATGCGCTGGTTGCGGTGAATAAAACTTTCACCAAGGGGCGGCCGCGGCTGGGCCTTAGCCGAGCTTTGCTGAAAGAAGTTCATCAGGCTTTCGGTGGCGAACTGCGAGCCATCATTGTTGGCGGCGCTTTTAGCGAGCCGCGAACGCTGCAATTTTTTTACGACCTGGGTATTCCGGTGGCGAACGGTTATGGATTGACGGAAGCGGGCACGGCGATCACGGTCAACGACCTGAAACCATTTCGCGCTGATACCGTGGGCAAGCCGCTGCCCGGCATGGAGGTGCGCGTTGTGAACGCGGACGCCGGGGGGATCGGCGACATTTGTGTGCGCAGCAAAACGGTGATGAGCGGCTATCTCAATGAACCGGAACTGACTGCGGAAACCATTGTGGATGGCTGGCTGCAGACCGGGGATCTGGGCCGCTTCGACGCCACCGGCCACTTGCAACTGTTTGGACGCAAAAAGAATATGATCGTCACCGAAGAAGGGAAGAACATTTATCCCGAAGACATTGAAATGGTCTTCGAGAGTCTTCCAGTGAAGGAATTCTGTGTGTTCGCGGCAAATTATGTGTGGCCGCAACGATCCATGGTGGGCGAGCAGTTGATTTTGGCGCTGCGGCTGGAACCGGGGCAAACGTTTACCGATGATCTGCGCCGAGAAATATCCGTGCGCAACAACCGGCTGCGGAACTATAAGCGAGTACATGGCGTCGTGATTGCCAAAGAAGATTTTCCGCGGACAGCGTCGATGAAAATAAAGCGCAATGTGCTCGCGGAACGCTTGCGGGAATTGGATCGAGAGACGGCGATTCTACCGCTGTGAAATCATGCGAAAAGATCACGCAATGAATGAGCGTACGCGCTGATGGAACGTTTTTTTGCCATCGTGAATCCCGCTGCGGGCGGCGGCCGTTCGGCAAAACTTGCCGGACCGGCCCTGGCGCGTCTGCGAGAGAAAGGCTTGCGCGTCGACGTGATCGCGTCGACTGGACCGGGCCACGCGGTACAGTTGGCGCGAGAAGCGTATTCGCAGGGTTACCGTCGATTCATCGCGGTAGGTGGCGATGGCACAGCCCACGAAATATTAAACGGAGTGTTTGCGAACGGCGAACCGGCGTCGCGGGCTTCGCTCGGATTCCTCCCTCTGGGCACTGGCAATTCTTTCTTGCGCGATTTTACTCAGGATGGCGCGGCCGCCGCGCTGCAAGCGCTGCTCGAAGAACGCAAGCGTCCCATCGACCTTCTGCGCCTGACCCACGCATCCGGAAAAATTTATGCATTCAATCTGCTCAGCATTGGATTCACCGCGGACGTGGGAGCGCTGGCAAATCGGCGATTCAAGCCGCTTGGTCACATGGGCTATCTGCTGGGCGTGCTGGTGCGGGTAGCGCAATTGCGGCGGCGCGCATTTAAACTGCGTTGCGACGACGATGCGGAATGGAATCAACAGCGCTGCTTGTTTCTTACGTTTAACAACAGCAAATATACCGGCGGAACGATGTTGATCGCCCCGCAATCCGACCCCGCTGACGGTCTGATCGAGTTTGTCCGCTGGGGACCGATCGGACGCTTCGGTTTGTTGCGCATGCTGCCAAAACTTTACGACGGAACGCACATCAATCATCCTCTGGCCTCGCGCCGCGCGGTTCGCCATGTGGACTTCAATATCGGAGTCCCGGTGGACGTAATGATCGACGGCGAAATCGCCACGCTGGAATGCCGCTCGCTCGATATTCTGCCCGCGGCCGTGGACATATATATATGAAGCGCGCATGGCTGGCGTTTCGCAGCGCGCTTCTGTGGTTTCTCACTTTGCTGCACTTTTTTGTTGCCGCGCCCACGCTGGTGTTTCTGGCGATTTTTCTCGATCCGCGCAAACACGACTGGCTGCAACGCAGTTTTTGCCGGCGAATTGTGTTTTTATCCGGCACGAGAGTGGAGGTGCATCGGTCGCCGGGCTTTGATCCCAAGCGCACCTCGTTTTTCATGGTCAACCACGTAAATCTTTTCGATCCCTTCATTCTGTATTGCGCCATTCCGCAATTGGTGCGCGGCTGGGAACTGGAATCGCACTTCAAAATTCCAGCATATGGCTGGCTGATGAAGCGTTTTGGAAATGTTCCGGTGCCGGACGTTCGCCGCCCCGCGGATTTGAAACGCATGTGGCGGATGACCAGGGACGCCATTGACGGCGGCACTAGCCTGATTATTTTTCCGGAAGCGGCGCGCACGCGTGATGGGCATCTTGGAAAATTTCAAGATGGCGGATTTCGTGTCGCGGAACAGTTGGATGTCCCGATTGTGCCGGTGAGTATTGTCGGAAGTTTTCAGCATCATCGCACTGGGCATTGGATGCTTTGGCCCGCCACGATCACGGTGCATCTGCACGACACCATCGATACGACGGCGATGAGCAAAGAAGATGTGCCGGCATTGCGCGACCGCGTCCACGAAACTATTGCTGCTCCGGTCGAGGCTTCCTTGCACGCCACGAGCGACGTCAAATAAACGCATAAACGCGAGCGCCGCAATCGAAATTCGTCAAAATGTCAGAGGGAAAGCCGGGCGCCAGGAATAATTCGTCCCGCGCGAGTTTCCTGCCAAGTGTAGACAATGCGGTGGATTACCGTGATGGTGGAAACCACGGCGATCACCCACAAGACCGCGGCCATGCGATTGAACACTCCGCCGATGATCAGCAGCACCAGCCGCTCGGGACGCTCCATAAAGCCGACCTTGCACAGCGGAATCAGCGACTCGGCGCGCGCTCGCGCATAGCTGACCATCACCGAGCCCGCCGTCGCCACCGCCGCAAGAATCACATACGGGATGTGTCCGCTCACCGAGTAATACACCAGCAAGCCCATGTACAACGCCATGTCCGCATAGCGATCCAGTGTGGAATCGTAGAACGCGCCGAACGCGGTAACCCGGCCCTGGCGACGCGCCACTTGGCCGTCCAGCATATCCAAAAAGCCTGCGAAAAAAATAATCAGCGCGCCCAGAAAAAAGTGGCCAATGGCAAACATCGCAGCCGCGCCGAAATTCACCACCAGACCGAGGAACGTCAGAAAATTAGGATTCACTCCGGTTGCGGCCAGACCGCCAACAATTTTGTCCAGCAGCCATTTGCTGCCGGTCCCAATCGCTCCTGTTAACGTGGCCATTGGTGCGTTTGCGCTCCGCGAAAAGCTAATTTGTACGTGATTTTACGTTCTGTCGGCATCGTACACTAGCGCCGCGATGCATCGCAAACCGAGCCTTGCCGTAGCGAGAGCAGGAATTCTGGGACAAAGGCACATGCCGTAATTTCCAAAATATGTTGCGAAGCACGCTCGCGTTTCGACCCCTTTTTGGTAGACTCATTGCGACATTTTAGGGAGGCTGAGTTGATAAAACCGCAATCGCAAAAACTGATTTTGGTAGTCAGTGGGCTCGCGCTGTGTGCGATGCTGGCCTTGGCTGGAGCGCATGCGCAATCTGGAGGCGCGGCGCCAGCTTCGTCCGCTCCGAAGCTTGCCGAAGAGCAATTCAAAAATATTCAAGTGTTCAAGGGTGTTCCCGCGGATCAGGTGATCCCGGCGATGCAGTTTATGGCCGCCTCACTCGGCGTGGAATGCGAATTTTGCCACGTGCGCGGCGACCGCGGACTGGTATTCGACAAGGACGATAAAAAAGAAAAAGTTACCGCGCGAAAAATGGTGCAGATGGAATTAGCCATCAACAAGGAAAATTTCGATGGGCACTTGGCGGTGACTTGCAACTCCTGTCATAACGGTTCGGAGCAGCCGTCGAATACCCCCTCGGTGATCGCGAAAGTGACGGAAAAGCCGGCAAATACGAAGGCGACTCTGCCTCCGGCCGATCAGTTGCTCGACAAATATCTTACCGCGGTGGGTGGAGCGGACGCGCTGCAAAAAGTTTCCAGCCGCGTGGAAAAGGGCGCCATCAAATCCGCCGGGCAACCGGATGCGCCGATTGAAGTTTTTGCGAAGGCTCCCGACAAACGCATTTCCGTCACCCATTTGCAGCAAGGCGAAAGCATCACCGCTTTCGACGGCCATTCCGGCTGGACGGGCTTTGGCGGCCGCGCACGGCCCATGAGCGCTGCCGATAACGAGATGGCGCACATGGATGCGGACCTCAGCTTTCCGGCGCACGTAAAGTCAATGTATCAAAAATTTGTAACCCAGCCCGGTGAGCCGATCAACGGTCACGAAACGTACGTGGTAGTTGGCAGGAGCGAAGGTCGCCAGCCGCTGCGCCTCTATTTCGATCAGCAAAGCGGATTGCTGCTTCGGCTGGTTCGCTTTCTAGACACGCCCATCGGCCGCAATCCCACGCAAATCGACTATGCGGACTATCGCGAGGTGAACGGCGTGAAAGTGCCATTCCGCTGGACCATCTCTCGCCCGGGCAACAGCTTTACTATCCAAATCGACCAGGCGCAGCAAAATGTTCCGGTCGATGACGCCAAATTCGCGCAGCCGCCACCTTCGGCCGCTCCAGCCGCTCACTAATTTGCGTTTCGTGTGGCTTCAACATTAAACAAAAAAGGCGCTCGATCTTTCGAGCGCCTTTTTGTTCGGTCGCGGCTTCCACGACGCGGATCAATTTATTCCTTGGCAGGTTTCGCGTCCGCCTTAGGCGGAGGCTCGCCCGGTTTTTCGGCTGGTTGTGCTCCCTCACCGGACTTGGCCCCACTCGGCTTGTTTTCCGCTTCGCCAGCAGCCGGTGGAGCGGGAGCATCAGGAAACTTTTTCTCCATATATTGAACAATCAAAGAAATCCGCCGGTTAGCCGGATCCAGCGGATCTTCTTTTTTTCGCAGCCTCTGATCGGCGAAGCCGCGTACCTGCGTAACTTGATTGTCCGCGATGCCGTGCTGCACCATTAGACGGCGCGCAGCATTGGCGCGGTCGGTGGAAAGCTCCCAGTTTCCGTACGAGCCTCCAGCCGAGTAAGGTTTGGAATCGGTGTGACCCTCGAGCGCCAATTTATTTGGCAGCTTGCCCAATTCCTGAGCAAGCGCGATCAGCAAGTCTGCGCCGTCTCCGCTGATTCTCGGGCTGCCGCTATCGAAAAAAGTTCCGGTCGCCGATTCGGTCAGCTCGATGCGCAAACCTTCATTGGTCACCGTCATATCGATATGGTTTTTTAATTTATCGAAATTGGGAACTTCGCGAATTGCTTTCTGCAGTTGCTCTTTGATTTCCTCCATATTGTCTTTGGAAACGATGAAGTTTTCCGAAGAGCCGCGCATATCCGTGCCGACCTGCCTGGCGGTTCCCGTGGGATCCTTAAAGTATCCGCCCACCGCTTCTTGAATTTGCTTGCTGCTGTTCATCAGCCACAGCACGATAAAAAGGGCCATCATCGCGGTAACGAAATCGGCGTAAGCCACTTTCCATGCGCCGCCGTGATGGCCACCGTGCACGATTTTCTTCTTGATGATGATGGGCGCGCGCGCCGCAGGTTTCGACATAAGTAGTCCTTGTCCCTATGCTGCCGGAACTTCCGCGGGAGCTTCTCCGCCGCTGGGTTGTGCGGCGTCGTCTCGATTCTTTATGAATGCTTCCAATTCTTGGAACGATGGCCGCACATATCCCGGAATGGTGCGACGACCAAATTCTACGGCGACAGTGGGCGGGGTCCCCTTCATAAACGAAACCGTCACCACGCGCAGCACCTGATAGTAGGCATGCTCGTCTTCGGCCGCTTTGCCCATATTCGCGGCCACCGGCCCGACCAATCCATAGCACAGCAAAATTCCAAGAAAAGTTCCCACCAGCGCAGCGGCAACTTTGTGTCCGATTTCTTCCGGCGGACCGCCGAGCGCGCCCATGGTGATCACCACGCCCAGCACTGCTGCAACGATGCCAAGGCCTGGCAAGGAATCGGCCATCGTGGATAGCGCCGCAATCGGCTGCCCTGCGGCATGATGGTGCGAATCCATATCCAGTTCCATCATTTGATCCACGTCAAAAGGTTCCACGCCGCCAGCCGCTGCCATGCGGATGGTGTCGCAAACGAACGCCAGCGCGTGATGATTCTTCAAAAATTTCGGATACTTGGAAAATACCGGACTTTGGTCCGGCGCATCGCTATCCGTTTCCAGCGCCATCAGTCCTTCTTTGCGCGCGCGGCTAAAAAGTTCGTACATCATCTTCATGGTTTCCAAATATTTATCCTTCCCATATTTGGAGCTGCCAAAAACTCCGGTGATTCCCCCGACAATTTCTTTTAGCACGCGCAAAGGATTAGCGATCAGCACCGTGCCGATCGCCGCCCCCCCGATGATCACCAGTTCCGCGGGCTGAATAAGCACCTTCAAATTGCCATGCTCCATCAAATAGCCCGCCAGCACCGCGCCGAATACCACTGCGATCCCGATGATTACGAACATAAATGGGCAAACCTCAAAAGCAATTTTTCATTCAAGCCGCACGACCACACAATTTCCGCCCTGCTGGGCGCTTTCGAGCAGCGCAGTTTCCGCGCGACGCACCAATCCTTCTTCGGTATCACCAGTCTTGACCGCGGTGCCGCCGAGCGAAACCGTTACCGGCACGCGATCGCCCCACCATTCGATTTTCGAAGAGCCGACCATCTTGCGGAGCCGCTCCGCGCCTCGGCCGATTTCGTCGCCGTTGCATTCCATCAAAATCGCCAAAAATTGATTCTCGCGCCAGCGCCCCAAAAAGTCCGTCGGCCGCAAACTGTTTTCCAGCGTTTGCCCAACCACCTGTAGCACTGTGGAAACGATTCCGGGTCCGTCCCTGGCCTGCAGTTTGGCCAAGCCGTCAATCTCTATGCACAGAATCGAAAATGGCACCGGATGTTCCGCGAAAGTTCCCAAAGTTTCGCGCAAGTGCGATTGCATCATGCCGTGATTCAAAACTCCGCTGGCGTCATCCAGGCATCCGTAAGATGCCAGCTTGCTTTGCCGCCGGTCCCAATCCGCCACCGCGACGAATTCTTCCATGCTCTGCGCCGCGCCAATAATCGTGCCATGCGCGTCTCGAATCGGAAACGCGCTTACTTGCACCGGCACGCGGTGCCCGGATTTATGCCGCAATGAAATTTGCGCGTCCACGCGCTTGCCGTCGCGGATCGCCGTCGCCACGGGAGACGTTTCGCCGCCATCATCGACAGATTCCCCGAGCAGGTTGTCCGCGAGCACCCGGCCCATCACTTCTTGCCGCAGGTATCCCGCCACACGCTCCGCTCCATCGTTCCAGAAAAAAATCTTCCCATTGCGGTCGACGGCATAAATCGCCACGTGCAGGCTCTCGAGCACCGTCTGAAAAAATTCCGCATTGGCAATAGCTGGCATTGGCGAGACGTTCCCCGAAAAACATCGGCATAGTTTCAGGCAACTTTAGGCCCATCCCGCCACGCTGCCGACCGACTCAACCTCGCTAGTATTCGCCCATTTTTGCAAAGGTCATCCCGGTCGCGGGTCTCGCCAATCCGAATGTGGGAACAGTCAGACCCGTTTTGGAACACTCCCCCAAGTTCCGACAGGGTGTAAACTTGCCGCAGGCCGAGACTCTAGTTAGCCTCGCATCCGAGATTTTGGAGAAATGGCCATGTCAATCGCTCTCACCGTCAACAAAGAACAATTTTCCGTTTTTTCAGATCCCGACACTCCGCTGCTGTTCGTGCTGCGCGACGAGTTGGGCCTCACCGGCACGAAATACGGCTGCGGCGAAGGTCAGTGCGGAGCATGCACCGTGCTCCTCGGAGACACGCCGCGCCGCTCTTGCCAGTTGCCAGTCAGCGCCGCTGCCGCGAAGCCCATCACCACCATCGAAGGGCTGGAGCAAGACGGCCAACTCCATCCTGTGCAGCAGGCTTTTCTAGACGCGGGTGCTTTCCAATGCGCGTATTGCACTTCCGGCATGATCATGAGCAGTGTCGCGCTGCTGCAACACAATCCCCGGCCCACGCCGCCGGAAATTGTGCAATCTCTCCAGGGAAATATTTGCCGCTGCGGAACGCATCCGCGAATCCTCGATGCCGTGCAGCACGCCTCCGTGGCGCTGCGGGAGCGTGCGCGATGAACGAACTCCTAACCAACTTTGTTCCCGAACCGGAGCGCTACGAACTTCGCGCCGGCCCCGTGCACCATTTCGAATTGGCTCGTCGAGACTTTTTCAAATTGCTCGGCGCAGGCATCGCCATCTTCACAGTTGCAAAAGATGCTGCTGCGCTGCAGGAATCCGGCCGCGCTCGCCGCGCACCAGACGAGACGCTTCCCAACGACATCACTTCCTGGCTACACGTCGCCGAAGACGGCACCGTCACCGCCTTCACCGGAAAAGTGGAAATCGGCCAAAACATTCGCACTTCGCTGGCGCAAAGTGTCGCGGACGAATTGCGCGTGCCCTTCGAAAGCGTTCGCATGGTCATGGGCGACACTTTTTTGACTCCCTTCGATCAGGGCACCTTCGGCAGTCGCACCACTCCGACCATGACGCCACAATTACGACGCGTCGCTTCCGCAGCCAGAGACCTGTTGGTCGAACAAGCCGCCCAAAGATGGAATGTTTCGACGGACAAATTAGTCGCCGCCGATGCCAAAGTTACCGATCCTGCCTCCGGCAAATCTTTGCGCTATGCGCAACTCACCGCAGGGCAGTCCCTCGCCCGCACTCTACCTGATGCAGACCCAGTCACACCGCCACCGCAGTGGACCATCGCCGGCAAAGCCGTGCCCAAAGTAGACGCTCGTGCCTTCGTCACCGGCAAACATCAATACACCACCGATCTCCGCCCGCCGAATCTTCTTTACGGCAAAGTGCTGCGCGCCCCATCTTTCGGCGCATCGCTTACCTCCGTCGATATTTCCGCCGCGCAGCAGCAAACCGGCGTAACCGTGGTGCGTGACGGCAATTTTGTTGCCGCTGCCGCGCCTTCCGAACGCGCCGCCGACAAAGCGCTAGCCGCGATTCACGCGGAATGGAAATCCGATCCGCAGCCTTCCGCAGCAGAAATTTTCACCTATCTCAAACAAAATGCCGAGCCGCCATCCGGCGAGCGCGACAAAACCGAAAAAGGCTCCGTAAAAGACGGGCTTGCCACCGCCGCCCATCATCTCGAGGAAACTTACAACATTGCCTACATCGCGCATGCTCCCCTCGAGCCTCGCGCTGCCGTCGCCGAATGGTCGGACGACAAAACAAAACTCACCGTATGGACTGGCACGCAACGTCCTTTCGGCGTGCGCGACGAACTATCGGATGCATTCCATCTCCCGCATGACCACGTCCGCGTGATCGTGCCGGATACCGGTGCGGCCTATGGCGGCAAACATACCGGAGACGCCGCTTTGGAAGCAGCGCGACTCGCCCGCGCCGCCAACCGTCCCGTAAAAATTGTTTGGACTCGCGAAGAAGAATTCACCTGGGCATATTTCCGCCCTGCGGGCGTAATCGAAATTAAAAGTGGAATCGCAGCCGACGGCACGCTGACCGCCTGGGAATTTCACAACTACAATTCTGGCAGCTCCGGCATCGCCACTCCTTATGCCGTTCCCAATCAGTTGATCCAGTTCCACTATGTCAAATCGCCGCTACGCCAGGGCTCATATCGCGGACTCGCCGCCACCGCCAATCATTTCGCCCGCGAATCGCACATGGACGGCCTGGCACGCGCCGCCCAGATGGACTCGCTCGAATTCCGCCTGAAAAATCTTGCGGACGACCGTCTCCGCGCCGTTTTCCAAGCCGCCGCAAAATCTTTCGGCTGGCCGCGCGCCAAAAAACAGCCTGGTCAGGGATTTGGCATGGGCGGCGGGCTGGAAAAAGGCGGTTACGTTGCCACCTTTGCCGAAGTGGCCGTCGACCCCGCGTCAGGAAGCGTACGCGTCGTTCGCATAAACACCGCTTTTGAATGCGGAGCCATCGTCAATCCAGACGGATTGCGCCATCAAGTTTTGGGCGCAAATATCATGGGACTCGGCGGCGCGCTTTTTGAAGCCATCAATTTTGAAAATGGCCACATTCTCAATGCTCGGTTTTCGCGCTACCGAGTTCCACGCTTCCGCGATATTCCGGAAATTGACGTTGTCCTCGTTGATCGTAAGGACATTCCGTCAGCAGGCGCTGGCGAAACTCCCTTGGTCGGGCTCGCGCCGGCTATCGGCAACGCTATTTGTGACGCCACCGGAACCCGCCTTCGCAATCTTCCGCTGGCGCCCAATGGCATAAAAGCCTAGCGCGACTCGCGCGCCAGGCTTTCTCGCCAATCACTTGCCGCTTAACGCCCGGGAACTTCCTTCGGCGGATTCTTCTTCAACTCCTCTTGCAACACTTGCACCGCTTTCTCCAGTTGTGCATCGCGACCCGCCAAAAAGTCCGCCGGCGAATTGTCTACGTAAACGTCCGCGGGCACGCCATAATTTTCCAGGTTCTGCCCGCTGATGTCCCACAATCCGCTCCCCGGCGTGCGCACCGTCGACCCATCCAGCAACCGGAACGCTCCCGTTCCAATCACTGAGCCGTTCGTATTGGTGCCTACCGTTTTGCCGAGGCCTAGCCGCCGTACTCCGTCCGGAAACACTTCCGCATCGCTGAATGATCGCTCGTTCTGCATTACCGCGATCGGCCCGAAAAACGCCCGCTGCGGCCGCGTCACGTAAACCGAGTCGCGTCCTCGCGTGTACTGATATTGATGCTGCTGCAAGATCTCCAGCAGCTCTTCGTCGATTCCGCCGCCCGGATTAAATCGCTGATCGATCACCAGCGCCTTCTTGAAGTGGTTGTCCGCCAAATCGCGCTCGAATTTGTGCAGCGATTCCGCGTTCATCTGCCGGATATGCAGATACCCGATTTCGCCGTGCGACAATTTCTCGGTCATCGCGCGCCGTTCTTCCACCCAGCGGTCATATTGCAGCGTGCCAAAAGCTCCGGCGTTGACCGGCTCCACTTTCGTCGTCCACGCGCCTTCGGTCGACGGCTTGGAGTTCACCGTGAACTCAAACTTCCGCCCCGGCGCAAGATTGTATAGCCGCCAATAATTGTCGCCAGAGTGCAGCGGCTGCCCATCCACCGCCAGTATGAAATCGCCCACATGAATGCGCACGAAGTCGTGGTCCGCGGGACCATCCTTATAGACAAACGCCACCTTGTAATATCCGGAGCTGTCTCGTTCCAGGTCGAACCCCGGATAACGCGTCTGCATCGCGTTCGGATTCGGTTCGCCACCACTGACACCGGTGTGCGAAGCGTTCAACTCTCCGATCATCTGCACGATCACGCTTTGCATTTCTTCGCGATCGCCGACGTTTTCCAGCAGCGGCTCATACATTTCGCGATATTTCGCCCAGTCGACTCCGTTCATGTTCTTGTCGTAGAAGCGGTCGCGCATCACACGCCAGGCTTGCTCGAAAACTTCTTCGCGCTCCGCACGATGATCCACTTCCACCCGCACCCGGAAGTTCACGCGTCGTCGCGTGCCCGCCGCAGCAGTTCCCCCCGCCGCCGCTCCGCCACGTCCGCCCGCCGGAGCCGCCACTGCATCCGCCCCGCCTCCGCCCAGGCTGACCGCCCAAATCCCGTTGCGCTCCATAAAATAAATACTTCGTCCGTCGCGAGAAAATTGCAGGCGAGAAATTCCTCCCCCGCCCATTCCTCCCGCTGCCGGTGGCGGGGTGTCTCCATTTTCGCGATCCGGAGGCATCGCTTGCGTCACTTGCCGCAATCCGTCGCCATCCGCTCCGATCACATAAAGCGTCGACGAGGGCCGTCCTTCGCCTTCAGTCACCGCCACAAATGCATACGTTCGGCTGTCCGGCGATGGCACCGCTGAAGCAATGTTTTCCGTCATTCGCGTGACGCGATGAACCCGCCGCTCCAGCCCGTTGAAGTCAATCTTCACTTCCACCGTACGCGGCTCACCGCCGCCCGCTGCTCCGCCTGCACCTCGCCCGCCGCGCCCCGCCGCGCCCCGATCCGCTGCGCTACGATCTGCGGCTTCGCCTTCCGCTTCGTTGTCGATGTCCCGGCTCATCGGATTCTTATCTTCGTCAGACAGCGAAACGCTGTACAACGTCGCGCTGTTCTCGCGCAGCGCCGCCGAACCGCCCTGCACATGCCCGCCCAGGAAAATCAGCCGCCTGCCGTCCGGAGTCCATCGCGGATTCAGCGTGCTGAACATGATTTCGTCATTCAAGCGATGCTCTTCGCCGCTCACCGAGGTGATATACACATGCGCGCGGAAGTCGTGATCTTGTTTCGCGTACGCAAACCATTTGCCATCCGGAGAAACATGCGGCTCCTGAATGTTTCCGGAATCGTTGCTGGCAATTTTCTTCGCCTGCCCGCCCGCCGCTTCCACCACATACAAACCGTGATCCGATGACGTGAAATAGACCGCCTTGGAATCCGGCATCCACGCCACGTTCAATTTCTCATTGTCCGTGTTGGTCAGTTTCTTTGCGTTCTTTCCTTCCGCATCCGCCACCCACACTGCGTCTTGCCCATCTTGATCGCTCACATACGCAATCCACTTTCCGTCCGGCGACCATGCCGGATCGATGTCCCGCGCATAACTCCGCGTCACTTGCGTCACGTCGCCGCGCTCCGCCGCCACTGTGAAAATTTCTCCGTGCGTAGAAATGGCCACGCGCTGGCCGGAGGGCGACAAGTGATAGCTGTCCGCTTCGTTGTTTACCGTCAGTACTTCGAAATTGTTCTCCTTATCTTCGGTGGTGATATCGATTTTCACTTCGCTGGTTTTCCCCGTCGTGGTGTCCAGCTTCCACAGTCCGAAGTCTTCTTCGAACACAATCACCTTGCCGTCCGCGGAAACCGACGGAAAAAACAGCGAGCCATCCTTAAAATGTGTTATCTGCACCGGCTTTCCACCGTTGTCGCTCACCTTCCAAATATTATTCGTCGACCGCATCACTTCCCGCGATCCCGATTTCCCGCTCACTTCTCGATCCGAAACAAAGTAAATGTCTGACCCCACGTACATCGGCCAGTTGTTCGTCGCTTTCATTTCATCCGGCACATCTTGATCCAGAATTTTCCGGAAGCTTTTCGCCTTTAGATCTTCAATCCACAAATCCGAAGCGTTGCTGCCGCGATAATGTTTCCGCCACCAGATCGGCGTGTGCCGGTTAAACACAAAATGCGCGTTGTCCGCCGAATAGCTGCCCCAGTAACCCCAATCCGTGTTCAGCGGCTCTTCCAGTCCGCCCTCGACCGACACCGCATACAAGCTCAGCACCCCCGGATAAATTCGCCCGCGCGACGAGTTGAACAGCACATATTTGGAATCGCGAGACCATCCCACCACCGTGTCATTCGCACTGTTAAACGTCAGTTGCTTCGGTTCGCCTCCGCCCGTCGGCATGAGGAACACATCATTGTTCCCGTAGCGATTCGAAGAAAACGCGATCCATTTACCGTCGGGAGAAAACCGTGGAAACGTGTCGCGCGCCGGATTCACCGTCAGCCGCCGCGGATTCGACCCATCCTCATTCACCACCCAGATGCTGCCCAGGTAGCTGAACACAATCTTCCCGTTATGAAGGTCCGGCTGTCTCGGAATGCGAATTTCTTTGGCCCAGGCCGCTCCCGCCAGCAAAATCACTAGCGACAACAAAACACTCGCGCGCAAATATTTCACGATTTCCTCCACGTCAATTTTTTGCTTTATTGGGCATTACCCGCGAGCTGCGCCATCCACTTCCAGACGCACTTCACCCGGGCACCGATTCTGGTTCATGGGACGCGCACCGCCGCACCCAGGTTTCGTCCTTGTGAACGCCGTCCGTTAGGATGGCCGTTATTAGTGCGGCCGTGTTTACGTTTTTGCTTTTTTGCCGTTATCTCTATTTCTTCTGCGCCGTGATCCACGCATCCACCCGCCGGTCCATCACATCCAGCGGCAACGCTCCGCCATCCAAAATTTCATCGTGAAATTTCCGGATGTCAAACTTCGCTCCCAATTCCGCCTTGGCTTTCTCTCGCAATCGCAAAATATCCAGTTGTCCCAACTTGTAGCCCAGCGCCTGCGCCGGCCACGCAATATAACGATCCGTTTCTTCCTGCACTTCCGGCTCATCCTCGGAGGTATGCGCGTGGAAATAATCCACCACCTGTTGTCGGGTCCACTTTTTGGAGTGCACTCCCGTATCCACTACCAGCCGCACCGCTCGCAGCATTTCTTCGGATAGCCGCCCGTAATCCGAATACGGATCCTTGTAAAAGCCAACCTCTTTGCCCAGCCGCTCCGAATAAAGCGCCCATCCTTCCGCGTACGCGTTGTACCCGGCCTGCTGACGGAACGGCGGCAAGCCCGGCAAAGTTTGCGCAATCGAAATCTGCATGTGGTGCCCTGGCACTCCTTCGTGATACGCCGTCGCCTCAATATCTGTCAGCGTGCGATGCGCAAAATCCCCGGTGTTCACATAAATAATTCCCGGCCGCGATCCATCCGGCGTCCCCTGCAGATATTCCGTCGACGCTTCCTTCTCTCGATATTCCTGCACCGGCCGGATTTCCACTTGCGTCTTCGGCAGCATCCCAAATAATTTCGGCAGCTCCAGTTGCATCTGCGCGATGTATTCGCGGAACTTATCTAAAATTTGTTCGCGCGATGTCGCCATCAATTTCGGATTCTTCGACAGGGCCACGCGAAAACTCGGCAAATCGCTGAATCCCATCTTTTTCGCAATCGCCAGTTGGTCCGCTTCGATCCGCGCCACCTCTCTCAGCCCCAGCTGATGGATCGCTTCCGGCTCCATGTTCGTCGTGGTTAGCAGCCGGATGTCCAGCCGGTATAGCGCCGCGCCGTTTGGCAAAGCCGATACTCCCGGCTCGGTGCGGCCCTTCGGCGCGTAATCCGTCACCAAAAAATTTCTCAACTTTTCATAAGCAGGCCGCACATTGCCATCCACCGCCGCGATAATGTCGTCGTGCAGCCGCTTGCGGTCCGCTTCCGGCACCCCCGCGGGAAAATTCTTCACCGGCAGCGCGAAAACGCTCGCTTCGCCCGCCGGCTCGCCAATCGACTTGCACTGCTCCGCCGCCTTCTCCAGCAAAAATCGCGGCGGCATCATTTTGTCCTTCTCGCCCCGCCGCAAGATTTCAATCACTTGGTCCATCACCGTCGGTATCGCGCGCAACCGCGTCAGATAATCCTCATAATGCTTCGTCGAATCCAGCGGCACTATCGACGAAAATTGCGGAAACTGTAATTGCACTCCGTTGAATTGGTCGACCGGCATCTCGTACGTTTTCATGTCTATACCCTCGACACGTTCTTTCAATGTTCGCAGCAGCAATTCATGAGTCAGTTTTTCCTGCTCCGGAAAGCCGGCCGTATCGATCGCCCCAAGCCGCGCGATCCATTTCTGCGCATCCTGCTTTCGCACCTGTACGTGCGCTAAAGACGCGTCGCTCCACTTGTCGTTGTAGCGGTAATCGCCGATGATCGTCGCCGTCTCCGGACTCTCCCGCAGTTCGTACTCCCACTCCTCTGCCACCAGTTTGTCCAACTCCGCCCGCCGCGCTTCCAAACTCTTGGCCGCCGGGCCATTTCTCTCTCGCCCCGCCCCATCGGCAGCCGCCACGCCAGCCAATCCGATCGCCATCACTCCGGCCGCCAGCACCGTGACCGCCACCGCCACCACAAAAAAGTTCGCCCGCATCATCCGCCGCATCCAGTCCATTCACTCCTCCTAAACTCCCCGAATCACCCAACCTACAAATCGGCTGCCATTGTACATCGCCGACCCAAACCCTCAACCGCTTCTCCATGTACAATCCATGACCAGACAATAGCTCGAAACAAGAACGATTCTCAGCCGTCAAAGTTTCTAAGGAATTCCGCAAAGGAGCGATATGAAAATTTCCACGAAATGGTGGCCAATCCTGCTCGTGATTTTCGCCTGCACCCTGGCTGCCGCTGCAACCAGCGCCCAGGAAATTCGCGGCGGCGACGCGCTGCTCCGCGCCATGCATGACCGCTACCAGTCCAACTGGTATGACACTGTCACCTTCACGCAAAAAAGCACCACTCACAATTCCGACGGTATCGACAAAAGTGAAATTTGGCGCGAGGCCGCCATCCTCCCGGGAAAACTCCGCATCGATATCGGCCCGCCCGCTGACGGCAACGTGATGCTCGTCGCCGATGGCACTCTCTCCGTCATGCGTGCCGGCAAAATCACCGTCGCCCGTCCCCTCGTCCACATGCTTCTGGTTCTCGGCTTCGACGTCTATAAACAAGACCCCAAAATCACCATCGATCAAGCCGCCGGCCAGGGATTCGATCTGACGAAAATGCGTGAAGGTGTGTGGGAAGGCGAACCGGTCTACGTCGTCGGCGCTGCAAAAGATGACCTGCAATCCAAACAATTTTGGATCGAGAAAAAACGTCTCCTCTTCGTCCGCATGATCGAACCGGACGAGCGCGACAAAACTAAAATCAGCGACATCCGCTTCGCCGACTATCGCCAGCTCACTCCCGGCTGGATCGCTGCTCGCGTCGAGTTCTACTCCAACGGAAAAAATGTCTTCACGGAAACGTACTCAGACATCGTCGCAAATCCGAAAGTCGACCCATCGGATTTCGATGCCAAACATTTCGGCCCCCGTCCCGCCGAAAAATAGTCACGTATTCTGAAAATGAAACCGCTCTGAAGGCGGCGACCACAAACCACCGGAGCCGAGAGCCTTGTCGCGCCCCGCAAAATCCCCGCGTTCCCGCCTCAACTACAGAATCTCCGCGATCTCCGCATCCAGCGCCACGTGCGTAGCCGCCACTCCATCAATCGAAAATTTCTCTCCGCTCTCTGCATCCGAAAAATGAAAAAACCGGCTGATGTGATAATCCTCGTCGTAAGCCGAAAAAATCCGCTCCACTTCCGCCGACGAAAGCCCAAACGCCGATAATGCTACCGCCTTCCCAAATTCTCCCGCCAGCCCGCGGTACCGTTCCACTAACTCGCCCAGCGTCATCATAAATTTTCACAGCCAGATTCCGCAGACCAGATTCTGCAGACTCCGAGCATCTCTGTTCGCGAATCACCGCGCCAAACTGTCATCCCGAGCCGCATCTACGAGGGATCTGCTTTCTCACAAGGTCAGCAAGTTCGTGCAGAATACGCCTTTGTTCAGCGCAAAATTCGCCTACCGCATCGAACCCAGCCTTTACGCCGTAGCCGACTTCACCTTTCCCAAAGCCGCCGCCACTTCCTTCACGTCCGGCACCACGGGAATGTCGTATTGCTTGAACCACGCCACTTTTCCGTCTTTCCCTACAATCGCGATCGCCCGCCCTGTAATCCCCTTGTCCGCCATAAAAATTCCATACTTCTCGCTCATCGCTCCGCGCGGCTGAAAATCTGCCAGCAGCGAATACTTGATGCCCATCTTGTCCGCATAAGCCTTGTGCGACCACGTGCTGTCCACGCTCACGCCCAAAACTTCCGCGTCCAGCGTTTCAAACGATTTCATCTCGTTCACAAAACATGCGTGCTCGTTGGTACATGTCGGACTCCAGTCCAGCGGATACCACATCAGCACCACATTCTTCTTCCCCGCGAAGTCCGAAAGTTTCACTTCCTTCTTGTCCTGATTCTGCAGAGCAAAATCCGGTGCCGTTTGTCCTACGCTAATCATTTCGCATCCTCCAAAAATTAATTTCGTTCCCTCATCTTACCTAATCGTCCCGCCTGAGCCAACGCCACTTCGCCTGACTTCACTTCGCCGCAAAATCATTCCGCACCACCACTCCGCCCTTCATCACAAATCTCACCGTCTCCAGCTCCTTCACATTCGCCAGCGGATCTCCGCTCACCGCAATCACATCCGCAAAGTGTCCCGCCTCAATCGCTCCTACCCGATCGCTCCACCCAATCAAGTCTGCCGCATTCACGGTAGCCGCGCGAATCGCGTCCATCGGTTTCATGCCCCATTCCACCATCTTCCCAAATTGCCGCGCATTGTCTCCGTGCGGATACACTCCCGCATCCGTCCCAAACGCCATCTTCGCTCCAGACTGAAACGCGTGCCGGAAATTTTCCCGCTGCAATCTTCCAATCTTCCTTTCCTTCTCAATCGACTCCGGCAGCATCCCCGCCTTCGCCCCTTCCTGCAAAATAAAGTCGTCGTTGTAAATGTCGAACACCAGATACGTCCCATGCTCCTTCGCCAGTGCAATCCCTTCATCATCGATCAAGCTGCTGTGCTCGATCGAATCAATCCCCGCGCGAATCGCGTCCTTGATCGACTGCGTTCCGTGCGCGTGCGCCGCCACTTTCCGTCCCAATTTGTGCGCCTCGGTCGCGATGGCCTGCAATTCCTCGAACGAATATTGCGGCGTCCCCGGCTGGTCGCCCTTGCTCAGCACTCCGCCAGACGCGCATACCTTGATCACATCCGCGCCATATTTTACCGTTTCGCGCACCTTCGCCCGCGCCGCCCACGGACCATCCGCCACTCCTTCATCCTTATGATGGAATTCGTACGCCAGCAAATTATCGTCGCAGTGCCCGCCGGTAATTCCCAGCGGCGGGCCAGACACCAGCATCCGCGGCCCAATCACATCGCCATCATTAATTCCGTCGCGCAGCGCTACGTCCGTGTACCCGCCAGCGCCCACATTCCGTACCGTCGTAAATCCCGCCCGCAAAGTAGTCCGCGCATTCTTCACTCCGGTAATCGCCTCGCGCGGCACGGAAATACCCAGCGCCTCATACCCGTTTCCCGTGGGGTCGTCCGTCATATGCGTGTGCACATCAATTAATCCCGGCAAGCAAGTCGCATTCGATAAATCCACCATCGCCGCCCCGTCCGGCAATTTCGTGGACCCGCCCGCCGCCGGCCCCACGCTGGTAATCGTTCCTTCGCCATCAAACACAATCACCTGATCCGTAAGCACCCGCCCGCCGCGCACATCCACCAACTTCCCGCACCGCACCGCTCCCCCGCCCGTTCCCGCTGGCCCCGCCACCATTATCGGCGCGGCACTCAGCATCGACACAAGAATCGCTAATCCCAGAAATCCTGTTCGCATTTTCCGTCCTTTATTCTCTTCGCCAGCGACGAACCAGCGCGCCAAATCCAGCAGAGCATACTACGCGTGCCGCCCATCCAGCCATTACGCAAATGCCTTTCCCACAAGCAATCCTGTTATAAATGTTTCTATGGCGAATACAGGCGACCGCAACTTGCTCATCGCGAACGCCGTTGACTTTTGCGCCGCTCAGGAACGCGTTTGCGCGGAAACTCGTCAGGCTGGCCGTCAAGTCAAATCTGGCCACTACATCCGCCACGAAGACATGAAAGCATGGCTTCTTTCCTGGGGCACCGCTCGAGAACTCCCGCCGCCCCGCTGCGTTTGTGGCCAGCAGCACAACGGAGAAACTCTGCACCATTAGAAATCGTCCGGTCCCGTCTTCCCAACCCCGCCCAATCAACTTGCCGCTTGCATCTGCGGTCTTCAGACGGGATTTTTTTGGTCTACCCGCGTTCAACCCCGATGCTGATAGAGCCCCATAATATTTCCGCCCGGATCCCGAAACCGCGCCGTAATCTCCGGTGCATCGGCTCCTACCGGTTGCGTTATTTCCCCTCCATTTTTCACAACCGCCTCGAGTGTAACTTCCATGCTGTCCACCATGATGTGCACCATTAGCCCAGGCGTCGCCGCAGGCGCTCGCCCCGTCACCCAAGCTCCGCTCACTTCCCCAACCCCATCGTCAAACGACATGCTTCCATCCCCGCCCTTCCGAATCGTCCACGCAAACACCCGCTCATAAAATTCTGCCGAACGCGCCACATCCGTAGCCGGCATCTCGATATAGCAAATCTTCCCATTCCCAAACGTAGGAGCCATCCTCCCTCCATCACCAATCTCGCCGCGCCAAATCTAGCCACCACCTTGACGCCTGTCAACAACCTGCCGCTTTACTCACAAGATTCCGATATGGCCCACGACCCAAATAAAATATGCGGTCACCGCTGCGCAGCCCATCGCAATCCGCCCTCGGCCTTTCCCGAGCACTGCCGCAAGAATTGCAAATCCAATCAAGCAGTCTGAAATGAATTCAAATCTATCGTGGACCTGCCACCAGAAATGATCCGTATGGTGCAGGCGCAGCCAGGTCACGTAAACCCAGAAAACGACCAGGTTGAGCGAGGATGCGACCAAACCCAAGAACAAAAAGCGGCTCCTCCAAAGCGGCGCCACAAACTTCTCCGGCGCGCGTCCCCATAGCACCCATGCCATGCCCAGCGCCAGATGCGGAAGTGTAAGCAATACAACAATTTTTGAACTCAAGGTCATCGCTATCGGTACCCAATGTAGGGGGTGGAGCACGGTTCAGCCACTATTATGAGAAAGAAATGGTTGGCTCGTCGTCCCAACGAGCATCCTCATAAGGCCGGCTCCGTTTGAGAGTACCATCTTTGTATTCGAAACTAGTACCACAAAGTAATCTATTGACATGGTTAGGATCTCCTGCTATCATGCCATGTGAACATCGCAACCTCTCGCTTCCAGCCCAAATTCCGGCCTGCTCCCTCGCCGCCCGCTCTTACCCGGAACGCAACCCCCCGAATCGCCATTGAGGACACAATTCTGCACAAAAACTTCACCGACAAAAAATGTCTCCTCTCGCTCTTCTGCATTCACGTGCAAACGCCCTCTCTTGTTTTCAATGCCTTACGCACTCTTTTGCTCTTTCAGGGGGGTGGGGGGCTCTGCACCCTTTCAGCCAGAACGGGAAGCGTCGTGATATTCTCCGCAACATCTCATCCACAGGAGCGCCCATGCGCAAGCTTTTCCTAGCCGCCGTCTTCACCTTTCTCGCGGCCATGTCGCCGCCCGCCCGCCCGCAGGAGGCCCCCAAACCCGCCACTGCGCCAACTCCCGCTGCGTCCACCCCACACGCCACCCCATCGCCAAACGACTACAGCAATCCAGACTTCTGGCTCTGTCGCCCCGGTCGCGAGGACGCCTGCTCCGTCGACCTCACCACCACCATCGTCACCGCCAGCGGCAAGCTCACTCGCGAAACCTGGTCGGCAAATCCCAGCGCTCCCATCGACTGCTTCTACGTCTACCCCACCATTTCGCATCAGCCCACCGCCAATAGTGATATGTCCGCCGACCCCGAAGAAAAAGGCGTCATCCGCCAGCAGTTCGCGCGATTCGCCTCGCAATGCCGGCCCTATGCGCCCATCTATCGCCAGGTCACGCTCGCCGCCCTCCGCGCCGCCATGGCGGGAACTCCCCTCGCCAGCGACCGCACGCTCGTCTACAACGACATCCGCGACGCCTGGAACTATTACCTGGAGCACGACAACAAGGGTCGTGGCGTCGTCCTCATCGGTCACTCGCAAGGCTCCAACGTTCTGATCCAGCTCATCAAGAGAGAAATTGACGGCAAACCTATCCAGGCGCGCATCGTTTCCGCGCTGCTACTCGGCGCCAGCGTGCAAGTGCCCCGCGGCAAAACCGTGGGCGGCTCGTTTCAGCATATGCCGCTCTGCGAATCCGCAGCCCAAACTGGCTGCATCGTCACTTACTCTTCGTTTCGCTCCAATGTCCCGCCCACGGGAGACAGCGCCATCGGCATGGCCCACCCCGAAGGCACCGTCGTCGCTTGCACCAATCCCGCCGCGCTTGGTGGCGGCAGCGGCGAGCTTCGCGCTTACCTTTCCGCGCACGGAACAATTCTCACCGAAGCCAGCGCGCGTCCCGGTCCGTGGGTCACGCCAGAAGTTCCCATCGACACTCCATTCGTCAGCGTTCCCGGAATGCTCACTGCCGAATGCGTCTCCAACGATAACGGTGCCTATCTCGCCGTCACCGTCCATAGCCAACCTACCGATGCACGCGCCAAAGATATCGCCGGCGACGTCGTCGTGAACGGCCAAGTCCTGAAAGATTGGGGCCTCCACCTGATCGACGTAAACGAAGCCATGGGCAACTTAATAGAACTCGTCCGCGAACAAAACAAAGCCTACACCGCCGCCCACGCCAAACTATGACCGCCAAGCCCAATTCCGCAATCCGTCATCGCAGCACCGATGCCGCATTCACCGCAAAATTGTCATCCCGTGGCTGCATGCCGATTTTGCAGGCAGCCACGGGATCTGCTGCTAGCTTTTCGTCAGGGCACGGTTTCAACCGTGCCGCAAAAGCCGGGAGGAGAGAAGGGCTTCAGCCCCTGGGAAACACAAATTTCCGAGCAAATATTTTCAGTGGGAAGAAAACGAACGCAACAAAAACACCAATTGCCACCGCTGCCGTTCCGTCAGTCTTTTCTTAAACGAGGGCATCGGCCGTTTGCCTTCGCTGATTTTGTAAAAAAGTTCGCCGTCCGAAGCCGTGCGTTTCGGATCGCTAAAATCCGTCGGCGCAGGGAAATGCTGCGATGCTTCGCGCCCATCGCCTCGGCCCGTATCGCCGTGGCAGTTGGCGCATTTTTCCTGATAAAGCGCCCGGGTAGCTTCCGGTTCCGCCTCGGACGGCGGCAAAGGATTTTGTACTTGCTTCGCGGCTTCCGGCACATGCCACGGAAGATCTTGCACCAACGCGAAAATTATCGCGGCAGCTGCAGCCAGCAGCAAGGCGACAAAAATCAGTTTGCGCAACCCCAGGTTGTTTGCGGAGTCTTTCGGCACGATAGTGAAATGATTTTCGCACAATGTGCAGAACAGGAGAAGAAAACGATGTGGAGAAAGGAGCGAGCCGCCGCGCGAAAAATCAGTTCACGAATTTACGCGCCGCGAAAAATTAGCCAGAGATATTCGGCGTTGAGCGCAAGAATAAAAATGCTGACCGTCCATGCAATCACGGAGGTGATGCGGGAATTTACAAAAGCTCCCATTTTTGCGCGGTTGCCGGTGAACTGAATCAGCGGAATCACCGCAAACGGCAGCTGAAAACTCAGCACCACCTGGCTGAGAATGATCAGCGCAGTGACTTTGCCTTCGCCGGCGATGCCAATCACCAGCACCGCCGGAATAATCGCGATGGAACGGGTAATCAACCGGCGCAACCATGGCTTCAACCGGATATCGAGAAAACCTTCCATCACGATTTGCCCGGCCAGCGTTCCGGTAAGCGTGGAGTTTTGGCCGGAAGCCAGCAGTGCGCAGGCAAAAAGCGTGCTGGCCAAACTGGCGCCCAGCACCGGACTCAGCAATTTGTATGCGTCGGCAATTTCCACGACGTTGTGCAATCCGTGAGTGTGAAATGCCGCCGCGCCCAGAATCAAAATCGCGGCGTTGATGAAAAGCGCGAAACCCAGCGCTAGCGTGGAATCGAAAACGAAATAACGCAGCGCTTCGCGGCGATTTTTCACGGTGGAACCGAAGTCGCGCGTCTGCACAATGCTGGAATGCAGATACAAATTGTGCGGCATCACCGTGGCGCCAAGAATTCCGATGGCGATGTACAGCATGTCGCGATTGCGAAATATTTCCGCGCTGGGAATCAGGCCGTGCGCGGCTTCGCGCCACAGCGGCGCCGCGAAAAAGATTTCGTAACCGAAGCACGCCGCGATGCTCACGATCAAGGTGACGACAAACGCTTCGATCAAGCGGAAGCCGCGTCCTTGCAGCGCCAGCACGATCAGCACGTCGAGTCCGGTGATCAAAACTCCGGCGAGCAGCGGCAAACCGAAGAGCAATTTCAGGGCGACGGCGGAGCCCAAAACTTCGGCGAGGTCGCAAGCGGCAATCGCAATTTCGCACAGCACCCAAAGCACGAAGGAGGTGCGCCGCGAATAATGTTCGCGGCAAGCTTGTGCCAGATCGCGGCCGGTGGCGATGCCCAATTTTGCGGAGAGCGCTTGCAAAAACATCGCCATGAAATTGCTGATGACGATGACGCTGAGCAGCGTGTAGCCAAATTTCGCGCCGCCGCCAAGGTCGGTGGCCCAATTGCCCGGATCCATGTAGCCGACCGCGACCAGGTAGCCGGGACCGGCGAAGGCAAAAACTTTGCGAATCCAGGATGCGCCGGACGCGATGGGAATGCTGCGGTGCGATTCCGGCAGCGAAGGCAGTGGCGCTCGGCGGTTTTTGCCGGAATCGGAAGCGCCAACGGGCGCGGAAGTGGCGTTGGTTTCCGAATCAGATTCGAGTGGAGGAGGAACTATAATCGCCATGAAGGATGTTAACCACGTTAAATAACAATACTAAACTACACTTAACATAAAAATCTGTCAACGCAGGAGACGCTACGTTGTGCGATTTAGATACTGGAGGCGTGGAAGACGACCAATGCAACCTAAGGAAGTGTTCTGCGTTAGCTCCAGGCAAGAAGTCACGCGCCGCACCTGCGGTCACAGCGCGCATGGTTAACGCGGCGTGTGGCTGTGATACCTTGAAATGAGAAGTGGACGGAAAGAAATGATCGACAAGCCGGAATTAAAACGCAAAACAAGACAAAAATTGCGGTTAAGCCCAACAGAACCTACTAAGGAAAGGTATAAGCGAATGGATGAGCAACGGCCGGTGCAGGGGCAAGTGCAAATCAAGGCGGACGAAAAAGAATTGCAGGGTGAGTACAGCAATCTGGTGATGATTCACCACAATCTGGAAGAGTTCACCATGAATTTTATTTATATTTTTCCAAATGGCGGGCAGGGAAAACTTTTGAAGAGCATGATCCTCAGCCCTGGACACGCAAAGCGGATCTGGCGCGCGATGGGCGAAAACATCGCTCGCTACGAAACGCAATTCGGCACTATCAAGGAAGCCCCCGAGGGCGGCCCGGCACCGACAGTCGGGTTCGTACAGTAGATTTTCTCGGACGGGATCGAACATGCAATTGCGAGAAGGCCATGGCGACTTTGATTTTGATTTGCGGCTTGCCCGGTTCCGGCAAGACCACGCTGGCGAAAAAAATCGAGTGCGACCGGCCAGCGTTGCGGCTCTGTCCGGATGAGTGGATGGTGCCACTGTTTGGAGAAGAACTTCATCACGATCAAGGGAAGTTCGATGCGTGTCGCGATCCGGTGGAGGAAGTGCAGTGGGAAGTAGCGGAGCGGGCGCTGCGATTAGGTATAGATGTCGTTCTGGAAAATGGTTTTTGGACGCGCGCCGACCGCGACAAATTTCGAGCTCGCGGCCAGGCGTTAGGCGCGAAAGTGGAACTCTGTTTTCTGGATGTGCCGCGTGATGAATTGTGGGCGCGCCTGCAAAAACGCAACGTGGATATGCCACCGGGCAGCTTTCGCGTTACAGAGAAACAACTCGATCAATGGTATGCCGAATTTGAACCGCCGACTGCAGCCGAATTGAAATAATAATTTATGAAAGCGATGAAAGTTTATTTGGCGCTGGGATCGAATGTTGGAGAGAGGGAAAAGAATTTGCAGCGAGCGATTGCGGCGCTGGCCGGGGCGGGAGTGCGCGTCACGCGGGCGTCTTCGATTTATGAAACGGAGCCGGTGGATTATCTGGAGCAACCGTGGTTTTTGAATTGTGTGGTGGAAGCGGAAACGGAATTGCCGCCGGTGGAATTGTTGCGAGCGTTGCGCGGAATTGAAAACGCGATGGGGAGTAAGAAGGAATTTGCGAAAGGGCCGCGGCTGATCGATTTGGATATTTTGTTTTACGGCGATGAGATTGTCGATGAGAGGGAGTTGCAGGTGCCTCATCCACGAATGGCACAGAGAAGATTTGTTTTGGCACCGCTGGCGGAAATTGCAGCGGGCGTGAGAGATCCGCGAACGCGGAAGACGGTAGCGGAGATGTTGGAGGAGAGCGGTGACCGGAGCGAGGTGAAGAAGATTTCTTCGACGGCGATTTGGGAGTTGGGGATCCATTGAGGACAGTGTTTCTTTGTGGTAGTTGCGGTGCTCCGTTAAGTGGTGTGATGGCGCGGGTGTTTGCAGGTGGAATGGGCTGAGGTCCTTCGGACCCGGCTGAAAGGCGAGCCAGGGCCTCAGGATGCGAGCTTAGGAGCAGATCAGCATTTCACGACATCAAGAGAAATCAAAACACAAATCAATCCCTTAGCAAACATTCACGTCCGTCCACGCACGCGCCTGGCCTCACCAGCAAAGCTGTGATCAAACCCGAATGCCTTGCAAGATGAAGGGGCCGTTTGCAACGTCCCGCTGGGGAATGCGTCCCGCTAATTCCTTTGTAACTTTTCGAGAGTTCGACCGTAAGTGTGTGGCAATCAAGAATGACGGATCTCAAGGATTGCTAACAGAGACCGCGGATGGCGGCGAGTAAGAGAATTCGGGAATTCGGTCAAGTCCTGTTGCGGGAGTGGACAAGAAACACTAGTGGGGAATGCCACACCGAAGTAGTGATTTCGTAGCGACAAGGAGATCGCTCACGCTATGAAGACAGCGCTATTCACCTTAATGTTGGTCGCAATCGCTTCGTTCAATTCGGTCGCCACAGCTGCGCAGAACTCCACGCCGGACCTTGTTGGAAACTGGCAGGGGACGCTTGCTGCAGGTAAAGGACTTCGAATTGTCTTGCAGATTGTGAAGCCTGGCACAGAAGGCGGACAAGCCATGTTTTATAGCATCGATCAGAGCCCTAGGGGCATACCCATCAGCTCCTTAACGCTGCAGGGATCAAGCTTCAAATTCGCAATCTCCGCGATCGGCGGCGCTTACGAAGGTGTGATGAGTGCGGACGGGGCGTCCATTAAAGGGACTTGGATCCAGGGGAATGCCCCACCGCTGCCTCTCAATCTGGAGCGCGCCACCAAAGATAAAGCTTGGCCACTCGATCCGTCACCGCATTCCGTGCAATTCATAACCGTCGAGGACAACGTAAAGCTGGAGGTGCTCGACTGGGGCGGCTCCGGACGACCGCTGGTTCTCTTAGCGGGCCTCGGAGATACAGCTCATGTATTTGACAAGTTCGCTCCGAAACTGACGCCTACCTACCACGTTTACGGAATCACG
>DASXMB010000010.1:0-2633 GCA_036495905.1 Candidatus Acidiferrum sp.
AGTCCCGTCGCGTACTCCTTTTCGATTGCCACGATTCTCGACGAGCTCACTATGCCGCCGATTCACTTCGTCAATGGGCGCTACGTGAAAAAGGAAATGCTGTCCGAGCCGGAACCGGGAACATTCCCCAATCCCATCGGTAAAATCGTCCTGCGTCATTCGATTCACTCGGAGCTTGGCACGCTTGCCGAAAGCTTCCGCAAGAAGGGCGTGCGCGAGGTATTCTTTAAGATCAATTACGATCCGAAGCTGGTGAACCTGGTACGAAGTTTGGTTGATGCCGGATTTACCCAGCGCGAGGTGATTCCAGTGAATGGCACGCACGTGGCGCCTCGCGCCGTGTTGCTAGCGTTGATGCAGCAGAAAGCGCCGAGCAAACCGCCGCTCGATGTGGAAGCCTTGCGCGTGGTGGTTACCGGACGAAACGGCAAAAAGCGCGTAGCTTCGGCACTTGAAATGTGGGCGGATCACGCCACGCGGCCACAGCTTTCCGCGGTCGCGCGTGACACGGGCTTTCCAGCCGCGATCGCGGCCGTGATGCACGGGCGCGGCGAAATTCCCGGCGTCGGTGTGCAAGCACCGGAAAATGTGGTGCCGCCGAAATTATTTTTCAGCGAACTGAAAAAACGCGGATTCACGTTCCGCCGCTGGAATTTGAAGGCCTAAATTTCGAGCACTAAATCTCAGGGCCGTGCGTCGGCCACCGTACCAGCATTTGGAGGAAGTTATGCACCAAGGATTGGAACAGGAACTCAAAGCCTACGAAAAGCGCACACTGCGCTCAAAAGATGCTCACAAACGCGCGGAATCGCGATTGCCTCTCGGTGTCGCTAGCAATTATCGCGCCTACGATCCTTATCCTCTTTTTGTCCGCGATGGCAAGGGCGGCCACATTCACGATGTTGATGGCAACGAGTACCTCGATTTCAATTTGTGCTTCGGCGCGTTAATGGCGGGCCACTGTCACCCGGCCGTCATCAAAGCCGTTCAGGGAAAACTCGCCACTGGCACGATGTTCGGCATGCCCCACGATCTCGAATGGGAATTGGCCGAGGAAATCTGCAAGCGCTTTCCGGTTGAGATGGTTCGCTTCAGCAACAGCGGAACGGAATGTACGATGCATGCCGTCCGCCTCGCTCGCGCCGCCACCGGTCGAGAGCGCATCATCAAAATGGAGGGCGGCTATCACGGTCTGCACGATTCCGTCTTGGTCTCGCTCAAACCCAAAGCCAGCGAAATCGGCGATCCGCGCATGCCGACTCCGGTTCCCGGCGGCGCTGGCATTCCCAAAGGCACGTTGCAAAATACGCTGATTGCGCAATTCAACGATATTTCTGGCGTCGAGCGCCTATTCGCGAAATATCCCGGCGAGATAGCCGCAGTGATCGTCGAACCAATCATGATGAACGTTGGCATCCTGATGCCCGACGAGGGCTATCACCAGGCGTTGCGCGAAATCACCAGGAAGAACGGTGCGCTTTTGATATTCGACGAAGTGAAGACTGGCGCGAAACTGGCCTACGGCGGCGCGTGCGAATACTTCGCTATCAAGCCAGACATCGTCTGTCTGGCTAAGTCGATCGGCGGCGGTTTTTCGCTGGCGGCTTTTGCATCCAGCCGCGAGGTGATGGGTCAAATCTCCGACCACAAAGTCTTTCACGGCGGCACATACAACACGAATCCGGTAGCCATGGCTGCCGGCATGGCCACCTTCCGCGAAGTGCTGACCAAGGATGCCTACCAGCACGTCACGCGTCTAAACAAGAAGTTGCTCGATGGCTACAACAAGGAAATCGCGAAGACCGGTTTGCACGCTTACGTCGTCGGGGCTGGCTCCAACGGATCGCTGATGTTCTTCGAGAAGCCCATCCGCAATTACCGCGACTGGCTCAACGCAGACAGCGAACTGTGGCGGCATTATTGGTTTGCGATGGTGAATCGCGGCGTAATGGCTCAGCCCTACTGGTGGGATGAGCAATGGACCATTTCAGTGGCGCACACCGAAGCGGACATCGACCGGCACATAGCGACGTTCGCTGAGATCGCCCCGGCTCTGGCGCAAGCGCAAAAAGAGCCGCACGTCGCCGTCAGCGCCGGCCACTGAGTGTGTGGCTGAAGACGTCTGGGCTTCCGCATCCAGGGTGCCCGGGCGTTTTCGGCTCGAGTTTCGAAATCCGTGAGGAGTTTCCTTGCCCGACCCAGTCGCGTTGACCATCGAAACGGTGCACCTCAAGCGTTCACTGGGCCGCTGGGATTTGGTCGCACTCTTTGTCGTCGCGGTATTCAATCTCAACGTCGTCCCCAGCATTGCCGCAAACGGCGGCGTCACGATATGGCTATGGCTGATTTCATTGCTGCTGTTTTTCTGGCCGCAGGGAATTGCTGTGATTGAGCTTGCTCATCGTTATCCCGGCGAGGGTGGAGTTTATTTGTGGGCCAAGGAAGTTTTCGGCGATTTTCACGGCTTTCTTTCCGGCTGGTGCTATTGGACTAACAATATGATGTACGTGCCCACGGTGATGCTCTATTTCGTCGGTGTTTCCGTATTCGTTCTGGGGCCAGGGCACCAAACGCTTGCCGACAATAGAGCATTCACAGTGATCGCGTCGCTGGGTCTGATGGCGCTGCTCGTA
>DASXMB010000011.1:0-204048 GCA_036495905.1 Candidatus Acidiferrum sp.
CTACTGGCGCATCCGGCGGTGCGAGAAGCGGCGGTGGTGGGGCGCGACGATGGAACGGGACTGACCAAGGCTGCGGCGTACATCGTGCTGAACGCAGAAATTGTTCAAAGTGATGAACTCGCACAGGAACTACAGGACTGGGTAGCCCGAAGAGTGGGCGGATACAAAAGGCCGCATTGGATTGAATTTCTGGTGGAAATACCAAAAACCGCCACCGGAAAGTTACAAAGATTCAAATTGCGGGAATCGCAGGCGGAACGAATCGCAAAAAGGACTTAGGGAAATTATTGAGAAGCTAAACGCAAGCACACTAGCAGAGGTTTTTTAGTGCCGCGAGGGAGTTTCGGAGACGCCGCTGTGCTGCGGCCGAACGATGCGATCGATAGCGGCAACGAGGTCGCGAGCGACATCCGATTTCGATACATAGTCTTTGGCGCCAGCTTCGAGGGCTCTGGGGCGCATATCACGAGATTCGTATTGACTGAGAATCAAGATTTGCGCGGGCAAGGATTCCTTGCGCATGGCGCGGGCCGCGTCGAGCCCATTGAGGATCGGCATGGTGATATCGAGAATTACGACGTCCGGCGAAAGTTGGCGGGTCTTTTCGAGAGCGTCCTGGCCGTTGACGGCTTCGCCGATTATTTCGAAGTCGGCATGGGATTCAAGCAAAGAGCGGAGGCCGCGACGGAAGATTTCGTGATCGTCGGCTATCAGGATTCTGAGTCTATCCATTAGTCGCCCTTCGCGGAAAGAGTTGAGAGTACTGTATTCGCGATGTCTCGCGCACCGGGCGAATCCTGTATGACACCGCAGACGGCTCGGGCTGGGAGAATTTTTTAGCGCACACGGCGCAGCCCCTCAATCCACCGAGTCAAGACAGCATCGTAGGGAGCTTCGACGTCCAAAAATTCGATGCCCATGCCGATGCGCGGCTTGACAATACGGACAACAGCAAGAGCTTCGACAATTTGACCTTTGCGAGAGAAAGTTACGCGCGCTTTCGCGTTCACAGGCAAAGGCTTGCTGGTACAAATGAAGCAACCACCGAGGGAAATATCGGATGTGACGCCATCGGTGTGAGTACCGGATTCGAGATCGATCAGGTCAACATCGGCGGCAAAAGGGTAACGAATGGCATAGCGGCGGTCTCGGACGCCGCTTTTCTGGGCCGGCGTGCGGATCGATCGATAGTCCATGGAAATGACGTTACTTTCGCTCATCGCGATACGGGTTAGAAAAGCTCTCCGATACTGGGAACATTGACAGTCTTAATTTTGCCGGAAAACGAGGCGGGCGGAGGGGTTTTAGTCCAGGGCGTAAGCGAAATAAGCAACACTGCGGGAGAGGGCTATTAGTGGGAACGACAAATGGAGTATGCGAAGCAATTTGACGCGCGCGAACGCATGCTAAGATTTTTTAGAAGGCCGATCACCAAAAGTGAAATGAAATGATGCGCTCCGAAGGACTCCGACAAAGCGATCGTGTGAGCTTTCGCATGCCGATTGAGGCATCGTGGTTCACAAGCGGCGGCATTGCGATGAAGGAAATCGCGGAGAGCATGCTGGTGAGCAGGAACGGGGGCGTGGTGCGCCTGGTGGAGAAGCTCCCCGTAGGGCAAGAATTGACCCTTAAAAGGCAGCAAAATGGGGATGCCTGGAAGTCGGCGCGAGCGCGAATTGTGGCAGAGATCGATCATGAGCCGGACGGCTTTTTATACGCAATCGTGATGCTGGAGCCGCGGGCTGATTTTTGGGACATTGAGTTCCCTGCCCCGCACAAATCAGAGGAAGCCTTGGCGCGACTGTTGATGGAATGCGGTTTCTGCCAACGGCGGGAAGTGGTTTATCTGAATGAACTGGAATTAAAGTCGTTTGAGGTGCGAAAGTGCGTGGCGCGGCTCTGCGTACACTGCGATACGCCATCGATCTGGATTGAGGCACAATCGGAGATGAAAGCGGAAGCGGTGGCTTCGAGACCGACTGCGGAAGAGCGGACACTGCCGCGACGGAACCGTACGCGAGTGAAGGCACGGGTGCTGGCATGCATCCGGCGAAGGGGATTTCAGGAAGAGGTAGCGGTGTGCGAAGACCTCTCAAAGGGCGGAATCAGCTTCAGGAGCAGGAATCAGTATCCGGAAGGGACGCGGGTGGAAGTGGCGGTGCCGTTTACGCCGGGGAGCGGCGCGATCTTTGTGCCGATAAGAATTGTGTTCTCGCAGGCGATATCGTCAGCAGGGTTGTACCGGCATGGCGCGTCTTACATCAAGTCGCCGTCGGATAGCGATTAAGCGTAATTGCACGCAGGAATAACTTCTATTCGACAATTCAGCTAGATTCTTGACGGCAGTGGCTATTCCACCAAAACAGCGGTGTCGCGCTCGCGCCTGCGGCGGCTCAATTGGTGCATGGCAATGTTCAGATAAACCTGGCCACAGGGCGTTTCGATGCAGATAACCATAGCTTCGGTATCGGCGCTGCCAGCGAGGCCTTGCTCATTGGAATGAATTTCCGGCGGAAACACCTTGAAGCGGAAGCCCTGATCGTTGAGCAGGGTGACAGAGTTGCCGATGACCATGTTGGCGAGCTCGCAAACGGTTTCGCGAACGACCTGTTCGCTTTCCTGCAAGGCGGCGCCAGAAAGCTGACTGGCCACTTTCATCGCAACTTCCGGGGAAAGATCGAGGATAACGCGGCCCTCGATATCGCCTTTAATCAGAATTAGCGCGGCCACACCCTTACGACGATAGGTTTCTTCGTCCATGGTGAGGTCCACAATTTTTGTGGGCGCTTGGAGAGATTCCGCAAAAACAGCATCTGCGGCGTTAATGAACGGCTGAATGAGTTCCATTCTCATGAGTGGCGTTCTCCTGCGAGTGCTACCGGCGCACCGGCGGCGGTGGGGTCATCGCTAAGGACATAGCGAAGGATTTCGTAAAGCACTTCCGGCTTGACGGGCTTCTGCACGAAGTGTTTGGCGCCCTTTTGCAAAGCGGCCAAAATATTTTCCTGGTAACCGACCGAGGAGACCATGATGACGCGCGCGTCTGGGTGCTGGCGAATGATGCGCTCGACAGCTTCAATGCCTTCCATCTGTGGCATGGTGATGTCCATGAGCACGATGTCCGGCTTGACGCGATTGAATTCGGCGATAGCGGTAAGACCATCACCGGCCTCGCCGGCGACTTCGCCACCAAACATCTCGATCATCTTGATCAAATTTTTGCGAGCGAAAACGGAATCATCCACCACCAAATAGCGGACGGTTTCGTTGTCGATTCGGCGCAAAGCGGCGAATTGTTGCATAACCTTCTCCTTCTCCCTCCGCTCGACTTAAGAGCGATGGGAAGAAACGGGCGTTTTCTCTTGCTGCTCGTTCTTTTCCTGTTTTTCAAACTTTTCCGTTTTGCCGGATTTTTCCGACGCGGCACGGTCGCCGCCGTACTGCTTGACCAAAAATGCTCCGAGCGCATCGAGCGGAACGACTTTGCCGACATAACCTTTGGTAATGGCGGCGCGGGGCATTCCGCTGACTACGCAGGTTTCTTCGCTTTGCGCCAAAGTCGTACCACCGGACGCTTTAATTGCGCCGAGACCTTCGGCGCCGTCTTCGCCCATACCGGTCATTAAAATGCCGACCGAGGTGAGTCCGATTTGCTGGGCAACGGAATGGAATAAGACGTCCACGGACGGGCGATGACCATTAACTGGAGCAGAGTCGGACAATACCGCCATGTCTCCGCGGGGCATACGGCGCACCATGAGGTGGCGATTGCCGGGGCAGATGAGAACACGTCCGGCAAGAAGCAAGTCGCCAGACCTGGCCTCTTGAACTTCGAGAGCGCAACATTCGTTGAGGCGGCGCGCGAACATTTCCGTGAAGCCTTCGGGCATATGCTGAACGACCAAAATGCTGGCCGGAAAGTCCGCAGGAATTTGGGAAAGCACGAATTGGAGAGCGTTTGGTCCCCCGGTGGAGATGCCAATGGCAATGATGCGATTCGGAGGAAGAGTTACGCGCGAAGGCTTTTTCTCGATGGGCCGCGCATCGGGAATAACGTTAGTGGAAATCTTGCGGCTGCCAACACGATTGGCGACTTTGATTTTGTCGATGAGTTCTTCACCGATGGCTTCGAGATGACCGGCAGCGGCGTCGACAGGCTTTGCGACGAAATCGATGGCGCCGAGAGCGAGGGCTTTGAAGGTTGAATACGCGCCCTTTTTGGAGTGAGTGCTGAAAACGATGACGGGAATGGGCGCACGCTGCATAATCATACGCAGAGTTTCGAGGCCGTCCATGCGCGGCATTTCGAGGTCGAGAGTGACGACATCTGGATGAAATTCGTCGATTTTTTTGAGGGCGAATGCGCCGTCCATGGCCGTCGCGACTACTTCGATAGAGGGATCGCGCGCAAGAATAGCGGGAATCAACTTGCGCATCAGTGCCGAATCGTCAACTACAAGAACCCGGATCGCTTCGCTCATGCAATTGCTCCCAATGGAGTGGCGCGAGAGAGGCGCGAAAGAACAGCCGGAACATTCAGGATCAGGACGACAGTGCCGTCACCCAAAATAGAGGCGCCGCTGACCAGATCGCTGGCAATGATGTCGTTCGGAAGGGCTTTGATGACGAGTTCTTCTTCGCCGACCAAGCTATCCACGAGCAGGCCAAAGCGTTTTTCGGCTGCACCGATGACAACGACAAATTTTTTCTTTTTCTTTTGTTCTTGCGGGGAATCCAGGACCTGGAGGTGCGGGCTGAGAGTGTCTAGCCGGACGAGGGTGAGGATTTGCTCACGCAGGCGCAGGACTTCGCGCTGGTCGACGCGGTGAATTTCCGGCTCTCCGATGCGCGCGATTTCAACCACAGAGGAAAGAGGTACGGCGTAGAGACGGCCGCCTACGCGGAACAAGAGAGTTTGAATGCTGGCGAGCGTCAGTGGAGCGCGAAGTTGAAAGGTGGTGCCAGAACCTTTGTTGGTGGCGACCTGGACGGTGCCCTTGAGGCGATCGAGAACGGTGCGAACGACGTCCATGCCAACACCGCGGCCGGAGACTTCCGTAATTTCCGCGGCAGTGCTAAAACCGGGTTCGAAAATGAGACTTAACGCATCGGAGTCCGAGAGCCTTTGCGCTTCCTCAGCTTTTAGAATTTGTTGGCGAACAGCATGGGCGCGAATTTTGGCAGCGTCAATGCCACGCCCATCGTCGCGAACTTCGATGACGACCTGTGTGCCTTGATGATAGGCATTCAAATAAATTGTGCCGCGAGCTGGTTTGCCGGCGGTGAGGCGTTCGTCGGCGCTTTCGACCCCGTGATCTACGGCGTTGCGCACGAGGTGCATTAGCGGTTCGGCGAGTGCATCGAGGATTCCCTTGTCGAGATCGGTATTTTGGCCGGAAAGCTCGAGCGCGACATCTTTGCCACATTGTTTGGCGACATCTCGAACGACGCGCGGGAAGCGGCGGAAAAGTTGCTCGACGGGAACCATGCGAATTTTGAGGACGCACTTGTGAAGCTCATCGAGAACGCGGGCTTGAAAGGCGAGCGCATCGGAAAGTTTGGCACGGATTGGATCGCGGGCGTGGCGCTGATCGAATTCGGCAAGCGAGCGATTGAGCATGGATTTGCCGATGATGAGTTCGCCGACTAAATTCATTACGGCGTCGATGCGAGCAGCGTCGACGCGAAGTGTGGCGTCAGCCACGGCAGCGACCGCGGAATTGGCGACGTCGGCCCTGGCGCTTGCGTTCGCGGTGGTTTCCGCGTGTCGGGCGTTGTGCGCGCTGGGATTGGCGGCTTGTGCGTCGAGAATATCGACTAACAATTCGTGCTCTGGAGTTACCGCGGCGACGGCTCGTTCAATTCGTAAATCGGCAACGATGGAAGGGATGCGACAGCGCTGAGCGATCCATTGTTCGGGCTGGGGGCTGGAAAGCGCAGCTTCCACAATTTCAACGGTGGCAGCGGTGGCGTTGTCTTCTGGGCGCAGGGCGATAACGGTGCCACAACCGTGCAGTACATTGCGAATCAATTGGAATGCGGCAGAGCGCATGGGGCTTTGCGGATCGATGCGCAGCGCGACGTTGTAAACAGATTCGCCGCGATGGGAGGCTTCAGACATCATGAGCTGTTCGTACTCAGTCCATTCGAAGCGGGCGGCAATTATCGCTGGCGCAGCGGCGGCGGATGGAGCCGGGTTCGCGGAACTCTTGAGAAGATTGCGGATCATCGCGCGCAGTGCGTCGGCGGCGGGAGGCTCGGCATTTTTTTCGTAAGCGAGCAGCATCCCGGCGAAAGTGTCGGCAGCGGCAAGAACGGTTTCGGCGAGCTTCGGGCCGTGAGAGCTGCCGATTTGCGGAGCGAGAATGTCCTCGAGTTCGTGAGCGAGTTCGCTTAAGCGGTGAAAACCGCAGGCGGCGGAGTCGCCTTTCAGAGTGTGAATGGCACGGCGCACACGGCGAATTACTTCTTCGTCGGAGGGGTGAGCTTCGAGCTCAAGGCCAGCCTCGTTGAGATCTTGCAGAAGCTCACGCGCGGTTTCGAAGAAGAGTGCGCGGAGTTCCGAGTTGCGATCTTCGGGAAGGCGCGTCAAGGGGCGACCTCCAAGCGCTGGTACGCGGTGCCGTTATTTTCGTGGACCATGCGGAATTTTTGTGTAAGTCCGAAAAGGCTTTCCGCGTGACCGACAAAAAGATAGCCGCCGGGATTGAGGCAGTGCCAGAACTTGTCGATGAGGCGCTTTTGTTCGGCTTCGTCGAAATAGATCATGACGTTGCGGCAGAGAATCATGTCGTTGCGGCGCGGGAGATATTCGGTTTTGAGATTGTGGAAGTCGAACTGGATGAGGCTTTTTAGTTGCGGCTTGACGACGTATTTGTCCCCGACTTTTTCGAAATAGCGGAGACGACAAGTGTAATCGACAGGCTCCATTTGCTGCTCGGTGTAAACGCCTTCCTGGCCGGTGCGGAGGCTGGCGTAGCTGATGTCGGACGCCACGATTTCGAGTCTCCACGGCGGAGGAATCAGCGGTTTGGGCGAAGGCATTTCGAACGGGAGCGGATGACGGAGATAATAGTAAGCGAGGGCGTCACAAATCAGGATGGCTACGGAGTAAGGCTCCTGACCGGCCGAGCAGCCTGCGCTCCAGACGCGGAGAGTCCAATCGCGGCGCTCTTGTTTTTTGCGGAGGATTTCTTCGAGAACAGTGCGCTGGAGAAGATCAAGTTGTGGACGATTGCGGAAGAAGCTGGTTTCGTTGACGGTGAGATTTTCGAGTAAGAGAGCGAGTTCGTTGCGTCCTTCGCGGCTGGTGAGCAATCGATAGTAGCTGTAGAAAGAATCCATCTGACAGGCTTTGAGGCGGCGCTGCAGGCGATCTTTCAAGAAGTGCGAGCGGCGTTCATCGAAAAACATACCGCATTCCTGATAGACGAGCGTCTGCAGGAGCTTGAGCTCTGGTTCGGTGAGTTGGACTGGAGCGATTAATGTTGCCATGTGGACGGTTGCGGCGCCGGCGGCTGGGTTACTTGGCCGTGACGAGTTCCGCGGTCTCCTCGAGTCGCTTGATTTCCTGGCGATGCAAAAGTTTTGCAATATCCAGCAAAATAATGAGACGGCCTTTTAGCTTGCCGACCCCGGTGACGTAGTTGGATTCACCGTCGGCGAAGACTGTACCGGGAGCTGCGATATCGTCAGGGGCAATTTTGAGAACTTCGGAGGCGGCGTTGACGATGAGGCCTACGAGCTTGTTTTCGAGTTCAACGACGAGAATGCGGTTCTTTTTATCGGGCTGGATGTCCGATTGGCCGAAACGTTTACGCAGGTCCATTACCGGGATTATTTTTCCGCGAAGATTGATAACGCCCTCGACGGTTTCCGGCGCGCTGGGAACCGAAGTGATTTCCGGAACGCGGACGATCTCGCGCACGGAGGCGATACGCACTCCGAACGTTTCGTTACCGATCCGAAATCCGACAACTTGCAGGTCCTTCTCCATCAATAGATCTCCGTGGGTCTAAGACCGAGCAAGTTCCGCATATTCGAGTTCACGTGAGCGATATTCATCTTTTCCGCTGCGGCGAGGGCGCATGGGTTCGCGACCGTTGATGTTTTGGGCAGAGCGATCGAGCACGAAGCGATCCATGCCGTCCAACAGATTGCGAGAGAGTTTGAGCATTTGCTCTGCGGCAGCAGAAAGTTCAGTAGAGCTGGAAGCGGATTGCTGGACCAGTTCACGCATTTTGTCCATGGCGCGTACGACAGCTTGCGCGCCGGAGGCTTGCTCTTCGACAGCAGAATTAATTTCCTGGGTGATTTCGGTGAGGCGTCCCGTAGCTTTGGCGATTTGCGACGAGCCGATGGATTGTTCGTTGGTGGCAGCGCCAATTTCCTGGGAGAACTTGTAGACTTCGGTAACGACATTGGAGATTTTATGCAGCGCGGAACCGAGATCATTGCCGAGGCTGAGGCCTTCTTCGACGATGCGGGTACTGCGTTCCATGTTTTCAACAGCTTGGCGCGCTTCGCGCTGGATGCTTTGGATGAGGTCCGCGATTTCTTTGGTGGACTGAGTGGATTTTTCGGCCAGCTTGCGGACTTCATCCGCGACAACGGCGAAACCGAGGCCGTGTTCGCCGGCGCGAGCGGCTTCAATGGCCGCGTTCAGCGCCAAAAGGTTGGTTTGTTCGGCAAGATCGTCGATGACTTCGATAATCTTGCCAATGTCATCGGCACGATGGCCAAGAACGTTGATGATCTCAGCCGAAGACTGAATCGCGTGATTGGTACGATTCAGGCCGTCGGTGGCCTTTTCCATGGTGGCGATGCCGGTGACGACTTCTTCTCGAGAACGATTGGCGATGTCTAGAAGAACTTTGGCGGTGTCTGCTACGCGCTGGATCGAAGTGACCATCTGATCGATGGACGCAGACGTTTCGGCAACGCTGGAAGCCTGGACTTGAGTGTTCTTTACGACGTTCTGCACATTGATGCTCATTTCGTGCATGGTGCTGGTAACTTCTTCAATGGCAGAAGACGCCTGGACGCTGACTTTGGCCGACTCGTCGGCAGCTCCGGCGACCTGATTCGAGCCCGCGGAAACCTGACTTGCTGAATCGCGAGTGGTACGAACCAAATCCTGAAGACCGTGGGACATACGCACGAAAGCGTTGCCGAGGGTGTCGCGCTTTGAACGCGGCACGACTTCGATGGTGAGATCTCCTTCGGCGACGGCCATGGACACTCCGGCCATTTCTTTCAGGTACGCGACCATGTTGTTGAATGTAGTGGCGAGTGCTCCAATTTCGTCATTGCGATGGATATCGATGTTCTGATCGAGATCGCCGGAATCACCAATCTCGCGGGCGACGGTTATCAGGTGAGTGAGCGGCTCGGTGATGGATTTCGCGGTGTAGAAGGCGACAAACAATCCCATCACTATCGCGAGTAGCGTGCCGACGGTTGTAACCCAGGTGCTGGAACTGCTGGCGCGTTCGGCCGACTTTGAGGTTTCTTCACCGGACTTCGAAATTTCCGAATTTGTCTGGTCCAGGACTGCCGAAGACTTGGTTAGCCAAGAGGAGGGGTCTTTTTGCAGATAGAAAATTTGCAGGTCAGAAACGGTAGCGTCGCCCGAATCGACTTGATGGCGTTTGGCCAAGAGCGGTTTGGCGAAGTTGTCTCCCCAGCTCGCTTCCGTGCTTTCCACCTGAATTAGCGCGGTGCGAAGGATATCGTTTCCAGCCTGAGACTCGCCCTTCTTTAGCAGATCGCTGATATCGGTGAGCCCGTGGTTGACCTTATCTTCGTCGCGCGGATCGCCGCTCAACAAGAAGTTGTTCAGGCTAAGCCGGTTGATCATGATCTGATAGCGAACGGCTTCAATGGTGCGGACGCTGTTCAATGCCACGGTGGCGTCGTTGCGCGCGGATTTCTCTCGAATCCCCGCAACGATGTTCACAAGGAACAACAGCACCAGGACCGTTAGTATCGATCCAAACCCTACGTAAAGTTTCTTGCCAATCGTCATTGCGAAAAACCTCCACTCCCCACGGCTGCCCAGCCTGACTCAGGCCGTTTGCCGAAATAACTCTCCCGCCCTGCTTACTCGCTGCTGCCCTTGAATTCAAATTCCACAATTTGCGTGGTCTCTTCCGTCCCGGCCGCAAACTTCCACTCCTTGACCGCATCCTGGCAGGCCTGCACCAAGAGCGGGTGGCCACCGAGGACCCTGCTGCTCTTCACACGCCCGTCTGGGGTGATCACCACTTCGATTTTGACTTTTCCGGTTACGTTCATCCGCTTGGCCAAGTCTGGATAGCCAGGCAAACTTTTCGATCGAACCTTTCGTTTCGCTTCGTCCGTGGTTCCGATTTGGGCAGACCCGGAGGCCGTCACCAAAAGACTGAGTGCTAGTGCCGCCGGAACGATCCCGCTCCACTTCGATCTCATTTATTCCCACCCCTCCGCAGAAATAGAGAACCCCACGAAAGGAAAGGCACGCTGGGTGCCAGGGCAAGAACGGCGCGGAGCTCGACGGAGCTCGTGGGGCATCACGCAATAAGCTCATGGGAACAAAAGAGTTACGATGGGCAGGCGGTTCTGTGAAGGATTCCGGCTACTCGGTACGGAGTCTCATCGGGCGGGCGGTTCCTTAGGCAGGGTCTCACGGTGAGATTATTTTCACGGATCGATCGAGGGCGAGTGGACGATTCGGCACCGCCCAAAGGTTCGGTCATTGACTCAGAATGAGATAGATAGGTAGCGTGGTGGTGCATGGTCAAATTGAGACGCGGTAAGCTTTTCTGAATTTTCAGCAATGCGCCGAGCGACAACCAAATCAAACGATGCAGTGACACCTCGCCGAACCAAGACCGAGTCCGTGCGCGCCTTGTCGCATCACGTTGAAGACCTGATGGAATTGGCGATGGATGCCGCGCAGTCTCGACACCTTCCAGACTTTCTGGATCGCTTTGCACATCGTGCGGCACGGATGCTGGGCGCCGAATGGGGCGGGGTTGCGGTCTTCCGAGGGCGAGAGACGGATCTTTATCAGGGCGGGGCGACGGAAATTCTTGCGGGAAATTCGCGGCATGCAAAATTTGTGCGCGCGGTACGCGAAGGTCAGAGTGAGCGGGAAATCGGAGCTCTGCTGATCGAGGCATCGGGCCCAAAGAGCGGCGATCGCGTGAATACGGTAGCAGTTGTACCGATCCGGGCGAGTGACAACGAAAAATTAGGCGTGCTTTGCCTTGTGCGCCACCGGAAGGCGCTGGACAGCGGTGAGCGGCGTCTTTTGAATGCGCTGGCGAGTCACGCAGCGTTGTCTTTGGAGAATTTCAGGCGGTTCTCGCAGTTGGAGCGTTCGAAGAGGCAGTGGGTTGAAGACATTGACGCGATCAGCGACTACATGGTGGTGCATGATCGATCATGGAAGATCGTGCGTACGAACCGGTCGCTGGCCTCGCATATCGGGGTTCCTCCAGTAGCTTTGGTCGGCGAACCGATGAACAGTTTGCGGCACATCGCGGAAACGGGAAGCGGCCTACCCTGCCCTTTTTGCCGCGAAACGCAACAGCCGCGAGAAGAATATGTGGTTGCGTCGCCAGAACGGATTTTCCTGGTCTCGACATCGCGGACGCTGGGCGCGACGGACGACGATACCCGCATCATTCACGTTTTGAAGGACATGACGGACCGGCGAGAGGCAGAGCGACGATATCGCGAACTTTTCGACAGCATTCAAGAAGGGTTGTTTTTCGCTACGCCGGAAGGCCGGTTTTTGGACGTAAATGATGCGATGGTGCGAATGCTGGGGTATGAATCACGCGAAGAGTTGCTACGAGCCGATGTAGGGCCGCATCTGTATCCTGCGCCAGCAGCCAGAGAACGCTTTCTGAGGGCGTTGACGGAATATGGAGTGCTGCGGAATTACGAGGAAACCCTGCGCCGCAAAGACGGGACGTTTTTGCACACGCTACAGAACATCACCGCAGTGCGCGACCAGCAGGGACGCATCGCACAAATTCGCGGGCTAATGCTGGATGTGACCGAGCAGAAGACTTTTCAATCGCAATTGCAACGGGAACGCGACTTCAATCAGAAGATTCTGAACACCACGCAGAGCATGATTTTTGTGCTGGATACGGCAGGGCTGATCAGTTACGCGAACCGGCGATGCTTTGAAGCCGGCTACCGCGAAGATGAGCTGATTGGCCGGCAACTTGTCGATTGGGTGGGGGCTTCGCACCGCGATGATTTTGAAGCGGCGTTGGAAACGACGGCGCAAGGCCAACAGGTGGAAAATATCGAGCTGCGTGTACGGCGCAGCGATAATTCGATGGGGCATTTTTCCATCAGTTTGAGCCCGATGCGGGACGAACAACGAATAGTCAACAGCGTGGTGGTGGTTATGACCGACATTACCGATGCGACGCTGCTGCAAGCGAAGCTGGCGCATTCGGAGAAAATGGCGACGATCGGGCGCCTGGTGTCGGGAGTAGCGCATGAAGTGAATAATCCACTTGCGGCGATTCTGGGCTTTACGGATCTGTTGCTGGAAAATCCTGACGTTCCAGCCGCGGCACGCGACGATTTGCAGATTATTTTGCAGGAAACGCAACGAACGAAAGACATCGTGCAGGATCTGTTGAGCTTTGCTCGGCAGCGGCCCGTTCAGCGGGAATTGGTCCGCGTGAATAACGTGTTGCGGCAGACCATCAAATTGCGCAGCTACGACTTCGCAAGCCATGGGGTCGAGGTTATCGAAGAATTCGATGAGGCTTTGGCGCCAGCCATGGGCGATTCTCAGCAATTACAGCAAGTGTTTTTGAATGTGCTGAACAACGCGTATGACGCAGTTCAAGAGGCAGGCAATCGAGGGCATATCCGCATTCGAACGGGACGGCGAGGCGAATCGATCGAGGTGGCGGTGATCGATAACGGGACTGGAATCACCGATCCGGAGCGAATCTTTGATCCCTTCTATACTACGAAGCAGGTAGGCAAAGGCACCGGTCTCGGCTTGAGCATCTGCTATGGAATCGTGCGAGCGCACGGCGGCGAGATTTTGTGCTGGAACAATGAAACGGGTTCCGGCAGCACCTTCGTTGTGCGCATTCCGGTTGCGAACGAGGCAGCCGCGGCGACGGCAGCAAAAGAGGCCGGGCGGTGACGCGTCGGTTGGCAACAGATACCGCCCCGATCCTCGTTATTGAGGACGAGCCTTCGGTGATTGCTTTCTTGCGGGCGGCGCTGGAGCGCCGTGGCTACAGCGTGGTGGACGCGGCTTCTGGCGCGGAAGGGCTGGAGATGTTGAATTCCGGGGAATACTTGGGCGTGATTTCTGATATTCGAATGCCGGGTTCAGTGAACGGCACCGAGGTACACGCTTGGATTCAAAAAAACCGCCCGGAGCTGTGCGCGAGAATCATTTTGATCAGCGGCGACACGGCGAACCACGATACCCAACTATTTCTGGCGAGTTGCGGAGCTCCTTGCATCGAAAAGCCTTTTCGGGTTCAGCAATTGGTAGCGGTAGTGGAAAAAACATTCGGTAAACCATGAGCGAGAAACTAAGAATTCGTTTGTTAGTAGTGGACGACGAGCAAAGCATTCGGCGCCTGTGCATGACCATCGGCAATACGCTGGGCTATTCGTGCATGGAAGCGGAAAGCGCCGAAGCGGCACTTACACGGCTGGAAGTGGCCGCGCCGGACCTGATCTTGACGGATTTGAAGCTGCCAACGCTCTCTGGCGTGGAGCTGCTGCGGCAAGCGAAGAGTCTACTGCCCAGAACGGAGATCGCGATTATGACCGGGCATGGCTCGATCGAGTCTGCCGTGGATGCGATGAAGTTGGGCGCTTACGACTACATCGAAAAACCCTTTCGCGTGGAAAAAATGCGCATGCTGCTGCAGCGCATGGCGGAAAAGGTGCACCTGGTAACGGAAAATGAATTTTTGCGGGAACGAGTTAATACAGAAGAAAAACTGGATGGAATCATCGGCGCTTCGGCAAACATTCAAGATGTTTTGCGGATGATCTCGCGGTTGAAAGACACACGTACCCCGGTGCTGATTTCCGGAGAGAGCGGGACCGGCAAGGAACTGGCTGCTCGGGCGATTCATTTCCGCGGATCGATGGCGCAGACGCCTTTTGTCGCGGTGGATTGCGGATCGCTGGTGCCGACGCTGATGGAAAGCGAGTTGTTCGGCTACGAAAAAGGCGCGTTTACTGGAGCGATTAAGTCGAAAGCGGGGCTGTTCCAGTCGGCAAATGGCGGAACGATATTTCTAGACGAGATAGGCGAATTGCCGCTGGAAATGCAGGCGAAGCTGTTGCGTGTGCTGCAGGAGAAGGAAGTGCGTCCGGTGGGAAGCAACGAGAAGATCAATATAGATGTCCGAGTGATTGCGGCTACCAATCGAGATTTGGAAGCGGCATATCGTGACGGAACGTTCCGCAAGGACCTTTATTTCCGGCTAAATGTGGTCACCGTACATCTGCCAGCGTTGCGTGACCGGCGATCGGACATTCCGATGCTGGTTCACCACTTTTTGGATCGCTATGCACAGGGCGCGAATATGCAAGTGACGGCGTCTGCGATGAAAAGTTTGTTGCAGTACGACTGGCCAGGGAATATTCGCGAATTGGAAAATTGTATCGCCAGGGCGGTTACGCTGGGCGATGGGCATGTGATTGACGTCGTCGATTTGCCGCCGGCAATTCGTAGCGAACATGTTTCGGTTGAGTCTGAAACACAACCGGACAGCGCGCCGATTTCGACGACGGCACTTGCCGAAATGGAGCGGATGACGATTTTGCGGGTATTTGAGCAGGCGAACGGAGATAAAGCGCTGGCGGGAAAGATGCTGGGGATCAGCCGGGCCACCCTCTATCGGAAATTGAAGAGGTACAATCTGCTGGCGAAGCCCCTTGCGACGGCCAGTGAGATTGCGGAAGCGAAGGCCGCGAACGCCGAGTAGTGGAGTCTCAATTTGCAGAAGCGGCCAACCGGTGGGATGCGCGATGCCTGAGACGATGAGCGTGTCACGGTGAGACAATGAGCCATTCCGTTCGCGATATAAACCTCTAAACCACGCTGATTCACTAACTTCACATTTCTAAGCGGTTTTTATTTTTTGGCGGCTCACGTGCATCTTTCCAAGCTGGGACTGTGTTCGCGTTCGCGGCGCGACGTGTATCTTGCTGTGGTGCGGGGCGGTTTTCGGGTTTAGCAGGTACTCGAGGAGCAAAGTGAAACGATCGAACGGGTCAGTGCTCCTGGAAAACGAGCAGAGCTGCACGGAACAACTGGCGCGTTTTTTTCCGCGGGCGATGCCAGTTCGAATTCCGGTGCAAGTGACGGCTATTCGCAGCGGACGGGTAAAGCTGCGCGAGGCGACGGTAGTGGAATTCAGCGGAACGGAAAACGTGATTTTTTCGTCGACGTTGCCATTGGAATTCGATGACCGGGTCCGAATCGAAAACAGCGGGCGAACGGATTCATCGGACGGGATCGTAATCGCGGTGCAGTATCAGGAAGGGCGCAAAGCAGTGGCCATCCGATTCACAAATGGCCCTTGCAACTGGGTGACACAGGCGTGAATAAAACTATGACCCCTCTCAAGAATCCCGGTCAAGCGCGGACGGGAGAATCCAGTAAGACGCATTGGACGGAGATTCGTTCGGTTTTTCCGATTTACCTGGCATTGGCCAGACAGCTTGAAATTGAAGTGCCATTCGCTCGCGACAAACGAAATCTGCCTGAAGCGCCGGATACGGAACTATTTGTTCAGGCGCAAACCTGGCTAGACGCGATGGATCAGCGAGTGCTGGTCCATGAGTTGCGGCACTTGCTGCAGACCACGACACTGATTGCCAGCGAGGCTGGGCTGGGCTCTCTGATTGAGCGGCATTTGCGTAAATCGCTTAAGACGAATGTTGACCGCGACAAAATAGATTTCTTGTTAGTGCAATATTTTGCGTTGTGCGCACCGGCAAAAATTTATCACAAACAGATTGAGCTTGAAGACGTGGCGCAGGTGATGAAGCCCGTGCTGGGCCCGGTGGATGCGGCGCCTTTGGCCTGGTGCGAACCGCTGGAAAAAATGATTGCAACATTGCGCGGGTTTCGCAGCCTGCGGGAAATGTTGAAGACGACGTTCATCGATCAGGGACGCAAGGTGAAAGAAACAGCCGGCGGGATGTTCTACGATCCGTGCTCACTGCTGGCGTTCATCCGCTTCAATTTTCTTTTGCGGCGTACGTTGATCGAGTTGATGCATGCGGATTTGATTGCTATTCGGTCTGGATTGGCACAACTGGAGACTTCTGGGGTAAGGACCATCGATTGCCAGAAGTTCGGACTTTCCGCAACGGAGCCGCTGGCAAAGGTGCGGGAGTTGGCCGACGAATGGAAGCAGCCGTTTCAGAAGGAATATACGGAACGCTCCGTAAACGCTACGTTCGAAAAACTCCTGGGTTTACGCAGCGACGTGGAACACGCGTTGGAGCAAATTGGAGCGAAGACGGCGGGTAGCGCGGGCACTCCGTCAATGTCGCCCGCTGGTATAAAAGGCGACACTCCTACCAGGAGTCCCGGGCGCGAATCTGGAGCGAGCGGTTCTAGCGTTCCCACGCAACAACGCACGTCAACGGAAGCTACGCAGATTTCTGTGCCGGCGGAAGTTTTTGATTTTGAGTCCTGTCTGGAGCACATCTGGGAACAACTGATTGCGGCGCCACCGACCAGGGGACGGTCGATGACGACGATAAAGATTGGCAGCGCGAGGATTTTGATGTCGTCGTGGGAAGTGACGGCATTCGTTAGTGAAGACAGCCCGGCGGCTGATGATTTGCGACGGGCAGTGGTAGCGCGCGCGATGGTAACGGCAGCGACGGAATCCGCACGAGAGACCGGAAATGCAACGTCGCTGGAAAAGGCACGGACGGTGGCGCGGATTGAAGTATCGCGTCTGCAAGAGCGGGTGGATTTAGCGAAGCAGGCAAAGGATACAGAAGCAGCGGTAAATCTTGGTATCAGCACGAAGCGATTGCTTTCCGCGCTGGATGAGGCAGAAAAGTTGTAGAAATCTGGCCGCGGCCCGGCATCACGACCGAACTCATGGGAGCAGTATCTTTTGGCAAACGCAAATATTTTGATCCTTACTGACGACGCAGAATTTGGAAAGTTACTTACGGCATCGTGGCATGCCGAGCGTCGCGCGCCGGGAATTACCGTGCTGGGAAGCGACCTTTGGGAGCATCACGAGGCGCGTCCACATGATCTGGTGGTGATCGGTCCTTTGCGTGAAGGCAAGCTGTCTGGGATCTTGCGCACGCTGGAGTCCTCCGCGGCGGTAATCCTTTGCGCGGGTTCGGAGTCCGGAGACGTACGGACTCTGCGCGAGCGGCATCCTCGACTGCTGCATGTGCCGTTGCGTGAAGATTGGATGCAGACGCTGTTACTTGTAGCTGGCGAATCTTTGCGGCGGACAGAAGCGTTACGAGCGGCGCGACAAGCAGAAGCGCGAGCGGCGCGAAACGAGCAGCACGCCACACTAGGGCGCTACATGATGGACATGAAGCACAGCGTCAATAACGCGCTCACTTCGATGCTGGGGAATGCAGAGCTGCTGCTGCTCGAGCCAGGACAACTTTCGAAGCAATCGCTGGCGCAAATCAAAACGATTCATAGCATGGCCATGCGAATAAATGAGGTAGTGCAGAAATTCTCATCGCTGGCCAGCGAGATGCGGGAGTCTGAGAATGCATCTCAAGGTGAGACCGAAGAAGCAACTTCGGCTTCGACGCGGCACCGTTAGAAACTTCCTGCGCGACTCTAAGTGACTACAAATCAATACTTTATCTCCAGGCAACACGCAGCGTATCACGACGGTCGACTGGCCGCTGACGTGCACCTCTTTGGCTTGTAAAACTCCGTGGAGACCATGCTGTGCAGAAGAAAGTCCTCATCGTCGACGATTCGCCATCGCAAGTGAAACTGATGGAAAACTTGCTGGTGCCGGAGGGATATTTGCCCGTTGGCTTGAACGATCCCCGGCGCGTCGAAGAAGCGATTACCGCAGAGCGTCCGAGCGTGATTTTGCTCGATGTGGTGATGCCGGAGCGGAATGGATTTCAGGTGTGCCGCGAATTGAAGAACAACGATGAATTTAAGAGCATTCCGGTGATTCTGGTGACCTCGAAAGATACAGCCAGCGACCGGTATTGGGGCGAACAGCAAGGCGCGGATGGATACGTGACGAAACCTTTTACGCGGGAAGACTTGCTGCGCGCGGTGAGGCGGTTCGCATGAGCGACGCGACCGGGAAGAAATCATCATGAACGAAGACTTCCAACTCGTCCCGCTGGCCAGCGACGCCGATGCAGCCGATCTGCTTGAAGCACTCGGGCCGATCGAAGAGCAATCGGCAGAATCGCAATACTGCGTTTTTCGGAGCGGACGCGAACGTTTCTGTTTGCCGGTGCTCGATGTGGAAGAAGTTTTGGACTGGCCGCTGGTGACAAAGCTTCCGCTGGGCCCTCCGTATGTTCTTGGAATCTTTAATTTGCGTGGGTCGATTGTGCCGTTGATTGATATCGCGATCACCGAAGGCCGGCGTCCGGGTCTGCTGCCGAAGCATGTGGTGGTTGCGTCGCTGCGTGGCGAAGGGCAGCACGAAGACGTGCGGGTGGGAATCGCGTCGGATGAAGTGGTGGGTACATATGTGGTAAGCGCGGAAGATTTGCTACAGCAGGCTCCGGAAAATGTGCCGCATTGCATCGGAATGTTGCGGCATGACGACCGTTTGGCATTGCTGATCGATTTACGGAGATTGCTCGAAGTATTTCCGGGACCAAGTATTTGAGGATTGCGGTGATCGCGCCGGCGAGCGGTGCAGAGACTGCAAGAAAGATTCGGAGGAAGGCATGAAATCGCGACTGAGTTCCACAATCTGGACGCTCGTCCTGGCAAACGGAGTTGTACTTTTTGCTGTTCTCGGCTTCGCTTACAGCGCGGGCCGGCAGTCGGGAGGAGTGTCGCTATTCGATTTTGGCGCGCTGCCTGGCGGGTCAACAAGCGCGGTGCTTATCGCCGTATTGCTGGCGGTCGGCATGGCGGTGTTCCTCGCATGGCGACTGGGGAGCGCTTTTCTTTCGCCGGTGCAGGGATTGGCCGAATTCTCCGAACGCTTGGCGGCGGGTGACGCACGGGCGCGCATCGAGGTGAACTCGAATGATGAACTTGGTTATATCGCGGAAAATCTGAATCGCGCCGTGGCAAAAGTATCGAAAGCGGCTAGCAACCAGGAAGCTAACGAGAATTTGCAGCGCAGTATCACGGACCTGCTTACGGTCATCAACCAGGTGGCACGCGGAGACTTGTCGTTGCGAGGAAAAGTCAGCAACGACGCTCTAGGCAACGTGGCAGATTCGATCAACTACATGCTGGACAATTTTACCAAGGTGCTGGAACGCGTTCGCAAGGCGGCCATGGAAGTGACGGCTTGCTCAAACAACATTCTAGTAGCCGCGGATGAAATGCAAGCTGGTGCGACTCAACAAGATCAGGAAATTACAAATACGTCCAGCGCGGTGGAAGAACTAACTGTTTCCATGAAGCAGGTTTCGAACAACGCGGAAGCCAGCGCAGAGGCTGCACGACGTGCTCTTGACGCTGCGGAACAAGGCAACCGGGCGGTGCGCGATACGCTGGAAGGAATGCAGCGCATTCGAGCCTCCGTGCAAGCTACGGCGAAGAAGATCAAGTCACTTGGCGATCGGTCACTGGAAATTTCTGAAATCATCAACGTGATTAACGACATCACCGAACAGACCAACCTTTTGGCGCTGAACGCAGCCATCGAAGCCGCGCGAGCAGGCGAGGCAGGGCGCGGGTTCGCGGTGGTCGCCGACGAAGTTCGCAAACTGGCCGAGCATTCCCGCAGCGCGACGAAGGATATCGCCGCCTTAATCAAAGCTATTCAGGCGGAGACAAACGAAGCGGTGGTGGTCATGGAAGAAGGCACCAAAGAAGTGGAGAGCGGAGCAACGCTGGCGGATCAAGCCGGTCGCGCGCTGGATGCAATTTCCAGCGTGGTGCGGCAGTCTGCCGAGTTGGTGCAAGAAATTTCGCTAGCGTCCAAACAACAGGTGCGCGGAACAGAAGGCGTGGCGCATGCCATGCAGATCATTTCGAGCATCACGCGACAGACATCTCAAGGCACGCGCGGCACGGTCGCCACGGTTAGCCAGCTTGTGAAATTGTCTGACCAACTGAACGAGGCCTTGGCACAATTTCGTGCCACGGTAAAACAAAACAATAACAACTCGATTGAGGCCGAGCGACCCGTTCCGGCCGGCGCTCTGCGGTAAGAAGTAATTCCCTGCTCTGGCAAGGGGCCAGAGACGAAATGTGACCCAAGATGATCGAACGCCAGGCAGCCGGTCTGAGCGAACATGAATTGAGCGAGATCCGCATGTTGATTGAAGAGCGGACAGGTATTTGTTTCGATGAATCGCGCGAGCGTTTCTTTTCGACGCGCGTGCGCGAACACCTGCACGCAAACAAGTTTGCGCGCGGTACGGACTTGCTGCGGGCCATGCGCAAAACGAATGTCGAATACGAGTCGCTTTTGGAGAGGCTGCTGACGCAGGAGACGTCCTTCTTCCGGTATCCCGCCGTTTACGAGGCATTTGAGAAGCGGGTACTACCTGAATTGCACGTCAAGAAATTTTGGAAGAATCCGCGGACACTGCGCATATGGAGTGCGGGCTGCTCGACCGGCGAAGAGCCTTATTCGATCGCGATTACCATCTCGGATGCTCTGTCTTTTTCGGACGCGTGGAATGTGGAGATACTTGCGACTGATGTCGGAAGGCACGCGCTGAAGCACGCAGAGCGAGGAATTTATTCTGGGCGCAGCTTAGGAAGCGTCAGCGAAAAGCAATTGGCCACACATTTTACTCCCGTCGATAGCGGGCATCAGGTGAAACCTCGGCTGCAGAAAATGATTTCGTTCACTCAGATGAATCTTGCTTCGGCGGTATACGTGGGCCGTATGGACATGATTTTCTGCATGAACGTATTGATTTATTTCTCGGAAGAGCGCCGGCGTGTTTTAGTGCAACGCTTTTTTGACACGCTGGAACCCGGTGGCTACCTGTTTTTGGGCCACTCCGAATCGATTTCAAAGATGCCGGTCAAATTTCAGGCGATAGTGCTCAACGACTGCATTCTGTATCGCAAACCTGCTGCGGAAGAACTGTATAAGCCGGAACTCGTCACGGAGGGACGCTCTTGAACACGCCAGATCGCGAAGGCGTCGAAATGTTCCTCCAGGAAGCCTCGGAGCACCTGCAATATTTGCGGGAGTACGTGAGCGTTCTGCAGGAAGTGGAGCCGCGACGCGAGGATATGGAGCGGCTGTACATCGCTGCCCATACTTTGAGCGGTACATCGGCAAGCTATGGGTTTCCGCGCTTTTCTGAAATCGCCGGCAAGCTGGCGCATGTTTTTCAATACGCTCTGAACGCAACACTTGGAAACGATTTGCACGGGCCGCTGACGGAGTTTTTGTCGGATGGCATTTCTCTGCTTGAGACCGATCTGCTGGAAATTAGCGATACCGGACAAGAGAATCTCGAGGACGTGGCTTCGTTCAAAGAGCGATATCGTTTTGCGTTTCCTGCGGAAACTCCTCCGCTGAACTACACACCAATAGAGACGCTCGTGGCGGAATCGTTGGGCACGGAGGCCGCGATTACCGGATCGTACTTCGATGCCCTGCCTTCCGATGACGAAGTGCCTGATGAAATCCTGGAATTCTTCCAGCCGGAAGCGGAAGAGCACCTGCAGGTCGTGAGCGACTGCTTGATTTCGCTTGAAGGAAACAATAATCCAGAGGAAATTAACCGGCTATTCCGCGCGATTCACACGGTAAAAGGATCGGCGGCGCAAGTGGGTCTCAAACGACTGGGTGCAATTGCGCACCGCGTGGAAGATATGATCGGCCGTTTGCGAGATGGAGAGATTGAGCCGTCGCCAGCCGTTGTCGACATTTGCCTGGAATCTGTAGATGTCTTGAAGAAAACGCTGCATCGGCAGTGGGCCGACGAGTCTGAAATACGCGCGGGTGTTGACTCCCTGCTGGGCAGAATCGCTGAGTTCGCGCCGGTCGATGGTGAAGAAATCGAGCCGTCCGCGGAATTGGCGCAGAGAGCGGAAACGCGCGAAAGCGGCGAAAGCGAATCATCGCAGGCAGTTGCCGCAGTCACGCAAAAAAATACCAAGCAGGGCGGTTCCAATAGTCCGACTAAGTCCGTGCGCATTGCGCTCGAGCGCCTGGATCGCATGATGAACACCGTCGGAGAATTGGTCATCAACCGAACCCGGATGGTGGGCCGCATCACGGAGCTGCAGAAACTGGTCGACACGCTAGGCTTCTCGAAAGAACGACTGCAGGGCAAGGTTACCGAGTTCCAGGAAAAATACGAATTCAATCGGATCACCACTTCACGGGCTCCGGGACCGTGGAGCCCCGCAGCGACGCCGCAAATGCTTACCAGTGCGGCGGCTGGAGACACGTCGTTTTGGTCTGAGTTCAGCGAACTGGAAATGGACCGCTACGACGATTTCAATATTCTTTCGCGGTCCATGGCGGAAATCTCGGCTGACGTCAACGAGGTGCTCACGCAGCTCGAGGGCTATATCGGCCGAGTGGAAGGCGACATCGACGACTTCACCAAGCTGGCTCACCACTTGCAGGACGAATTCACGGCGGCCCGCATGGTACCTATCGGCACGCTGTATTCGAGACTATCGCGGGCGGTGCGGGATGCGGCTCAGTCATCAGGCAAACAGGTTGATTTGGATTTGTCGGGCAGCGAGACAGAGCTGGACAACAATATTATCCAGCAGATTTCCGACCCTCTTGTGCATCTGGTGCGCAACTCGGTGGCACACGGTATCGAGCGTTCTGAAAATCGAATCGCGGCCGGCAAGCTGGAAGCAGGCAAAGTTTCGTTGCGCGCCTATCACCGCGGAAACCACATTTATATTGAAGTGGAAGATGATGGCGGCGGAATTGATTATGAGCGAGTGAAGCAAAGCGCGATTGAGCGCGGGCTCGTTTCCCCAGAGACTGCGGATCGACTGACCGAACGAGATTTGCGCGACATGCTTTTCCATCCAGGGTTCTCAACCGCGCCAGTAAAGACCGAGCTGGCTGGACGCGGCGTCGGACTCGATGTGGTTCGGGCAAACCTGAACAGTCTGAACGGCGAAATTGAAATTCAGAGCACGCACGGTCAAGGGACAAAGTTCACGCTAAAGGTTCCTTTGACGTTGATCATTTCGCCTGCGCTGTTTATCCGTTGCGGTGGCGTCAGCTTTGCTTTGCCACTTGCCGTCGTGGAAGAAATTCGCCGGTTGCGCGAAGACGAGATTGAGAACGTCGGCGGAAAACTGCTGACCAAGGTACGCGACGTGGTCACCGAGGTGGTACGGCTGGATACTTACCTGGGCTTGCCACCGTTGGAGCCAATTAATGGTTACTTCCGGATGGTGGTTGCGAATGCTGGAAATCGGCAGATTGGTTTGGTGGTCGAAGAAGTGCTAGGCAAGGACGAAATTGTTATCAAGAATCTCGGAGAGTATCTGCGCCGAGTGAAACTCTTCCCGGGAACTACGATCGCGCCAGACGGCAGCTTGATCTTGTTGATCGATTTGAATCGCATGGTGGCCACCGAACCGAGCGAGCGGCGCACGATTCAGGCCAGCGCGAGTGCGGCACGCGTTTTTGCGCCAGGCTCAGCGGCAGTGGCGCGTGGAACAATTCCTTCGGAAGCGATTGATCGTATCGATCAGGAACGCGTCATCGTTGTGGCGGACGATTCCATCAGCGTGCGGAAATTCGTGGGCCGTATGCTCGAAAAGAATGGATATCGCGTCAAGCTGGCGGCGGACGGATTGGAAGCGGCTGAACTTGTCACGCAGCACGGCTGCCACATGGTGATCACCGACTTGGAAATGCCGCGCATGACGGGCTATGAATTGATGGCGCAACTTCGGCAGAGTCCCACCACCCGCAGAATTCCGGTGATGGTGGTGACTTCTCGCGCGGGCGCAAAACATCGCGATCGTGCGTTGAAGGAAGGCGCGGTGGCATTCCTGACCAAGCCTGTTCAAGAAGACCAGCTAATCGCGGCAGTCGAACAACTTATCGGTGCGGAGGCGACGCGACCCGCTGTTCCGGTGGCGTAGGCGAACGATGGCACCCAGCGTCAACAAAAAGTTTCGCGTTTTGGTGGTGGACGACTCTGCCTTCATGCGGAAGGTATTGGAGACAATTTTTAACGCGGACGAACACCTGCAGGTGGTGGGGCACGCCAAAGACGGCCGCGAAGCCGTAGCACTCGCGGAATCTTTGAAGCCAGACGTCATCACCATGGACATCAACATGCCGCATCTCGATGGACTGCAGGCAACCGGACAGATCATGACGACAAATCCGAGGCCGATTGTAATCGTCAGTTCGGAGTCGCGAGAAGGCGCCGCGAGTACGCTGAAAGCGCTGGAACTGGGAGCGATTGAATTCGTGGGCAAACCATCCAGCGGCATCGATCTGGATATGCAAAGTGTCCGCGAAGAACTCTTGCGCAAAGTGCGCATGGCGGCAAAGGTGCGCGTTGTGCGTACCGCATCGCGGCTGGCATACACCTTGCAAAATGGCGACAGGAATTTGGTTCCCTCATCGGCACCGGTTCATTCACAGAACTCTGCGCCGCGACCAGCGGTATTGGATCAGCGATTTCCCATCGTTGTATTGGGAGCGTCCACTGGGGGACCCGCAACGGTGATGCGTCTGGCGCCGGGCTTCACGCGCGACTTTCCGGCGGCGGTTTTTCTTGTGCAACACATGCCGGCTGCGTTCACAACGCAATATGCCGCGCAACTTGCGGAATTCACCAGTATTCGGGTGAAAGAAGCTGAGCCGAACGAAACCATTCAGCCGGGCACGCTTTACATTTGCCCGGGAGCGCAACATCTGCGAGTCACGTCAAGCGGCAGGATACAACTTGATGCGACCACTGGCCGCGTCAATGGCTATCTGCCGAATATTGACATCACGATGGAGACAGTTGCCGCCTATGCCGGGGCGATGAGCATCGGCGTGGTGTTGACCGGGATGGGAAACGACGGCGCGGCCGGAGCAAAAGCGATTAAATCTGCGGGTGGCATGGTCCTGGCGCAAGACGAAGCAACGTCGGTGATTTTTGGAATGCCTGCGGAGGCGATCAAGGCGAGCGCAGTCGATCAAGTACTGGCTCTCGACGATATTTATGCGGCAATCGAGAAACGCGTAATCGATATTTGCCGGCCGGTGGGGACACGATAATGCGGTTCCCGCCGTCCACAAAAGTCCCCACTGCGCGCACCGAGCAAATCATTCTGTTCCGCGTGAGTGGCCAACTGTTTGCGATATCTTCGGCGTCGGTGCAGGAAGTTCGCAGCGTAGACAGCCTCGCGGGCGCGGCGAAAGAAATCTTCCAGCCGGAGCTTCGTAAAGTTCGGCACATCGTCCATCGCGGCGAGCAATCGCTGTATGTGGTAAATGGCGCGATGCATTTTGGATTGCGGGTCACTCCCCCATCGCTAGTTTTTATTTTGCGCGGCACCAGAACCGCGGTGTTAATCGACGGCATCGAGAAAATGGCCACCATGACGCGGCTGCAGGCTTTGCCGATGGCGTTTTGCCATGAAGAGCGAGGGTGGTATCGAGGATTGACCGCGCTCGATCAGGCGGTCGTTCCGGTGGTTAAGTCAGAGGGTTTCTTGACGCAGGAAGAAATGTTTTTGTTGGACGCTTCCCTTTTGCCAAATGACGGAGCGACTATTTCGTCGGCTGTCGGGGATCTCTCGACGCAATGACTCCGACGATTCAACCCGACGCGCTCTCGTTTGTTTTGTTGAGGCTAGGCGACCGCCGATTTGCTGTCGCTGCCGGGCAAATCGCTGAACTGGTCACGCCCAGTCGCATCTTCCGCTTTCCGCATCGCACGTCAGAACTGGACGGGGTCATTTTGCGGCGCGGCCGAATTGTGCCGGTTTGCGACGTCGCCGAAAAACTCATTGGGAAAAAATTGACGTCGCGGCGCTTCTATTTGATTGCGCAACGCCGCTATCGCGGTCAGACCGAATGGGTTGCTCTTCCAGTCACCGGGGACTGTGAACTGATTCGCGCCGAAATGAGTCCAGCCAGCGAATCCGATTCCGCACACGTTGCCGGATGGCTGTCACACTCTGGCGATGTAATCGAAATTCTCAATCTGGATGCGTTGACGCCGGGGTCCAATCCCGAAGTCATTTCGACGACAGATGCGACAACAGCGGAAGTGCGCGCATGAGCGTCGCTGGACGTAACGCGAAGATTTTGCTGATCGACAGCAATGTTTATTTGGCCAAGCGTCTTGGCGATGCCTTGAGACGCGAAGGTTTTGAAGTGACGTCTAGTACACAGTCCGCGTTCGCCTTGACCACCCTGGAGTACGACGTTCCGACCGCCATCGTCTGCGCTACGAATATGCGTGAAATGGGGGCGCTGGAAATCGCGAAAATAATTCATGCCGACCCGAAAAATGCTGCGTTGCCAATTATTGCCCTGGGCGACGGCAGCCAGCGAGCACTAATGGAAGCATTTCAAGCGGGTTGCGCAGATTACATCGACCGCCGCAGCTCGCCTGCCGTAATCGCCACACACGTGAAAAATATTATCATCAGCAAAGCAGACGGATTTCAGCCGACACAAATGCTGGCTCAGGCCGATACCAGCCTTAGCGGCAGCTTGACTCATCACGACCTGCCGGGCGTGGTTCAAATGCTAGGGCACGCGCATCAAACCGGGGCGCTGCACATCAATGCCGGTGACACGGATGCCGTGCTTTTTTTCGATGCGGGCGAGATTACTCATGCCGAATGCGGAAACCTCTTTGGCGATGAAGCGGTCGTGCACATTATCAAGAGTTGCGTACAGGGCGGTTCTGGCGTTTACAAATTCGTTTACGGAACGACATCCGCACAACACACAGTCTTGCGTTCAGCCACAGACCTCATGCTCGATGCCATGCGCGAATACGATGAAGGTGCGCACGACATGGCGGACAAGGAAGCACAATGAGCGAAGCGATGGCCGTACCACCCATGACCGATGGAATCTCGAAACGCACGCCCACTGTCTACTTCATCGACGACAGCGCGACCATGCGTGAAGTGATAAAGATTGCGTTCCGGCGAGAGAGCATTCAGGTAATTACCTGCGCCGATGCGGCCTCCGCTTTAGCACAATTCGAACAGAATCCTCCGGACGCGGTGATTACCGACGTCATCATGCCCGATCAAGACGGCTATTCGGTATGCACGCAAATTAAGCAACATCCGGAATTCGGCGGCATTCCCGTAGTGTTGATGTCCGGCGTAGTAAATAAAATTGTTGCCGACAAAGCGGTCGCCGTTAAAGCCGACGAACTAATTCGCAAACCATTTCAGCCGCAGGAATTGATTGGCCGTGTGAAAACTTTGCTGGCAGCAAAGGGCGTCGCTAGCGCCCCCGCAGAACGTGCCGCGACTTCCAATGTGCTGAACAGTCTCTTTGCGCCGACACCTGCTCAGAAGCCACCCAGCCCTCCTCCGCCTAGTGCCAATCCGGGGCCAAGGTTCAATGAAAACGCATGGCCGCGGGCGTTGGCGGAAGCATTCACTCCGAAACCTCCGATATATGTTCCAGCGGCCGCTGAGAATGCACTGCAGCCAGCGATGCCTGCAAGGATATCCTCTGCCGGCATTGATACAAATAAGCTACGTGGAGAAATCGCCCGGCTCGAATTATTGGTCAAAAAACTACAAACCGAACTTCAAATCGAGCGCCAGTACAATCAAGCCCTCGAACTTCACGTCCAGAACCTCTTCAAAGCCGATTCATAGCGATCCCTTGGGATATTCCGGAATTGTCCTGCATTTGTCCGCGCCTCTATAATTGGCAGGTTGACGCTTGCGCAGGGATTCTGTAGCCTCGCTTTGCATACCTAGCTTTCGCGATTTGCCATCAGGGAGTGTGTTTTGGCGGACAAGATTTCGAGTAACCTCATTCCGCGGCGGGAATTTGCGTCGCGGGCCGTTTTTGCGTCAGTGCTTGCGTCCCTGGCGCCATCACAACTTCTTCCGGCCAGCGCCCCAGACAATACAGAACAGGAGCAGCCGCACCCGAATCTGCCAAAGTTGTCTCCTGAGAGTGAGGCCGAGGCGGACGCCCGCCTTCAGAACATTTTGAGTCAGTATGGATCGCGTTTCTCAGACGAGCAGAAGGCTGATCTTCGGCGCCTTTGTATAGTTGCTCAAGCTCCGTTGGATCGTTTACGTGCCTATGCCGTGGAAAATGGAGATGACCCTGCGCTCTATCTGAAACCTCTCGTCGAACGTGAAAAAAAGCCTTCGGCACAACCAGTTAGCGGAGAAAACTCCGCCGTTCACCAGAAATCCTAAGGACCCGATGCCGACCCCGGAGATTTACAATCTTTCTCTTAGTGAACTCGCGAAACGCATTGAATCGAAAAAACTTTCCCCGGTCGAATTAACCCAGCTCTACCTGGATCGAAGCGCGAAATTCGGCCCCCGCTTCAACGCGTACGCGATGCTAATGCCGGAGTCGGCACTCGAACATGCAAAGGCAGCCGAGAAAGAAATCCAGCGCGGACACTACCGCGGCCCCCTTCACGGTATTCCGTATGCAGCCAAGGATCTGCTGGCAGTAAAAGGCCTGCCAACTACATGGGGTGCCAAACCATACGCCAACCAAGTTTTCGATTACGACGCCACGGTCATCGAACATTTAAACCGCGTCGGCGCAATTTTGATCGGCAAAGCGTCGATGATCGAACTCGCGGGCGGTATGGGCTACCGATTCGCGTCGGCCTCTTTGCAGAATGCCGCAAAGAATCCCTGGGATACAAATTGCTGGACTTGCGGCTCCTCCTCGGGGTCTGGGGCGATTGTCGTGGCGGGACTAGCGGCGTTTGCGATTGGGACCGAAACCTGGGGCTCGATCTTGTGTCCTTCCGCGTTTTGCGGCGTCAGCGGTTTACGTCCCACTTACGGCCGCGTAAGTAGGTACGGCGCAATGGCACTCGCTCCTTCTATGGACAAGATCGGACCACTGGCTCGCTCGGCGGAGGATTGTGCGCGAGTTTTTGCTGGCATCGCCGGGCACGATCCTAAGGACCGTGGCACGCTGCCCGTCGACAAGGGCGCTTTTACGTTTTCACCTTCGCTGGAACTAAAATCTCGTCAACTTAGACTGGGCTGGCTCACCAACGCCTGGAAAAAAATCGACCCCAGTGTGGCGAAAGCCATTTCGGGCGCGGACGCCGTGCTGAAAAAGCATTTCGCCAGCGTCAAGAATGCGGCCTTGCCGGAAGGGCCTTTCGAAGATGCAGGCAACGTGATTGTCGCGGTGGAAGGCTCGTCTTCGTTTCGTCCGCTAATTCGCTCCGGCCGCGTGAGCGAACTTGCTGATCCTCTGGGGCAAATCGCTGGATACGTAAATGAACAAATTTCCGGCGCGGACTATCTTCAAGCCCTCCGAGTGCGCGAAATTTTGCAGAAAAAGATGGCGGATCTTTTCGACTCGTTCGACGTGCTCGTTACCGCAACTCAGCCAATTCCCGCAACGCCGCTCGACACAAATCTGGAAACTGCGCTGTCGTATCCTGACCCTGTCGGCGGCATCGGCAATTTGTGTGGACTTCCCGCAATGTCCGTCCCGTGCGGATTCACTGACAAGAATCTGCCCGTGGGACTTCAATTCCTGGCCCGTGCTGGGGACGATGTTGCTGTCATTCAAGCTGCCCGCACGTACCAGGCTTATACCGACTGGCACCGCAGGCATCCCAAAGTTGTGTAATTTGCGAATCGTTCTTGCGACGCAAGTAGCAGTTTAGACTTCTTGTCCAGTGCCCAGAACCTCGCGCGCGGCACGCAGAAGGGCGTTCCGGCAAAATGGCTTGGTCAGTAAACGCACCGAGAAATCGGGATGAGCCGCCTCGGCCACCGTGTGCTCACTATATCCGGACATATAAATGACGCGAAGATCCCCGTGCTGCTGCTTAAGTCGTCCGGCTAACTGCTGTCCAGTCATCCCGGGCATCACCATATCTGTCACCAATAAATCGATCGTGCCGGCGGGGTGCTGTGAGGCCAACCGAAGCGCTTCCGCCCCGTCACGAGCCTCGATGACCGTGTATCCACCCGATTCCAGGAACTCGCGAGCTACGTCTCGAACGTCCTGTTCGTCTTCGGCCAGCAAGACAGTTTCGGTCCCTCGCGGCACGTCGGCCAGAGGATGAATCATTCCGCCCTTATCGACCGCTTCATCCACGCGCGGCAAGTAAATCTTGAACGAAGTTCCCTTGCCGACCTCGCTGTACACCCAGATAAAGCCACCACTCTGCTTTACGACGCCATAGACAGTCGCAAGACCCAACCCCGTTCCCTTGCCCTGTTCCTTGGTGGTAAAAAATGGCTCGAAAATATGCGCTTGAGTGGCTGCGTCCATTCCAGTTCCGGTATCGCTTACTGCCAGCAAAATGTAACGACCCGGTTTAACGATCGGATGCGTCGTGTTGTAGGTGGCATCCAATTCCGCGTTCGATGTCTCAATGATCAGCCGCCCGCCGCCCGGCATCGCATCGCGAGAGTTCACCGCCAAATTCATAATAATCTGTTCCATCTGGCTGGCATCGGCGCGAATGGATCCGATATCGCGCGACGTCCGGATCACCAGCTCCACATCTTCGCCAATCAATCGCGGAATCAGCTTGCCCATTTCTTCAACGATTCCGTTCAAGTTGATTACCCGCGGCTGCAACACTTGCATCCTGCTGAACGCCAGAAGTTGTCTTGTTAGCGATGCCGCTCGATCCGCTGATCGATCGATCTGTTCGATTTTGCGAGAAATATCATTGGAAGCAGGCAGCACATTCAAAAGCATCTCCGTGTGCCCCTTAATGACCATCAACAGATTGTTGAAGTCGTGCGCAACTCCGCCAGCAAGACGCCCAATTGCTTCCATTTTTTGCGCCTGGCGCAATTGTTCTTCCAATTGATGGCGCTCGCTGATATCTTGCGCGACCACCAAGTGAACGGCTCGACCCGCATATTTTAGTTGATGAGAGACGATGTCCACTTCGATCATCTTGCCGTCTTTTTTGCGATGCTTCCATTGCTCCTGATCGCGTCCATCCGCACCCCAGGATTTGAGCGCCTCGCGAAAATTTGAACGGTCCTCCTCGGGCCTCACGTCCAACACCGTCATACTTGCGAATTCTTCTCTCGTATAACCATATTCCTTAACCGCGGCGTCGTTCACTTCAAGAAACCTTAAACTCTCGCTATCGAATACCCATGTCGGCAGAGGATTGTTCGCGAACAACAGGCGGAACATAGACTCGCTCTTTCGCAAAGCCTCTTCGCCCCGACGCCGTTCTATGGCCAGCGCAATATGCCCGCCGATCGAATCAAGAAATTCCAAATCGCGCATGTTATAGGCGCCTTCGTTTTCATAATGCTGGACCACCAGAACCCCAATGGTTGCTGTCGGGGTCTTTAAAGGCACTCCGAGCCACGCTGGGCATGGTGCGCCGACCAACTCGACTTCCCCTGCAGCAGCCAGGCGGTCGAATTCCGACTGCGGAATCAGCATCGCGCGACCAGTGCGAAATACAAACGCCGTGCAAGTTCGCTCTAGTTTTTGGGGAGACGGCAAAGCGTCGAATTGGTCCGCGAAAAACGGAAAATGAAATTCTTCGGTCTCGGCATTGTGCAGAGCAACGAAACAGTTCTCGGCGTAGAGCACTTTCTTCAGAGCCTGGTGGATTCCCTGCAATAGCTGATCGAGATTTGCGCTTTGATTGAGGGCGTGAACGACGTCCGAAATTACCTGGCGCTCGCATTCCATGCGCTGCAAGTCGGTGATATCGACATAACTGATCGCAATTGCGTCAACGGAAAGATCGTCCAGAAAGCTGCGGCCGGTGGCTTCAAACCACCGCCACGAACCATCTTTCGCGCGTAAGCGGCACCTCTGCCGTACTACCGGGATCGTCGAATCCCGTAATCTGCCAAAACGTTCGCGGGCTGAGCCAATTTCCGATGGGTGGCACAGATCCTGAAAGGACAAGCGAAGCAGTTCTTCGCCGGTGTAACCCAATGCTCGCGTGAAGCCCTCATTTGCATAGAGCATCTTGCCGCCAGCGCTGTGCAGCGCCAACAGTTCGCGCGTGGAGTTCAGCAGCGCCGCAAGCTGCTCCGAGCCCACAGCAATTCTCTCCGCAGACGATGTGCGTTCTGACATTTAGTTAAGACTCATGAAATGTGTTGCATACAACACCGAAGGCGGCTGACAATTCCGCCTCCCCTGAACATGCCCTGGCCTGCCGGGCAGTATAACCTGTGGATTGCAAAGCAACTTAAGTTTATCGTGCTTTCCACGGCAAGAACGCGCGCCAAAGACCGCTGCGCCGAAACAATGACTGTACGGACGTACAGGTTGCGTATAGTTTATTGCCACCTGGGACGGTTCGTTTGCGTTTTCGGTGCGATCTAAATAGCGGCACACAGAGCACCGGATCGACGCCGCGCATTCACTTGGAGGCGATTCTCGCAATGCACTCAATTTGGAAAGACATGTTTGTTTTGGGCTTACCGCTGATGGAGAAAATCCTCCGGCCTATCTTTGTTTATGTTTTTCTGGTGGTTGGTCTTCGCTTGTCTGGTAAACGAGAGCTAGCGCAGCTGAATCCCTTCGATTTGGTTGTGCTGCTCACCCTTTCTAACACCGTACAGAACGCTATCATCGGCGACGATAACAGCGTCAGCGGCGGAGTAATTGGCGCGACTGCTTTGTTAATCGTAAATTATCTGGTGGTCCGCTTCCTCTACGACCATCGCAAGTTGGATCAGATCGTGGAGGGCAGCTCGGAAGTGCTAATCGAAGGCGGTCAGGTGCAAGCAGAGCTTCTGAAGAAAGAACTGATTACCACGGAGCAACTAGCTGCCGCTGCGCGCAAGCAAGGTTTTGACTCGCTTGGAGAAGTTCAACACTGCGTTATCGAGCCGGGGGGCACGCTGACCTTCGTCGCCAGAAAACCGGCCACCGATGATCTGCGCCATGAAGAATTGCTAAAGCGTTTCGATTTGCTGGCGGGCGAGTTGGCGCAACTCCGGAAAGCTACTCCACCTCCTGCGACAGCGTAGCGCATGTTGGCTGCGGTGCATCCCTCGCGATTCCGGCTTAGTGAACAAAAAGTCCCGTTAATACCAGCGCTACGCCGGCGGCTCCAATAGCCATCCCGCTGTACCAGAACATTCGCCGTCGAGTCAGCAGCGTCACCGAGCAAATTACTAGCCCAACCTCGAGGATTCCCTCTCCACCATCGAAACGGTCAGCGCGGCGCCCGACCACATCCCGTTCCTCTTCCAACTTTTTAGCTTCGTCGCCAATGTCGCTCTTATCGGATTCGTAGCGATCCACCTCTTTCTTGTACTTTTCACGACCAGCTTCGGCTCTTGCTTCATCCTTCGGCTGCAGCAACGTCAACATGTCCACCGTGCTCTGCATATTTCGAGACCGGATGTTTTTCGCCTGATAGTATGCCCATTTGTCCGTCGCCTGAGATTGCAGTAGCAATTCCTCCGTGTGGGCCCGGTGCCCCAGCAGCGTCGCTCCCGCTACAAGCACGGCCAAAATGGAAATCGTTACGGACACCGGCAACGTCAAAGGGTTGTCACCATGCTCAGCATGATTCTCCCCCAATTCCAATCCTTCACGCACTTCCACGCGAACCTCCTGAACGTACAGTATTTAATATTTCCCGAAGTCCTTACTGCATGGCCGCCATCGTATGGAACACTTCGCGCGCTGCCGTCACGGTTCGCTCAATATCTCCATCCGTATGCGCTATCGACAAGAACGCTGCTTCAAACTGCGAAGGAGCAAAAAAAATTCCCCGATCCAGCATCTCCCGAAAAAACCTCGCGTACTGGTTCGTATCGGACTGCTTGGCGTCATGGTAATTCCGAACCGCTCCGTGTGCAAAAAAAACGGTCGCCAGCGAGCCTGTCGCATTCACCTTCCCAACAATCTCCGTGTCCGCGAGCGCTTTGCGTATACCCGAAACCAGCCGCTCGGCCCGGCGAGCCAACTCCTCATATAGCCCTGGGGCGGACAACTGCTTGAGCGTCTCGATCCCCGCGCGCATCGCCAGAGGATTACCCGCCAAGGTTCCAGCCTGATATACCGCTCCCAGCGGGGCCACATGATTCATGATTTCTGCGCGTGCACCATACGCTGCAACTGGCAAGCCCCCGCCAATAATTTTGCCGAGCGTCGTGATGTCCGCCTCAATTTCGAAAATTGTCTGGGCGGAACCATTCCGCAACCGAAATCCGGTGATGACCTCATCCGCAATCAACAAGCTCTCATTCTTTCGCGTCAGCTCCCGCAAGCCCTGCAAGAATCCTGACTCTGGCAAAACAACACCCATGTTTGCGGCGATCGGCTCCACGATCACTGCCGCAATTCTGCCTTTGTGCTCTCTGAACAGCCTCTCAGTCGCCGACAGATCGTTGTACGGCGCATTCAAGGTCAGTTGCGCCACCATCTGCGGCACTCCCGGACATTCCGCAATTCCCAGCGTCGCAAGGCCGGAGCCAGCTTTGGACAAAAAACTATCCGCGTGCCCGTGGTAACAGCCTTCAAATTTCACAATCAGGTCGCGCTTGGTCACTCCCCGCGCCAGCCGCACCGCGCTCATGGTCGCTTCCGTTCCGCTGGAGACAAACCGGACCTTTTCGAGAAACGGTATCGCTCTCGTGATTCGCTCTGCGAGTTCGATTTCCAGTTCCGTCGTAACGCCGAAGCTAGTTCCTCGTCGTGCCTGATCCGCAATGGCAGCGGTCACCGCTGGATGTGCATGCCCCAGCAGCATCGCCCCCCATGAGCACACATAGTCCAGCAGTTGATTCCCGTCCGCGTCGTAAAGATATTGCCCCTCGCCCCGCTCAATAATCAGCGGTTCGCCACCCACCGACCGAAACGCGCGCACCGGGCTATTAACTCCGCCGACCAGCACTTTCTCGCCGCGCGCAAAAATTTCCCTGCTGCGGCGACTCTGCCGTTTTTGCTTGCTCTGGGTTGCCGTCATCTCTGGGTCCGGGGCCTCACCGAGCCAACCAGCGCGCAGCATCTTTCGCGTGATACGTCAAAATAATATCCGCTCCGGCGCGCTGAATTCCGGTCAGCACTTCAAGGACGGTACGCTTCTCATCCAACCATCCCCGCTGTGTCGCCGCCTTTATCATCGAATATTCGCCGCTCACGTTATACGCCGCCACCGGTATGTCAAACGATTCGCGCACCTGATGAATGACATCGAGGTAAGGCAGCGCGGGCTTTACCATCACCATGTCGGCGCCTTCTTCGATGTCCAACGCGACTTCTCGCAAAGCCTCGCGCGCGTTCGCCGGATCCATCTGGTAACTTCGCCGGTCCCCAAATTGCGGCGCGGAATCCGCCGCCTCGCGGAACGGCCCGTAGAAGCTCGAACAATATTTCGCTGCATACGACAAGATCGCCGTCGATTCAAACTTATTTTCGTCAAGCTTCGTACGAATCGCACCTACCCGCCCATCCATCATGTCCGAAGGAGCCACAATATCGGCCCCGGCCCGAGCATGCGAAAGCGCTTGCTCCGCCAGAATCTCCAGCGTCGGATCGTTTGCCACATCCCCATTTTCAATCACGCCGCAATGCCCGTGGTCCGTGTACTCACACAAACAAACATCCGTTATCACGATCAGCTTCAGCTTCGCCTTCCGGATGCCTTCAATAGCCCGTTGCACGACTCCATCTGCCAACAAAGAACTCGCTCCTCGCGCATCCTTCGATTGCGGCAAACCGAACAAAATGATTCCCGGGATCCCTAGCGACTCTACTTCCCTGCACTCTTCCACAATCTGATCCGCGGATTGCTGGAATATGCCCGGCATGGAGCCTACCTCCCGCCGTACCTTTTCGCCGCTGCAAACGAACATCGGATAAATCAGCCCAGCCGCCGACAAACGCGTCTCGCGCACCAAACCGCGCAGCTCTTCCGTCTTGCGTAGACGTCGCAGTCGCTGTTTGGGAAAACTCATCTCGGTTGGACCTGCACATTCACTTCCGCTAAGTCCGCAAAATACATTTCCAACGTCCGCATCATCGCCTCTATCGTCGGCTCTTCCGGTTGCAGGATAGTCTCAATCCCTAGTTCGCGTACAGCATCGGCAGTGGTTGACCCGATTGCGGCGACCGCAATGTCCTTCTGCAAACCAGCAATCCGTTCGCGCCCGCCAATCTCAGCGAAATTGTGTACCGCGCTTGGACTGAAAAATAGCACGGCATCAACAACCGAAAGAAAAATTCCTTCGAGCCCTTCTCTGCTCGCATTAGCAGGCCTCACCGTCTTATACACCGTCACTTCGGTCAACAGCGCCCCATGCTCACGCAGCGCGGCTGGCAAATCGGGGTTCGCACGATTACTGCGGGGCAGAAAAACACGCCGCCCCTTTAGCACTCTGCCAATTTCCTGCGCGAGACCCGCCCCACTCTTCTCCGTCGCCAAATAATCTACACGAAAGCCAGCCTTCTCTGCTTCGTCTCGCGTCGCCGCTCCAACCGCAGCCACTCGAACTGAATCACGTGACTCTCCGCCAGAGAAAGACTCCGTGCGCCCTGGCCACTCCGCCACAGCCCTCACCGCGTTCTCGCTAGTAAAAATAATCCAGTCAAATTTCTCCATCTCCGCCATCGCTACATTCATCGGAACACAATCGTCCGGCTTCTCGAATGCAATCAATGGAAAAAGTATGGGAATAGCGCCGCGCCGCCCAAGTTCCTCAACTAACTTCGTGCTTTGCGAAACCTCTCGTGTAACAACAATTCGCTTCCCCGCCAAGGATGACGCCACGAATTCAGCCACGCTGCCGGCTAACTTCTTCGAGAATATTTTGCGCCCCCGCATCAATCAGCACTTGCGCCATCTGCTGACCTAGCTCCGCCGCCTGCTCTGCCGGCCCCGCTAACCGCCGCTTGATATATTGCGCGCCGTCAATCGAGCAAACACAGGCCTCCATGACCAATTCGTCTCGCTCCATACGTGCCCATGCACCCAACGGCACCTGGCACCCGCCCTGCAGCGCCTTCAGCAAAGAGCGTTCCGCAATAATTGCCCTCCGAGTTTCCGCATCGTCCAACTTCTCCAGCCCCTCGGCAGCTTCCGTATCCGAGAGGCGACACTCGGCCGCAATGGCGCCTTGCCCCACGGCAGGCATGCAAACGTCGGGCGAAAGCGTCTCGCTAATTCGACCCGCCCAACCCAGCCGGTCAAGCCCTGCTTTTGCTAGAACCACCGCTTCGTATTCTCCGCTGTCCACCTTGCGCAGACGCGTATCCACATTGCCTCGCAAATCCCGCACATCCAGATCCGGACGCAACCGCAATAGCTGCGCCTGTCGTCGCAAACTCCCCGTGCCTACCCGCGCTCCGCTCCGTAAGTTCGCCAAAGTCGCGCCATTGCCCGAAACTAAACAATCTCGCGCATCTCCCCGCCTGCACACCGCCGGAAAAGACAATCGCGAAGGCGTATCCGTCGGAATGTCTTTCACACTATGCACCGCCACATCGATAACTTCGTCCAACAACGCATCTTCCAACTCTTTGATGAAAACTCCTTTGCCTCCAATTTTAATAAGCGGCGAATGTTGCAGCTTGTCGCCCGACGTTTTGATAATGACAATTTCCGATTCCACATTCGTGGCCAGGAACAGCTGCTTACGTATGAACTCCGCCTGCCATTTCGCAAGCAAACTACCTCGCGTCCCAATGCGCAGAGGTCTCACGATTTTCCTCGATCCGATAAAAACAAATCGCGCAACGCTTCCACGTTCTGGATCTTGCGCCGCAACTCTCGTTCTGTCTTCAAATGAACCGCCGGCGCTATCACCAATTTCTCGATCAATTCATCCATTAGACCGTCGATCTCTTCGCGTTCGGCTGCATTCAAATGCGTGGCGCTCGATAAACGCAGCCGCAAAAACGATTCGCGCTCCGTACGAAGGCGAGTACGCAGCGCCTCCACCAAACCCGCCAGTTCCACGCTCGCCTGCCACGAAAGAAATTTCGTCACATGCTCTTCGACAATTCCCTCAGCACGCGGAATCTCACTTTCGCGCGCCTGCCGGTTCTGCTGCACGATCTCGGTCAAGTCGTCCAGATTGTACAAATACACGTTGTAGACTTCTGCCGCCGTAGCCTCAATATTCCGAGGCATCCCAAAGTCCATCAAAAAAAGCGGGCGATTGCCACGCGCTCCCATCGCACTGGCAATCTCTTCGCGGCGCAAGATGGGCTCATCCGCCGACACCGACGACACCACAATATCCGGCATCAGCAGCGCCGCATCCCATCTTCCCCACTCAATCACTTTTCCGGAATATCTCTTCGCCAGCTCTTCCGCGCGCTCGCGCGAGCGATTCATGACGAACAAGTTCGCTATGCCGCGATCCCGCAACGCCGAAACCACCTGCTCGCTGATCGCTCCCGCTCCCAAAACCAGAGCGCTGTGTTTTCCCATCTTCCCAAAAATTCGCTCCGCCAATTTCACGCCCGCTGCTGCCACCGACATCGGCCTCGCGCCCAATTCCGTTTCCGTCCGTACCCGCTTCCCCACTTCCAACGCGCCCTGAAATAATCGGTTGAGCACCGGCCCGGTCGCACCTGTTTCATGCGCGGTTCGGTAAGCTTCCCGCACCTGCCCCAAAATTTCCGCCTCGCCCAGCATCATTGAATCCAGTCCCGCAGAGACACAAAACAGATGCTTCACCGCCGCGCGGTCGTAATGATGGTAAAGCACTCCAGACAGAACGTCCGGACGCACCGCATGAAATTCACTCAGGAACGACGACAGCCCTGCCGCGCATTCGTGCGAAGTCTCCGGCGGCACTCCATAGACCTCGCTTCGGTTGCACGTCGAAAGCACCAGCGTTTCTTCCAAAATTCCGCGCTCTCGTAATTCCTTCGCGGCCCGTTGCGCCTGCTCGGCGCTGAAAGACACCTGTTCGCGCACTTCTACCGACGCCGTCAGGTGATTCAGTCCTACGAGAACAATTTCCATCTGCGCCGCGTGCTCCTAAAAGTACCGATGACTATGCGACAGATACAGATTCACCACCGTAAAGCTCAATATCACCACAACAAAATTGAATACACACAACAAAGACGCCCGCGCACCGCGCCAGGAGTTCGTCCGGGCCAGTTGCATATACGCGATGTACAGGAAGAGAACCAAGAGCGTCACCATGTATTTCGGATCGTAATACCAGTATTGGCCCGTCAAACGATCCACCCAAATAAACCCCAAAAATGTCCCGATAGCAATCGTCACTAAGCCGATGAGCACGCTGGATCGGCTCATTTTCTCCAGTAACTCCAGCGGCGGGAGCCTCCAAACCATGTTGCTGAATTTGCGGTTCCGCAAAAGCCGGTCTTCGGTCAAAAAAATTAGGCTCAGCACAAACGAAAGCCCAAACGCCGCATACGCTAAAATGCTCAGCGTGACGTGAAACACAAACGACGGTCCATGCGCGGGCGCAGGCGCCAACCGGTCCGGTGGGGCCAGTTGCGACGCCAAAAAGAACACCAAAATAAAAGGCAAAACAAATGCGCCCACGGATCGCTGCCGGTGATACAACTCCAAGACCAAATATGTCAGCGCCAGCAGCCAGCCAAATAGCGACATCGATCCATACAAATCGTGATATGGCACTGTATGCATGCCGCGCGATCGCTCCAGTAGCGCGAAATAGTGCGCAACCAATCCCAACACCAGTAGGACCGTCCCAATTCGCCCGGTAATTTCCCGGCCCGTATACAAAAATCTCACATAGTAGGCGCAACTCAACCCATAGGCTGCCACAGTAAGAATGAAGAATAGATAGTGAGGCATCGAATTCGTTTCGCGTTCACTGCCGGAAGCGCCAGAATCTCGCGTTTTCGCGCTTCCCGCGCACTCTCAACCTTAGAGTATAGCCCACCGCCGCGCTCCGCTACACATTCACCCGCGTCAGCAACCTCTCCCGGGATTTGTTATGCTTAGCTTCGGACGGATACCCAAATTCTCGCCACGCCCATTAATCGCAAAGACTTATTCCTGCGCGCCTGCCGCAGCCTACCCGTTCCTCGCGTTCCCGTCTGGATGATGCGTCAAGCTGGCCGCTATCTGCCCGAATATCGCGCCATTCGCGCTGAACATTCGTTTCTCGATGTCTGCAAGACCCCCGACTTGGCGGCGGAAGTCTCCCTCCAGCCTTTCCGGCGTTTGGGCGTTGATGCCATCATCGTCTTCTCGGACATTCTCATTCCCGCCCAAGCCATGGGTCTTCCGCTCGAAATCGGCGACGGCGGCCCCAATCTTCCCCAGCCGGTTCGCACCCGCGCCGATGTCGACGCCCTAAAACTCTTTGATCCGGAGCAAGAAACCGGTTTCCTTCCCGAAGCAATTCGCCGCATCGTTCGCGAGGTCGGCTCGGAAGTCCCGGTCCTCGGCTTCGCCGCCGCTCCCTGGACTCTCGCGTGTTACATGGTCGAAGGCCGTACCAAGGAAGGCTTCGCCGTCACTAAAAGCCTTCTGCATGGCGATCCCAAAACTTTCCGAGCCCTGCTCCACCGCATCTCCCAAGTCACCATTCTCTATCTCAGAGCTCAAATCGCCGCTGGAGCCGCCGCCGTGCAGCTCTTTGACACTTGGTGCGGAGAGCTAAACTCTCCGGATTACGAAGATTTCGCTCTCCCCAGCGTACAAGAAATTATTTCCGAACTCGGCAGCTCCGTTCCGATCATCTACTACACCAAGGCATCACATCATTTGCTTCCGGCCATCGCCCGATCTGGAGCTTCGGTGCTCAGCGTCGATTGGCGCATCAATCTTCGCGACCTGCGCCGCTCCCTCGGCCCCGGCATCGCCCTGCAAGGCAATGTCGATCCCGCCGTTCTCTTTTTCCCGCCCAAAGAAATCCGCCAAATTACGCGAGACACCGTCGCCAGCCTGGACGGCGTCGGCCACATCCTCAATCTGGGACATGGCATCCTGCAGCATACTCCCGTCGAGCATGCAAAACTTTTTATCGAAACCGGCCAGCAGGCAGAAGTGGGCGAAACGAATCCTGCGCTGAGCCATTAATTCCGGTACACGATTTTGCGGTGATCGAATGATGTTGAATCGGATCAGCTTTCGGCGATGACCCTGACGCAATGACGCTTGCAAATCCAACTCCACGGCAAATGCATGACGAACTCCACGTCAGCGAGGATTTCCTTGCTCGCTACAACCGTCCCGGCCCCCGCTACACCAGTTACCCTACTGCCCCCGTTTGGACCGACTCCTTCGGCCCCACCGACCTGGAACAGGTTCACGCCGAGGCAAACGCCGCCGAGTCTCCAGCCTCCCTGTACATGCACATCCCGTTCTGCGAAAGCCTCTGCCTCTTTTGCGCCTGCAACGTGATCATCCAAAAAGACAAGCGTGTCGCCGAGCCATACCTTTCCGTCCTAAAAAAGGAAATCGATCACGTAAGCCGCAGCATTTCCAAGGAACGCCCGGTAGTCCAATTCCATTGGGGCGGCGGCACGCCCACTTATCTCTCCCCGGACCAGATCGAAGATCTCTTCGGCTACAGCCGCGAACACTTCAATTTCGCTCCCGATGCTGAAATCGGTATTGAAATCGACCCGCGTGTTACCTCGCGGCAACATCTGCAGACTCTCCGCCGCCTTGGCTTCAATCGCCTCAGCATGGGCATTCAAGACTTCCACGCGGATGTCCAGAAAGCCATCAATCGTGTTCAACCTTTCGAAGTGACTCGCGATCTCCTGGTCGCCGCGCGAAATCTCGGCTTCCAGAGCATTAACGTCGATCTAATTTACGGTCTGCCCCACCAAACGGCGGAGCGCTTCGATCACACCGTCGACCAAATCCTGCAACTCGCTCCAGACCGCATAGCCCTCTTCAGCTACGCGCACGTTCCCTGGCTAAAAAAGCAGCAAGGCGCCTTTACCACTTTCCTCCCCGAAGGCATGCAAAAATTTGAAATCTTTCGCACCGGCCTGCTGAAATTTCTCGATGCCGGTTACCTCTACATCGGCATGGATCACTTCGCCAAACCCGGCGACGAGCTAGCCACCGCCCAGCAAAACCGCACCCTTCACCGCAATTTCCAGGGCTACACCACCAAGTCCGGCGCCGATCTTTACGGCATGGGCGTCACCGCGATCAGCGGCATCCAAAACGCTTACGCGCAAAACCAACGCAACCTGGTCGACTGGGAAAAAGCCGTCGCCGACCGCGGCATCGCCACCATGCGCGGCTACCATCTTTCCGCCGATGATCGCCTTCGTCGCGCCGTAATCAGCCGCCTGCTCTGCCACACCGTAATCTTCAAAAACGAAATCTCCAAGGAATTCGAAATTGATTTTGACGATTACTTCGCCGAGGAACTCAAACGCCTGGAACTTCCTCGCGAAGACGGCTTGGTCCTGCTCGATTCCGGCAAAATCCAAGCCACCTGGCTAGGACGCATCTTTATCCGCAACTTGGCCATGATTTTCGATCCCTATCTGGAAAAACAGCATCTCGATTCCAAACCCCTATTTTCGAAAACGCTTTAGCCCACAATGTCGTCGCCCACTCCCGTGACTCAAACTATCCCATCTCTCGTAATTGGCGGCGGAATTTCAGGCTTGGCCTGCGCTTTCGCTCTGCGCAAAGCCGGGGTTGACGCCCAGGTTCTCGAAGCCTCCACACGCCCCGGCGGCGTAATCCGTTCCGAACGCCGCAACGACTTCCTGCTCGAATTCGGTCCACAAAGTTTCAGCGGCACGCCAGAAATCCTCGCCTTGTGCCTGGAACTCGGCATCGCGGGCGACCTGGTCGAAGCCCCGCAAGATGCTCCTCGCTTTGTTCTAATCAATGGCACACTTCGGCGCGTCCCATTGAACCCTCCCGCGTTCATCGCATCGCCCATCTTCGATCTCGCAACAAAATGGTCTCTGGCGCGCGACATCTTCGGCAACACCGCGCCTCCGCAAAAGGACGAATCGATAGCCAACTTTGTCCGCCGCAAATTTTCCGCTCAACTCCTCGATCGCCTCGTCGGCCCTTTTATCTCCGGCATTTACGCCGGCGATCCAGAACGCCTAAGCCTTCGCAGCGCCTTCCCACAACTCCACGAAGCAGAACTTTCCACCGGCAGCATAATCCGCGGATTGCGCGCCGCGAAATCCCGCTCCGCAAATCAACAGCGCCCAAGCTTGCTCAGTTTTCGCGACGGCAACGAAACCTTAATCCGCGCCCTTTCCGCAAACCTTGGCTCCGCATTGCGCACTAACACCGAGGTTCTCAGCGTTGAGCAAGACGCAGACGCCGCCGTCCCGACCTTCAAAGTCACTCTTCGCACAGCGTCCGGAAACAGTGTCATTCACGCAAATCGCATAGTCCTCGCCACACCCCCAAACGTGACCGGCAGACTCCTGTCAAGCCTCCAACCCGCCTTTGATTCCCTTCTAGGCGCAATTGAGTTCGCCTCCCTGGCCGTAGTTTCCCTCGGCTATCCGCGTTCCTCCATCGGACACAATCTCCAAGGTTTTGGCTTCCTCGCCCCCCGCTCCGCAGGACTCCGCATCCTCGGCTCCGTCTGGAATTCCTCCCTCTTTCCCAATCGCGCCCCAAAAAATCACGTACTCCTGACCAACTTCATCGGCGGAGCCACCGATCCCGCCGCCGCGTCTCTGTCCGCAGACGAACTCACCACCATTGCCCACGGCGAACTCTCCCCTCTCCTCAGCATTCAGCAAACTCCAATCTTCTCCAATGTCGAAATCTATCCTCGCGCGCTCCCTCAATACAACTTGGGCCACAGCGCTCGCCTCGACACCCTCGAAAAATTGCGCCTCCGCTCGCCAAATCTCTGGCTAACCGGCAACTACCTCCGCGGGCCCTCCGCCGGAGCCTGCATCGAACACGCTCAATCCGTAGCCGACGCAATCATTCGCTCCACCCTCCAGCCTTCACGATACTGAAATCGCATTCGCACCCGCAGCGTCCAATCTTGCGGTAAACTCATCCGTCTTACGGTTTTTTCCGTATATCTGTTCGGGAGACAAAGAAGCCAGACTCGTGTTCTTGGCGGCATTCTCACCCTCCAATAACCCCGAAGTGTCGCCCGACGCGACGCTCCTGCACCGGCTTCTTCAAAAGGATGTGAACGCTTTCGAACAGCTCTACGATCGCCATTCACATCTCGTTTACTCGCTCGTCCTGCGCATTCTCCGGCAAGCTTCTACGGCAGAAGAAGTTGTGCAAGACGTCTTCCTTCAGCTCTGGCGCAACGCTTCTCGTTACGACGCCGCTCGCGGCCCCGTCTTGCCCTGGCTTCTCACCCTCGCTCGCAATCGCGCTCTCGATCATCTTCGTCTGAAAGGCGAGCGCCAGCGCCGCCGCGAAGACCAAACCGAAGAATTACCGCAAGTCGCCATCGCCGCGCCCAACTACGAAAAAGCCATCGACGAAAAGCGCCGCGCCGAACAAGTGCGTCAACTAATGACCTCGCTGAATCCGCACCAGAAAAAAGCCATCGAACTCGCCTATTTCGAAGGACTAAGTCACTCGGAAATTGCCGAGAAACTCAGCGAGCCTCTCGGCACCGTAAAAAGTTGGATTCGCAATGGACTGTTGCGTTTGAAGGAAGGTTTGCAAGCTACGTGAGCAACGCTGACCAGTTTCGCGAGCTGATCGAAGCCTACGCCCTAGGCACGCTCGACGCGCAAGAACGCGCCGCGCTCGAAACGCATCTCGCCACCGGCTGCGCGGAGTGCGCCACCGCTCTGCAGGAAGCGCGTTGGCTAACATCTCAGCTCGCATATCTGGCACCGACCGAGCAGCCTTCAGATATGCTGCGCGGCCGCCTGTTGCAAGCCGTCCGCGCCGATCAATCCAACGCTCGGCAGCCTGCAAATACATCGACAAGCATCCCTGTTCCCTACTGGCTCTGGGCAGCGGTAGCGGCCTTGCTCATCTTGACCACCTACTCCGCATGGGATAGCCGCCGTCTGCAGCGCGAAATTCAAGCCACCAACCAACGTGCCTCGGACGAAATCGCCAAACGCCACGCCTTGGAGCAAGAACTTACCGTCGCCAAACTGCAAGCTCATGAAGCTCTCATTCTCAGCGACCCTGCATCGATTAAAATAAGTCTTCCGTGCAAAAATCCCGCCATGCCAAAACTGGAAGCCGTGTGGCATCCCACCATGGGCATCGTGGTCACCGGCTGGAAAATCCCCATGCCTTCCAACCATCGCGTTTTTCAATTGTGGTTGATTCCAAAGACTCCCGGCGGCAAACCCATGCCTTCGGAAATGGCTTGGCCCAATGCCGAGGGCAAACTCGTCTTTATGGTCGCCAATCCGCCAGATGTTCCCGGCGGCACGCAAGCCCTGGCCGTTACGGAAGAACCAGCCGGCGGCAGCTCGCAGCCCACCAGCACGCCGATCTGGGTCAGCGCCTCAAAATAAATCAGCGGCCTTTTTTCCCATAGCGCAACGCCAGTCGGACTTTCCGTCGTCCAGCTGCCTCCCGATACCGCCGCTTTTCTTCCGCCGTCTTCAAAATCAACGGAGTCACCGCTTTCGGCAGCCGCGTATTCTCATCAATCGCCACGAACGTCACAAACGCCGTAGTCGTATGTTTCCGCTCCCCGGTCAAAACATTTTCCGAATACACTTCCACGCCAATTTCCATCGACGTATTAAAAACCCGATTCACTTGCGATTTCAAGATTACGATCTCCCCCAAATTCACCGAATTCCGAAAATCGATGTAATCCACCGACGCCGTCACCACATAACTATTCGCGTGCCGCTCCGCCGCCATCGCCGCCGCAATATCCACCAGGTGCATCACATGTCCGCCGAGCAATTTCCCAAGCGCGTTCGTCTTCGCTGGCAAAACCACCTCCGCCATCTCCGACCTCGAAACGCTCACCGCTTTACCCACCCGCCCCACTCCACCATCTCGTTTTTTCGGCACCAGCCTTCTCCTCACTAACATTCCAAGAACACCACCGCCAAACTTGGGCCGACCGCCCCGTCCCCGTATAATACGTAACGCCCATGACCAATCCCAAAAAATCCCGCCGCCAATTGCTCGAAGAGTTCGTAACCAAGAAGCCCGACGACTCCTTCTCCCGCTACGGCCTGGCGATGGAATGCATGAATACCGGCGACGCAAAGTCCGCCGACGAACATTTCCGCAGCCTGCTCCAAAATGACCCCGCCTACGTCCCCGCCTATCTCATGTACGCGCAAATGCTCGTCCGCGAATCACGCCAGGACGAAGCCCGCCAAATCCTAAACTCCGGTATCTCCGCCGCCTCCCAAAAGGGCGACACTCACGCGCAATCCGAACTGGAAAGCCTCCTCACCGAAATCAGTTAGCGGCGCGACGTCTCTCCACTCCGCACGCGCACTCGCCAACAAAACGCCATCCGCCCGTTCTGGTATCATGCCTCATGGGAGTTTCACGCCCTGACCGAATTTCGTTGTTTCCTCTAGACGTCGTCCTCCTGCCCGGCGCCCCTCTTCCCCTGCACATCTTCGAACCGCGTTACCGGCGCATGGTCAACCGCTGCTTGGAAACGCAAGACGAATTTGGCGTGCTCCTCGCCATGCCCAGAGGCGTCGTTCGCGTCGGCTGTACCGCTCGCATTGTCGAAGTCCTCAACCGCCATTCCGACGGTCGAATGGACATCCTCACCGTCGGAAGCGCCCCCTTCCGCGTCCTCGAACTCTTCACTGTGGAGACGCCCAATGAAGAAGCGCTCGTTGAAGGCCACGTCGACTATCTCGAAGACCACTCCCAGCCTGCTGATCCACCGCACAATCCCGAACTGGTCGAACTCTACGAAACCTGCCACACCATTATTTTCGGCGACTATCCCAAGAATCTCTCCACCAATCCCTCGGCGCGCCTTTCTTACATAATCGCCGCCACCTTGCCGCTGGATCTCCTCTGGAAACAGCGCATCCTCGAGCTGCGCAGCGAAACTGATCGCCAGGAGCGCCTGACGGGCTACCTTCGCGAGTGGGCGCCGCATCTACAAAAGAGAGAGAAAACGTTGCGTCAAGCCGCCGGCGGCAACGGTAACGGTTTGAACTAGAACTTGCATCGCGGCACGGTTAGAATCGCAAAAACTTTTCACGGCGCAACCGCCGCAAGAAAGTGGGCCTCATGACGCAAAGCGGCTCAGTCCAATCGAAATCAGAGCATCTCAAGCCGCGCACCCTCGGCGAACTCCGCCATATCCCGGATTTCGACGCACGCGACGCTTCCCTCTCCGTTAAAAACGAAATTCGCCGCAATCTCCTCCGCGCCATCGAAAAAAGAGAGCCGCTCTTCCCCGGCGTGCACGGCTACGAAGATACTGTCGTGCCGCAAATCGTCAACGCCCTGCTCTCTCGTCACAATTTCATCCTGCTCGGCCTTCGCGGCCAGGCAAAGAGCCGCATCCTTCGCGGCCTGGCCAATCTGCTCGACCCAGAAATTCCCGTCGTCGCCGGCTGCGAAATTAACGACAACCCCTTTCAGCCCATTTGCCGCGCCTGCCGCGAAAAAATTGCCTCCGAAGGCGACGCCACTCCCATCGCTTGGATGGCTCGCGATAATCGCTACGTCGAAAAACTCGCCACTCCCGATGTCACCATTGCCGACATCATTGGCGATGTCGATCCCATCCGCGCCGCTCGCGGTGGCCGCGATCTTTCCGACGAGCTAACCATTCATTACGGCCTGCTCCCTCGCGCCAATCGCGGTATCTTCGCCATCAACGAACTCCCAGATCTCGCCGGAAAAATTCAGGTCGGCCTGTTCAACATCATGCAGGAAGGCGACATTCAAATTAAGGGCTACCCGCTCCGCCTCCCGCTCGATGTCCTGCTCGTCTTTACCGCCAATCCCGAGGACTACACCGCTCGCGGAAAAATTATCACCCCGCTCAAAGACCGCATCGGCGCGGAAATTCGCACTCACTATCCATCCTCCGTCGCCGAAGGTATGACCATCACTCACCAGGAAGCCTGGCTCCGTCGCGATCCTGCTCGCAAAATCGAAGTCCCCACATATCTCCGCCAGGTTGTCGAAGAGATCGCCTTTCAGGCCCGCGAAGACAAGCGCGTCGACAAGCGTTCCGGCGTCAGCCAGCGTCTTCCCATCACCACTTTGGAAAGCGCCACCAGCAATGCCGAGCAACGCGCCGTCCGCACCGGCGAAAAAACCGCCATCGTCCGCATTGCCGATATTTACGCCGCTCTTCCCGCCATCACCGGCAAGCTCGAACTCGAATACGAGGGCGAACTCAAGGGTGCCGACACCATCGCTCGCGAACTCATCCGAACCGCCGTTGGCCGTGTTTTTACCAAACATTTTTCTGACGTAAATTTTCAACCCGTCATTCAGTGGTTCGAACTAGGCGGCGAGCTAAAAATGCCCGAGCTAAACACCACCGCCGAACGCTACGAACAACTCTCCAATATCAAAGACCTCTTCGAACACGTCGGCCGTCTCGATGTTGGAGACCGCAAAGACCACGGCGCCGTCGCTGCCGCAGCCGAAATGATCCTCGATGGCCTCTGGGCCCATCGCCGCATCGGACGCAGCGAAGAGCGCGGCTACTACGCCGAAAAACCCCGCCAACCTGAACCACATCGCGAAACTCCCGGCCGCCCGCCCCGCCGCCAATTCAACTGATGCGCCACCAAATTATTTGCGCCCTTCAATCGTCGCGCCGCGCGGCAACCTGCACCGCGCCGCTTCGTGATTTTGTAGGGGCGCAGCAGTGCTGCGCCCTTCGTTTAACTTGCTCCACCATCCGCGAGACACCTCAATGAAATTTGTAAAATACGGCAAATACACTGGCGACCCCGCCGACTCCATCGACCTCGAAGAACTCGTCAAACGCCTCGGCGACTTCTTCCTCCAGAGCGGTTTCGAGTCGCAATTCTACGGCGTCAGCGAAATGGACCCGGAAAAGTCCATGGAAGCTCTGCGCGAAGCCATCCTCCGCGCCCTCCAGGAAGGCGACCTCCTTCCCGATGACGCCATGTCCCAGGAACTCCGCAACATGCTTAACAATCCGCAATCCACCGACAACGACGCCATCCGCGAACTCCTCGACAAACTAATCGAGCGCATGGGCCACGAAGGCTACATCAATCCGCAGCAGCCTCCGCAAATCACTCCGCCACCGCAAACCAGCGCACGCGGGCAAATCGGCCAGCCGCAAGACCGCCAAAACGAAGTTCGCTTTGAAATTACCGACAAGACCATCGACTTTCTCGGTTTCAAAACTCTGCAAGATCTCCTCGGCTCGCTCGGTCGCAGCAGTTTTGGCCGCCACGACACTCGAGACCTCGCCACCGGCATCGAAGCCAGCGGTGTCTCTCGCCCTTACGAATTCGGCGACACTCTAAATCTCGACGTCCCGGAAACTCTCTTCAACGCCGTCCGTCGCGACGGCGCTAAAGTCCCCATCGAAATCACTTACTCCGACCTCATGGTCCACCAGTGCGAATACCACAGCTCTTGCGCCACCGTGGTCCTTCTCGATTGCAGCCACAGCATGATCCTCTACGGCGAAGATCGTTTCACTCCCGCCAAGCGCGTCGCCATGGCCCTCTCTCATCTCATCCGCACTCAATATCCCGGGGACACTCTCAGTCTGGTCCTCTTCCACGACAGTGCTGAAGAAATTCCTCTCGGCGAACTCGCCCGCGTCCAGGTCGGCCCGTACTACACCAACACCCGCGAAGGTCTCCGCATGGCACAACGCATCCTCCTCCGTCAGAAGAAAGACATGCGCCAAATCATCATGATCACCGACGGCAAACCCTCCGCCCTCACTCTCGAAGATGGCCGCATTTACAAAAACGCTTTCGGTCTCGACCCCTTCGTAGTTGGCGAAACTTTGCAGGAAGTCAACAAATGTAAACGCGCTGGAATCATGATCAACACATTCATGCTTGCCAGCGATTATTCCCTCGTAAATTTCGTCCAAAAAATCACCCAGATGTGCCGCGGCAAAGCCTACTTCACCACTCCCTACACCCTCGGCCAATATCTGCTGATGGATTACATGTCCCGCAAGACCCGCCAAATCCACTAGACATCTCCCTAGGAATGCCAGGCTTTTTCATTTCTCGATTGGCACTCTGTCGGCGTTCTCCCAATCACCCGCCGCAACATTGAGTTAAACTTATCCCATGTCAATCTTCCGGCGACTTACCCGCTGGCTAGGAACGGACACCACCCAAATGACCCACATCACGGCGGGAAACCCAGCCCCGCAATTTTCGCTGCAAGGCCTCGACGGCAAATCCTACTCGCTCCAATCTCTTCTCCGTCAAGGCCCCGTAGTCGCCGCATTCTTCAAAGTTTCCTGCCCCATCTGCCAATTCGCTTTTCCCTTCATCGAGCGCCTTTACAAAAAATACGCCGGCCCATCCGTGACCTTCCTCGGCATCTCCCAGGACGACGCCCGCGCCACAAACAAATTCAATTCCGAATACGGCATCACCTTTCCCGTCGCCCCGGACGAAAAGGGCTATCCCGTTTCCAACGGCTACGGCCTGACCAACGTCCCCACTGTTTTTCTGATCGATACCGACGGCATCGTCAAACTCAGTTTCACTGGCTTCGACAAAAGTGGTCTCGAAGCCATCGCCAACGACCTAGCCGGCCGCCAAAAAGTTCCCCTCGAAGCGCTGTTCCGCCCAAACGAATCCGTCCCAGCCTACAAACCCGGCTGAGGCTCAAAAAACTAGGTCCGGTCCGGACCTAACGGTTAGCAACAAGAATCTATAAAGTGAAGTGCAGTAGAAAAAACGCAGGCTTCAAAATGAAGAAACGCAAGAAACAAATTCTGGATCCCGGCACGGAAGCTCGTCGCGCAGCCCGTAACTCCGGCTTGGCCCCTGCCGCCACCCGCATCATCGTAGATAAACGAAAGCGCCCACCAAAACACAAAAAACCGCCGGTGGACGCCGACCTCTGATTAACTGTTCATCGCAACCGTAAATACCCGAGCAGGTAGCCCAATTCCGCGTCATCTTTACTTCGCTACTTCATTACTTCTTTACTTCCGCCTTTTCCCTAGAATCCAAACGTCACCTGCAAATCAATCCTTCGATTTGCCGTATTTGAAGCAAATTGCGCTGCCAGCCCATTTGCAAATCCAAATCGCGGCGAACTCAAATCTCCAATCGGCACCGCCAAATTCACGTTATTAAACAAGTTCCGCGCCGAGGCCGAAAACGTCAGCGTATAGCGCCGCGCGCTCGATCCACCGTCAAACCCTCCACCACCGCCGCCGCGCGGGCCTCCTCCTCCTCCCCCGCCACGCCCACCGCCGCCCGGTCCGCCACCGCCCGGTCCGCGGCCGAATCCGCCAGGGCCACCCGGTCCTCCGGGACCACCCTGTCCCCCACCTGCACTCTCTTTCAATCTCCCAAATCCAAACGCCTTGCTCACTCGCAGATTCAACGCGAACCGCGGATCGCCCGTCGCATCGTTAATCGGAATCAATGCCGCGCCCGGGGCCGGATTCAAATTGAAGCACCCGAGCCGCGTCTGCACAATTTCCGCCGTCACTCCGCCGCTGCAATCTGCAATCGATGGCCGCGCGTTAAATACCGCATCGCCAAACAAATCGCGCCCGGTCGTTATATTAAACGGCGGCCCTGAACTCGCCGTCATAAACGGGCTCAACCGGAAACCCTTCGGCAAGCTGATGGTCCCGCCAAAGAATACCCGGTGCCGGTAATCAAACGACGCCCTCCCATAATCCAGCATCGGATTCGCTGGATCGGACGGCACATACGACGCTCCAGACGTGTCGCTGTTCGCATAATTCAGCACGTAGTATCCAAACAGCGAAACTTTCGCTCCCGCGCGAACGCTCGTGTTCACAATCAACTGGTTCTGTCGAAAAATTCCCCTGGATTGATACTGAAATTGAATGTCGCTCGGAGTGGGCTGTCCCAGCGGCTGCGCATTGATAAAATTTGAAAAAAACTGATCGTTCCCGCGCGAATTCAAATATGTCACCGACAGGTTCGCAACCTTCGTCAGTTGCCGTTCCACTGTCACGCCCGTCTGGATCGTGTATGGCGTATGCAAATTCGGATTCGGCACGTACTGCGTCTGCGGAGAAGCCACCAAGCCAGTCGGCACCGTCGCCTGGTTAGGTGTAAAAAATCCCGGGTTCTGTACCAAAAACGTCTGCTGCACCGCTGGATTCTCAATCTCCTGCGTCAAAATATCGTCCGTAGTAAACCGATCGTAAAAAATCCCAAATCCCAATCGCAGAATTGTCTTTGGCGACGCTCCCTTCGCATGCCCGCCAAGTCCCCAAGCCAGTCCCACCCGCGGCGCAAAATCCGCGTGATCGCCAATACTGTTCTGCGTCTCATACCGCAATCCATAACTCAGCGTAATGTTCGGTTTCAATCTCCAGTCGTCTTGCGCGAACAGCGCTCCGTCAAAGTACGAAACCTGCACCGCCGCTCTGCCCATCCCGTTGCTGCTCAACGAAAAAAAACTCGGCCCGCCGCCGTTCGCCTGAATCTGCGCAAACGGAAGTCCCTGCGCCTGACCCTGCAGCGTAAGCTGAAACGCCTGCAACCCGGTCAGTTCGCAATTATTTCCCGCCGTCGGCACGCAGCCCGGTTGCGCCCGCGAACCAAACGAAAACACTCCGTTAAAATTATTGTCGGTCGAGTTCTCGTCCTGCGTCGACCGCAGCCTTCCCCCCACTTTCAGCGAGTGCGCTCCAAAATTAATGTACGTAATGTTCTGCAATTCATACCGGTTCTGCGTGTCGTCGTTCGTTCCGCTCTTGTTTCCCCCAGTATTGAACGCTCCCTGCACCGTCACCTCGGGCGCGGTGCTCACCGGGTTTTGATTCGCAACTTCGTGTATGTACTGAAATCGCGTCTCATTAATCGTCTTCGGATTGATATTTTGCGTGTCCGTCACTTGCAAAGTACTCTCGGAACTAAGCTGATTCGTTCCCAGCGACGCCAAACTGAACGCCCCCACGCTCTCGTTATCCTGCGTCTGGTGATAATACTGATATCGCGCCGTCAGCGTATTGCTCCCGCTCACCTGATAATCGATGCGCGGGCTAAAATTTATGCGCGTATTCGGATTTGGCACTGCGTCACTAAACGGCGTAATCGCAAATGTCGTCGGATCCACAATTGTCGCGCTCACCACATTCAAGTTATTAATATTCCGCTGCTCATAGTTGAAAAAGAACGACGCCTTCTTGCTCAGCGGCCCGCCGACATTTCCGCCGAATTGTGTCGACTCATACCCCGGCGGCTCCGTCCCCGCCGGCAACGCCTCAAAAGGATTGCGCGAATTGAATTGCGACGCTGTCCCGCTCATCATAAATTGCCCATGCCACTGATCCGCGCCCGGTTTCGTCAAAATCTCAATACGTCCATACCCCAACTTGTCGTACTCCGCCGAAAACGGATTCTGATTAATTCGAATCTCGCGAATCGACGCCTTCGGCGGCAGTTGCCCGCCCGTAAATCCATCAATATATATCTGCCCGCCGTTCGGACCAGCCGAAGGTCCCGCCAGCGCCTGCAAATCCGCTTGCAAATCGTCTGGATCGTCAGACAGCGCCTCCAAATCCTTCCCCTGCATCACAATCGCGCCCGCGTTCGCTGCCGGGTCGACATCCAGCGCCGCTCCGCTCTTATCCGTAACCGTGACTTTCTGCTCCTGCGTTTCAATCGTCAGCTTCACGTTCAACGTCTGCGTTTGTCCCGCCACAATTTTTAGGTTGGCACCTTCGAACATGTTGAATCCCTGCGCCACCACCTTCACGCCATAAATTCCTGGCGCCAATCCTTTAATCAAATAGACTCCGTCCGACGTCGTCGTCCCGTTCGTGGCACTGCCTGTCGCTGTGCTTATAATTACCGTCGCGTTCCCCACCGCCGACCCCGACGGATCCGTCACCAGCCCGCGCAAATTCCCCGTATCGGTCTGCGCCGCCACTGGACGCGCCACCACCAGCGCAAAGACCAGCCACAAAATCATCACCGCACAATTCCGCGTCTTTCCAAAACTCTTCATCTATTCTCCTGAAACCTGCTGGGTTATTTTGGCCGGACCTGCGTCACGGCGTCGGTGCGTCGCCGCCTGCTGCACCACCGCTCAAACTCCACGGCGACAGAATGGACTCCCCGCCCTTCGGCGAGGCCTGCAAAATCGGTTCAACTCCCGCCAGCAAAGTGATCGCAGTCACTTCGCCGTTTGCTCCACCAATTGTTGTGACGATCATCACCGCATCGCCATTTTTCAAATCCGCCAAAGTTGCCGCCGGCATCCGGCTGATCGCCTGCTGCAAATCTCCGCCGCCGCCCGGACCGCGTCCTCCACGACCCGCGCCACCTTGCCCGTTCGCCGCACCACCCGCACCCGCACCCGCTCCGCCTGTGCTAGGAGGTTCCGCTGGTTTCTGTCCCGCTGCCGCAGAACCCGCCGCTGCTCCATCCGCCTGTGCCGCCTTAAATCTCGCCGCAATTCCTTGCGCCATAATCGGCGACAATTTTCGCAACTGCGATTCCGCCGTAACCTTCACCACCACCGCTTTCTTCGTCGCCAAATCCATCACTGTCATCGTGCCCGCCGCCGCATCAATCGCGCTAATCGTCCCCGCAATATTCCGAAATGACCCGGACACAATCTCGTCCGCCGTCAGCTCATTCCCATCCGCACTTCGCGTTCCCCGCGCCCGCAACTGATCCCCAGCCCTGATCTCGTCAATCGGCGCAACCTTCGCATCATCAAATTTCACCGACCCCGCCGCATACCGCCGCAACACCGTGCTGCCACCCACATGGATCACCAGCGACTTACTCCCCGCCGCGCTCATCGTCGCAACCACTATATTTCCCGCCGCTGGATCCACGCTGCTGACCAGCCCGCCCACTCCATGCCTCTGCCACTCATCCCGTTCATGCGCCTGCTTTGCCGCGATATCCGTCCTCTTCATCGCGATCACAGACGTCGCCGCCACCGACTTCCCATCCTCCGCCGTCTTCCCCCGCACCAATACTCGGTCGCCGACCTGTAAATCGCTCAACTCCAGCGGCGTAGCCTTCCGCAAATCCCTCTCGCCCGGTTCAATCCGCAGCAATCGAGCCCCATCCTGTATCGCCACGCTCACTTCGCCGCCCGCATCCACCGTCAATACAATGTTCTTCCCCGTAATCTCCTTCACCGTTCCCAAAACCGGCTTCCCCGCCGCCGACGCCTGCCCCGCCCCACCCTGCGCACCACCAGCCGCCCGCCCCACAGCCGTACGCCACGCCACCGCACCCGATGACGGAAGCGCGACCGCGTTGCTGGGTTCGACGCCCATCGGCAGAAACGTCATCGCGTTACTCTGCCCCGCAAGCACACCGCATCCCGCCATCAATACAGCGCCAAAAATCACGCCTCGATATTTCATCCGCGCATTCCTCGACATCGCCAATCCCTTCCAGTTTTCGTCCGTGGGAAACGGAGCCGGGAGGACCCGAGCCCAGTCCATCGGGGCGCACCTCCACCCCTTAGCTTTAGCTTAACCTTAGACGTTCCAAGCCAGCCAAAATGTTACAGCCTCTTACGCTTTTTTGTAGATAGCGCCTTTCCGCGCTCTTATGGCTTACGTCTTACTCGTCCCGCAGCGCGATCATCGGGTCCGTCCGAATCGCCCGCCGCGCCGGCAGATATCCCGCAATCAGCGCCACGCTCGTCAGCATCAATGCAGAAAAAAGGATCGTAGTAAAGTCGCGCGGATTCAGCGCAAAAAGCAACTTCCGCGTAAGCTGCGTGGTCCACAACGAAATCCCAACGCCTCCCGCAATCCCAAATAACAATAAAATTGTGACGTCCCGCAATATCAGCCGCAGAATCGCGCTCCGTTGCGCGCCCAGCGCCAGACGAATCCCCAGCTCCTTGCGCCTCTGCGTAACCCTATACGCCAAAACTCCGTACAACCCAATCATCGCCAGCACCAAAGCTAGCCCGCCGAAAAAACCGGAAAGTATCGCCAGCAATCTCTCCCGCTGCAACGAATCGTCCACCTGACTTTCCAACGTTCGAAAATTCAGCGATATATTTTTGTTCAGTCCGGCAATCGCCTCTCCCGCTGCTCGTGCCAGCAACGCCGGATCCCCCGCCGTCCGAATCTCGAATATCGCTGGATCGCTCAGCACCTCCGCTTGCGCGATAGGGAGATAAGCAATCTGCTGGCTGTCTTCGCGCAACGTCCGGTACTTGGTATCTTTCAATATTCCAATTACCTCTCGCGGCGGCGCCATTCTTTCCCGGTGATCATTCATAAAATCTCGAGTCACCAGGTATTGCCCAATCGCTCTCGAACCCGGAAAAAACTTCCGCGCCATCGTCTCGTTGATAATGACCACCGGCTGTGCATTCGCAACGTCGTGCTCATCAAAATTCCGCCCGTCCAGAATCGACGAATGAAAAGTCGAAAAATATCCCGGCGACACAAAATTCATGTACGCGTCCGCCTCTTCTCCAGCAGGCCCTCCGCCATTCACCAGATGGAAATCCATCCCCCACATTTCTCCACTTATCGGCGTCACCAAAGACTCGCTCGCGGAAATCGTTCCAGGCAGCGCGCTCAATCGCTCCAATATCCTCTTGTAAAGCATCGCTCTCTGCCCTGGAGGCAGATCTGGATGCGGAACGCTCGTTTCAATTAGCAGCACATGATTTCGATCGAAGCCCACATCTAGCGTCAAAAGATTTCGGAAGCTCCGCAAGAACAACCCTGCCGTAATCAAGATCAAAAGCGATAGCGCCACCTGCGAAATCACAATCCATCGTCCCGCCCGCTGATGAGACTTCCCCGTTCCCTCCGCCGCTTCCGCGCCTTTCATCGCCGCCGTCGGCGACACTCGCGTCGACCGCAGCGCCGGAAACACGCCAAAAAATAATCCCGTCACTATTGCAATTCCCGTCGTGAACCCCAGAACTCGCCCGTCCAAAGCAAACTCCAAAAATACTCGCTGGTCGGCCGTCGAAAGAAATCGCACCAACAGCGCGCATCCCCATCGCGCCAGCACCACACCCAGCAGCGCCCCCAGCACGGACAGCAGCACGCATTCCGTCAGCAGTTGCCGGATCACCCGCGAACGCGACGCCCCCACCGCAAGACGCACCGCAATTTCCTTGCGCCGCCCCGCCGCTCGCGCCAGCATCAAGCTCGCGATATTTGCGCAAGCGATCAGCAAAACCAGCCCGACCACCGCCATCAGCAATTCCAGCGCCTCGCTGTAGTCCCTCCGCAGATCTGAAATCCCGCCGCCCCCCGGCAGCACCTGCAGTGTCCCCGCAAGAAATTCCTTTCGCTCGTCGCCCGTCCATTCTTGCGCCGTCGTTGCCGCAAATATTCCCGGCGACAATATCCGCAGCCGCGCGCCAATCGCTTCCTTGCTAACACCCGCCTTTGGCCGCGCCATCACCCTCAACCATTGCGCCGACGGCCTATTCAAAAATTTCGCCCCATCCGGCTCGCCAAATACCGGAATGACTCCTTCCGCGCAGATCGGCACCGCCACATCAAACTGTTTCCCCACATCCACGCCAAAAAATCCTCGCGCAGCCACGCCCACGATCGGAAATAAATGCTGATCCAGCCGGATCATTTCGCCGACGGCGCTCTCCGCTCCCCCATAGTGCCGCTGCCAAAAGTCGTAACTCAACACCGCCGCCCCGCTGCAACCACGCACATCATCGCTCGGCCCCAGCAAACGGCCCGCCGCCGAACGCACCCCCAGCACGCCAAAAAAATCTCCGCTGACGTACACTCCATTCACATTGTGGGATTCTCCGCCCGGCGCCAAATCCAGCTGGAATTCAGACCAGCTAAACATCCCAGAGAAAACATCCTGCTCTTTGCGAATTTCCTCCCACACCGGATTGCTGAAGGTCGCATCTGGCTCCTGCCAGCCTCTCGGAGCCCGCACCGCCAGCAACATCAACTCCTGCGGCTTTTGCACCGGCAGCATTTTCAGCATCACCGCATCGATCAGACTAAAAATCGCCGTGTTTGCTCCGATGCCCAACGCCAGCGTCAGCACCGCGACCGCCGTAAAGCCCGGACTCTTCGTCATCATCCGCAGCCCGTAACGAATGTCCTGCAAAATATGCTCCAACCACATCCATCGGCCAGACTCGTAAAACCTCTCCTCCGCGTGCATCACGTTGCCAAACGTCCGCCGCGCCGCAGTCCGCGCCTCTTCTTCGCTCATTCCCTGCTCTCGCCAACGCTCCCGCTCCAGCCGGATATGCTCCTCAATCTCCGCGCTAAAATCATTCGCCGTGCGTTTTCGTCGAAACATGGCGCTACCTTTCCCGCGCCGGATCGAGAATCCGCCCAATCGCGCCCGCCAGCCGCTCCCACTTGTTCGTTTCTTTCACCAGTTGTTTTCGCCCCGCCGCCGTCAACGAATAAAATCGCGCCTTGCGATTGTTCGACGACGTTCCCCACTTCGCCGAAATCCACCCTCGCTCCTCCAGCCGTTGTAGCGCCGGATAAAGCGCTCCATGCTCCACCAACAATTCCTTTTCCGAAGCCTGCTGAATCGCTCTCGCAATCCCCTGCCCATGCTCCGCCCCAAATAGCAACGTCCGCAAAATCAATAAATCCAGCGTCCCCTGCAACAATTCCAACCGCCCATCCGCGTTCCGCCGATCGTCCACATCCCACCATCCATCCCCGTCCAACCATTGACCCCGCCTCTTGGGTAGACACATAACCCAAGTATCACGCCCTCAGGTAACCTGTCAACCTGAAAGCTGCTGAAGCGAAGGATCCACTTCCGCGAAGGCAGTCACCGACACCCGGCTTGTGCTAGAGTAGCGCCACTTTTTCTTGTTCTTGCTGGGAGCGGAGCGGAAATGAAATGTGATTTGTGTCACCAGGAATTTGGCCTCTCTCACAGTTGCCCTGGCGCTTTTTCTCCCGCTGCGCAGCTTCTGCTCGCTGACGATGCCCCACCCCCGCTGAATGGTGGTCCAATTTACTATCTCGGCGAGGCATGGAAGATCGCGCGCTGGGACGACGTTGCAATTCGCCGCAACGCCAAAGACCCTCGGGCCACATTCTTCAGTATAGTTTTTTGGTTAATCGCAACGCTTCTGGTCACGTTGATCAGCACTTTGCCTTTGTTGACCCGCCGCGCGCCCAACACCCGGCCAGCCGTGTTTCTTTTTGTTCTTATATTCGCTTTGATTTTTTCTGTACTAGCAATTGCCTTGGTCACATTCCTTCAACTCACGTTATGCCACGCAATCGCGAAATGGTTTTTTGGCGCAAAAGGCAAATTTATTGAAGTGATGCGGCCGCTGCTTCTCGGCTGGTTCGTCAACTGTCTCACACTGATTCCCGTCGCCGGCACGCTCCTTGCCGCCATTGCCTGGACCGCGGTCCTCATGATGGTGTTCGAGGAAGTCGACGAAATCAGCCGCCTGCAAGCCTTCGGAATCTCCGCCGGAATCAACCTCTGCATCTTCGTCTTAGAGGTAGCTTTTCTTCCAGCGTTTCACTTATAGCGCGGGTGCGTGGCGCACGACCGTGAATCAAGAGACTCTAGACGCCCACCGACGAGTGAACGTCTCCTCTTTCCCAGCCACAACAACACGTTACTTTCCCTAAAAACGACGCAGTGTTACTCTCTATTCATCCCTGTGTCCATAAATTTTAACCCCAGGTAATTCCGGCCACCCGCCCCGTGCAATCTATGTAGGCGTAACGGAACCTTCGGAGAATCTTTAGAATGACCGTGAATTCAATCGAATGTCAGCTACACGCGCATTTGAGCAAGCCACCCGCTGATGGGCCCGACCTGGTATATGGGTTGGTGAAAATTCGGAAGTTTTTGGAACATCACAGAGATGATGAGAGCGCGACGCTTACATTTTTTTGTGATTGGGTTCTTCACAGTAGGTTAACGCGGAATGAAGAGTCTAGAACGCTTCTCGAGAAGCTGGACACAGCACTAACGGAAATAGACGCTTCCGAGACTGTCGTCTTCAGTGCGGAGGCACAGATGCTGGCCGATATGTTTTCGTTTAGCCTATTTAGGCAACGCCTAACGGGCTTCCTACAGAAATATCATTTTGCGTCCGTCTGGACCGAGGATGTTTCCGTCTGGCAAAGGGTTGCTGGCATTTACGGCGACGAGGTCAAAGACACACCGCTAGAGGTCATTCGCCCGGGACACGGCTTCGTGTATCTAAAAAAGTTGGTGGTAACGGAATGCGAGCCGAGTGAGGAGCTAGTTGCCGCCAATCCAACGGAGAGGTTCTTTGGGTTCTTGTGGAGCCTGACGCTCAACGACGGTCGCACGATACCCTACCAATATACTTCTACTGTTTTCTGAAGTATTGAGAGAATCCATGTGGGACGCATTTATAGCTTACGCATCTTTGATTGTAGGTGCTCTCGTAACTGCAGGGGCTCTCTACAAAGAAGCTGATCAATACACTAAGCGGTTTGCAAAACGAGGGGGTTTATTGCTTGTTTTGATGTACCTCTTTACGTTGTTTCTCTTGGTTGCGGGAATTTACCAGACCTACCAAACAAGAGTCCAGTCACACGACGACAAACAACAAGCGGACAGGGACCGAAAGCAGTTGGAAAGTGACCGGGTTCAAGGCCGGATAGACCAAGCCGTAAGCAAAGTGCAGCTTGACGACGCGAAGGCGAGTCTTGGAATTCTTCAGGCGAAAGTAGATAAACTACAAACAAAAGCTGAGACTCAGGAACTGTCAAGAGAGTTGCTAGCGGTGAACAAAGAGCTAGGCGAAGCCGAATCGAAGTTGCAACAACCGAAAGCGCGGTTCGTTGCAACTTTCGCCACGCCCTACTATGACCAAATTCCAATTGGTCAGGCGATAGCCACCCGTGTTCCCGAAGGCTTCAAAATCGATTTTGGTATTCTGAACGTGTCGGAAGTCACAGCTTCCCGAGGGGAAATAATTGTTAAGCTTTGCGATGTCTGTCAATTTGCGGCCGAGCCGAAAGACTTTGGTCGTGCAACGTCCGCACCTGATACCGAACGTATTCGACATTTTGACCAAATTCACGAACACGATGTGCTTGAGGATATGTCCGCAACTATAGTGGTTCCACTGACAGTCACGGAGTTCGAGTTTGGAATCATAGTTAAATGCGATAACTGTGCCGCAGCACGTTTGCAGATGCTGAAGGTAAGAATTCCGCCACTGGTCTCGCCGGGCGCATTAGGTTTTGATAAGCCGAGGTCGAAGCCCAAAGCACCTCGGGGGAATTGAGCATCTTGGATGAACACGGTCCGCGGATTTTTTGGTCCCGTTGAATCGGGGCGGGTGGCCCGGGTCAATGAGTTACTGAAGTTCGACGCTGCCGACTGAATGAACGAAATTGATCCTGCACTCAAAAATCAAAACAACACGGAGGGTGCCCCAGGTTCGTAGTTTGAACCTGGGTCTTGGGGTTGACTTGCGCGCCTATGGCTTTTGAATATGCCGTTTATTTTCTGAGGTAAATACAACCGTTCGAATACTATCCAGTTAACTATTGACAGAGTTAAATATTCTGGTATAATCATCCCACCATGCGCGCAGACAGGTCTCTTCACCCCTCCGCGCCACCTCCACGCTCCTCCACCCACAAAAATCCCGCCCTTTATTTTCAACAACATCCAAACTGCCCCCTCAAAACGCCCCTTCCCTAACCCCCGTAGAATCCATCAATTACAAACCCCTCCGCCCGCAACCCCTTCCGAATCACACCCTTACAATTTGCCCGGGTGGGGTGGGCACCAAGTTTTCAGAATTTGCCGTTTCTGTCTCCTCGACCTTCAGACCTTCCAACTTTCCGACAGGGTTGTCCTCATTCTGCATTCGTGTGCAATCGCCCTCTCTTGTTTTCAACGACTTCCGCACTCCTTTGCTCTTTGCAGGGGGTGGGGAGCTCAGTTTCTGTGTCCCGACTTTCAGACTTTCCGAGGGTCCTTGCCGACCTTCAGACCCTTCCGACGATCCTGTCGGTTTCAAGCCACCGCAATGCGCCAACCCAGCAACGCCCCAGTCGCCGCCACATGCGCAGGAGTCGTTTCTCCCACATGCATCGCCATCAATCTTGCAAAAATTCTCGGATCGGCCACCAACGCCCGCATGATTCTCTCTCGCAAAATCGGCCGTGTCCCCAGCGTCAGCATCAAGCGTCCCATCCACGTCGGACGCCGCGCCAAGCGCCGGTGCGCCCGTTGATACGCCCGCAAATCTCCGCTCACCAACGCGTCGGCCAGTGCCGTCGCCTGGTGAAAACTCAAATTCAATCCGTCTCCGGTAATTGCGTCCACGCTGCCCGACGCATCCCCAATCAGCGCCACATTGCCGCGATACACGCGATCCAGCCGCCGCATCGTCGTAATAGCGCCGCGATCGCTTCCCGATCCCTCCGCAAACTCCACGCGTTTCGCCAATCGCGGAAACACGCGCTCCAATTCCTCAAAACTAATCCTCGGATGCTCCGCAATCATCGCCACGCAAACTTCATCCCCACTCACCGCCGTCACATACGCCTGAGAATTTTCTCCCCAATAAACTTCCGTGCAGTCCGACCACGGCGCAACTTTGTAATGCCGCCTGCACGCATACCGCACTCCGCGCCGCGTTTCTTTTTCCGCTCCAATCCATCTCCGCACGCGCGACCGTATTCCGTCCGCGCCCACAATCCATCGCGCCGCAATCGCACGCCCGTCCGCGAGCGCAACTCCGTCTTCGCGGACTCCCGCCACCGGCGTCTTCCACAACAATTTCACTCCGCGCTCTTCCGCGTGCGCAATCAATTTCGTGTGCAACGCCAATCGCCGCAATCCGAGTCCCGGCCCATTCGGAAAACTCGCATCCACCTCCGCATCGCCAGACACAAATCGTATCCCGCGAAACGCATGCCCTTCGCCGCGCTCCAGCCGCACGCCCAGCGCGCCCAGTGCCGCCACCGTATCCGGCATCAACCCTTCGCCGCACGCCTTATCGATGGGAGGCCGCGCTCCGTCCGCCACCATCACGGAAAACCCTCGCTGCCGAGCCGCAATCGCCGCACCCAATCCCGCCGGCCCGCCGCCAATCACAAATACGTCCGTCCGCTCTGCCACGCGCTCTCTCCCAACTCCACTCACAGCCATCGCCACCGAACGGCAAATTGGTCCCAAACCTTAGATGTTTCCCGGCGCTCCAAGATACCCCGTTTCCAACTTTTCGCCACTCACTCACCTACCGGAAATTCTGTACGTCCCAGCCGACCTGCAACGTTTTCGCCGCCCCACGGCACGGCATTTTCTCCGGCCTGTGCCAGCCGATTTCACGCCCATCCGTCGCCGCTGCTGCCACCGCCGCCGCCACCAAACGCAAATTCAAAGTTGACACGCAAGTCAATTTACGCAATCCTCTCACGCCATGGATTCCAAGCACGCCCGGCCCAGCCACCCTCGGCCACACTTGCCCGAAAGCATCGACCGTCTCAGCGCCAAGCGCCAGGAAATTATTCGTCCCGCTCTCGAAAATCCTCGCGAGTTCGTCCTGCTCAGCGTCCGCCAAATGGCCCAGCAGCTCGGCACCGATCCCGCCACCATCGTGCGAATCGTCCGCGGACTCGGCTTCGCCAGCTATCGCGATTTTCAGCATCATCTCCACGAACTTTCGCTCGTTTTCGCCACCGCTCTCGATACCATGCAAGCGGCGCGCCGCGATTCCAGCATTCCGTCCTACGTTCGCGATTCCCTGGACCGCGACTTGAAAAATTTGCAATCGCTAAAAAATAGTTTGGACGCTGATCGCCTTTCCGCACTCGCCAAACGTTTTTTCGACGCTCGCCGCATCGTCATTTTCGCCGGAGATCTCGCCACCGTCCTCGCCCAATATCTCGAATATCAAATCACCTTACTCGGACTTCCCATCTCCGCCGCAATTTCTGGCGGCCGCATCACGCATCTCGCTCGCGCCGTCAATAAACACGATCTGGTTCTGGCCATAAGTTTTCGCCGCGGCTTGCGGCAAACTGTGGAAGGCGCGCTGCAAGCTTCTTCGCGCGGCGCCTACTGCGTGGGAATCGCGGACACCTATCTCTCGCCGCTTGCGCGCAAGTGCGACGAATTTTTTCTCGCCTCAGTGGAGTCCACTTCTTCCGGAGCGTCTTACGTCGCGCCGATCGCGCTGCTGAATGCAATTCTCTCGGCGTGTGCTCACTATCGTCCGGAAACTCTCTCAATTTTGAAAGAAGTTGCCGAGGAGCAACGCAAAGGTTTTCGCTGGTTCAACGGTTAACAAGTTTTTTGCTATCCTTTCTTCACGCTGGCTTCGGGAACATTTCATTTTTGCTATTCGTCTTCACGCTGGCATCAGAAGATTTTTAGTTTTTGCTACTTTTTCTTGCGTTTGCTCCTGGAGAAATTCGTGCACAAAAAATTCCGGCTCCTCATTTTTTCGACGTGGCTCTGCGCCTTCGCTTTTCACTCGCCCGCAGCCTCCGCGCAAACTCCTTCGCCAGCCACGCTCGCCGAACGCATTCAAAAAGTTATGGACCGCCCGGAATTCGCGCACTCCGATTTCGGTATTCAGTTTTATTCTCTCGACTCAGGAAAAATTCTCTATTCGCTCAACGCCAACAAACTGTTTGTTCCCGCTTCCACCACGAAACTCCTGACTGAAGGAACCGTGCTCGCACAATTTGGCGCCGACTATCGCTTTCACACTCGCGTTTTCCACACCGGCACGCTCGACGCCAAGGGCCGGCTCAAAGGTGATCTGATTCTCGTCGCCAGCGGCGATCCGAATCTTTCCGATCGCATTCAGCCTGACGGCACTCTCGCTTTCGTCGACGAAGATCATTCTTACAACGGCCCCGCTCTGCCCGGCGATCCGCTCATGGTCATCAAGCAACTCGCGAAAGCTATCGCCGTCAAGGGCGTCCGCAAAATCGAAGGCCGCGTCCTCATTGATACTCGCCTACTGCCTGACGGTCCGCGCGAAGGCGGCACCAACGTGGTGCTCTCTTCCATCGTGGTCAACGATAATGTTATCGACCTCATCGGCACGCCCGGCGCGAAACCTGGCGACCTCGCCACCATTCAATCCAATCCGCAAACTTCTTACGTGAAATTCATCAACCGAGTCACCACCAGCGTTGCCGGCACCAAGCCACTGCTGGAAGATCCTGAAATAAATTTCAATTCAAACGGCTCCATCGTTGTGACGCTCTCGGGAAATCTCCCCGTTGGCACTGCGCCGCAAACGGCCATGTTTCCAGTTCCCTCGCCCACAAATTTCGCGCGTACTGTTTTCACCGAAGCGCTGGTCGCCGTCGGCATCGAAATCAAACCGCCAAAACATTCAGACCCGCCAGACTTTTCTCGCTTCGACCATTTCTACACCGCTGAAAATCAACTCGCCGAACACGTTTCCCTTCCGCTCGCCGAAGAAATTAAAATTACGCTGAAAGTTAGCCAAAATCTTCACGCGGCGCTCGGGCAATATCTGCTCGGCGCGCTGATTGCGCACGACCCAAAAAATTCTCTGCGCGCCGGATTCAAAGTCGAGCACGATTTTTTAAATGACGCGCATCTCGATCTCTCCGGCATTTCTCAAGGTGACGGCGAAGGCGGCGACTGGGCCGATCTCTTCACTCCCGATTTCGTGTGCCACTATCTCACTTACTGGGCTACTCGCCCGGACTACGCGATATTTTTCAGGGGTTTGCCGATTCTCGGCAAAGACGGCACGCTCGCGAAGATTCAAACCACGAATTCCGCGGCTGGACACGTCTTCGCAAAAACCGGAACGTTCGGCTCCGAAGATCGGCTCAACGCAAATGTCATGTTGAATGGAAAAGGTCTGGCGGGTTACATCGTTACTGCTAGCGGAGAGAAATTAGTTTTCGCCGCCTATGTAAATCACGTTTCGCTGCCGCCCGATCCCGACGCCGCGCAAAACATTGCCGGGCAAGCCTTGGGCGAGATCGCGGCGGCCGCTTACGACGCACCACTGCCGCCGACGGAAAACTAGGGGAGACCCTCAGCGGCTAAAGCCGGTTTTATTGTCGTCTTTTTTGGCACGGTTGAAACCGTGCCCTGACGAAGTCAAAGGTGCCAATCGGGAGGTTGGCGTGCCCGGGAAAGTCAAAGGCGTCAACTCAATCTGGTTTTGCCTAGTTCCACCATGCGGCGCTCGTAAGTCATCTCGCACCAGCCGTGTTTGCCGCGATAGCGAAACACGATCTTGTATCCCGGCTCAATCTTGGCCCGCGATTTCACCGACGAGTCCGAAAGCTCCACCCACTCGCCGTCCACCAGGTAGCTGCCCTCCCACCCGCGCAGCTCAAAGTGACCGTCGTTTTTCAGCGTAAGCGGCGTGCCGGTGCAAGGCACGACCTTGCCGCCGACTTTGGCTTCCGCACATCGATACCGCCCAGAAATATTGGTAGTTTGTCCGAAACTCGCAGGCTGCAGCACCGCTAACATCCCGAACACAAACAGAACACAGGCTCCCCGCCCGACCGCTGGGATGACCTTCATCGAACTCCTCCGCAAAGCCAGCGGCGTCGCTGCGGGACACCCAACCTGGCCGAAGGTACAGGTGCACGCCACAAGCCAAAACCACCCCTTCGCATCTGACTCATTCCACAGCTCTTACAAAACCCAACCTGCTCCACCGCCCCCTGCCAAGAGAAGTCGCCTTCCCATCTTTAACGTTTTTGCGCGCTATGCGCCGTTCGCTTACCGCGCGGCCTTATTGCCTTATAAACGGTTCAGCCTACTATTCTTTTGCCCCGGCTCGAATTAACAACTCCACAGACTTGGTGGCATGCCCAGGAAACAGCTTGGCGTAACCCAGCGGAGTACAACTAACCATCTCTCCGTCGCGGTCGTAGTGTCCCGGCAAAGTGGCCCGAATCTCCAGATCCGCTCCCCGTTCGATCAGCAACCGCGCTGCTGACAGCCCCCAATCGTCGAATTGCGTCACCGCGTGAAATATCGGAGTCTGCCCGCCCACTCCAGCAGCATCGATAGTAGCTGGAGCATTCACATCCGCGCCGCGATCCAACAGCAGCGTAGCCGCTGCCGCGTTTCCGTATTCCGCAGCGACGTGTAGCAGCGTCCCACCATGCAGCGTAAGTCTTCGCGCACCCGTCGCCCCAAAATCCAATTCCTCAAATCGTCTCTGCGCCAGCGACGCATCAGCATCCAACAAGGTCGCCAACTCTTCCGCTCGATTGCGCAGTATCGCCAGCACCGCCGTATTTTTATGCCGCGCCGCGCCGCCGGCGTTCACCAGGATGTCGATGCACCCCGGCAAATTGTTAGACCGCGAATACGTTGCAATCACCTGATCCAACGCGGTGCCCGGATACTTGCGGCCGTCGCGTTCGCAATTCGGATTCGCTCCGCGATCCAACAACCATTTGAGAGGAACCGGCTCCAGCGTTTCGCAGGGTGCGAAAATAATCGGAAAATATCCGTTCCACTCCGCATTCACATCCGCACCGTGTTTCAGCAACAGCTCCATCATGGGAACTCGGTAACCGACCAAAGCCGCCCGCATCAGCGGTCCATCGCCTCCCTGGTGCACGTCGGACCCATTCGCCAGCATCCATTCGGCGATGGCGAGCCGTGCCGCAGTCGGCGCTTCCCACGGCACCCGGCACTCCGCCACCCAGGAGAGCGGACCATTCTTCCCGTAGCCCAGTGGAGCCTGATGCAGCGCGGGATTCCGGCTCATCAACGATTTGACTGCGGCCAAGTCGTTTCTATCGATCGCGTCTTTTAGCTGGCCAATTTCTTTTGAGAATTCCACATGCAATTTCAATTTGGCCCAACTAGCGAATCCATATTGACGCGCAATCTGAAATTGCGCGGCACTCACCGATGCAGCCTGTCCGGCCTTCAAGAGATCCTTGGCCTGATCCTTCAAATGCCGCAAATCGGGATTATTAGGAAGCGAACGAACAGCAGAGGAATCGTGCGGATTGGTCGACATAGCGACCTCCTTTCAATTATGCCCGTCGTCCGCATCTCGGGCTGAAAGAAGGTTCGCAAAAATTGTCGCACTGCCAGGTGGGCTTCTACCCTTTCCGCGGACCGGCTGTGCCCTGAGCGCAACCAAATCCTACCACAGCCCATTGCAAACTTAATCGCGCAAAACCACCGCTGGATCCGTCCGCGTAGCGCGCCACGCGGGCAAGAAACACGCGGCCAACGACGCCGCTATCATGACCAGCAGCGCCAGCCCGAAGGCAACGGGATCGCGCGGGCTTACCTGATACAGAAGATTGCCGAGCAGCCGCGTCAAGCCCAGCGCCGCCGCCACGCCCAAGCCGAGGCCAATCGCCGTTATCGTCAATCCATTCGAAATCACCAGCCGCAACAGATCGGACTCGCGCGCTCCCAGCGCCATTCGCAATCCCAGTTCCCGGCTGCTCTGCGACACCGCGTAAGACATCACCGCATACAGCCCGACCGTGGCCAGCAGCAATGCCAGTCCGCCAAGAACGCTCAACAGCGTTACCGCCACCTGCTGCGCGGATGTCGATCGTTCCAGTTGTTCCTGCAGCGTAATGACTTCATACGGCGCCAGATTTCCGTCCAGCGCGTGAACTTCTCGCGCCAACGCAGCAGCGATAGTCTCTGGCGGCATACGCGTACGAATATTCAGCCCCACCTGCACCATGGGGTGCTGCCGCAAGGGCACATAGAAAAAGGGTTGCGGCTGTTCGCGAACGCTACGATATTTCGACACTCTGGCCACGCCGACGATCTGCAACCACTGCCCTTTGACTTGCAATCGTTTGCCGAGCGGATCTTCACCGCGCCAGAATCGCGACACCATCACATCATTGACTACCGCCACCGGCGCCGACGTCTCGTTATCCGCGTCCGTAAATTCGCGACCCGAGAGCATGGGAATACCCACGGTGGAAAAATATCCCGGGCCGACTTCGTTGTATTCCACCTCAGCCTGCTCATCGAGAGACATCTGGTAGCCATCCACCGCGATGGGCGACGAAGAAAAACTGCCGTAGTCCAGCGGAATCGCCCGCGCAAACGAAGCAGCCTCGACGCCCGGAAGCGCCTGCACCCGCTCCATCAATTCGTTTTGAAAATTTTTGGCGCGTTGCAGATCGTATCCTGCGCCGCGCAAATCCACAGCGGTGTGTAACACGTCTTTGGTCGAAAATCCCGGGCTTGCGCCGCGAATTCGCTGCAAGCTCTGCACCAGCAGGCCCGCTCCCACCAGCAAAAGAAAACTCAGCGACACTTGCACAATCACCAGACCGGAGCGAACCCAGGACTTGCTGTGCCCTCCCACCACGCTGGCCATCTCCGATTTGAGCGCGCTGACCAAATCGATTTTTCGCGTCTGAAAAACCGGCACCAGCCCGAGCAATACGGTGGCGAGCAGGCAAACTCCGCCGCTCACCAGCAGCACGCGCCAATCGATTTCGCCGGGCAGCGTCATGGCCACTCCGCCGCGCGCCGGAAACAAAAGCACCAGCGCATGACGGCACCAGTGGGCGACCAGCAATCCGCTGACGGCAGCCAGCGCCGACAGCACCAATCCCTCGGTGACCAGTTGCTGTACGATTCGGCTTCGTCCCGCGCCAATGGCCGCCCGCACCGTCATTTCATGACGCCGCGCAAACGAGCGCACCAGCAACAGATTGCCAACGTTCGCGCAGGCAATCAGCAGCACGAAAACCACCACTGCCAGCATGATCCCCAAAGTCGGCAGCAGCGTGCCGGCATTGTTGAAAGGCGTTTGCCACAACGGCCAGAGTTTCATGCCCACGCCGCGGTTCGTTGCGGGAAAATCGCGCTCCAGTCGTTTCGCAACCGCCGAAATTTCCTGCTGGGCTTGCTGCAGAGTCACATTTGGCTTTAGCCGGACGTACGCTTCAATCCATCGCGCGCCGCGATCTTCCAGCTTGTAGCCGCCAGGTTCAAAAGTTTCTTCCATGGACGCGGGTACCCAGAACTGCATGCTCCAGCCCACGAAAGTTCCCAGAAATCCTTCGGGCGCGACGCCGACAATGGTGTGCTCCACTCCGTTCAGGCGCTGTTTCTTGCCGATAATTTGCGCATCGCCTTTGAAGCGTCGCTGCCAAAATTGATAGCTGATCACGGTTATCGGATGCGCGTTGCGGCCCGCATCTTCGCCCGGCTCGAAACCTCGCCCCAAAATAGGATGTATGCCAAGCGCGTCAAAATAATTTGCCGATACCACGCTGCCGATTTCCCGCTCCGCGCGATCGCCAAGACTCAGCGTGGTGCCCATGATTTTGGTAACGATAACGGAATCGATCAGCGTGGAATTCTTTTTCAGGTCGAGGACGTCCGGCCAGGAAGTGCCGGTCCGCACGGAACCTGCCTTCGCCGTGCCGGTCAGCGCGGCGAGCTGTTCCTGATGAACTACCAGCGGGTACGGCCGGAAAAGAATTCCTTCCACCCAGCTGAATACCGCGGCGTTGGCGCCGATGCCTAAGGTGAGGCAAAGAATTGCGAGGATGGAAAATCCTGGATTACGGCGAAGCATGCGCAGAGCGACTTTGACGTCCTGGCCAACGCTTTCGAGACGCAGAGGAAACCAAACGTTCCGGGCGTCTTCGCGCGCCAGCATCGCAGGACCCATGCGGCGATTGGCCGCATGACGGTCGCCGGATTCTTTCTCCAGCAGTTCGCGATGGAATTCCATTTCTTCGGCGAGTTCGGCGTCTCGCCGCCGCCTGCTGAAAAAATAAATGATGCGGCGAATCAGGCGCACGACATCACCTTTTGGATGGCAACAATCATGCGCGCAAATTCGCGGTCTTCCGCGGCCAGCCGCTTGCGCCCCGCCGCGGTGAGCTTGTAATAACGCGCGCGGCGATTATTTTCCGACGCTCCCCACTCCGCGCTTACCCAGCCATTCAGCAGCAGGCGCTGCAGCGCGGGATACAAAGAGCTTTCGCCCACTTCCAGCACATCTTGGGAGATTGTTTTCAAATGTTCGGCAATGCCGTAGCCGTGGCGGGCTCCGCGCGTGAGCGAAGCCAGAACCAGCATGTCGAGTGTTCCAGGTAAGAGATTGTCTCCCATCGCCTGTCGATGGAAGCACAACCGCCCCGCGACTGTCAAGACTCTGATTCCGTCAGGCACGGCTTCATCGCCACTGTCAAGACTCTGATCTCGTCAGGGCAGGGCTTCAGCCGTGCCGCCAAACCCGCAACAAACCGGCTTCAGCCGCTGAGGTCGCTCTTTCGCCGCACACCGCCGCCGCAACATAAACAAAACCGCGGACCTGGCGCGAAAATTCTTCGCGCTAGATCCGCGTGTACATCCAAGCAGACATCGCTTGCGCTTACCCGCGCACCGCGATCGTTACCGCCAGATTTTGGCCTCCCTCTGCCGGCTGATAATCCACAGCGACCAGCGTGCCAACCTTCACTTGACCTTGCACCTGCGTACTTTTGTTCACCACAAACTGCATGGTTTGTTTGCTGCTTCCTTCCACCTCCAATGCGAAGGACGTTCCGCCATTACCGATGGACGTAACTTTCCCCGCCACGGATTTCGTCGCCGGTTCGGCTTGATTGCCGGAGGGCGATTGCGAGTGATTAGGATGGGCTCGTGCCGATACGCTCAGCAGCATCAGGCTGCCCAGCGAAACTGCGCAAAAGAGTTTTCGGCTTATCAAGGTAATACCTCCCAGTAAGATTGGGGCAGGTTCGCCACTGCGTGCACGATCTTGTCCATCGAGGACAAAATTTTGCGGAAATCTGCTAAGTGTTCGCGAAATCAGGCATCTAGAGAGGGCTGCATATATGTTCGCTGGGAACGAAAGTGTAAACGCGGGAAGTTTCTTCCATGCACCCGACATTTTTTCTTGCCACAACTCCTGCATCGTAAAAAGTACCGAACATTTTTCTCCCGATGCGCGGCGCACCTGACTCGCTTCGCGTTCGCGCCGCCACAAACTGCACCGACGCGCCCAGACTTCCCAAAACAGACCTCGTACCACACTTTCCATTCGAAACTGGTACCTATAATTATACTATTGACATTTAGTAATAAACTCTGCTACACTCCATCCACCATGCGCGGATTTCTGCCCACAGAACCCACCGCGCCACTCTTCTGCCTACGTCAGGCCCGTTTCCTAACTCCCGTAACATCTGCACATTACAAACTGCCCTGCGCACAACCGCTTTGTAATCACATCCTTACAAATTGCCGGGGGTGTGGGGGTCAATATTTCGCGGCGCTCAGCCTCTCCGCTCGCTCTTCTGCACATGAGCGCAATCGCTCTCTTTTGTTTTCAAGCACTTCCGCACTCTTTTGCTCTTTGAGGGGGGCAGGGGGTCTACTCGACCGGCAATTCCGCCACTGCTTGCCCATCTTTTCTAGGGTCGGAGGCGCCATAGTTCACGCCGGTGGAAAAATCGCGCATCACCGCCTGTCCGCCGCCCACCACGCTGGAGTACACGCCTTTCAGCTCAATTTTGTGGCCCCGTGCGGTCAGGTCGTTGCGCACCGCTTGCGAAAAACGATTCTCCATAAAAAGGTCGCAGCCGGTGAACGTATATTTGGAAAAACGCGGAGCTTCGATGGCCGCCTGGATATTCATTTTGAAATCGGCAATGTTCGCCATGAACTGCGCATGGGCTTGCGACTGATTCCATCCGCCCATGATTCCGAACGCCATGCGCGTGTCGCCCTTTTGCGCGAAGCCGGGAATAATCGTGTGCAAGGGACGCTTCCTTCCCGCGAGCGCATTCGGCGAATTGGGATCCAAACTGAAAAGCCCGCCGCGATTGTGCAGCACGAATCCTGTGCCGGCGGCAACGATCCCGGAACCAAACGACGAATAATTGCTTTGAATCAGCGAAACCATGTTGCCGTCGCGATCCACCACGCTCAAATAGGTAGTGTCATTCCCGATGGGGATGTCGCCCGCGACCGTCGCGCAGTTGGCGTGCTCGGGATCGATCAATTTCGCGCGTTGCGCCGCCCACTCCTTGGAAAGCAGCGTGGCCACCGGAAGTTTTTGTTTGCGCGGATCGCCGATATATTTTGCCAAATCGGTGTACGCAAGTTTTTTCGCTTCGATCATGGCGTGGAGAGCGTTCGCGGAACCCGCGGTGTAATCCTTTTGCCCCAGCGGAAAAGTTTCCATGATGTTCAACATTTCCAGCGCGGCGAGTCCTTGTCCGTTGGGCGGCATTTCGTAAACCGTCCAGTCGCGATAGGTCGTCGAAATAGGTTCCACCCACTCGGCGGAATATTCCGCGAGGTCCTGCGCGGACATGGTGCCGTTGTGGCGCTTCATGGCGTCGAGAATTTTTTTCGAGATTTCCCCTTTGTAAAAAGCGTCGCGCCCGTGCTGGGCGATTTGCTGCAGAGACCAGGCCAGATCGGCGTTGCGGAAAATTTCCCCGGCGTGCGGCGCGTGGTCGCTCATCAAATAAGTTGCGGTTGCGGCTTCGTCTCGGCGCAACAAGTCGACTTCCTGCGCCCAAACCGCGGCAGTGAGCTCTGGCACCGGAAAGCCATCCTGCGCGGTGCGAATCGCGGCGGCCAAATCTTCCGCCAATTTTTTGCGTCCAAACTTTTCCGCAAGTTTTTGCCAGCCGTCCACCACTCCGGGCACGGTAATTGCGTTCACGCCCTTCTGCGGCATATCCCGCAAGCCTTGCTTGCGCAGCAGTTCGATGGACAAATCTTTCGGCGCCCAGCCGCTCGCATTCAGGCCGTAAAGTTTGTTGGCCTTCGCGTCGTACACGATTACAAAAAGATCGCCGCCGATTCCGTTCATCATCGGCGCGACGACGCCCATCATCGCGTTGGCGGCGATGGCGGCGTCCACAGCGTTGCCCCCGCGCTCCAAAATGCGCGCGCCGGCTTGCGATGCCAGCGGACTTTCCGTCGCAACGATTCCGTTGCGAGACATCACCATGGATCGCGCCTGGCTGCGGTCCTGTGCTTGCGTCGCGTTCACTGCGCCGAGGGTCATCATCGCCGCAAAAAGATACACGAAAATGCGCGTTCGCCGGAAACTTTGCATGGTCACCATCCCGTCTTCGCCCGCACTGTACCGCGTACTCGCTTCCCCTCGCAACCTCTACCCGCTAGAATCGAAGTGACAACGCCCAGCATCGAAATAAAGCGCGGCTGCAATCGCAACTGGGGACCATCGCGCCGGGAGACAGAAATTGGCTGAGAAACGGTCAGGAACGCCGCCAGAAGGCGCGGAAACGCCGGGGAGCAAAGCGCAGACGCCTGCAACGTCGCAAGCGCCAGCGAAGCCGCAAACGCCTGCAAAGCCGCAAACGCCTGTGGCATCGCAAACGACTGCGAGCACGCCGCAACCGCCGGCGGCACCGCAAGCGCCCGCAATGGCGCAAAAGCCTGTGGCATCGCAAACGCCTGCGAATCCGCAAAAGCCGCCTGCCGCGGCGGAAACCTCGGTTTCCGGGGCGAAGAGCGCTGTCGGCACCGTCGCGGCGACTGGGGCGGGCGCGGCTGGTGGCGGTGGCTCGGCTGCGGCGCAAACAGCAAAGTCAGGGCCTTTGGCTGGAGATTCGCGGGTGGACGCGCTTTTGGCGGGGCGGAATGCGGACCCCTTTTCGATTTTGGGCCCGCAGCCGGTGGAAACCCCTTCAGGACGAATTTGGGCGATACGATTTTTTCATCCGCATGCGGCGTCGGCCAGAGTGCTGCTTCGCGGGTCTGCGGTGCCGGTGGAGGCGCAAAGGCTCCGTCCGGAAGGATTTTTTGAAGCGCGGCTGCCCGCCGAGCATACGGACATCCCAACGCCTTCGGGATACTGCATTCAGTACCGCACGCACGAAGGAAAAATCTTCGAGCATTACGACACTTACGCGTTTCCTTACTCGCTCAGTGAATTCGATCTTTATTTAATGGGCGAAGGCCGGCACTACGACACCTACGAAAAATTGGGCGCGCACGTGCGCACCATAGAAGGTGTCGCCGGAGTGAATTTTGCGGTGTGGGCGCCGAGCGCATCGCGTGTAAGCGTGGTGGGCGATTTCAATCAGTGGGACGGGCGCGTGAATCCCATGCGGTCGCGCGGTTCTTCCGGAGTGTGGGAATTATTTATTCCGGAATTGACGGAAGGCGCGATTTACAAATATGAAGTGATCGGACCGCACGGGGACATGCTGCCGTTGAAAGCCGATCCCTATGGATTCCGATCGGAAGTGCGGCCGAATACCGGATCGATTGTGGCACAGCTGGACACTTACAAATGGAATGACGCCGATTGGATTTCGCGGCGCGCGGTGACTAACTGGTTTGAGAAACCTGTTTCCATTTACGAAGTGCACCTGGGGGGATGGCGGCGAGTTCCAGAAGAAAATAATCGCTGGCTGACTTATCGCGAACTGGCGGATCAACTGATTCCGTATGTGAAGGAATTGGGATATTCGCACATCGAATTGCTGCCGATTATGGAGCATCCCTTCGATGGCTCGTGGGGATATCAAACCATCGGATATTACGCGGCAACCAGCCGGTATGGATCGCCGGCGGAATTTATGGAATTTATCGACCGCTGCCATCAAGCGGGGGTGGGAGTAATTCTGGATTGGACTCCCGCGCATTTTCCGCGAGACACCTACGGCCTGGCGCAATTTGATGGCACGCACCTTTACGAACATTCCGATCCGCGGCAAGGCGCGCACCCGGACTGGGGAACGCTGGTTTTTAATTATGGGCGCAACGAAGTGCAAAATTATTTGATCTCGAATGCGCTGTTTTGGCTGGACAAATATCACGTGGATGGTTTGCGCGTGGATGCGGTGGCGTCGATGCTGTATCTGGATTATTCGCGCAAAGAAGGCGAGTGGGTGCCGAACCAGTTTGGCGGACGGGAAAATTTAAGCGCGATTGCGTTTTTGAAGCGGCTGAATGAAGTCGCGTACGAAAGATTTCCTGGATTGCTGACGGTTGCGGAAGAATCGACTTCGTGGCCGAGCGTTTCGCGGCCAACCTATTTGGGCGGGCTGGGATTCAGCTTGAAGTGGAACATGGGCTGGATGAACGACACGTTGCGCTATTTTTCGACCGATCCCATTCACCGCAAGTACGAACAGAACAAGCTGACCTTTTCTCTGATTTATGCGTTCACGGAAAATTTTGTTTTGCCTTTTTCGCACGATGAAGTGGTGCACGGCAAAAGCACTCTGCTGGGAAAAATGCCGGGCGACGAATGGCAGAAATTCGCGAATTTGCGTTTGCTATTCGGCTACCAGTACGGGCATCCAGGGAAAAAACTGTTGTTCATGGGGCAGGAATTTGCGCAACGCGATGAATTTACAGAAGCGCACAGCCTGGACTGGCATTTGCTGCAATACGCGCCGCATCGCGGCATGCATCGGCTAGTCGGAGATTTGAATAAACTTTTTTCGGATGAAGCCGCGCTGCACGAAGTCGATTTCGAGTGGCAAGGTTTTGAGTGGCTGGATTGCAACGACGCGGACAACAGCATTATTTCTTTTGCGCGGCACGGTAAGCGACCCGAGGATTTGATCGTGGTAATTCTGAACGCCACGCCGGTGGTGCGCAGCGGGTACAACGTCGGCGTTCCGCAACCTGGTTTTTATCACGAAATTTTGAATACAGATTCGCAGCACTATGGCGGCTCCAACGTGGGCAATCAGGGCGGCGTGGCCACCAGTCCCGTGCCCAGAACCGGCCGTCCGCAATCGCTAACGCTCACGCTCCCTCCCCTGGCCGCCGTGTTCTTGAAGTGGATGCCGCAACTCTAGCCCTCAAAGAGGCCGTACCACTCCGGCGCACCCGACGCGCACTTGCGCCGTACGGCACACATCCTGTACTTCGGTACACCGCCCCTGGGAGCCGGCGGGAGTACAATGTGGATAACGAATCGGTGCCCACCGCCGAACAGGAGAGCAGCATGATTGACGCCTGGAAGCAGTGCGAAGGGCAAATGGTGGACGACAGATTTCTGCTTCGCCAATTTTTGGGCGGATCGGATCACAGTGTCGTTTTTTTGACGGACATCGGCGAACGGCAACCGCAGCGCGCGGCGATCAAATTTGTCTCCGCCGCCGGCCCCAGAGCGGGATTGCAACTGACGCGGTGGCGGCTGGCTTCGCAACTTTCTCACCCAAATTTGCTGCAACTTTTTAACGCCGGCAGTTGCCGGCTGAACAATATGAATTTGCTGTATGTGGTGATGGAGTACGCCGGCGAAGGCCTCTCGCAAGTGGTTACGCAGCGCGCGCTCAGCGCCGATGAGATGCGCGATTTGCTGGGTCCGGTGGTGGATGGCTTGTCTTATTTGCACGCGCAAGGATTTGTGCATGCGCAATTGCGGCCGACAAATGTTTTGGCGAACGACGATCAGGTGAAACTTTCGGCGGATGGATTGTGCCGGATTGGCGAGCCGCTGGACGATACGCAAAATTTGACGCTGTACGACGCGCCGGAAGCCGCAGCCGGAGGGAATTTGCATCCGGCGGCGGATTTGTGGTCGTTGGGAGCGACGATTGTGGAAGCGCTGACGCAGAAGTTGCCGTTTGCGGAAAGCGCGGAGGCGAGTGGCGCGGAGCAAACTGGGGCCGCTGCAAGTGCGATCGCCGGAAACGCGGGGTCGGGTGGAAGCGGCGCTGTGGCTGGGGCGGGTGCGAACGTGCGGCCAAAAGTGGTGATTCCGGAGACTTTGCCATCGCCATTTTTGGCGATTGTTACGAATTGTTTGCAACTGGAACCGCGACATCGCGGAACGCTGGCGGAAATATCGGCGAAGCTGCGGTCTGCGGCGGCGCGAACGGCTTCGGCGGCGTCCGGGGCTGGAGCAGCAGAATCGCAAATGCCATCGGCGGTGGCGGCAGGCGCACAGAACGTGGCTGCCGTGCAGAGCGGGGCCGCGGCGACGGAAATGCACGCTAGCGCAGGCGGCGCGGAAATGCAGTCGAGTGCGGTTGCGACGTCGACGATGCGGCCATCAGTGGATGTGGTGGTTGGAGGCGATGACGCGGATTTAGCGGCGTCCGTGGCTACACCGGTTTTGTCGCCGAAGACGGCGCCGGTTGCGCCGAGGCAGAACACGCGTCCGGATTATTCGGCTGCGGCTGCCGCTGCGGGAAAATCCGCGCGAAAATATTCGCCGCCGAACCTGAGTGAGCGGACCGAGCGGTCGGAGTCGAAATCATTCGGATTCAAGGAGCCGCCGCGTTATTTGGCGCCCGCGGCGATTGCGGTTTTGGTGATCGCCGCGATTTTTGTATTGCCGAAATTAGTGTCGCACCGAGGCGACAATTCGCCGAAAGCGACGAGCACGGCAACGGCTTCCGCGCCAGCAGCGGCAAGCGGTGGTGCAATGACCGCTGGCGCGCCCAAGCCGGCGGCAAAGAATTCTACTCCGCGGAGTGCAGATTCGTCGTCGCGGGGAAAATCGCGACAGGCATCGCGAGATGCCAATCAGGTGGCCGCAGTTCCTACGCAGCCTTCACAGAATAACTTGCAGTCCGCTTCGCAACGGGACGCTGTGAAATCGCCGGATAGCGGCGCGAATTCCGGAAGTTCGCCGGCGATTGGCGCACAGCCGGAGCGGCCTGCTATGGCGTCTCCTAATTCTGGTGGCGTGAGCGCGAATCGCAAACCAGCTGGAGCATTGGCAAGTTCGGGAGCGGTGATTAGCCAAGTGCTGCCCGATGTTTCGGCGCGGGCGCGATCCACGATTCATGGAACCGTGCATGTGGCGATAAAGGTTCATGTGGACGCGGCGGGCGCGGTGACGTCGACCGATGTGGCATCCAGTCCCAGCTCATTTTTCGCGGGACTGGCGACGCAGGCCGCGCGGCGGTGGAGTTTTTCCGCGCCGAATGCCGGCGGCGGGCAAAGCGTGCCGAGCGAATGGCTTTTACGATTTGAGTTTACGCAAGCGCAGACGAAAGTTTTCCCGACGCAGATTCGGCCCTAGCTTGAGCACAAAATCTTGACTTGGCTGGCAGTGGCCGCTATCGTTCGAAACGAGATGCCTGTGTTCGCAAAATTGTCTCCAAGTGTGCGTCGGCGAAGACGCATGGCTGAAAATAGCGGCGGACCACACGTGGTGTCGACGGCGAATGTGGCGAAATTTTGCTTGCACGACGAGAATGTCTTGTCGCGATGGCGCGTGCCGGAAAACGCGGCAGTATTATGAGCACACCGGATTCCAAACAATATTGGCGGCTGGTGGTAGGCGGAATTTTTTTGACGCTGCTGCTGGCGGCGGTTTTCACGCTAGGCTCGCTGAACATTCCGTTTAAGCCGGGGAGCTGGCGCGCGGTGATGGCGCTGTATGCGGTGTCCAGCTTTGTGACCGCGGCGCTGCTGGTTTTTGGGCTTATTTTGTCGCGCACGATTTTGCGGCTGTGGACGGAGCGCAGCTCGGACCAGCTGGGCGCGAGATTCAAAACAAAAATGGTGATCGGAGCGATGGCGATTTCGCTGTTGCCGATCATTTTTATGTTTATCGTCAGCTATTCGCTGCTGAATCGCACGCTGCTGAGCTGGTTTCCGCGTCCCCTGGAAATTGCGACGGAGCAAACGCAGCAATTGCTGAACGATTTGGGGCGATCGCAACTGCCACGGCTGCGGAGCTTGGCCAAGCAAGCGTCGTCAAACTCTGGGCAAACGGTGGACGCTTTTCTGCAGAATTCGCTGACGCCGGGCGTGGACGCAGTGTGGATTCTGAAAGCGGATGGAACTCCGGTGAGCGGTGGAGTGGTTTGCGAAAATCAGAGCGAAGACCGCACAGGAAAAATCTGCGTACTGCCCGGAGTTTTTGGCAAGCTGGTGCGCACGTTGCCGAGTGGGATCGAAGTGTGGGAGGCGCAGGGGAAAAATTATCTCGCGGCGCGAGCACCGGTTTCCGAGGCAAATGCGGCGGGCTTGACGGTGGTGGCGGGCTACCGAACGAGTTCCGATTTTTTGAGCCGGTTCACGGAAATTCAAACGCAAACGCGGGACTATCAGCAAGAGAAACAGGATTTGCGGGCGCTGAAGCGGCAACTGCTGCTGATTCTCTTGCTGTTTACGATGCTGCTGCTGTTCGCGGTGATGTGGATTGCGTTGTTTCTTTCGAAGCAGGTTACGGTGCCGATTCAAGCGCTGGCCGAGGGAACGCGAGAGGTCTCCAGCGGAAATTTCGATTACCAAGTGCCGGAGCAGGCGCACGACGAGCTGGGAGTTTTGGTGCGGTCATTCAACGCGATGACCACGCAGCTGAAAGATAACCGCGCACAAATCGATCAGTTCACGCGGAACTTGCAACAAGCAGTGCAGGAATTGGAGCGGCGGCGGCAGTTGATGGAAACGGTGCTGGAAAATATTCCGACTGGCGTAATTTCGCTGGACGCAACGGGAGCGGTCCTGCGAGAAAATACCGCGGTGACGCGAATGTTTGGCGTCGAAGCACGCGCCGTGCAGACGCTGGAAGATCTGCTGGGAGCGGACGCGGCTCGCGTGATTCAGCAATTGATGCGACGGTCTTTGCGAATGGGAGTGGTTTCGCGGGAGATCGAGACGATCGTTTCCGGGCGGGTGCTGCACGTTGCGGTAACGGTGAGTTCGCTGGGGCCGCGGCGCGCAAACACGGGATTTGTGCTGGTGCTGGACGATTTGACGGAAATGTTGCGGGCGCAGAAATCGGCGGCGTGGCAGGAAGTGGCGCGAAGGATCGCGCATGAAATCAAGAATCCGCTGACACCGATTCAGCTTTCTTCGCAGCGGCTTTCGCGATTTTTGGAACGGCGGGACGAAAACGAAATTGCTTCGCCACGGGACGCGGAACTGACCCGACTGGTGCAGGAATGTTCGCGATTGATTGAACGCGAGGTGTCCACGCTGGCGGCGCTGGTGAACGAGTTCTCGCAATTTGTGCGCTTCCCCACCGCGAAACTTTCGCCGACCAGCGCGAATACCGTGGTGCACGAAGCGGTGGAGGTATTTTCCGGGCGGCTGGATGGAATTACGCTGAAGACTTCGCTGGCGGAGAATTTGCCTTCGGTGCGCGCGGACGTGGGATTGCTGCGCAGCGTGGTGGTGAATCTGATCGATAATGCTGCGGAAGCGCTGGAGACTTCTTTGCTGCGCGAAATTATGGTTTCGACGCGGACGCATCATGACGCGGAGACGGTGGAAATTTGCGTGGAAGATACGGGCCAGGGGATTTCTCCTCAGGATAAAGACAAACTTTTCCTGCCACATTTTTCGACCAAGGATCGCGGAACGGGGCTGGGGCTGGCGATTGCGGCGCGAATTGTGGCGGAACACGGCGGAACGATTCACGTGGAAGACAATTTCCCCATGGGCTCGCGATTTTTGGTGGAGCTGCCGATCGCCGAGCTGGCGCCCGCAGTGGCGGCGGATCGCGATGAAATGGAAGCTACGTGATCACTGCGCGGCCGCACGTTTTGATCGTAGATGATGAAGCCGGGATTCGCGAGTCGCTCTCTTCGATTTTGCGCGACGAAGGATATGAAGTGGAGTCGCTGGACTCGGCGGAGCAGGCTCTGGAGCGGGCTTCGGCCGGCGATCTGGAAGTGGTGCTGCTGGATGTGTGGCTGCCCGGAATGGATGGGCTGGAAGCACTGAGCCGGCTGCAAAGTTCGCCTCGCCCTCCGGCGGTGATCATGATTTCCGGCCACGGAACAATTGAGACGGCGGTGCGCGCGACAAAACTGGGTGCGTTTGATTTCATCGAAAAGCCGCTGTCGCTGGAAAAGATTTTGGTGCTGGTACGGAATGCGATCCAGCAGCGGCGACTGGAAGAAGAAAATCAACTGTTGCGTAGCGAGCTGGGTCACCGTTATCAGGTGATCGGCGAGAGCGTGCCGATGAAAGCGCTGCGGCAGCAGATTGGCGTGACCGCTCCGACGAATGGGCGCGTGCTGATTTACGGCGAGAGTGGCACGGGGAAAGAGTTGGTGGCGCGCGCGTTGCATGCGGCGAGTTTGCGGAGCAAGGGACTATTTGTGGAAGTCAATTGTGCCGCGATTCCGGATGAGCTGATCGAGTCTGAACTTTTTGGGCATGTGAAAGGAAGTTTTGGCGGAGCGACGGACGATAAAGTTGGGAAATTCAAGAAGGCGGATGGCGGAACGCTGTTTCTGGACGAGATTGGGGACATGAGTTTGCGGACGCAGTCCAAAGTGCTGCGGGTTTTGGAGGAACAAAGATTTGAGCCGGTGGGATCGAGCCAGGCGGTGACGGTGGATGTGCGCGTTCTGGCGGCGACGAATAAAAATCTGGAGCAAGAAATCGCTCGAGGAGCGTTTCGTCAGGATTTGTTTTACCGGCTGAATGTAATTCCGTTTTTCGTGCCGCCGCTGCGAGACCGGAAAGAGGACATCGCGATTCTGGCGCGATATTTTTTGAATGAGTTCAGCTCGGCGTATGCGAAAAAAACGCGTGAGCTGAGCGATACGGCGATGGAAGTTTTGCAACGCTATCCGTGGCCTGGAAATGTGCGGGAATTGCGCAACCTGGTGGAGCGGCTGGTGATTGTTTGCCCGCAAGCGCGGATTGAGCCGCATCATTTGCCGCCGGAACTTTTTCGCGGAGCGGCGGAAAGTCCGCAGCAGCCGTACTCGACATTGCATGAGGCGCGCAGCGCTTACGAGCGAGAATTTATTTTGCGCAAGCTGCAAGAACATCGCTGGAACATGACGCAGACAGCATCGTCGCTGGGGCTGGAGCGCAGCCATCTGTATCGCAAAATGAAGTCGCTAGGGATAGCGGCGCCCGACTAAATAATATTCCTCGCTAAATTTTCCATTTGGGGTGTAGACTCCCGCCACTGTAGTCGGTCGGTTCCATTCAGGTCCCTGTTCACTGTCCGTACATTTGTGAATCGCTGAAGGTCTTCAGCTGGTTCTCTGTTGAGTACCGTTAGGCCCGCTGTGACTTGCACGCCTATTTTAGGGAGAGCTGCGTGAAAAAAGTCATATTGGTTGGCGGTATTGTTCTGTTTTTGTTGCCGAGCGCGGTACGAGGACAGCTGTCGTCATCATCGCTGTCTAGCGGTGGCGCGACATTGGGATCGTTCGTGCAAAAACCGAGACCAGCGGCATGGGCTCCGCGAAACATGTTCCGCGGATTCGTGGATTTCGCGGTGGCGCCATCGCACAACGAACCGGATTTGGGGCGATGCGCGTTTCCTCAGCCGGCGAGTTCGGGCGGGATGGGATCGACTTGCACGGCGTACGCGCGCTATCTGATCAGCGGATATGTGGAGATGCGGCCATTCGCGCGGACTTTCGCGCATCACCTATTTTTATTTTTAGAGCCGAAGATGTCGTTCGGAAATAATTTGCCACAACTGAAATATTTGGCGTCGATGGAACCCATTGCGTTTGACCGGTCGGTGGGCTTTGGGATGGAACTGCCGCGAAATTTCGAACTGCGAATCACGCAGCATCAGGTGGATTTTCTCGGCAAGTATGCGCACAGCCTGGGAACGGCGGATTTGCGGACTACCGGTCCTTATGGAATGTATTCAACGGTGAGCCTGCGGTGGTCGTTTGGGGGATATGGGCATAGCGGAGATTCGCGCTGAACAGCACGAGGGCGGCTAGAGCTGCTCTTCTTGCTTTTCAGCCAGGCCTTCGAGCTGAAAATGCCAATCTAGTTCGCGGACCTTCTGAGGATTTTCGCGCCATCCGGGAACGACTTTCACGAACATACTCAGGAAAATCTTGGTGTCGAGCAATGCTTCCAGTTCTTTGCGGGCGGCGGTGCCGATTTTTTTCATCATTTCGCCCTTGTGGCCGATGAGGATTTTCTTTTGCGAATCGCGCTCGACGTTGAGGATGGCGTCGATGCGCAGAATTTTGGGGTCTTCTTCGAATTTTTCCACGACGACCGCGAGAGCGTAAGGGACTTCGTGGTACATCACCTGGATGGCTTTTTCGCGGATGATTTCGGCGGCAAGAAATCTTTCGGGCTGATCGGTGACCTGGTCTTCGGGAAAGTACGGAGCGTTTTCCGGAAGATGACGCAGGATTTCAGCTTGCAGATTGTCGCAGCCGGTTCCTTTGAGGGCGGAAATCGGAACGATGGCGGAAAACTCGAAAGCCTTCTGGAATGCGTCGATCAAGGGCAGGAGTTGCGGCTTGGGCAGGCGGTCGACTTTATTGAGCGCGAGAATAGTTTTGCCGCGAAAACGTTTGGCTTTTTCGAGGAGCAGAGCGTCGGCGTGCGGGTAGGCACGGCTGGCGTCGATCATCAGCAGCAGAACGTCGATGCCTTCGAGCGCGGCGGCAACTTCGTGCATCATTTGCCGGCCGAGAGCAGAATCGGCTTCGTGAATGCCGGGCGTATCGATAAAAACGATCTGGCCTTCGCGATCGGTGACGATGCCTTGAATTCGGTTGCGCGTGGTTTGCGGCTTGGAGGTGACGATGGCAAGTTTCTGGCCGACCATGTGATTCAGCAGCGTGGATTTTCCAGCATTGGGGCGGCCAACGATGGCGACAAATCCGGCGCGGAAGGCTCGCTTCTTAGAGTTAAACTTTTTTCGATCTTCGGTCAAAGTGATCCTGTCTATTTCGTTTTTGCCGCGGGAATGGCCTCGGGGCGCCTTCTGATTCTGAGCCGCAAAACTTTTCGCTGGTTTGCTTCGAGGACTTCGAAACGATAGTCGCCAAGATCGACTTTGTCGCCAGGAGCGGGGACTTTTCCGGAGACGTGGCTGAGCAATCCGGCGATAGTAGTAACGGCCTCGTCGGACTTATCGCCGAAACGGACGCCGAGAAGGTCTTCGACGTCATCAATGCCCATGCTGCCGCGCATCACCAGGCCGCCATCGGGTTCGCGGACGACATCTGGAGCGGGCTGCTTGTGATCGCGTCCGCTCTCGCCAACAATTTCTTCGACTAAATCCTCGACCGTGGCCAAGCCGGCGACCAAACCGTGCTCGTCAATGACGATGACCAGTGGCTGATCTTTTTGCCGCATTTCGCGAAGTAGCTCAGAGCCGATTTTTGTTTCGGGCACGAAGAGCACGTTGCGAGCTAGTTCGCGCACGCTACGTTTCGGCAAATCCTGATCGGCAATTTGCAAAAGATCTCTAGCGTGGACGACGCCAAAAATATCGTCGAGCGATTTTTCGTAAACGGGCAGACGAGAAAAGCGTGTGCCGACAACTTTCGCGTGCATTTCTTCTAGTTTGGCGTCGGCGGCAATGGCGACAATGTCCGGACGCGGGGTCATAACTTCGCGCACGCGTTTGTCGCTGAACTCGACGACTTGTTCGATCAAGTCGGCCTGATCCGGCTCGATGATGCCCTGCTCTTCGGCCTGCTCGACGAGCGCTTCGATGCCTTCTTCGGTGCGCTGCTCTTCGGTTTTTTCCGGCTCCTGCTCGGAAATGCGCGCGAGGCTTTCCGCGCCTTCTAGAAACACTCGCACCGGCCAGACCAGCCACATCGATACGCGGATAAGCGGTGCGAGTCGCAACATCCAGCGACCTGTAGTGCGATACAGGAGCATGTCTGGAATGAAATGCATGAGAATGACGACTTCGAGGCTGAGAAAAACGCAGAATTCGACGAAAGACTCCCAAGTGCCGGGGACGAAGTAGACGACGCCGCGCGTGGTTTCGAGGACCAGGAATGCGAGCCAGAAATGGCCGAGGATGCGGAAAGTGCGTCCACCGCTGCGGCGATTGATGTGCAGCTTGGGCTCAATTTCGGCTTCGAAGATTTCAAGATGCTCGTGAACGCGACCGGTGCTCATGCGGCCGAGTTCACGATAAATGAGCGCGAGATAAGAAAAGACCGGCAGGCCCAAAGCCAGCAGAAATACGGCGAGCGAGTAAATCCAATGAAACGTATTCACTCCAGTCCAAACTTTTGACGCAGGCGAGATTCGACGCGATCCATTTCGCCGCGATCGGTTTCGTGGTCGTAGCCGAGCAGGTGTAGCACGCCGTGCAGCACGAGAATGCGCAGTTCGCCGGCGAAGGTGCGCTGATGCTGCGCGGCGTTGCGCTTCGCGGTAGCCGGAGAAATGGCGATGTCGCCCAGATGCCGACGGGCGGTATCGGGCGAATTTTTTGCGGATTTAGAAGTGCGGCGATTCGGTGACAATTTCGCGAGGCCGAATCCACGGCGGCGATGGCTTTTGCGACTGACCACCGGGAAGGACAAAACATCGGTAGGCCCATTCTTCTTGCGAAACGTCTTATTCATACGCGCGATTTCAGCATCGGACACAAAGCAAATTGAGAGTTCCTCGCCACTCATGCCGAGTTCTTTTTGCACCCGGCGCAGAAACACTTCCAGCGGCCCACGCGCCACGCGCACTTCTCGTTGACGATTCAGAATCATCCTTGGCGTGTTTCTTTGGCCTGTTCTTTTGCGGACTGCGCGTCGCGAGTGTCGGGCTTGCCGTTGGCACCATTGCCGCCCCGTTGCGGATGGCTACTATCATACTCCTCGTAGGCGCGGATGATCTGCTGCACCAGATTGTGACGCACGACGTCTTTTTCGCTGAATTGCGCGACGCCGATGCCGTCAATTTTTCCGCAGACTTCCAGCGCCTCAATCAGTCCGGATTTTTTGCCGGGCGGCAAATCGATCTGGGTGACGTCGCCGGTGATCACCGCCTTGGAGTGAAAGCCGAGGCGCGTCAAAAACATTTTCATCTGTTCGCTGGTGGTATTTTGCGCTTCATCCAGAATTACGAACGAATCGTTGAGTGTGCGGCCGCGCATGAAGGCGAGCGGCGCAACCTCGATGATTCCCTTTTCGAGAAAACGTTCCAGTTTGTCCGCGTCCAGCATGTCGTACAGCGCGTCGTAAAGCGGGCGCATGTAAGGATCCACTTTTTGCTGAAGAGTGCCGGGCAGAAATCCGAGCCGTTCTCCGGCCTCGACAGCGGGACGCGCCAGAATGATTCGGTTGACTTGTTTGGTGAGCAGCGCGCTGACCGCCATCGCAACAGCAATATAAGTTTTGCCCGTGCCGCCGGGGCCGACCGCGAACATCATATCGTGCTGCTCAATCTCTTCCATGTAGCGGCGCTGGCTGGCGTTTTTCGGCGTCACAACTTTCTTGCCGAACGAACGCGTGCGGCCATGCTCAAACATCGCGCGCGGCGACTCGTGCGGCTCTTCCAGCGAGACCCGCATCAGCGATTTCACTTCCGCGTTGCTGAGAGTGCGGCCGTGCCGAGTGAGATGATTATATTCCTCCACGATTTTGACGGCGTGGTCGACGTTGTCCTGCTCGCCTTCAATGGTCAGCCGAGTGTCTTGCAAGTGCGTGCGCACGTGCAGCATTTCTTCGAGAACTCGTATGTTCTCGTCCAGCGTGCCAAAAAATGATTCGATGGGTCCGGAAATGTGGACGGTACGTCGCATCCAATGGGAGGGCTTGGTTACAGATACCGGGTGGCCGATGGCAAATTCCTCCTCGCTCGCAGTGACCGCAATTTCCGAAGTTCACCCGCCTATTTCCCGGGACAGCCAACTTTCGAGGAAACTGCTTTTACCCTATCGTACCGATTGGTCAGGGTCAAGCAGTGACGAGACGCGCGGGCTTTGTTGAGATTTTTCGCGTGTTGGCTCACGAAATGCGCCGCACGAGAGCAAACTAGCGACCTTTGAAAATGAGACGAGACCATCGCACCCGGCATCCAATATTTCACGCAAAAGGATTAGAATGGCGTTTCGAGAGCATCAAGAGGAGCATTTATGACTGAGATCGCGACATTTGGAGCGGGATGTTTCTGGGGAATCGAGGCGGCGTTCCGACGGATTCCGGGAGTGACCGATGTAGCGGCGGGATACAGCGGCGGGCATACCGCAAATCCAACCTATAAGGATGTTTGCACCGACGAGACCGGACACGCAGAAGTAGTGCAGGTGACCTTCGACCCCGCGACCGCAAGCTACGACCAGCTACTGGAAGCTTTCTGGCAGATGCACGATCCGACGCAGGTAAACCGGCAAGGCCCAGATTTTGGATCGCAATACCGGACAGCGATTTTCTTTCACTCACCGGAGCAAGAGGCTGCGGCGAAAAAATCCAAAGCCGCGCTGGATGCCAGCGGAAAATTCCGGCGGCCCATCGCCACGGAAATCACGCCCGCCGGAAAGTTTTACCGCGCCGAAGAATATCATCAGAAATATCTAGAGAAGCGCGGAGCGGCCAGCTGCCATTTTTAGACGGCGAAGCGAACAGTTTCGCGCCAGGGAGCGGCGATGCAAGACTTTTGCGTTTATTGCGCTCTTCGCAGTTTTGGAATGACGCGCTCGCCGTAGAATTCAATCACCCGCCGCTGGTCTTGCTGCCCAGTGTGAATGTTCACGATGGTGGCCCCGCTTGCAAATAATTTTTCAACCGCCTGGATGTGCACTTCCGGGTCCGTACTCACCGGCCAATCTTCGTAAACTTCTTTCAGCGGAACTTCTTTGTCCGCGCGATCCTGAATTGTCTGAGGATCGCGAATGTTGTAATAGCTTTTGAAGGCCTTTGGGCCAAAGCGCCATAATTCAGCGGCTTTTTCAGCGTCGCTGCGACCGCCGACGACCACATAGGTTTCCACCAGCACCGGCATCTTTGCGGGATATTTCCCGGCGTCGCGCGCGCCGCGTTCAAATTCCGGCTTGTGCTGCTTCCAGGTTTTGCCGTCCGTCACCAAGCCATCGGCGTAGCGGCCACATCGATACATCGCCTTGGGACCATTGCCGGCCATGAGCAGTGGAAGCGGAGCCATCGGCGGATCGTAAAGTTTCGCATTCACGGTGTAATATTTATTTTTGTGGCTGATTTGTTGACCGGTCCACAGGCGGCGAATTATTTCGGTGGCTTCAACCAGTCGCTCGGAGCGCTCTGGCCATTTCGGCCACACTCCTACACCAGCTTCTTCATTCAGCGCCTCGCCAGAACCCACACCGAGAAAAATACGTCCCGGATAAAGCAAGTCAAGCGACGCAAAGGCTTCCGCAACAACCGGCGGCGTGTAACGAAACGTCGGACACGTAACCGTGGTGCCTATCCAGACGCGTTTGGTGCGCTGCCCGATCGCGGCCATCGTAACCCAAGCCAGTCCTGAGTGACCTTCGTTGACTTGCCAAGGCTGCAGATGGTCACTGGTGGCGAGCAAATCAAATCCCGCATTTTCCGCGGCCACTCCCAATTCCACAAGCTCCGGCACTTTGAATTGTTCGTGCGGAAGCATGAAGCCGATCAGCTTGCCGCTAAGATTCCCGGTGCGACCGCGGCTTCCCTGGGGCTGCCGTGCGGGGCGCGCGGCCGATTTTTTGGGCGGCTTGGCCAGCGCAGAAACGCCGAGCACGGCGGAAGCCGACAGCATCCCTGCAGATTTAAGAATGCCGCGGCGGTCCAGCAAAATCGGTGCACTCACATCAGTATCATTCAGTTGTTGAGCAGCCAAAGCCGCCTCCCTTTTCTAATCCTGAGAATGCAAATTCCCAATGAAAGGCAGGCACACGATGCCCGCCCTTTCGCTTGTTTCGGCGCCAAGCAGCGGACCAAGCGAGACTTAGCCGCGTTCGCTGTTTGCCACTTTCGAAGCCTGTTTACCCAATGCGGTGCGCGTCGCCTTCGGCAAATGCGCGATAGTCCGCTTTTTCTTGGCGGCGTGCGCGGCCTTCTTGATGTTCTTCCTCGCTGCGGAACGCTGTTTGCTTGAAGCCATGACATTTTCCTTTCTCTACCGAGTTTGTATTCCCAATTCCTCAAGGTGCATCAGCAAATCGCCGGGATCTTCGTACACCCGGCTCGCGCCGGAGTGCAGCAATTCCGATTCCGAGTACCCGCCCGAGAGCACGCCTACGCTCATCGCTTTCATGCGCCGCGCCGCCAAATGGTCCCATGGACTATCGCCGACCACGATGCAATCCTCTGGCGACGCTCCTAATTTTTCGGCAGCCAAGACGAATGCGTCTGGAGCCGGTTTCGCGGTGGCGATGTCGTCGCCCGTGATGACTGGAACTTCCCTCGATATAGCCAGTCCGCGAGTGAGCTTCGAAACCTGGTTGCGGTCGCCGCTGGTGGCCAGCGCCCACGGCGTCCGTATGCGGTGCAAAACCTTGATGATGTCTTTTGCTCCTGGTAAAACCGCGATGCCGGAGATTTTTTTCGTGAACAAAGCGGCACGCTTTTTTTCCAGCGCCTCAATTTGTCTGGACGTGGTTTTACGGCCATGCTCCCGGAGCAGCGCCGGTAAAAATAATTTTCCGCTCATCCCGATAGAGCGATGGATTTTCCAGGTAGGCACGCGAATCCCCGCGGCCGCCAGCGCGTCTCGCCACGAGGTGACGTGTTCGTAGACGCTGTCAACTAGCGTGCCGTCGAGATCGAATAACAAAGACGGCGTGCGTGGTTGGTTTGGCTTTGCGAAAATGCTGGCGGGTTGATTGGTGGCATCCATACCAGGCTTTGCTTGCGTGACACCACCAGCCGGGGAAATGGGCCGACACAAACGCACTCACTAATTAACTTAGCGTGTCGCACATGCGGGAGTAATACGTAAGTGGCCGTAGATACCCTTAGTCGCAGTTCGGCTACGAGGGCGCCCGGTAGCTCGCTCGCCGATCCAATCCAATAGCGCGCTAGTTACGGCGTTTTGCTTTAATCAGCACATCGGCTGGCTCAGGGCTGCCATTCCAAAAATCCAGTCGAATACGGCCATCGGCAAGTTGGCTGACCGTGGCAGGCACGGCGTTGGCCGTCAGATACCACCCGGCCGGAAGCACCACGGCGTTGCGCGGTCTGCCCAGGCCGCGGTCGAAAATTAGTTCGTCGCCATCCAGACGATAGCTGGCGGGAGCGGTGTACGTTTCCGAAATGCGCAAGCGGATGGACTGCCCCTTCTTCACCGGCGCGAAAGGAACCAACACGACTTGCATATTCGGCTTTACCGGATCGTCCGATTCGATTTTCGCAGCGGCAAGCTGTTCGCCGGTCATCAGTCGCGTGGCGAGTTTTTCTCCGGTGTCGAGAATATATGCCGAAGGACCGGAAACCGTGCTGCCTTCGCGGACTACATTCAGATATTTGTCCACGCCGGGACGCGATTCAGTGTAGTCATGATAAAGGCTGAACGCATGAGTTTCAGGCTGCTGCAAAAAATAAACGATGTCGCGATCCTGATGCGCGCGTTCGGAAAGTCGCTCGCGCTCGGTCTCTCCGGGGAACGGCGCTTCCCAACTGCGCGAAGCCGTCGATGGATGCGGAACCGCCGAAGCCCCAGTGCGCGCGCCAAGTTTCGCGCGCAGAATCAGCGGAGCTTCACCAGCGCCGCCATTCATAAAGCTGATCGCGATACGCCCGTCCGGCTCCGGCAAAACTTGCGATGGCACATTGCAACTAACCAGCTCGTATCCTGCCGGAAGAACGATGCTGTTCCGTTTGATGCCCAGCGGACGGTTGAACACGATGGCGTCGGCGTCGCGGAAATAACTTTTTGCATCTTTATAAGTCTTGATGATCAGCACGCGGCCCTGGCCATCCACGGGCACCGGGCGAGCGAGTTGCACCTTGATGAAATTGGTGGCGACATCGGCGTCAGCCATCAGCGGGTCCTTGCGGGCCTCGGCACCGCTCACAATTTCGAAGTGTAGCGGCTCGCCGGTCATCGTGTCATAAACGGCTTCGTCGCTCGCCGCGCTGCCTTTGCGAATGGGATTGTAAAAAAACTTGGCTTCGGGAGTGGTGGCAGTAACTTCGTAAGAAATTTTGAAGCTGGCAGTATCGGGAGCGAGCAATTCGTAGCGAGTGTATTCGTCCGTTTCTTTTTGCAAGCTCGCAGTATCCGGATGGCTTGCAGTGGGAGCTTGCGCACGGAGAGGCCCTGCGGAGAAAAATACAGCGAGCAGTGCGAGCGCGAACGAAAAAGTTTTGCACATAGAGGCTCCCCGGTAGCAGTCAGATAAAAACGTGTGGCATGCATCATCGGCGATTTTAATTGCCGAGTACACTGCGAATCGAGCGAGACGCGGGCGCGCAGACTTATTCGTAACGCAGGACAACAATGGGATCGACCCTCATCGCCCAGCGCGCCAGAACGAAGTCTTTGCGAAAATAAATTAAGAATTCGCAATTTTTTGCGCTGCAACTTACTCCTTACTAAGAGATAGCTGTGCACCCTAGATACAGCCACGTAACGCCAAAAAGTCTGGCGGACAGGTTACGTGTGCTTGAACGCGATGGCGAAAATATTGATCGTCGACAGTCGGCCGGAAATTCGCAAGTCCCTTTGCGCGACACTTGCGGGCGACGGAGGTTTCGCGACCTGCTCGGAAGCGGAGACTACAGAGCGCGCTCTTGAACTTTCCGGGCAATTTTTGCCCGACCTGGTAATCTTCGACCTGGCATCGATTGCCAAGGACCACATTTCTTTCGTTAAGCGATTGCAGATGATTGTTCCGAAAGTGGCTATCTTCATGCTCACGGACAAATACGATTCCGCCGCCGAGAAACGGGCAATCGCGATGGGGATAACCGCGGTCTTTTCCAGATTTGAAGAACCCGCTTGCATTCTGGCAAATGCGAAGGCAATTTTGTGACGTACAAGGCTAGGCATGCGGCCTCCAGGCACACAACTGGAAACGGGTACTTGATTCCAAAGGGCGGCGATGAAATGCTGTTTGTATGATCATAGGCGACAGACTCAGAGAACTCCGCGAAAAGAAAGATCTCTCGCAGGGCGACGTTGAAACGCGCTCCGGCTTGCTGCGCTGTTACGTTTCGCGGGTCGAAAATGGGCATACCGTTCCGTCCATCGAGACTTTGGAGAAACTGGCGCGAGCGCTGGAATGTCCGCTCTACCAACTTTTCTACGATGGCGACGCGGCCCCGGAAGTGCCGGCGTGGTTTGGCGACGCGGCTTCCAAGAAAGACGTTTGGGGCAGCGATCGCAAAGACGTCCAGTTTGTGGAGAAACTGCGCAAGCTGCTGGCGAAGTGCAACGACAAAGATCGCAAGATGATAATGCAGATGGCGCAACAACTGACGCAGCGGTAGACCCGGCAGTCCTTCCCACAATATTCTTGCCGATTCCAAAAATTTGAGAGGGCACCCGTCGCCCCACCCCACCCGGGCAATTTGTAAGGGTGTGATTCTTAAGGGGTTGCGAAAAAAGCAGTTTGTAATGTGCAGATTCGGTGGGATTTAGTGAGAGGGTGTTTTGTGGGGGCAGTTTGGATGTCGTTGAAAATAAAGGGGTGGAATTTTTGTGGGTGGACTGGGATGAGGCGGGCGAGGCTCCGCGCGAGGAGTGGGAGGGAGTCGCGGGAAGCATGTACTAATATAGCATATTTACGGTGTTTGTCAAGTGATTACTGTAAGGTGTTCGGATGGTTGGGGATGGCGGCGGCGGATGGGAGTCAGCTGACAGTGAGGGCCGAAGAAACAGAGTCAAAGTTCGTTAGAGCATCCGCAGCCAAGCGGAAATCGCCGGTCACCAATTGGAGCTTCTTCATTTTCCCTTTCGACCTTCGTCCAGAAGCCTAGTCACACTCACATTTGAACTATTTCGTAGTGTTCACGATTCTTACAAAGCCACGCTAGAGCGGGCTTATGAACAGTTGCACCAACACCGTGATCCGTAGTGATCACATAGTTCGAGCCTGCAATCGGTGCGTTGGGGGTCAGAGTCTGCGTTTCCTTGCAGTGGGCGACGGTGCATGGCCGGGTCTCGCCTTCGTTGGGCATGGTTTGTTCTTCTTCGATACCTTATTATACTAGTTAGCGCCTCCGGCGAGCTAGCCGGGCAAATGCCCCCACTTCCCTTACCCGACTCGTGAGGAATCCGTAGTCATGCCACGTCCGTCCAGTACTTTAGTAATGTCGCTCGGCCGCACACCTTCGAGGTAAAGTGACTTTCCGGATTAACAGTGGGATGTCGTTAATTTTAGGTATTTTCGGCCGCTGTGCAGCGTAGGGAGGGACAATATGAGTAGGCCGCTAACGTTCCTTGCCGCACTTGCATTTATGGCGATTGCTACATTTGCGCAGACTCCGCACGCTGACGAGAAATCAATAACCCAGAACCGGGAAAAAGAAGTTCGTGAACGACTCCATGAAACGCTTCGCAAATACGCCAACCTGCATGATGCGTACTTTGGAATCGCCTCGGTTGGGAACGAAGAGAGCGTCCCGTTGCTGCTGGAGAGGCTCCGATTGGATTACGGGGCACGGGAACGTTGGGATCCTTCCGGGATAGGAGTTAGCTTCGACTGCGCCCAAGTACATCTGATCGATGCGCTGAAAGCCATCACAAATACGAATCAGGGAATGTACTACCCAAGGTGGGAGGCGTGGTGGGAGGCAAATCGAGGTTCGTCCCAACATCGCTGGATTCTGGACGGTTTTGCGGCGAACGGACTGCATGTCGCGGAGCCCGTTGATGAACAATTCGGTCTTGAGCTTATCGAACTCATTGGACACAACAGCAGCTATCTTAATTTTAGTGCCCGGCGTCTCCTCTCGGAAGTACAACCGGAACTGCGTGCGGGCTGGGCCGCGCGTGCGGCTGAATCAAGCGAACGATTCTCTCGACTTGGAGCAATTCAGGTTTTGAGTGAGTTCCAGGTAAACGGGCAAGACGCTCTGCTGCGAAGGTTGGCGGCGGATTCAGATTTGGAAATCCGTCGAGAGGCACTCACCAAACTTAACGGCCATCTGCGCACATCCCTTTCGCTTACACCGGGCAGAGCCCGTATTCTGCGAGAGGCAAATGAGGACAATTGGATCAGGGCGGTCCGCTTCACGAACGAATTGCTGGTTGTAGCGTTTCGCGATGGCGAAGTGGAAGCATTCGATGCACGGATATTCCGAAAGGTCTGGACACGGCGAACGTTCGAGGGAGCGGGAGATGCAGTTCTCGTTGTAGGAGATAGCGTAATCCTCGCTGCGCAGGAAGGCGATGTGATAGCGCTGGATCAATACGGGCAGGTACTGTGGCGCAAAGGATCTTCTGATGACGAGCGCAGCAAAGTGACTCGCGTTATATCTCTTGGAAACGATATTGCAGTGGTCCGTGCAAGTTTCGTTGAGCGGCTGGATGCGAAGACTGGCGCAACGATATCCACGGTGCCCGGAGTGGATTTCATCAGAGACGCAGATTCATCACGTACATCAGCATTTTTTATCGACGGGCGCGGATTGCGATCGTTGAACGATGGCGCGCAGTCTGAGCAACAGTTTCCAGGTCCGCTAGCTGTCTCCGTGACCGAACAATCGGTGTGCGTAACGTCTAGCGAAGGAAAAGACCGCGTTACCTGCCTAGCGCCAGATACGCTGTCGGTGCAATGGGCGCGGCCTATCGGCAATCACGGAACATGGGGACACGGTGTCGCGCCGATTCAAAATGGGTCCGAAGTGTTCGTTGCGACGGACAACGATCTAACTGCTTTTGGAGCTTCAGATGGCGCGACACAGTGGACAACTTTTGGCGGACAAGAATCTCACGGTTCCACGGTAGCCACCGACCGCGGCCTTCTGATTCAGAGCACAAATCATGAGCTGGAGCTTCGTGATCTGCGAACAGGGGAAGTGCGACGTGTGTGGCCGCAAATACCCGGTGTCGCGCGCGTTGCGGCCCATCAACAGTTTGCAGCGGTTGCGGACTTGCAGGGTGGGCTGTGGCTGGTTGATCTAGACGATTGATGGACCGGTCCCACCCTTTGCAAAAGACAAAATTCGCAAAGGGTAGGCCACCCGGGGAAAGTCAAAATCGTATCGGAGTGTGGGTGCGGGCGTATGCGCCAGCAACGCCGGCCTGAACACCTAGGAGTACAGGCCAACGACACGGGTCTGAAGACCCGCCACTACAGGGGCTCTCCCCTTTGCGAAAGACAGATTCGCGAAAAGTGGGGCCGCTGCGGAGAGAGTCAAAATCCCCATGTGCAAATTCGGCCCATGGGGCACACAAAAGCAACCCAGAGGCAATGCACCCAAAAGCAATGCACGCAAAGATTCACGCGGCTGTTCTTTGGACGCGACGGAACTTCAGTGGCGCTGATGGCTTGATTCATCGGCGCTATGGGTATCTGAAATTCTATTCATAGCGCAACGCAACGAGAGGATCGACGTGCGTTGCTCGCTGCGCCGGAATAAAACAGGCGACGATGGCTACCGCCAGCAGAATCGTGGTGACGCCGATGAAAGTCCACGAATCCGTTGTGCTGACTCCGTAAAGAAGACTGCTCAGCAGGCGCGTAAATCCCAATGCCAGCAGCAATCCCGCCACCAGCCCGACGATGGCTAGCCGCAAACCCTGTGCAGCTACCAGGCGCATTACATCTCCCTTTTGCGCGCCTAACGCACGACGAATGCCGATCTCATGCCGCTGTTGATTCACGGAATAAGAAAGCACTCCATAAACTCCAACCGCGGCGAGAAGAAGCGCCAGCCCGCCAAACAAAGCAAGCAAGGCGGCACCCATGCGCGGAGCCCAGAGCGCCTGGCTCATGATTTCGTGAATGGTCTGCACATTGGTGATGGCAACATTGGGATCGAGGGACTGCACTGCGGCCCGCACCGTGGCGATCGTGGATTCAGGCTTGCCGGTGGTACGAACTTGAACGGTTGCAAACGGAGAATAAGCCTGAGTCATCGGCAGGTAAGCGACTGGCTGTGGATTTTCTCCGATTTGGCTGACCACACAATCGGCCGTCACGCCAATGACCTGCTCCATATCGGTTTCATCGATAAAATGAAAGCGCTTGCCAAGAGCCTCCTCGTTCGGCCAAAAATGTTTGGCCATGGCTTCACTGATGATGGCGACCTTCAACGTGCTAGCGCGGTCGTTATCGGTGAAGGCGCGGCCTCTCAGCAAGGGGATTCGCAGCGTATCGAAGTAAGTGGGCGACACTGCATTTATAAGGGTCAGGGTACCGCGATAGCCGGTGCTCTGGTCCTGCCCTTCAGGGAAAATCGTGCGCCCAAGACCACCGCCAACCGGAAAATTAGCTGCTACCGTGGCAGCTTGCACGCCTGGCGCGGAACCGGCGCGTTCAGCCGCAGCTCGGTAAAATTGCTGGGCTTGTCCTTCCGTATAGTGCAGCGCGCCAAGATCGACCGCCATCATGAAAAGTTTTTCGGACTCGAAGCCGGGATCGATATGCTGGGCATTCTGCTGGCTGCGGATAAACAAACCGGCGGCAATCAAGGCCACCATGGCCAGCGAAGTTTCAAAAACTACCAGCAGGCTGCGTACGGGATTGCTGCGCCACGCTACGGAATTCCCACGGCCGCCCGCTTTTAGTTTTTCGGCTACATCGGGTGCGGACGCTTTTATGGCCGGCAAAGCGCCAAACAAAGCGCCAGTTACCAACGCAATCCCCAGGGTGAAAAGCAGCACGTGAGAATCGAGCGACAAATCAACATCGTTTTGCCCGATGAAAGGAGGCCGGTAAGACCACAATATGCCGCGGCCCCAGTAGGCGAAGACCAGCCCAACGGCGGCTCCGATCAGGGAGAGCAGAGTGCTTTCCGTCAGCAATTGCCGCAGAAGCCTTCCGCGGCCTGCGCCGAGCGTGGCGCGCACCGTCATTTCTTTTTCGCGTCGTGCGGCTTGCGCGAGGAGTAAGTTCGCCAGGTTCGCACAAGCGATCAGCAGCACAACGCCGACCGCTCCGAGCATCATCGCTCCCGCCAAGGACACTTGATCGTGGTTATTCACGCCCACGGCGGCATCGGCCAAAGAAGTCAGCGCAACACTGCGCCCAACATTCGCTTTGGGATAATCGGATTCCAGGCGCGATGCAATCGTCTTTAGGGAAATTTCTGCCTGTGGCGTGCCGATCCCGGGTTTCAGCCGGCCAAAGGTATTCATCGCCAGGAAGCGCCGGTCGTTGAAATTCTCCGCGAAAAATCCGGCAAGGACTTGTCCAGACATGCTGGCGGGAATCCACACCTGCTCGGCATTGGCCAGCGAAATTGTGCCCTTAAATCCGCGCGGTGCAACGCCGATAATGGTGTAGGGCGTTGCATTGAGATTCATCACTTGGCCTGCGACATTGGGATTGCCGGCAAATTTATGGTTCCACAGAGCGTAGCTGATGACGATCACGGTGTTGCTGTTTGGTTTGCTGTCTTCGTCCGGCAAGAAGAACCGGCCGGCAGCGGGAGTCAAGCCCAGCACGTCGAAATAGTTTGCGGTCACAAGATACGCTTGCACTTGTTTGGGCTCGGAGCCTCCGCTCCAAGTCACGGGAAATTGCTGCCAAGCGGCGAGGTCGGTGAAAACTTCGTTTTGGCTTCGATAATCTTTATAGTTTGGAAAGGACATGCCTAGCTTCTCGGCACGCGCCGCCGTCACTTTTGTTTTGGCGTCGACGGTGTCCAGCGAAACGAGCTGCGACACATCGCGCACCGGGAGGGGATGCAACAGAATCGCATTCACCACCGTAAACATGGTGGTGTTAAGTCCGAAACCCAATGCCAGCGAGAGTACGGCGATCACGCTGAATCCACGATTTTTCATCAGCATGCGCATACCGAAACGAATGTCTTTCCCAAGATCCTCGGCCCATCGATAAACCCACGCTTGTCGGCTGTCTTCTTTCGCCAGCGAAACGTTGCCGAATTTTTGCCGCGCCGCGTATCCCGCTTCTTCCGGTGTCATGCCGCCCTCCACGTTTTCGCCCGCTTCCATGGCGATATGTGTGCTGATCTCGTCGTCCAATTCGCGCTCGATCTCGCTTCGATGAAAAATGCTACGAAGCTTTGTCCAATTTTCCGCCAAGCTCATCGCGTTCTCCTCCGGCGGCGCTAGACATCCTGCCGGGATGCCGGACTCAAAATGCGCGCAGCCGCTTCGCTAAAGCGCTCCCACTTGGAATGTTCCAGGGAAAGCTGCTTGCGTCCGGCAAGCGTCAATTTGTAAAATCTGGCTCTGCGGTTGTTGCTCGAAATACCCCACTCTGCAATCACCCAGCCTTCTTGCAATAGACGTTGTAACGCCGGATACAGCGAGCCATGTTCGATCCGGAAAGTATCGCCGGAACTCTGCTCGATGAATTTAGCGATACCGTGTCCGTGGAGCGCTCCCCAGCGTAAGGTACGCAAAATAAAAAGATCCAGCGTGCCCTGCATGAGTTCGATGCGTTGCTCTTCCCGCTTTTTCTTTTTCATAGGTAGTCATCCTACTCTAATAATGGTAGACAGTCTACTGGACAATCGAGGGCAGACGTTTTCTAGTTCTCTTTCGCGTTATTACAACGATTTCGATGTGAAGCTGTTGATAGACATCCAGGACGGGAGAAGTGTTTTCAAGGCCCGCCACTGCGGAGGCGGAAGAGCTGCAGCGTCAAATTCGGACATGCGTCATTCGCGTTGTCGATTGGGTGAAAATACACCGAAAAAATGGCGGAGAGGGTGGGATTTGAACCCACGGTAGGATTTCTCCTACACACGCTTTCCAAGCGTGCTCCTTAAACCGCTCGGACACCTCTCCGTTGGTGAAGTGCTAAGACAATTTAACAGAAAGCGGGGCGGGACGCACATTGGTGGGCGGGCGTTGCGTTTGTGTGGAGCTGGGTGTTGGGTGGAAGAGCGCGACATCGAGGTGACGCTTCAGAAAGCAGATCCCGGAGAATGCCCGCGAAAAGCGCAGGCATTCTCCGAGATGACAGGTATCGCACGAGGGAGGACTTAATAGTGGCCTTAGGTGGGGCGTGTGCGGAGTAGGCATAAAATTGTGTTGCGGGGGTGGCGTGCCAATGATGGGCGGCTCTGCTAAACTTATTTGCACTACTCCGGGGTCGTCTAATTGGTAGGACTCCAGACTTTGAATCTGGCTATCATGGTTCGAGTCCATGCCCCGGAGCCAACTTTTGAGCTTGGTTAGGCGAGGCGTAATAATCTCAGCTTCGCGCGCATCGATTCCAGAAAAGTCAAAAAAAAGCGACGAGCAGGACATATTCCTGACAGAAAAACTGGCTCCGCTTTTTTGTGCTGACCGTCCGTTCCAAGAATCTCTCCAGCAACGGTATTACTGCGTTTTTCTGGACACCGCCATCCTTTTCCTGGACACCGAATTCCTAGACACCGAAGGAAGGGGAGTCCATCTGCAGGATCGTTACGTCTTGACAGTCCGCATTGCCTTTCGCGACAGCGAACACGACCCGCGAGCGCGAGAAGGCCAGTGTAATTCTTCCCCCCGAATGGACATTTTGAAGGTAATGAGGGCAAGGCTGGCGGTCCGTGATTTTGAGCTATCTATCGATATTTCATCAAGATGCACGTTTGGCGGTTATTGTGCTGTTAAAGCGTGAATCCCGACTGGTGAATCCCAACCGGGCTGCGGATTCAGAGAGCAGCGTCCCCCAATTCAACTGAAAATGGAGGTAGGCGAAATGAAGCGTCAACTCATCGTCATACTTTTCGGGGTCACAGCGTGTGCGACGGCAAGCGCGCAAAGTCCCAATGCGAGCGCGCAAGCGAGCGGGCAAGCGTCGGCCACAGCCAACGCTCCCAAAACGCAGGCGTCGGCATCAGCATCTTCCAATGCTGCAGCGGACCCAAAGTCGGTAAACGCGGGGCTCTCCTCCGGCACGACATTTAGTAGCGCTCTAACGAAGCCGGTGGACGCGAAAAAAGCAAAAGCGGGTGACGCAGTCGAAGCGCGCACGACAGAGGCGGTCAAAGCGGACAAGAAAACCGTGCTGCCGAAAGGAACGAGAGTCGTAGGGCACGTGACACAAGCATCCGCGCGAGCAAATGGCGAGGCTGAATCCACACTGGCGATTGCGTTTGATCGAGCTATTCTGAAAGACGGCACGGAAGTGCCTTTGAACGTCGGAATCCAGGCGCTGGCGTCCTCTCGGCCGGTCAGCTCCGCGTCGGAAGCCGAAGTCGATTCGATGGCTGCGGGAGGAGCGGGCGCGGGAGCAGGCGCGACGAGTTCTGCGCGCGGGGCGGTCGGCGGAGTTGGAGGCGCGGCAGGCGGAGTGGTCGGCGGCGCCGGAGCGGCAGCGGGAAGCACCGTGCACACTGCCGGCAGCGCGGCAAATGCTGCGACAAACACGACAGCGGGCGTGTCTGGAGCAGCGCGAGGAACCACCGGCGGATTGAATACGGCTGGCCAGTTGACTTCCGGCAGCCGAGGAGTGTTCGGACTTGACCGCCTGAACCTTGCGACGGCAACGACGGGCAATGTACAGGGGTCTGTTCTTAGTTCCACCGAAAAAAACATTCACCTGGAGAGCGGCACTCAAATGCTGCTAGTGACGCGTGCTGAAGCCGGACACACGAATCCCTGAAAAGAGCGTCAGGCAATGGAACATTGAGATACGGTCAGGGCGCGAGAGTTTCGCGCCCTTTTCTTGTGATTTTCCGTTTGCGACGAACATATTCAAAGCACACCGCGCGTTGGCACGGATAACTTCCGCGGGTTACTCTTCGTAGAATTCCAATTCGCGGGGAGTGTAGTCAATCTCCGGTCCGCCTTCGCCGGGTTCTTTATTGGTGGACTTTTCGAGTTTGCGCTGCGCCATTTTTTCTTCCTTCATTTTGCGTTTTTCCTGGCGCTTCATTTCTTTTTGGCGTTTTTGAAATGTCGTGGTCATCGCTTCTCCTCACAGAAGAATGCAGCCCGGCTGAAGCTGGGTCTGCTGAGCGGAACAATTCGAAGAATCCGCGGGCCGGGAAAGACCCGCCAAGACAAATTACCAGCGCGGTTCGCGGGGCTGACGCGCCGATTCGCGATAGTCTTCGTTAGAAAAACGTTCGCGGCTGCCACCGCCGCCTTTGCCGCGGCCACCACCGCTGCCGCCGCCGGGTCCGCCGAAGCCGCGCGGTCCGCGCGAGGGACCACTTTCACCCTTGGGCCGAGCTTCGTTCACTTTCAAATTGCGTCCGCCGACAGCTTGACCATCCAGACCGGCAATGGCCTTGGCGGCCTCTTCATCATTCGGCATTTCCACGAAGGCGAATCCGCGCGCGCGCCCGGTTTCGCGATCCATGGCCATGTGCACGCGAGTGACCTGGCCGAAAGGCTCGAACAATACGCGCAGCTCGCTTTCAGTAGTTTGAAAGCTCATATTCCCGACAAAAAGGCTCTTCATGTTGCTTCTCCCTATACTTTTCGAAGCGCCGTTCGTGAGGAGACGCGGCCCGCGCCACCGGCACAAAGACTATTTCTCAGCGACGGGCTGGCTGAAATCAGCGGAGGGAGGGCCGCAAAGCACGCGCCCTCAGGGAGTCCAGGCAGTCCGACTTCGGAAGTCTACATCTCGACAATATCACAGATGCGCTAAAAAACGCTCGCGGTCGTTTTTTGGGCGCGGGAGCGGCGGACGGGGCGGCTCGGCGCGCGGAGTGAACTTTTCCAAAAATTCGCCGGTTCACGCTAGAATGCTTGCTAACAGCGTCGGCGCGACGAGAGTTGAAATAATGCGCGCGCGCCGTGCGTATCAGTAATTGTACCCACCCTTAAGGGAATTATAGTTAACCATGGCTACGCCTCTAGACATGCCGCAACACGATCTCGGCTCGCTGCGTATTCACGAAGGGCAGCGGAAGAGCGGAGGCGTCGCGAAAAAATTGGGGATCGCGGCGGCGGTAATTATTCTGGCTGGACTGGCGATCGCGGGCTTTATTTTTCGGAATCAGAAGCCGCAAGTGGAAGTGGCGGTGGCGCATCGGACGGAATCGGGGCCAGCGGCTTTGCTGAATGCGAGCGGGTATGTGACTCCGCGGCGGCGAGCGACGATTGCGGCGAAAATTACCGGACGAGTGACTGGCGTATATTTTGATGAAGGGACGCGAGTGCACGAAGGGCAACTTTTGGCGAAGCTGGACGATTCAGACGTGCGGCGGGCGCTGGATTCCGCAAAGGCGGATCGGAATTCGGCTAAGGCGGCGATTACGGATTTCGAAGTACAACTGAAGAATGCGCAAGTGGAATTGCGGCGCGCGCAGCAGCTCCAGACGGCTGGAGTACAAACGGAAGAGCAATTGGACAACACGCGCACTGCCGCGGACAGCTTGCGGGCGAAGATAAGTTTGGCGCAAGCGCAAGTGTCGGCTGCGGATGCGCGGATAGAGGAAGCGCAGCAGGCGGTAGATAATTGCACGATTTTGGCGCCGTTTGACGGGATTGTGGTGTCGAAGGATGCGCAAGTGGGGGAAATGGTGTCGCCAATTTCGGCCGGCGGCGGATTTACGCGGACAGGTATTGCGACGATCGTGGATATGAAATCGAACGAGATCGAAGTGGATGTGAATGAAGCGTACATTGCGCGAGTTCGCGACGGGCAGCACGTTACCGCGATTCTGGATGCGTATCCGGACTGGGAAATTCCCAGTCATGTGCGAACGGTGATTCCGACGGCGGACCGGCAGAAGTCCACGGTAAAGGTGCGAATTTCCTTCGACAAGCTGGATCCGCGAATTTTGCCGGACATGGGAATCAAGGTGACGTTCCTGGGGGATCAGCCGAAAGCGACACCGGGCAGCGCGGCGGCGCAGGCGGAAACTTTGGTGCCGCAGAATGCGGTGCGCGATGAAGACGGCAAAAAAATAGTTTTTGTGGTGAAAGACGATCACCTGGAACGGCGGGCGGTTACGGTGGGTAACGCTCGCGGAAGTGAAGCGGCGATTTTGGCGGGAGTGAGCGCGGGCGACACGGTGGTTACCGGCGGTCCGGCGACACTGCACGATGGGCAGATTGTGGACGTCAGGAAATAAGGAGCGCGAAATGGTGCGAGTGGACGGAACGGGAAAGACGAACAGTCTGATTCAGGTGCGCGGGCTGGACAAAACGTATCGTCGCGGCGGAGAGCAAATTCAAGTGTTGCAGCGATTGAATCTGGACGTGGACAAAGGCGACTTTGTGGCGTTCATGGGCCCAAGCGGTTCGGGGAAAACTACCTTGCTGAATTTGCTGGGCGGGCTGGACGTTCCCACGCACGGCAGCATCAACGTAGCCGGAGATGAGATTACGAATATGTCCGGCAGTAAATTAACGACCTGGCGGGCGCGGCACGTGGGATTTATTTTTCAGATGTACAACCTGATTCCGGTGCTGACCGCGTTTCAGAATGTGGAGTTGCCGCTGCTGCTGACGAAGCTTTCCAGCGCGGAGCGGCGAAAGCATGTGGAGACCGCTCTCGGCGTGGTGGGCTTGGCGGACCGGATGAAACATTATCCTCGGCAGCTTTCCGGCGGACAGGAGCAGAGGGTGGCGATTGCGCGCGCAATTGTCGCCGATCCCACGTTCTTGCTCTGCGACGAGCCTACCGGAGATCTGGATCGCAAGAGCGCCGATGAAATCATGGCGTTGATCAATCGGCTGGTGAGGGAGTACGGCAAAACGGTTTTGATGGTGACGCACGATCCGTTGGTGGCGAAGCAAGCGGATCTTACTTTGCATTTGGATAAAGGGCTGCTGGTGGAGTCCGGGGAGTTGCAGCCGGCGGCAGGAGGAGGGCGCGCGTGAAATTCCGTGGACTGCTTTTCGCAAACCTGTTTCGCAAGAAGATTCGTTTACTGCTAACGATTGGTTCGTTTGCGGTAGCGCTGTTTCTGTTCGGATTGCTGGCGGTGGTGCGCGGGGCTTTTGGCGGAGGAGTGGACGTTACCGGCGCGGACCGGCTGGTGGTTATCAACCGAGTTTCGATTATCCAACCGCTGCCGCTTTCGTATCGAGACAAGATTCTGCGCATACCGGGAGTGAAGGCGATCACGCACAACAACTGGTTTGGCGGAGTTTATCAGGACGAAAAAAACTTTTTCCCGCAATTTGTGATCGACGTGGAAAATCAACGTCAGGTAATCCCTGAGCTGCAGGTTCCGGAAGATCAGTGGCAAGCGTTTGTGAAGGACCGGCAAGGCGCAATCGTGGGCGCGAAAACCGCGAAGCGATTTGGCTGGAAGATCGGCGACCACATTCCCATCAAGAATTCGCTGTTTGGCGGCGTGGGGACATGGGATTTCAATATTGACGGGATTTATCATGGCAAACGTCCACAAGACGATGAGAGCCAGTTTTGGTTTCAATGGGATTACTTTGAAGAGCGGATGCCGGATCGCTTGAAGGGCAATGCAGGATGGTACGTGCTCAAGGTAAATTCTCCGGATGATTCCGCGCGGGTGGCAAAAGCGATTGACGATATGTTCGCAAACTCGCCCTATGAAACCAAGACGGAAACGGAATCGGCATTCGCGGCGGGGTGGGTGAAACAGTTTGGAAATATTCAATTTTTGATTATGACGATTGGCGGCGTGGTGTTTTTTACGCTGCTGCTGGTCACCGGAAACACCATGGCGACCACGGTTCGTGAACGCACTGCGGAGCTTGGAGTATTGAAGGCGATCGGCTATTCCGATCGGTTCGTTTTGGTCTTCGTGCTGGCGGAGTCTGTGATTGTTGCGTTGGTGGGCGGGCTGATCGGACTTGGGTTGGCAAAACTTTTTACCCTTCAGGGCGACCCGACCGGCGGGCTGCTGGCGTTTTTCTATCTTCCCGGCACGGCGATTGTGGCCGGCATTATTTTGACGCTGGCGGTGGGCGCAGTCAGCGGAATTTTGCCGGCGCTGGGCGCGATGCGACTGCGTATCGTGGACGCTTTGCGGAGAGTCTGAAATGGCGATTCCAATTATTTACAATTTGCGGAGCGTAGTGGCTCGCTGGACGTCGGCCGTGGTTGCGATTTTGGGCATCGCCGGCACGGTGGGAGTATTTGTGGCGATGCTGTCTTTGGCGCGAGGATTCAAAGCGACGCTGGTGGCTTCTGGCTCGACTGATAATGCCTTGGTGATGCGCGCGGGTGCGACCTCCGAGATGATGGGCGCCATGCCGCTCGATCAGATAAAAATACTGGAGGATGCGCCGGGAGTGGCGCGCTCCGCGGACGGCCCGCTGGTGACGCCGGAAGTGGTGGTCATTGCTCCCTTCCCGTTAATTTCCACGGGAACCGATGCGAACGTGCAAGTGCGCGGGGTGTCGCCGAACGTGCTGCAAATCCGCAAAAAAGTGAGCATGGTCCAGGGGCGATTTTTTCAGTCTGGGCTATCCGAATTGATTGTGGGACGCAACGCCAGCCAGACCTATGCGGGGCTCACTTTGGGTAACACCGTCAAATTTGGCGGCGGCAACTGGAAAATCGTTGGCGTTTTTGATGCCGGCGGCAGCGCCTTCGATTCGGAAGTGTGGTGCGACGCGCGAGTTCTGAATCAGATTTATCACCGGCCGGAAAATATTTTCCAGTCGGTGACCGTTCACCTTACTTCTCCGGCGGCGTTGCAGGAGTTTAAGGACAATCTCACCAAAGATCCGCGGATGACCGTGGATGTGAGCCGCGAGATAGATTATTACGACAAGCAATCACGAACGCTGACGACGCTGATCACGGTTCTTGGCGGATTGGTGGCGGCGATTATGGGAATCGGTGCTGTTTTCGCGGCGCTCAATACTATGTATACGGCGGTGTCGGAGCGTTCCCGCGAAATTGCCACGTTGCGAGCCTTGGGGTTTGGCGCCACCAGCGTGGTTATATCGTTTGTGTTCGAGGCGCTATTTATTTCGTTCCTGGGCGGAGTGCTGGGATGTTTGGCAGTCCTTCGTTTGGATGGGGTAACCACCGGCGCGATGAATTGGCAGACGTTTTCGCATTTGGCGTTTGCGTTCAAGGTGACTCCCGCGCTGCTGGGGATTGGCATTATTTTTGCTTTGCTGATGGGGCTGGTGGGCGGAGTTCCTCCTTCCATTCGTGCGGCGCGACGACCGATTGCGGGAGCGCTTCGGGAGCTGTAGTCGCGGCTCGGTGATGGCGAAAAGCTACGTAACGCAGATTATTCTTTCCGTGGCGTGTGTCCGGTTACAGCCACTTTGTCCGTTGTTCTAAATCGTTATTTCCGGTATGAATCCTTAGAGCCGTGCAATCCTTCTGAAGTCGCAACTGCAACTCTGGTCGACGGAGACCCGACACACTCAATGTCCGAAAATCGCCGAGATCATAGTGCATTGCCGTATCTCGCTTTACTAGGCGGGGTGCTGTGCATCGCATGGGCGGCCATTTTTGTGCGTTGGACGAACATGCCAGGGCCAGTATCGGCGTTCTATCGCATGCTGATTCCCGCCCTGGTGCTGGCGCCGACGTGGCTTTTCGATCGGGGCAAGCCGACAATCAGCGCGAAGACTTTCGGTGTGATCGCGATCGGAGCGTTGTTTTTTGCGTTGGATTTGGCGCTGTATAACACCGCGATACTGCGAACGTCCGCTGCAAACGCCACCTTGCTGGGCAACAATACGCCCGTCGTCGTGGGACTGCTCACTTGGCTGATGCTGGGCCGCAAACCGTTGGCATCTTTTTGGATTGGCTTAGCGCTGGCGCTGGCCGGTTCGGTGGTGATCATGTGGGCGGACGTATCGCGCCATGCTAAGTTCGGCGCGGGAGACGCCATGGCGCTGGGAGCGGCGGCTTGCTTCGCGGTTTATCTGATGGCGACCGAGCGTGTACGCATGACCACCAGCACGCTGGTATTTTTGCGCCTGGCAATCCTCTGCAGCGCAATTTTCCTGCTCATAATTAATCTCGCGCTGGGATTCTCTCTGGCGATTCCGACCGGGCATTCGTGGGCGGCGCTACTCGGTTTGGGGCTTATCTCGCAACTCGGCGGATATTTTGCGCTCACCTATGCGCTGGGACATTGTCCGGCGACAATCACTTCGGTGAGCTTGCTTTCGCAAGGGCCGCTGACGGCGGTTCTTGCCGCTTTTCTGCTGGGCGAGCCGCTTACCCGGCCGCTGGTAATCGGAGGGCTGTTGGTGCTCCTCGGAGTTGGGCTGGCAAATCGGCGGGACAGCCCTGCAAAAGAAGCGAATGCGACGCTGTGCGAAGCGAACGAAGCCACGAGCGATTGACATTTAAATTGAAACGAAACGGACACTGCGGCGTTTACAACTATATCGTTGTACGCCATATATACAGGCGTGCTGACACGTTGTTGGAGGAGGTTTTTGTCATGAAGCTAGCCTTAGTCGTGGTCGTAGTCATGCTGGCAGCGTCCGTCGCCATGCGCGCCAGGGCTACTGGTCACCCGGCGGTGCAGCGCGGAGTTGCGCAATTCGACGCAAATGGAAAATTGCAACGCCCGACCGACTATCGCCGATGGGTGTATGTTTCCTCGGGTTTTGGCATGAGCTATGACCCGGATGCGGGAGGCAACGGCGCGCCAGCGTTCACAAATGTTTTTGTCGATCCGGCGTCTTACGATTATTTTTTGGCGAATGGAAAATGGCCGGACAAAATCATGTTTGTTCTGGAAGTGTATGGTTCCACATCGCACGGCTCGATCAACAAGAGCGGCAGCTATCAAGAGCGCTTCATTGGATTGGATGTGGAAGTAAAGGACGGAGCGCGTTTCGCGGATAAGTGGGCCTATTTCAATTTCGATGGGAACGCCAAATTCGCCGCAGCCGACCAGCCGAGTAAGAACGCCTGCTGGACGTGCCACGACCAGAACGCGGCGGTCGAACACACTTTCGTGCAATTTTATCCGGAGTTACTCAAAGTTGCCGTCGCAAAGGGCACTGTGAAGCCTGCTATCCACGCGAAACCCTAGGCAAAAAAGGCCAATCGGGAAATTCATCCCGCTGAAACCGCGGGATGGAAAGATTGGGCGTTCGCCGGGCCTTATCGTTGCGACGAAAATTTCTACACAAGCATATAGGCCGCCATCGCGATCACTCGCCGACGAAATGGGTGAACAAATTATTCAGCGATTCAGCAAACGCGGGATGCGCGAAGATGCCCTCACGCAACGCCGTATACGGCAGTTTTCCCATCATCGCGATTTCCAGCATGGACATAATTTCGCCGCCTTCGACTCCCAGCACGGCGGCGCCCAATATCTGGCCATTGTCTGCATCGACGATGGCTTTCATGAATCCGCGAGTTTCATCGATCTCCAGCGCGCGAGCAACACTTTTCATCGGCATTTTTGCTACGCGTATTTTGCGATTCTGCGAGCGCGCTTGCTTCTCCGTCAGCCCGATGCGCCCCAGTTGCGGATCGATATAGACGGTGTAAGGCACCATTCGGCCTTCAGTGGAGGCTCTTCCCTTTTCAATTACGTTAGTGCGAATGATACGAAAATCGTCGTAGGAGATGTGCGTAAACGCGGGGCCTCCGTTGATGTCGCCTATCGCGAACACGCCTTCGATGTTCGTCTCCAATTTCGTGTTCACTCTGATGAACCCACGATCGTCCGTAGTAATTCCGGTCGCTGGAAGATTAAGGCGTTCGCTATTCGGAGATCGTCCGGTGCCCACCAGAAGGTGCGAACCTGTCACTGTCCGCAGCGCATTGTCGATTCGCACGGATAGCGCACAGCCCGTGCCGTCTTTAGCCACGCGTTCTGCTTTTGCGCCAAGCAGAATCTCGATCTCGTCTTGCCCCAGAATCGTGGCGACTTCTTGCGCTACATCGGCATCTTCCCGGGACAACAATTGCGCGCCAGCCTGCACGATGGTTACGCGGCTGCCAAAACGGCGAAACATTTGGCCGAACTCGAGTCCGACGTAGCCGCCGCCTAGCACCAGCAAATGTTCGGGAACTGTTTCCAGTTCCATGATCGACGTGCTGTCGAGAAATTCCACGTCTTTTAGACCGTCCAATTTAGGAACGGCGGGGCGCGCGCCAGCATTGATGAAAATTTTGCCTGCGCTGAGTGTGCGAATCGTACCGTCGTTTATTCGGACGGCAAGCGTCTTGGTTTTGTCTGTGAAGGAAGCTTCGCCGAAAATGAGTTCCAGATTGGCGGTTTTTTCCAGGCGCTTTTGGCTGCCATCGCGGAAACTTTCTACAATCGCTCGCTTGCGTTCGCGCACGCGATGCATGTCCACGGACAAGTTGCTGTGATGAATTCCGTAATCCGCGCTGCGCCGCGTGAGGTAAGCCACGCGAGCGCTGGCCACCATTGTTTTCGTGGGAGTACAACCCACGTTGATGCACGTTCCGCCGACGTGCTCGCGTTCGATCAGCGCGGTGCACATGCCGGCTCCAGCCAGAGCAACACTGAGCGGAACTCCGCCCTGCCCCGAGCCGATAACGATCGCGTCAAATTGTTCCGGCGTACTCACCTGGACACTCCTGGGCTGGCCGCGCTGAGCAGCTGCACATTCGATGCTGGATAGAACACTTTAGAATCGCGAAACGATGAGCAGACCGCCGCCGACCGCGACCACATCTTCCAGAATGGCGATCACGATGTCAGGTACGCGCAGCGCCTTCACCAGGCGCGTTCGCACCTGATAGCCTGCGAATGCGCCAGCAACGCCGCCAACGGCGCCAAGTACCGCGCCGATCGCGATCGACTGTCCTCCCGCAGCGGCGATTGCCGCGCCAGAAATACCGCCGGTAAGGATTCGCGCGATAAGTCCGACAGGTTTTGTGCGGCTGGGCGTGGAAGGCAGCGTGTCCGTCACGAACTCGAACACGGCGAGTAAAATGAAAACAATCGACGCTGCAGCCGAGCCCATGAACGCGAGCGGCGTGTTGTGCAGATTTAGCCAGGCGTGATGCGCGGCCCATGACGTAACGGCTGGGGCGGTCATCGCGCGCAGGCCCGCAATTACACCAATCAGAAAAGCCAGCAGGAAGATTTCGGCAGGAGTCATGGGCAAGAGCTTTAGCCAAATCTGCGAGGAAAGTCAAATGCCGCTTGACTTTCGCCTTTTGTTCGCTATAATCCTCCGCGTAGGAAATGGGAAACGGCTGGCGGCTCCATTGCCTTAGGCTCTCCCGAGCCGCCGCCGTTAACGGTAACCTTCCCGCCAAGGAGGCAACATGGAAGCGTGCATCAGCACTCCATTTTTAGGTGTGACGGTCGTTGAGCCAGGCACAGCGACGGTCGACCCGAACCTGCAGCCGCAGCCCCGGGCTGGTTCGCTGCTGGCGGAACTTAGAGGCGTTCCCAAGCCTGCGCTGGAGGTGATCTTTGGCAAACCGCTAGGTCGCCGCATCTGGCAGCAGCTCCGGACGGTTAGCGGCGCTCGGGCCGGTGATCCGGCTGGTCCAGAGCGGCGGGTTGCGTCGGCTAACGATTCGGCGGCTGCGGTCATCACTGATGCGGACGTCGTTGCTGGCATGGCTGGCCATGTATGCCGCCGGGCCGGTGCGGCACTTCGCGAGCGAGGCAGGCAAGCCAAGTCGCTGGCTCTCACGATCCACTTTGCGGACGGGATATCCATCTGTCGACGCACGGAGCTAGCCAGCCCGAGCAACGATCACGTTGAGCTTACGGCGGCGGCGCTTGGAATTCTGCGCGAAGCTGCTGGGACCGGCGCGCCGGTGCAATCGTTGGACTTGTCCGTCACCAGCATCGAGTGTGTTCAGGTAAAAGCGCCAGCTCAGGCGGCACGATATCGGCTGGCAGCCGCAACCGCTGCACACGCTTAGTCGCAGTCCGCAACCGGGCAACCACGCCCGTTGACCGGGCGGGCACAGTGCGACTCGCGCAAACAATATCGTACCGGTCTGCCTGTGCCATACTGCAAATATGGCTGTGCTCTTCAAACGTTCTGTTTTGCTGGTGGCGCTTTGTATGGTCGCCTTCCCCGCGCGGGCGGACGAGATTCGCCTGAAGGACGGAAAAAAGCTTTATGGCGTGATCGTGGCGTACGAAGACAACATGTTCAAGGTCAAAACCGACTATGGTTTTGTCCTGGTCGAAAAAGACAAAATTGCCTCGATCGTGCCCGCCGCTCCCGCAGCTGCGGCAGCGAAAACGCCGCCTGATAAAAAGGATCCTCGTCCTGTGACAACTCAGCCGGCGAAAAGCGATCCCAAGGCTGGCGGTTCGGAAGACGCGGAGAACCCCGCTGTTGAGCCGATTGCAAGCACCGTCAAGGAAAACGCTCCCGCGCCTCGCGAAAAATCCTCGGGCTCGACGGTTGCGAAACCAGCCGTTACTTCGACCAAAGAGCCGGCCCCGGCTGCCGTTGCTTCAGTGCCACCAACTCCTGCGCCGGAACCGCCGAAGCCTCCCGAGGTGCCCGCTAACCGCGAGGACGTCCAAGGCAACGTCTACACCAATTACACGCACGGCTTCCGGATGTACAAAGCGCCCAGTTGGTCACTGCTCGAAGATCCGCGCTCGGTGCTGCCGAATGCGATTGTCGCCATGGGCACTGCGAATGAATCCGCGCTCATGGTGGTGGGTCAAGAGAATACCAAAGAACCGCTCGAGGCGTCCGCGAAAATCGTGGAAAAACGTCTGCACGAGGTTTACGAGAAGTATCAGCTGGTTTCGCAACGCAAAACTGCTATCGGAGGATTACCGGCCTTCGAGTTCCACTTTCAGGGATCGGCCGATGAGCACATGTGGTCTGGAACGCTCGCTGTGGTTGGGCGCGGGAGCGATATTTTCACCGTGCTGGGAATGACACACGCAGATACGGATTTGATTCAAATTCAAGAAAACGTAATCGCCCGCGCTATTGCCAGCCTCGATTTCAGCTCGCATTAGTCTCGAGCGGCACTTATTCCTATTTTAGAATTTCGTCGCTTCCGAAAAATTAAACTTATTAACTTTCATTGCCGGCACCACCATCTCGAATGCTTCCTCGCCAGTCGCGCGAACGGCGGGTCCAAGCAACTCGACATTGCGCAGCATTTCCAGGATCGATTGATTGAAGCGGAAATTTCGCACCGCGCCGGTCACTCTTCCCTTTTCCACCAGAAACAATCCGTCGCGCGTCATTCCGGTCATAATCTTTTCGTAAGGATCGACTTCACGGATGTACCACAGCCGCGTCACCAGCAGCCCGCGTTCCGTTGAAGCGATCATTTCTTCAACAGACGAACTGCCGCCGCCGAACACCAAATTCATCGGTGCTTCGCCGTATTCATTCGGCAACGTGAACCCGTGACCCGTTGGCCGGTCGCGTAGAGCCTTGGCAGTCGATCGCGAGTAAACTAGGTTCTTGGGAATCCCGTCTTCCACCAGCGAAACCCGCTGGCGGGGCATTCCCTCTCCATCGAAATTCGCGCCCAACTGCAATGGATGATAAACGTCGTCGGTGATGCTGATATTTTTGCCGAAAATCTGCTTGCCCATGCGGCCATTCAGGCACGAGCGTTTGTCTTGCAGCGCAGTGGCGGCAAAGTCGTAGAACAGAAAGCCGACGAGATCGAGTGCCGCGGCCGGCTCCAGAATTACGGTGTAATGGCCGGGCGGCAGTTCGCGCGCACTCGTAGCCATTCGCGCCTTGTCACTAGCAAGCTGCGCCAGTTTCTGCGTGTCGAAGGAGCGAACGTCATTGGAATTTGCTTTGGCCCAACTGGCCGCGGACTCTTGCTGAACTGTAATGGAAAATTGCGAATGCGTTTCGCGATAGGCCGCGAACAATCCCCGCGAATTGCCCATCGCCGATTGTGACTGCCCACTGGAAAAAATACCGGCGGCCACTTGTCCGCGCTTCACTGCCAAGTCGCAAGCGCGACGTATGGCTCGAGCCCGCTCTTCCGGAGTAATCGCGGACGTTTGCGGGACGAATCGCTTGACCGCGCGATATTTCTGTTTGCCTGGCAGTGCCAGCAGACGCGAATCTTTTGGTCGGCTGCTCGCCAAAGAGAGAGACGCACCAATCGTCGTGCGGAGCGAATCCTCATCGATCTTGTTCGTTGTCGCGCGCGCGGTGCGCCCATCCACAACGGTGCGGATCGACACCGTCAGCCCGTGTTCCGCAACGTTCTGATGAATCGCGTTATTCGCAAAGCGCGTCAGTGCATCATTTACTTCATCCACGTGCACTTCTGTTTCGTCCGCGCCAGTCTGTTTCGCGAATCGCAGCACGGTGTCGATAATCCCGCGAATTTCCGTCTGATCGTGCAGGCCCACGCGGCTGTTAGACGGCTTCCTTGCTTCCCGCGATCGAGACGTGCGGTCTCTGCTCATGACTTGGCGAAGGCCGCGCCGATGCGCACATTGCGAAATCGCGATGGCGATGCACCGTGACCCGTGCCCATCGTCTGCATGGGCTGCCCTTTCCCGCAATTGGGAGTTCCCCACAGCGTCCAATAATCCGCGTTACAAATCGCGTCGCAAGAATTCCAGAACTCCGTCGTAATCCCGCTGTAACTGGGATTTTTCAGCATGCGACCCCTCTTGCCGCCTTTTATTTCCCATCCGATCTCGGTGGAAAATTGAAATTGATACCGCCGGTCATCGATGGACCAGGAGCGATTCGTCTCCATCAAAATTCCGTCGTCGGTATCGGCAAGCAAATTATCGAGAGTCCATTTCCCAGGCAGTAGGCTCACATTCGTCATGCGAATAATTGGCAGGCGGTTCCAATTTTCTGCGCGCATGGTTCCAGACGAACGTTGCAATCCAATCAGATGCGCGGTCTCGCGATTCGACAAATATCCGCGAAACTGTCCGTCCTTGATGATGTCCGTGCACTGCGCCGGCACGCCTTCGTCATCGTAAGCAAATGTGCCGAGCCCCGGGCCGTGCTCGAGCCGCGCATCTGCAACCACGTTCACAATGTCCGACCCATACCGAAGCTTATTTAGCTGATCGAGTGTCAAAAAACTCGTCCCGGCAAAATTCGCTTCCTCGCCAAGCACTCGGTCCAACTCAATCGGATGTCCCACCGACTCGTGAATCTGCAAACCCAACTGACTGCCGCCGAGCAGCAGCGTTCCCGTTTTCTGCGGGCATTGGGCCGCGGAATGGAGGGCCGCCGCTTCCTCCGCGGTTCGCGCAGCATTCCCAACCAAATCCATGGCCTCAACCAGCTCATATCCTTGCAAAGCGTGCTGTCCGCCAAAACTGTTTGGATAAGAGCGTTTCTGAATCTCTTCACCCTGAAACACCGTGGCCGCAATCCCGCAACCCGAAATCACTTTGCGCTGATGTATCCGCGATCCAATGCTCGAAGCAAACCACGAGTCGATTTTGCGAAACTGCATGTCAGTTTCCGTCAGCGTCACGCCCTTCACGCGGCGCATTTCGTTGTCCGCAGCCAGCAACAGCGCGAGCTGCTTCTCCAGCGGAATCTCAAACGGATCCTTGCGGAATGGACTTTGCCAACTGTCGACGTACGCGCCCTCCGGCGCCATTACCACCTCGCCGCGTTTCGCTAGAGCTGAAGCCTTCGCGATCAATACTGCCTGCGCCGCGCAGGCGCTAACTCCCTCTTTCGTCAGCCGATCCGTCGAAGCAAATCCCCAAGCTCCATTTGCCAGCACGCGAATCCCCAGCCCGATCGATTCCGATTGCGCGAGCGTACCCACTTGACCATTTTTCGTCGTCAAATCCCGCTGCCGTGAATGCATCACCCGCACATCCGCGTACGCCGCTCCTCGCAGTTTCGCGGTAGCCAGCGCTTCGTTCGCTAAGTCATACATGAAGTGAGATAGCCCCCACCCTAAACCCCATCTTTATCCGGCGGCACATCAACGATGTTGTCCAGCGCAAACCGCCGTCCATCCCAACGATAAACAAATTCCCGCGTGCCGCCCGAGGAACATGCGTTACAGCCATCGGTATCCTTATAGATAGGAAAACTCTTCACCAAGTGGCCGTTTACGATTTCCAGCATCATGTGCCCGCGCAAACCGTGATACAGATCGCGACGTCCTTTGAACTCAGTGGGTTCGTCCTCAATCTCCATGCCGGCCAGATGACCGTCTGCCTTTAGTCTTACGACTCCGACAAAATCAATCCCTGCTGTACCGGACATGCAGGTATAGCCCGCGTAGACCGCTTCCTCTTCACTGTCGCCGTCCAAATCGCCGTACGCAATTGTCAATTCCTTGCGAATCCTCGGTTCTTTTTCGCCGCATTCACCCTGAAGATCTGGTACTCCCGAATTGACTTCGGCATAGTGCGTTCGCAAAAACTTTTCCAAATCGATTCCGCGAATGCCGCTTGACGTTTTGGAATCGACGCCTGCTCCCGCGTTCTTTGGATTGGTAAGCGTCACCGAAAATTTGATCGACTCCACCGACGATGCCTTCGCACCGTCTTTTGCAACCGTCACCTTTGTATCCTCGATTTCCATCACACCATGCCCGGTGGCTATCCTCCCCAGCTTTTCTTCCGCTTCTTCGCGCTCACGATCGGACGACTTTGACGGGTAATGCGCCAAATTCGCCAGATCCCATGCGTTCTTGCAATTCGCCAAGTCCGCCACGAAATAAAAATCCCTCGAGGGCGGGGACCAATACGGCTTTGTATTAATAATGTTTACATCTTCGGCTTGAATCGACAGAGCATTGCTGCCATGTAAAGGCTCGGATACAGCGCCGATGCAATCAATCGACTCAGGATTCGGCTCTGGCGCCAGCCGAATAGTCCAGCCAGAGTCGTTACCGGCTTCCGGCTCAAGCCGAAACACCAAGTCGCTATCAAGCTTCTTTTCAAAACGCTCCCCCCGCGCTACTTCCCCGGTAAAATGCGCAGTCGGGTCAATCACTTTTCCGTTTCGCTCTGATTTTTGCGAACCGCTTGGCGGAAGGCTTGCACTACTGGCGGAATTCGCAGCTGGCAAAGCACCATTTTTTGCAGTTGATTGTTTTTGATTTTCAGCCGAGGCGGCGCTGTGACAGCCAAGTGTGGCCAGCGCGCATGCGCCAGCGAAAGAAATAAAGCCGAATAGCGATCTCATTTACCCTGGCCTGGGCGCGGACGAACTGCCCCGCACAAAGCCTAGCATCGCCAGCGACCCCGCGGTTCGCCCAAGAAATTCTTCTTTAGCTAAAGTTACAATGCGAACGTATTGCTATATATGTCGCCATAAAACGGCACAGCCGCCAACGGAAACCCGTTGGCGGCTGCCCGAACTAGCCACGCACTACCGCGAACTAAGTTCCCTCTTGCCAAGACGCCAAATAATGCTCTTGATCAGCCGTCAGCTTATCCAGGTGATGCCCCATCGATTCCAGCTTCAACCGCGCGATCTCGCGATCCAAATTCTCTGGTACCACGTACACTTGCGGCTTCAGCGTTTTATAATTCTTCATCAGATATTCCGCCGAAAGCGCCTGGTTCGCGAAGCTCATATCCATTACGGAAGCCGGATGCCCCTCCGCGGTAGCCAGATTCACCAGCCTACCTTCGCCCAGCAAATAAACTTTGCGGCCGCCCTTCAGCACATATTCGTCCACCAACGGACGCACTTCCCGCTTGCCCGACGACAATTTTTCCAGCGCCGGAATATCGATTTCCACGTTAAAGTGCCCGGAGTTGCAAACCACCGCGCCACTTTTCATCGCGTCAAAATGCTCGCCGCGAATCACGTTCTTGTTTCCCGTTACCGTGACAAAAATATCGCCTTCCTTCGCCGCCGCCGCCATCGGCATCACGCGGAAACCGTCCATCACCGCTTCAATTCCCTTGGTCGGATCGATTTCCGTAACAATTACATCCGCGCCATGACCCTTCGCGCGCATCGCGATCCCGCGCCCGCACCATCCATAGCCCGCCACGACCACCTTGAGACCCGCCAGCAAAATGTTCGTCGCGCGAATAATTCCATCCAATGTCGACTGTCCGGTCCCGTAGCGATTGTCAAAAAAATGTTTGGTCTGCGCGTCGTTCACCGCGATGATCGGATATTTCAGCGTTCCGTCCTTGGCCATCGCTCGCAGCCGGATGACGCCCGTCGTCGTCTCTTCCGTTCCCGCCAAAACGTTCGGAACCAGATCCGTGCGCTTGGTGAGCAGCATGGTCACCAGATCCGCGCCGTCATCCATCGTAAATTGCGGCTTGTGATCCAGCGCCGCACGCAAATGTGCGTAATACGTATCGTTGTCCTCGCCCTTGATCGCGTACGTCGGAATGTTGTAATCGCGATTCAGCGAAGCCGCCACTTCATCTTGCGTCGAAAGCGGATTCGACGCGCACAAAACCACGTCCGCGCCGCCATCGCGCAACGCAATCATCAAATTCGCGGTTTCGCTGGTTACGTGCAAACACGCCGACGCCCGCAATCCCGCCAGCGGCTTTTCCGCCGCAAAACGCTTGCGAATCGCCTCCAGCACCGGCATCTGCTGTCCGGCCCATTCGATCTTGCGTTTTCCCGCGTCGGCCAAGCCGATGTCTTTCACGTCGCCCTTCTTCATTTCAGCAGTCGCCAAAGTAATGCTCCTTCAGTTTAATTTTTTGAGTCGTGAATTCCCGATGGCCCGCAAATCCCGCCGCTGGATGGCGGTCGATTTGCCGAATGCAATTATCCGCGTACGCCCACTTCCGCCGCCGCAACCGCTCCCAATCCCGCGGCCTTGCGCAACGCTCCCGCACGGTCCGTCCGCTCCCAAGTGAAGCCCGGCCCGGTGCGCCCAAAATGTCCAAACGCCGCCGTCGCCTTGTACACCGGCCGGCGCAGATCCAGCGCTTCAATAATCCCCTTCGGATTCAGCACAAAATGTTCTCGCACCAATTCCGTAATCCGCTCTTCCGCAATCGTCGCGGTGCCAAACGAATCGACCATCACGGAAACCGGCTCCGCCACTCCAATCGCGTACGCCAGCTGCACTTCCGCTTTCGTAGCCAGTCCGGCCGCCACCACATTTTTCGCGATGTATCGCGCCATGTAGCACGCGGACCGATCCACCTTCGAAGGGTCCTTCCCAGAAAATGCTCCGCCGCCATGCCGGCTGTATCCGCCGTAGCTATCCACAATAATTTTTCGTCCGGTCACGCCCGCATCGCCCATCGGACCGCCAATCACAAATCGCCCGGTCGGATTGATGTGGTACTTCGTGTTGCGATCCATCATCGCCGCAGGCACGATCGGCTTGATCACATGCTCCATGATCGCGTCGCGCAAATCCGCGGTCGAAACTTTTTCTCCGTGCTGCGTGGAAATCACCACGCAATCCACGCGCACTGGCCGGCCCTTGCGATATTCAATCGTTACCTGAGATTTTCCGTCCGGCCGCAGGAAATCCACCTTCTTCGCCCGCCGCGTTTCAGACAATTTCTGCGTCAACCGGTGCGCCAACTGAATCGGCATCGGCATCAACTCTTCCGTTTCGTCGCACGCGAACCCAAACATCAGTCCCTGATCGCCCGCGCCTCCGGTATCCACGCCCATGGCGATGTCCGGCGACTGCCGCTTTACCGTGCACATCACCGCGCAGGTTTCCGCGTCATATCCGTACTTCGCGCGGTCGTAACCCACGCCGCGAATCGTATCCCGCACCAGCGTGTCGTAGTCCACGATCGCCTTCGTGGTGATTTCACCGGCCACCACCGCCAAGCCAGTCGTCACTAGCGTTTCGCAAGCCACCCGCCCTTGCGGGTCCTGCTTCATCACTTCATCGAGTACCGCATCCGAAATTTGATCGGCAATTTTGTCCGGGTGACCTTCTGTCACGGACTCAGAAGTAAATAGAAAATTTCGTAAGGCTTCGCTCAAAACAGATTCTCCTTCGTGGTTTTGCCGGGCGCACGGCTAGAAAGCACTCAGACTGGCAGCCGACTGGTTGACTTTATAAAGTTAACATCAGCCCAGCTCAGAATCAACGCATTGAATCCAAATGCGTTATCCGCAGTTGGATGGCACGATTTCGCGCCTGAACGGCAGTGGATTCGCCATCCTTAGGGCGATAAAGGCCAATACTTCAGGCAAGAACCGCTGCCCGCGGCGCGGAAGACACACTTCAGCCAATCAGTTTGTCGGGCGTTATCGGCAGGTCACGGACGCGCTTCCCGGTCGCATGATAAACCGCGTTCGCCACCGCCGCGCCCGTCCCGGTAATCCCAATTTCCCCAATCCCGCGCGCGCCTAATGGATTTATATAAGGATCGGCGATATCGATCGCGGAAACATCAATCTCCCCAATATCCGCGTTCACAGGAACGTGATATTCCGCCAAGTTCGCGTTCGCGATTCGTCCGTTTCGAGGGTCGACATACGAATCCTCATGCAACGCCAGACCAATCCCCCAGACAATTCCGCCAATAAACTGGCTTGTTGCGGTCTTTTCGTTGATCACTTTTCCCACGTCATACACCGCCACCACTCGCCGCACCTTCACCATGCCCACTGCGGGATCCACAGCCACTTCCGCAAACACCGCCCCGAACGAGTGTGACGATACTTTTTTCTTTAAACTCTGATCCGGCGACACTTTCGCCGTCGCTTCCACTGGCTGGTTCCCATTTCGCGCCAGCAGGTCCGTGAACTTCTCACCGCTTCCCGGCGAACCCTTGCGAAATATCTTGCCGTCGGCAAACTCCACGTCTTCCACCGCAGCGCCATGTACTGGCGATTGCGCATCCTGGATCGCCAAGCTCAACAGTTTCTCTCGCGCTTGCTTCGCGGCTTCCTGCAGTGCAGGAGTTACGCTGGCCGTACTCATCGACCCCGCCGAAATCGGCCCTTCCGGCATGTTCGTATCACCCAGTCGCGCATCCACCAACTCCGGCGAAATCCCCAAGGTGTCTGCCGTCACCTGCGTCATGATGGTATACATCCCCGTGCCGATTTCCTGCGTGCCACTTTCCACCAGCACTCTTCCGTTCGGCTGCAATCTCACCAAAGCTCCCGCGGGCAACCGGTTTCCTGGATAGGTTTCCGTCGCCATGCCCATCCCGATCAATTGCGACCCATCGCTCATCGAACGCGGCTCGGCCATGCGCTTCGCCCATCCAAATCGCTCCGCGCCGCGCTTGTAGCACTCGCGCAGATTCTTCTCCGTGAACGGCACCTTGGTGTGCGGATCCACTTCCGCATAATTCAGCAGCCGCAACTGCAACGGATCCATTTTCAATTGGTAGGCCAATTCATCCATGGCCACTTCGACGGCGTACGTACCGGTGGCCACACCCGGAGCCCGCATATACGTGGGCGTTCCCACGTTCAGCGGCACCAATCGATGAGTCGTCGCCACGTTCGGGCACGAATACATCACCCTGGTCGGGAAAGCCGACGACTCCAGGTAATCCTCAATTTCGGAAGTGTGCGCGTGCACTTCGTGCCGTATCGCGGTGAGTTTTCCGTCGCGCGTCGCGCCCACCGTCAAATGTTGATGCGTCCTCGGGCGCGCGCCGATCGGACCAAACATCTGCGGCCGGTCCAGCACCAGCTTCACGGGACGATTCGCCACCTTGGCCGCCATCGCAGCCAGCGGCACGTGAGACCAGGTCGATCCTTTGCAACCAAATCCCCCGCCCACAAAAAGACAAATCACATGGATATTCGCCGCCGGTATTCCAAATATTTTGGCCAGATCATTCTTCCGACCAGTGATGTGTTGCGTTGCATCGTGCAGAGTCAGGTGTTCGCCATCCCACCCCGCAATCGTGGCGTGCGGCTCCATTGGATTGTGGTGCTGTATCGGCGTCGTATAGATTTGATCGATTTTGATTTCCGCATCGCGCAACCCTGCATCGACGTCTCCAAAACTCAAATCGCCCGGCTCTCTGTTGTGCTCCCCCGGATGCGATGTTGGAAAACCCGCGATGAAATCCAGTTTTGCCGGCGTGTCCTCGTACCGCACTTTCAGCAGTTCCGCCCCGTGAACCGCTTCATGCAAACTGTTCGCCACCACCACCGCGATTGGCTGGTTGTTGTAGTGCACCAAATCATCCTGTAGCAGGGACAATCTCTTTTCCGCGCCCGGCAACTTCAGCGCATTTTCCGGAGTCAGCACCGCAATCACGCCAACCGCATGCTCCGCCGCGGTTCGGTCGATGCTGGCGATTCTGCCACTCGGAATCGTGCTCTGCACCATCACCGCATAAGCCAGATTGGCCATCGGAAATTCCGCGGAAAATTTAGCGGCTCCCGTGACCTTCTGCCGTCCATCCACGCGCGTCAAAGGCTCGCCGATAATGCTCACGCGGCACCTCCCGCGGTAGTTAACGCGCTTACGATCGCGTGCTTCGCCATCTGCACTTTGAACTCGTTGTACCGATAGGTTTTTGCGCCGGTCAGCGCCACGCTCGCCGCTTCTTCAAATGCCCGCGCATTCATTGCTTTTCCTGTCAGCGATTTCTCGGCTTCCAGCGACCGCCACGGTTTGTGCGCGACGCCACCCAAAGCAACCCTTGCGGACCGGATTTGGTCTCCGTCCAGATCAAGCGCCGCTGCTACCGACACCAGAGCAAACGCGTAGCTCGCACGGTCTCTGACCTTCAAATAATGCGAGTGCCTCGCGTACGGCGACCGCGGCAAATCAATCGACACAATCAGTTCGTCGTGTTTCAGATTCGTGTCCACGTTCGGCGTTGTTCCCGGCAACCGATGAAAATCCGCAATCGGAATCGTTCGTTCTCCGCGCGGCCCGCGAACTCGAATCGTCGCTTCCAGCGCCGCCAGAGCTACCGACATATCCGATGGATTGGTCGCGATACATTGCTCACTGGCCCCCAAAATCGCGTGGATCCGGTTAAGACCTTCGAGCGCTGCGCAGCCACTCCCCGGTGTCCGCTTGTTGCAATGCGCAAAGCCGGGATCCATAAAGTAATAACACCGCGTCCGCTGCATCAAATTTCCGCCGTTCGTCGCCATGTTTCGCAATTGCGGCGACGCCCCTGCTAAAATCGCTTGCGTCAACAATGGATAATTGCTCCTGACCAACGCGTGATTCGCCGTATCGTTATTTCTAGCCAGCGCTCCAATCCGCAATCCACCGTCCGGCAACGTTTCGATATTCGCCAGCGGCAATCGTCCGACATCCACCAACTTCGTCGGATGTTCAACTCCGTTTTTCATCAAATCGATCAAGTTGGTCCCGCCGGCCAAAAGCTTGACATGTTCTCCAGCCGAAATCGCCTTCACCGCCAACTCCGCATCGCCAGCCCGCTGATATTCAAATGGATTCATGATCTCCTGCGCTCGAATCGAATGCTCGAACCAATCCCCGGTCGCCTTCTCTTCCGGTCTCCGCTGTTGCGTCTTTATCTCGTTACTTCACTACCTCGCCTTTTGCATTACTTCATTGCTTCTCTTCACCGCCGCTACGATTCCCGGATACGCCCCGCATCGGCAAATATTTCCGCTCATGCGCTCCCGAATTTCATCCTCGGTCAATTCCACTGGGCTCGTTCGTCCGACGTTTGCCGTCACATAGCTAGCCGCGCCTTCTTGCGCCTCGTTCAACATTCCGACCGCGGAGCAAATCTGCCCCGGAGTGCAGTACCCGCACTGAAATCCGTCGTGCTCCAGGAAAGCCGCCTGCACCGGATGCAACTCTTCGCCATTGGCGATTCCTTCGATGGTCGTGATTTTGTCTCCGTCATGCGCAACCGCCAGCGCCAGGCAACTATTAATCCTTCGTCCATTCACCAAAACCGTGCACGCGCCGCACTGTCCGTGGTCGCAACCTTTTTTTGTCCCGGTGAGCGCAAGATTTTCCCGCAGCGCATCCAGCAAAGTAACCCGCGGATCAAGGTTCAGTTGGTGCTTCGCGCCATTTACCACCAGACCAACCGCAACCGCAATCGCATTCGCATCGCTCTGCGTATCCACGTCGGGATTTACAATCGTGCTCGCTGCCGAGGAAAACGTAGGCCATCCGAGGCTGATTCCCGCAGTCAAAATACCGGTGGTCGCCACAAATTCACGCCGTGTAAACTCCGAAAGATTCTCTTCGCCATCGACCGACAATCTCACCTTCCGTGTCGACAGCTCCGCATCATCGGCAGACTCGCCCGCGAAATCTTCCGCTTCATCCGACCCAAAATCCTCGTAATCCATTACCCCTCGCCTTCGCACAAAACGCACGTCGCTGCGAAACCCTCGTCGAGCATAGCTCCGCCATCCAACCTAACAATCCAGTAAAGCCTGTATGTATGTACGGAAAACAGGATTAATTCGTAGGGTTTACCGAGTTAAGCGACATCTGCATCGTCGTCCGGCTGAATATCCAATTTCCCCTTCGTCTTCTTCGCCATCAAATACGCGCGAATAAATCCATCCAGATCCCCATCCAAAACTTTCTCCACATCCCCAACACTAAACTTCGTCCGATGATCCTTGATCAAGCGATACGGCTGCATCACATAAGATCGAATCTGGCTCCCGAACGAAATATCCAGCTTCGTTTCGTCCAGCTTGTCCGTCTCTTCCCGCCGCTTCTTGACTTCCAAATCGTACAAACGAGATCGCAACATCTTCATGGCCATCGCACGGTTTTTTCCCTGACTGCGATCCGCTTGGCATCCCACCACAATGTTCGTCGGAATGTGCGTGATTCGCACCGCGGTTTCCACCTTGTTCACATTCTGGCCGCCCTTTCCGCCAGACCGGAACGTATCCACGCGCAAATCTTCCGGACGAATGTTGATCTCGATCTTGTCGTCGACTTCCGGAATCACAAAGACCGACGCAAACGAAGTGTGCCGCCGCGCCGCCTGATCGAAAGGAGAAATCCTCACCAGCCTATGCACGCCAGTCTCGCCGGTCAGCAAGCCGTACGCATTCTCGCCGGCAAACTGAATCGTCGCGGATTTGATCCCCGCCTCTTCCCCCGGCGTTTCGTCCAGCAAACTCGCTTCAATTCCCCTTCGTTCCGCCCACCGCAAATACATGCGCAGCAGAATCGAAGCCCAATCTTGAGACTCCGTGCCTCCCGCACCCGGCTTGATCGTCATGATCGCGTTCAGATGATCGCTCTCGCCGGAAAGCAGTGTGCGCGTCTCCAGTTCGCTCACGTAGTCATCCGCCGCGTTCAGTTCGCGATCCAGTTCCTTCAGCAAATCGTTGCCCTGTTCCGCGTTCGTCTCTTCCTGCGCCAAATTGATGTAAGTCTCAATGTCGCTCGAAAGCGAGTTCAGCTTATCTTCTGCCGCGATCTGGTCCTCGGCGTGCTTCCGCTCGCGCAGCACCGCCTGTGCCGCTTCTTGATTCCCCCAAAAATCGGGATCGGCAATGCGTCCTTCCAGCGCTTTCAAACGTTCGCGGTATTGTGCGGCGTCAAAGATAGCTCCGCACGAGCGTGATGCGAGGTTTCAGTCCTTCGTAGCGATGCTGCAGATCTTCTAGAATCATGTCGAGCCAGTACGCGGTCCGCGTTTCATTCCCACTCCGCCACCTGCGGGCAATGGCGACATCTCAAAACTTGCTGCCATTTCTTCGCGCGTTATATTTCCTTTCCAAAAAGTGACGCCCAACAGAATAACGGAAACCACCACGCAGAGCCAGGCGAACCAATCCCCGTATCGCGTGTAAATCGTCTCATCCGTCCGAAAATCATAAGCCAAATCCGCCGCCGCTCGCACATCCGCCGGCAGCGGTTCCACCATCCGCCCATAAGGATCGACCGACGCCGTATACCCGTTGTTCGTCACCCGCAGCAGCCACCTTCGATTTTCCACCGCGCGCACTCGCGCCATCCGCAAATGCTGCTCCGCCGCGGCCGACCGCCCAAACCATCCATCATTTGAAATATTAATGAACAGTTCTGCTCCGTTCACCGCAAAGCGCCGCACCTCATTCGGAAAAATCGCCTCGTAACAAATAAAAGTCCCAAACCGGAATCCGTCCGGCAACTGTCCCACAACGTATTTCGAGCCCTTCCGAAACCCGCCCACTTCATTCGACAGACTCGTCACCACCTGATGAATCAGCGGAAACGGCTCGTATTCTCCAAACGGCACCAAATGTATTTTGTCGTAGGTAAAAACATTTCGCCCCAGCGTATCCACCAGCACTGCACTGTTATAGGGCACCACGGTATTTCGCTCGCCGCCCGCGACACTCTGTCGCTGCGCTCTCCACTCAATCACTCCCGCCAAAAACGGATGCCCAAATCGCACCGCCAGTTTCGATCCGAGCGGCGCGAACCGCGCATCCTCAAACGAAAATGGAGCCGGCGCCTCCGGCCAAATCAAAAGGTCCGGCCTTTTCGATGACGGCGCCAAACTAATTCGCTCGATCTCATCCAACTCTCCGCCATGCGTCTCAAACCAATTTTCCGGATAACTATCCACTTCCGGAAAGTTGACCTGCACCGCGCGCGCATAATGCCCAGCCGCCGCTTGCGGCACAAATCGCGGACCAATCAGCATTACCAAAACAATTCCAGCCGCCGCGCCAACCACCATCGCGAATCGCCTTTGCACTCCGCGACGCCGCGCCACGCAAGCCCACGCCAGCAGCGCATTAAATCCCGCCACCAAAAATGACAATCCGTAAATTCCCGTCACGCTGGCCATTTGCACTAACGCCAAATTCCCCGCCGCCGGATATCCCAGCAAATTCCACGGAAAACCAATCTCCGGCAAATGTGCTCGCGCGAATTCGAACGTCACCCAAACAAACGGTGCGCCCGCGCACGCCCACACCACTCCGCGCTCCGCCAATCGCCGCACCACCCACGCAAATCCGCCCGTCAAAATTCCGAATACCGCCGCAATCAATAGCAGCACGGCACACCCCGCCACACGCGAAAGCCCACCATGCACCGCCAGCACCGTCGCAATCCACGGCAGCGAGGTCAGCACAAAAAATACCGCGTGCGCAAATCCACATCCAAACGCCACCCACCCTCGAGCATTAAATATCGCCAACAGCAGCACGCCCACGCACACCCACGAATACACGCTCCAGTAAAATCCCGTGTAAGACAAAGACAGTGCCGCGCCAGACACCGCCGCAATCACCAGCCGGAAAGCTGTCGACATTTCGCTTCGTGGACTTCCAAGTGGAGAGCTAAACAGAGGCACTACCGAACCGTACCAAGACATCAGTGTTTCACGATGGCTTTGAACCCCGCACCCTCAAGCTTTTTTCGCGCCGCTTCCGCCGCCTTCTGATCCGCATAGGGACCAACCTGCACGCGATAATATTTATCCGCTTGCGGCGACACTACAAACGCCGGAAAGTTTTTGCTCTTCAAAGTTCTCGCCAGATGCGTCGCATCCGGCCCCTTTTTCAGCGCCGCAACCTGCAAAGTGTACAAACCCGCCGCGCCCCCAGCCTTCGCCGGTTTTGCCGCCACCGCAACACTCTCCGGTTTCGCCGCCGCACCATTATTTTTCGCCGCGCCCGCGCCAGCGCCTGACCCGGGAATCGTCCGCGCATTCCCCGCAGCGCCGCCGCTCGTCCCGTTCGACGCCGGCTTCAACCGATCGTCCGGCTCCCCGCTTTTCCCCGCATTGTAAAAATCCCATTCCGATGCCGCCGCCGGCTCTCCCGACGCCGTCGTGTCCACCTTAGGCGTTTCCGCCGCCGGAGCCGCAGGCGCAGCAGCCCTACTTCCGCGCTTCCCCGCGCTCTTCGGCAAAATCGCGGGTGCCGCATTTTCCTTGGGATTTACGCCCTCCGCCCGCACCGCTCCGTCATAGCGATCCCGCCCCATCAAAAATCCCAGCGTGAAAAAAATCCCAGAAAACAGCAGCATCAGCATGAACAAGCCGATGACGTGCCGGCTTTCCAGCACTCGCTCTCCCGCGCCTCGTCTTTTTCCGCCGGCAGCCATCGTTATTTTTTCGGACTCATCGTCTGCACCCAGCTATTAATAATATCGATAGGCAGCGGAAACACAATCGTTGTGTTCTTCTCGACACCTATCTCCGTCAACGTCTGCAAGTATCGCAACTGTATCGCCGAAGGCTGCGTCTCCAAAACTTTCGCCGCGTCCGCCAGTTTTTGCGATGCTTCGAACTCGCCTTCCGCGTGAATAATTTTCGCCCGCCGCTCGCGTTCCGCTTCCGCCTGTTTTGCAATCGCCCGCTGCATCTGCTCCGGAATATCCACCTGCTTCACTTCCACCTTGCTGACCTTAATCCCCCACGGCTCGGTATCCTGATCCAGAATAATCTGCAATTTCGCGTTCACCTTGTCGCGCTGCGACAAAATCTCATCCAACTCAAATTGCCCCACGATACTCCGCAAAGTCGTCTGCGCCAGTTGCGATGTCGCGTACTGATAATTCTGCACCTGAGACATCGCTAGATTCGCATCCACCACGCGAAAATAACAAACCGCATTCACTTTCACCGACACGTTGTCCCGCGTAATAATGTCCTGCGGCGGCACATCCAAAGTTTCCAGCCGCAAATTAATCCGATACAAAGTTTCGATCGGCCAAAAAACTAAATTGAGACCCGCGCTTTTCGCCTCCGGCAGCAATCGACCCAGCCGCAGCACCACGCCCCGCTCCCACTCCTTAATAATGTAGAGCGAATTCCAAAACCAGATCAGCCCGATCCCAACAATTATCGCGAATCCCAAATATCCTATTTCCATTGTCGCCTCCTCGCGCTCACCCCAACGATTCTATTTCGCCGCCACACCAACGGCTTCTGTCGGTTCCACAAAAAGTTGCAACCCTTCGACCCGCAACACTCGCACCGCCATCCCTTGCGCCACCGGCCGTGCCGACGCCGCTCGCCACAATTCCCCGTGTACGCGAATCATCATTTCATATGCGCCCGCGATACTCATCCCTTCCGTTCCGCTCGCCGCTGCCGACACCACCACTCCCTGCGCCCCAATCAACTCTTCCCGCCCGGTCGTCGATTTCCACTGCCGCGATCGCAACACCAGCCGCATCAAAAATACCGTGATCAACGCGCACGGCAATGTCGTCGCCAGCGCAATCCCAAAACTCACTCCGCCTCCGGTAAGCGGCGAACGAATCAAAAACATCGCCCCCAGCAGCATCGAAATGATTCCGCCAACCGCCAGCACTCCATGACTCGCAAATTTCGCTTCCAATATAAATAGCGCCAGTGCCAGAAATATCAGCAGCACTCCCGCCAGATTCACCGGCAAGATATGCATCGCATAAAGCGCCAGCACCGCGCAGATTCCGCCAATCACTCCCGGCGCCACCATTCCCGGATGCGTAAATTCCGTATACAGCCCCAGCACGCCAATAATCAGCAGCACAAAGAAAATATCCGGCTCCACAATTCGCGCCAAAAACTTTTGCCTGCCAGACAGCTCAAACAATTCCCGGCTCGCTCCCGCCAGCGCCAGCTTATTCTGCGTCCCGTCAAACCTCTTCACTTCCCGCCCATCCAGTTGTCGCAACAAATCTTCTTTCGACGACGCCACCACATCGATCAGCTTTCCATCCAGCGCCTCTTTTTCCGTAAACGCTTTCGCGTCCGTCACTGCCGTCTCCGCCAGCGCCGCATTCCGTCCGCGCTTTTCCGAATAGCTCCGCAAAAACGCTGTCGCATCGTTCATGATTTTCTTGCGCATCGTCTCGTCAATCTGCAATTGATATCCGCCAATCAGCACCACCGGAGAGGCCGCCCCGGTATGTGTCGCCGGAGCCATCGCCGCAATATCCGCCGCAAGCAAAATGTAAAATCCTGCCGACGCTCCGCGCGCTCCCGTCGGCGACACATACACGGCCACCGGCACCTTCGACGTCAAAATGTGCTGAATAATGTCCTGCATCGAGCTGCTCAGCCCGCCCGGCGTATCCATCGTGATCAAAATCAAGCTCGCATTGCGATTCGCCGCATCCTCGATCCCTTCGTCGATGTACGTCGCCAGGATCGGCTCCACTTCCCCGCTAATTCTCAACTCCAGCACCAGCGAACTCGCCGGACGATCCGCCGCAATTGCCGCCGGAAAAAACAATGCGCCCGCAATCAACACTCCCGCGAAAACGCTCACCGCGCTCAGCCCGCCCCGCAAACCCCAAACTTTATCGCTCAAGCTCATTGCTCACCGCCGTTCGGCTTCGCGTTCTGCAAGTGCCCCAGCAATTGTTTCGCTGCCGAATAATTCGGAGCCAGTTTCAACGCTCGCTCCGCCTCGGCTCGCGCCAGGTCCGGTTTGTTCTGCTCCAAATAAATTCTAGCCAGGGTCGTTCGCACCACCGCCGAATCTCGCGCCGCCAGCGACGCCTGCAATTCTTTCACTGCGTCATCCAGTTTTCCACGCCGCCGGTCCACGTCTGCCAGTTCCGAATGCGCTGCCGAACTCGAAGCATCAAGCCGCAGCACAATCCGAAATTCACTTTCCGCATTATCCAATCGCCCGCCGGCAAGTTCCTGCCTTCCCCGCCGCAAATGCGCCACCGCTGTATCCGCGGTATCGCCCGCTCCGCCGCCAGAAGAAGTCCCGCTCGCCGTCATCACTCGCGATTCCATCTCTGGCCAAAGCGCCGCCACGTCCAGTCCCATTTTAATTCGCTGCAATTTCACCAGCGCTTCGCCTTTCGCATCCACCCGGATTACCGGCAACGCATTCGGGCCCAGCGCCTCGCCCACCGCCTCGCGTTCCTGGTCCGCTTCCGCTTTCTTGCCCGTTTTTTCCAGCGCCTGAATCAGCATTGCGCGATCTTCGGGGTTATCCGGAGCACGCTGCGCAGCCTCGCGAAAATATCCCGTTGCTCCCGCTCCATCGCCCGCGCGCAAAGCCAGCAATCCCAAGTTGAATGGATAATCGTCTTCATCCGGATCGAAATCGCTCGCATGCTTCAAATCTTCCTGCGCCGCCGCGGTTTTTCCCAGCCGCGCCCGCGCCACCGCCAGATTATTCAGCAGTTCCGGAATATCCGCGCCGGTCAAACCCGCCATCGCCCCGCGGTTCGCATTGCTCCGCAATTGGTCCTGCAACGCCGTAAACACTTCTTCCGCCTGCTCCGGCTGGTTCATTTGCAAACGGCAAACTCCACTCGCAAAAATTCCCTCCAAAGACCGTTGATGCACCTTCGGAACCTTTGCAAACCACGGAATCGCCGAAGTGCAATCATTTCTCGAAAAATAAGTCTCGCCCAGCTCGAAATCGGGATCCGGCCACGTCGGCTCCAGCCGCGCCGCCTCGCGCAACTCCCTCAACCGCGCTTCATCCTCGCTCGCCAAAATTCCGCGAATATAATGTTCGAAAGCGTCCAGCCGGATCGGCCGCTGCAATTTCGTAAATTCCGCCAGGCTCAGCGGATACGTCCGGTCATTTCCAGAAATCAGCCGCCAGCTTACCTTCGTCGCCAAATCCATCAGCGAATCCAGCGTCGCGCTTTCCCGCACTTCCGGACGCAGCGACGTCGGCTCCACCCGCAAAATTCGCGATTCCACCGTCAGCGATTTTCCGTCTGAATTGAACGAACCAAACACCACAAAATCCGCGTCCAGATCTTCCGCGATCCGCAGCATCGTCGCCCGGCTGACCTTCGCCGAGGTTGGCAAGCCATATTGTTCCAGTTCGCCTGTCCGCCCGGCCCGCGAATAAACTTGCTGCCCCGCCGCCGACAAATTCTGTATTGTCAATTCTTCCAGGCCTTCGCCCAGCCAATCCAATCGCGGCGAAGTTCCTAAATTTTCGAAAGGAAATACCAGGTAAATGCCCTGCTGAAGTGAACTACTCGCCGCAGGCCGCGAACTCGCCGTTCGCTGGCCCGCACCCGCATTCGGCGCCGCCAAAACGAACACGCCACACCAAACCGCCGCCCACCAGCCTATCTTGCAATTCCGCCGCGCCATTCTGCCCAGAATTGTAACAGACCCAACGCCCCCAGCCCCTCAGCTTTCTCGCCAAAATCCCAATCCAGCAACCACATTATCGCCCGCTCGCTCGCTTCGCTCCCGCAACTGAGCGCTCACCCTCAATGTCATTCCGACCGGAGCGGACAGTTTTTCTGGCCGCGCAGTGGAGGAACCCGGCCACCGCTCCAGCAACTCTCGCGAAATCAAAAAAATGCGCGGCACCCAAGCCCAAATCCGACCCCTAAAAATTATCATCCCGGGGAATGCCTGCGCTCTTCGCAGGCATTCCCCGGGATCTGCTGTCTGAAACTGTTACCTCGACTCCAGCCGCAAACAGAAACTTCCTACTTCTCCGCAACCTTCGGTGTCAACTCCTCCACCACCATCGGGTCCTTCAAAATCCCCACAAGAACCGCGTCCCTCTTGGCCTCCGCTAAAACCGCGTAGCCGTCTTCCATCGCCTTGCGCAGATAAAGCAAACACCGTTCCTGATCGCCGGACTGCATGAACGATTTCGCCAGCAAATAATAAAAACGTCCTCGCTCCTCAACCGTGCGATCCTGCAACACCGACCCGGACCGCGACCCACCACGCTCAAAAAACTCCGGATCAATCTTTAGCGCCGAGCGGAATGCCGCAATCGAATCGTCATATCTCTTGTCGCCAAAATACGCGTAACCCAAATTGCTGTACAGCACCGGCATATCGTCGCGCAACTGAATCGCTTTCTGATACGCCTTGATCGCGCGCCCAAAACGCTTGCGCTGATACCAAATCGTGCCCACATTGTTTTCAGCGTCCGCGTACTGCGGGTCCACCTTGAATGCCCGCTCATAATATTTCAGCGCCAGTCCCAGCGCGCTCTGCTGATGCAGCGCGATTCCCAATTTATTCAGGTACACCGCGTTCGTCGGATTCTCATCCGACAGCCGCTTATACATTTGCGCGGCTTCGCGGTAGTCCTTCCGCGCCATAAACAAATCGCCCATTTCCTCCGGGCTCAAAGCATGTTGTCCGGGCGCAGCTGTAGCGGTAGAGACCTGTGACGCAGTCTGCACCGGCGCTACGAGCGATTCTCTATGATTGTCCGCGATGGTCTGGCTCGGAGAGGAACTGCTGAGAGCCAGTAAAAGAACAACTGCTGAAGCCGCCATTACACCCTGTCTCATGGCGAGTCTCCTTTGTTATCCGGCTTTTCCTTCTCCGGATCCTTTTTCTTGCCTCCAAAGATACCAAAAATCTTCTGTAAAGGCCCCTTTTTCTTTTCGGCCCCAGGCTTCTCCCCCTGCCCGGTCGCATCCGGCGGCCGGTTCGCGTCATACGGCAGCGGTTGACCGTTGGCATCCGTCGGGGGCGGTGGCTTCGGCTGCCCGCCGCCAAACACGTGCGACAACCATGATCCCGCCCCTGCGACCGCGTTGTGTCCGCCGTGCAATTCACAATACTGTGTCGGCGCGGAACCTGCGACGTACAATTCGTCTTTCGTCGTCGGGCAGCTCGGTGTCGCCAGTTCCGCCGACTCCGGATCGATCACCACGGACTGCACGCCCTCCGGCGCGGGAAAATCTTTCACATCCTTATACGCAGGCAGCGCGGTGGCGTGAATCATAAAGTCCGCCCAAATCGGAGCGGCGGCGGTTCCGCCCGGCAAACCCAAATCCCGGTTGTCGTCAAATCCAATCCAAATCACGCAAACTAAGTTGGACGTAAATCCCGCGAACCACCCGTCTCGAGAGGTTCCGGTTTTCCCTGCTGCCGGCAAACTAAAACCTCGCGCTCGCACCCCAGCGCCAGTTCCGCGATTCAGTACATCCTTCAAAACATTGGTCACCAAAAACGCGACTCGCGGATCGAGCACCATGTGCGTTTGCGGGGTCACCTTTTCCAGCGTGCTTCCATCCGCGCCCACGATGTTGCGAATGAATTCCGGCTCCGCCCGCATTCCGCCATCCGCAAACGCCGTATACCCCGCGGCCACATCGATCGCAGTCATTTCATACGCGCCCAGTGCCACCGCCGGTGTCGCCTGAATATTCGTTCCCAATCCCATCTGCCGCGCAATCTGCACCACCCGGCCGTACCCGATCAGTTCCGCCACCTTCACCGTCGCCACGTTCAGGGAATTCGTCAGCGCCTCGCGTACCGTCACGCGCCCCATAAATCTTTCGCCAAAATTATTCGGCGTATATTCCTTGCCGTCGTACTCAAACGTCGTCGGCTCGTCATCGATCATCGTGGAAGGTGTAATTACCGGTTGCGCGCCATCGATCGCATTATCAAAAGCCGCCGCGTAAACGAAAGGCTTAAACACTGACCCCGGCTGCCGGTGCGCCAGCGCATGATTCAGCTGGCTCGTTCCGTAGTCGCGCCCTCCGATCACCGCTTTGATTTCGCCGGTCTTCGGATCCAGCGCCACCAACGCCGCTTGCACTTGCGGAATCGGTTCGTTGGTGCCCTTCTTCGCTTGCTCCTTGCGCCAGCGCTCGTATTTCTTGGCCAGCAACTTGTCCACATTTTTCACGCCGGCTTCCACCGCTGCCGCGGCCGCGCGTTGCAATTCCGGATCAAGCGTGGTGTACACGCGAAAATTCTCGCTCAGCAGTTCCGTTTCCGAATATTTGTCCAGCAGGTGATCCTTCACCATGTCCACAAAATACGGCGCTTCGCTGCCGGAAACCGAAGTGTGCACAATCTTCAATGCCGAGCGTTTCGCATCCTGCACGTCCGCTTCGCTGATGTATTTGTTGTCCAGCATCTGCGTCAGCACCCGGTCGCGAGCCTGCGCGCCCCGCTCCGGACGCCGGTCCGCCGTTGAATAATAATTTGGCGCGCGAATAATTCCGGCCAGGTACGCGCATTCCGGAAGCGACAGTTGCCGCAAATCTTTTCCAAAATACGCTACGCTCGCTTCCGAAAAACCGCGAATTCCAAAACTTCCCCGGTTGCCTAAATACACTTCATTGGCATACAACTCAAAAATTCGCTGTTTCGTAAATCTTTGCTCTAGCTCCAGCGAAACCATGGCTTCCGCGATTTTTCTCCGCCAGGTCCGCTCGTTGGAAAAGAAAAATGTTCGCGCCACCTGCATGGTGATGGTGCTCGCGCCTTGATAGTGATTGCTGCTGTGCCGCATGTCCGCCCACGCTGCGCCCGCGATGCGGATAAAATCAAAACCGCCGTGCTCGAAAAATCGCTTGTCTTCCGCGGAAAGAATTGCGTGCACCAGCAACGGCGGCAAATCGTCATAGCGCACCGGCCGGCGTTTTTCGCGCGCGCTGTCAAAAAGATTGGTGATCAGTTCCGGTTCAATTTCCGCGCTGTCCTGCGACGCGCCGCCGCCCAGTGGACGGATCGAGCGCACCGTCTTCGCGCCGAATTGCACTTCCAGACTGTTGCTGTCGCCGAAATAAGAAAGTTTTGACGGACGAATGTCAATCGTGTTTCCCTGCACCGTGTACTGTCCCAGCGCATTTTTGTCGCTGGTCGGCCGGTATCCCACTTTTTCCAGATACGTGGCGAATTCCTGCGCGCTTCCTGGCTCTCCCACCGAAACATATTGCGGCGCGGAAAAAATCTGCGTGGTGTTTTGCAGGATGTGGCCGGAAAGCCGCGCGTCGATCATGCGCGAATACTTGATGTAAAAATAAGTGAAAATTCCGCCGGCGGTGAGAAACATCGCCAGCAGCACGCCCAGAATCGTCAGCCCGGCGATCGACGTGAAAAAACCTTTTTGAATGCGAATGCGCAAACGACGCCCCCTCAGCGTACCTTCATTGTCTCCCAACACCGCGTACTAAGAAAGACGGACCAACCCCGCAAATAGTTGCTCGCGAACTTTCTCGCTGCTCGCAAGTTTCTAGCCGCCCGCCAAATTTCCGGTCGCCCGCGAAATTCTAACTGCTTGCCAAATTCTAGGTACTCGCCAAAATCCTCAAATCTCTGCGACAAAATCCGCGCCCGAGTCAGCCACAAAAAACGGCGCGCGCGTTTCGGCCTCGACAATTTTTCTCGACTGCGTGTTGCAAAAAGTGAACGGCAAGAGAGAGAGCTAGAAGAGCGATTTGTTTTCACTGGTGGGCGTGAAGTGGAGTTCGGTGTGATAAAAAAACAGGTCGACGGGTACGGTGTAGTCGACGGAAATTTGCACTAACCGCTGCGTCGCTTCCACCTTGATTTGCTCTCGTTTAAGCGGAATTTCCAGATCCTGCGCTTCCTTGAAAATTTCGTCGCGCACTTGCTCTTCGGAATAGCGATTTACCACGGCGAAACGCGCCACTTCCTGCATTTTGTCGTTCAACTGATATTCCGCAACGTACGAAGGAATTATTTTGTACGCCGAATACGCGCCGAGAACCAAAATCGCCGTCCAGATCACGGCTTTTACCGTTCCGCTGCCGCGCTGCGAATGGCCTAGCGTTCGCGCGCCGTGTTTTCCCGCTGCGCGCAGTCCGCCATTTTTCGTTTTGTCCCAATGCAACAAAGTTTTCTCCAGAGCGCCAACCGGGGCGCGCCACCGCGTTTCGGCGCAAAGCGGCGAAAACGCCTGCGATTGCGATGTGCTTCCAAGCTAGCATCAGCCCCCTGCACTGTCGAGAAATACGCTCCAACCGTGTAGCCGGAACGCTAAGACCTTGCCAAGTAAGACACTTCCGACGCGAACGCCAAAATTGTGGCCCGTCACAGCGCCGTCGACCCAAAAACGACCGGATCGAGTCCCCGCCGCGTTCCTGGGCGGGACGAAAACGCGGTCAGCCGACTCCTCACGGCGTCCGGGACCAAACGGCGGCTGCGGTCTTGCGATCCTGCGGTCCGCATCTCGCCGCCTCTCGGTCTCGTCTGCCCACTTTTTCCCCGAAACCGCCGACTACTCGCTCGCGACCGTTTAGTAGGCGCGGGCGAAGATGGCGCGCTCTGGGGCGGGTTTGCCGCAGTAGACGCAGGCGCCAGAGTCGCCGGTCTGGTCCAGCGGGATACAGCGCATGGTGGCGCGAGTTTCTTCCTTGATTTTGGCTTCGCATTCGGCGGTGCCGCACCAGTAGGAAAATGCGAAGCCGGTTTCGACGGCCTTTTTCAACTCATCGTAATTTTTTGCGTCGTGCGTATTCGCTTTGCGGAAGGCGAGCGCTTTGTCGTGAATCGATTGCTGAATTTCCACCAGCAATTTTTCGATGGTTTGCGGCAATTCGGCGAGCGCTGCGCTGACTTTTCCTTCTCGGCCGGGACGGTCGCGGCGCGCGAGTACTGCGGATTGCTTGGCGACATCTTTGGGACCGAGTTCGACGCGTAGCGGAACGCCGCGCATTTCCCAATCGTTGAATTTCCAGCCAGGGCTGGAGCCTTCGCGTTCGTCGAGGGTGACGCGCACATTGGCTTTGACGAGTTGCGCTTTCAGATCGCGCGCGGCGGCCAGCACCGCGGATTTTTCTTCGTCGGTTTTGAAAATAGGAACGATGACCACTTGATGCGGCGCAATTTTCGGCGGCAACACCAGACCTTGATCGTCGCCGTGCACCATGATGATGGCGCCGATGACGCGAGTGGAAAGTCCCCACGAAGTTGTCCAGCAATGTTGCAGCTGGCCGGTTTGATCGAGATAGCGGACCGCGAAAGCTTGCGCGAAATTTTGCCCGAGAAAATGCGAAGTGCCGGATTGCAGTGCTTTGCCATCGCCCATCATGGCTTCGATGGAGTAGGTGATGTCCGCGCCGGCAAATTTTTCGGCGTCCGATTTTTTGCCGGGAATTACGGGAATGGCTGCGTCATTCACGGCGAAATCCGTATAAATGTCCAGCATTTGGCGAGTTTCCGCTTCGGCTTCTTCGCGGGTGGCGTGCGCGGTGTGGCCTTCTTGCCAGAAAAATTCGAGAGTGCGCAGAAAAAGTTTGGTGCGCAGTTCCCAGCGCACCACGCTGTTCCACTGATTCATGAGCACGGGAAGGTCGCGATAGCTTTGAATCCATTTCGACCACATGTGGCCGATGATAGTTTCCGATGTGGGGCGAATGACTAAGGGTTCGGCTAGTTCTTCGCCGCCACCCACCGTGACCACCGCGAGCTCCGGCGAAAAACCTTCGACGTGGTGTTTTTCCTTGTCGATAAAACTGCGCGGAATCAGCAGTGGAAACGCGACGTTCTGATGGCCGGTGGCCTTGAAACGGCGGTCGAGGGCTTGCTGGATATTTTCCCAGAGCGCCCAGCCATAGGGGCGAACGATCATGCATCCGCGCACCGGAGCATAGTCTGCAAGTTGCGCTTTGAGAACGAGTTGGTTGTACCACTCGGAGAAATCTTGTGCGCGAGTCGGAAGCTTTTCTTCTGCCATGCGGCGAATAGTCCGTTCTGCCTGGAAGCAAAAAATGTGCGAGGCGTAAGCGTGAAAGCGTAACGGAGAGGGGAAAGCGTGTCAATGAAAGGGCCTTCGGCGCGGTAGACGACGGGCGGAAAACCGGCGGGATCGATTGCCGGATAAATTTGGAGAGCGGACCGATTCGGGAATCGCTCGGGATAGCTAAAGTAACGCTTTGGATTTTGGCAGGTGTCGGACCCCCTACCCCCCTCAAAAAGCAAAAGAGTGCGGAAGTTATTGAAAACACGGGAATCGATTTTTGCAGAGTGCAAAAGAGCGATAGGAGAGTGCAGCGATTCTCGTAAGGTGCGGGCGTCCGGCGATATGAGAGAGGCGAAATGGACCCACCCACCCCCGGCAATCTGTAAGGATGTGATTCGGCAGGAGTTATGGGTGGAGCGGTTTGTAACGTGAAGATTCTGGATGGTTTAGGGGAGAGGATTTTTGTGTATGCAAACGGACGGGCTGGTGGCGCGGAGGTTTGTGAGGACAAATATCCGCGCATCGTGAGAGGAGGATAGCATGATTACTTAATCATGTCAATAGATAACTCATTAGTATTCGAATGCTCCGAGCGCCCACCCTTCGCCAAAAAACCGCGAAGGGTAGGCCACCCAAGAATCGTTCAAGGTCCCTCGCTGATTGAGTGGACCGCCCGGGACTAACCTACGGAAGGAAAGGAACGCGCGGTTTGCAGTCCCTTAAAATAATGCCATCGCGAGAAACGGTGAGGGTACTGCCCACCCACCCGTACACTTGAATGCTATCCTCCGAAAGATACAGTTCGAGTCCTTGATCTTTTGGCCCACTTGTAGCGATTCTGAAATTCATCCCGGGCGTTAGGGCTAAGTGATCGCCCCAAGGTTCCAGGTAGACCACCAAAGAATGATTCCCTTTATTATGCAGAGTCAGATCTTCGACTACGTCTTCAGCCTTATCGAGGCTCATGGCTCAGTCACCTGCCGATAGCTTATACCCTTCCGCGTGAACTCCGGTCCACCGGCGCCTGGGCCAATTCTTCTCCGCCGCCCACCGTGAGCACAGCAAGTTCCGGCGAAGAACCTTCGACAGTGGTGTCTTTCCTTGTCGATAGAGCCGCGCGGAATCAGCAGCGGAAACAGGACACTTCGATGGTCGATGGCCTTGCCGAGACGACTGTATAATTCACGCGGATGAAGTGCATAATGCCTTCGTACAAGGTACGGATGTTGGAGTTTTTGGAGGGTTGACGTGAGATTGCGAATGCGCGGATTCGTGGTGGCGGCTTTATTTTTTGTGGTGGCTTGCGGCGGTGTTGGGGCGGCGGGGGTTTGGGCGCAGAGTGTGGGTGGCGGTGGGGTGGCGAGGATTTCGGTTTCGTTTCCGCGGGAGCGGAGTGCGGCTGCGTTGGATGGGCGGATATTGGTTTTGTTTTCTACAGATGGGTCGAAGGAACCGCGATTTCAGATAACGGATTCGCCGAAGACGCAGATTGTTTTCGGGATGGATGTGGATGGATTGGCGCCGGGGAAGGCGTTTGTGGTGGACGATACGGCGTTCGGATATCCAATACGATTTTTGCATGACTTGAAGCCCGGCGAGTACTTTGTGCAGGCGGTTTTTCACCGCTATGAAACGTTTCACCGCGCGGATGGGCATACGGTGAAATTGCCGATGGATCGCGGCGAAGGGCAGCATTGGAATCTGGCGCCGGGAAATTTATACAGCAAGCCGCAGAAGGTGACGGTGGGAGCGGGCGGCGCGGCGATTTCGATTTTGCTGGATCAAGAAATTGAGCCGATTCCCGCGCCGGCGGACACGAAGTACATCAAGCACATCCGGATTCAGAGCGATTTGCTGACGAAATTCTGGGGCCGGCCGATGTTCCTGAGCGCGAATGTGCTTTTGCCGGAGGGGTTTGACGCGCATCCGAACGCGCACTTCCCTATCGCCATTTTTGAGGATCACTTCAATCATGATTTCGAGGGATTCCGGACGGAGCCGCCGGATCCGAATCTGAAACCGGATTACAGCGAGCGATTTCATCTGGCGGGCTACAACCGGATTCAGCAGGAGGAAGAATACAAATTTTATCAGCAATGGACTGCACCGAATTTTCCGCGAATTTTGGTGGCGCAAATCAATCATGCGAATCCTTATTACGACGATTCGTATGCGGTGAACTCCGCGAACCTGGGGCCGTATGGCGATGCGATTGAGACGGAGCTGATCCCGGCGATTGAAAAGCAGTTTCGCGGGATTGGACAAGGCTGGGCGCGATTTTTGTACGGCGGGTCCACGGGCGGATGGGAATCGATCGCGGTGCAGATATTTTATCCGGAGCATTACAACGGAGCGTTTATCGCGTGCCCGGACCCGGTGGATTTTCGCGCGTACACGACGGTCAATATTTATGAGAATAAAAATGCGTTCTGGCAGCAAGGACCGCATCACGAGGTTTTGCAACCGGGAGTGCGCGATTATCTGGGGCACACGTTTGCGACGGTGAAGGATATGAATCAGTACGAGCTGGCGCTAGGGTCGCATGCGCGGTCCGGCGAGCAGTTCGACATTTGGCAGGCGGTGTATGGGCCGGTGGGCAAGGATGGGTATCCGCAGCCGATTTTCGACAAGGAGACGGGAGCGATCGACCCGGCGGTGGCAGCTTACTGGAAGGAGCATTACGACCTGAGCGCAATTTTGCAGCGCGATTGGTCTGCGTTGGGGCCGAAGCTGCGCGGGAAGCTGCATATCTATGTGGGCAGCGCGGACACTTATTTTTTGAATGACGCGGTGTATTACATCGAGGATTTTTTGAAGACGACGGCGAATCCTCCGTACGAGGGCGAAGTGAAGTATGGCGAGCGGGCGGAACATTGCTGGAACGGCGACCCGAACTTGCCGAACGCGTATTCGCGGCTGCATTACAACACCATGTATTTGCCGATGATAATGGAGCGGATTGCGAAGACGGCGCCGCCGGGGGCGGACGTAACTTCTTGGAAGTATTGAACTTCGTGGGAGCATCGAACTTCGTAGAATTATCGAACTTCGTGGAAGTACTAAAAACCGGTTGCAGGCGTTTTACCGGCAAGGCTCAAGCGATATACGAGGGGTGATGTCGCGGAAGTGGCTGGGAAAAGAAGAACATACGGACCTTAAGATATTTGCGAGAAAGTGTGAATTCCGCGAAACCTTTGCCGCCGTGCGAGGTTCTAACATTCGGGCTGCAAACTCCTATACCTGACGCGTGCCTTTCACGACGGGAATTCGCCAAGGCGCGCGGCATAATCCAGACAAGTTCCTGCTCGGCCCCTTGATCGATCCCCAGCCAATCGATCTCTTTAGCGATAGCTCAGCTTGGCGCGAACTTTGGTGTCAAGCCGGAAGAGAAATTCATGTACACCCCCGAAGAACACCTGGCATCTGCAGACAAGCCTATCGACCGGCGATTTTACCCGCGGATTGCACCCAGCGAGTCAGTCCAGCTGAACTTTGGGGAAGGCGACCCGGTGACGATTATCAACATTAGCGAGAATGGGCTGTTGGTATCCGGCGAACGCGAGCTGGCACTGGACCAGGTTTCGCGAATACTGATCTCGTTAAACGGGGCGCCGTACGCTACTCAGGTATACGCGCGAGTGATTTGGGCCGATAAGGCCACAAAGCAGTCGGGTATACAGCTCTTGAGCCTTAGCGAGCATGACCGGGAGCAAATCCGAAAATGGGTAGCGATGGAGAGTTTGAAGGCCGGGAACGGCTCGCGGGTTGCGCAATTTCCTGCGCGCCCGGCGAGGGTTAGAAAGCCGGTGTTTGTGCCGGAGGCGGCGCTGCCACCAGTGCCGCGGCCTGAAGTCGAGCCGACGACGGTGGCGAGGCGCACTGCGCCGCCGCGATGGGTCTCCGCGCTATTGCCGGTGGGTATTGGCGTGGTTTGCGTTGGGGCGGTGTTTATCCTTTTCAAGGACCGAAACCCGCGTCCGCTCGCTCGTTTTTTGCCGGCGAGGGCGGCAGTGACGCAGAGTTCGGCTCCAGACGCGCAAGCTGTGTCGTTTTCTCCCACGGATTCTTCGGCAATGAGCGATGGGTTAAAAAAGGACGAAGAGGCGGCCAAGTTGAAGGCGACCGCGTCAGTTGACTCGGCGAGCGATGGAGCGGCTCGAAAACGCGGATCGGGGGCGAATGCATCGGTCGGACAAAAGCCGATTGCAAAGGCGACTCACGACTCGACTCAGGAGGGACTTGGAAACTCGTTGGGCGCGGCACCACGCAGCCCGGAGGAAACCGCTGCCGCGATCGCGGGCAGCCCGATCATTGCCTCAACGCGTGTTTCGAGGCCCACGGAGAGCGAAGCCGCGAAGAGCGCAGCGGCGCCGGAGCCCCGGCCTGCAACCATTAAGATGGACGCACTCCCGGACACCGAATTAGAGGTGCGTGCGCCAGGTGGCTTCCGCTCGTCCGTTTTCCGCGTGCCCGATGGGCGGGTGTTGGAATCGCCATCGATAACAATACGCGTTGAGCGGGCGGTGGTTTTGCAGCCCGGCCGAAAGTGGTGGCCGTTTGGACGGAACAGAAGGAAATTGGTGATTGGCGCGCTTGTTTCGCGGGTCGATCCGGAAACGCCGCGAGGGCAGAGCGGTCCGGATAGGACTGTGCGGGTGAAGGCCACCGTTGCTGGAGACGGGCACGTTGAGCGGGTGGAGGCAATCAGCGGATCGCCTACGTTCTTGTCAGCCGCGATGAGAGCGGTTTCTGAGTGGCACTATCAGCCTTCCTACGTGGATGACACGCAGGTGGAAACGGAATCGTACATCGACATGCAATTCCATCCGCCGGCGAATGTTGCAAGGCAGCAGGACCAATCGGCGCAATCAAAAGTAAATTAGCGGCGGCCTTCCTTGCAGGCGAGCGGAATGGCTTTCCCGAAGGGTGTCCGTTAAAATCAGCAGACCAGCAACTTGGCGCTAGCGGCGATGGTGTGCGCGCGGACTCGAGGACAGCGATGGGGCAAAAAACTACGGCGGCGGATGAGCGGATGAACCGGAAGTTGGACGTGGTGGATGCGCCAATCGCGGATCTTTTACGGGCGGAGGCGCGACGGCAGGCTACAGGGCTGGAGTTAATCCCATCGGAGAATTTGGTTTCCGAGGCGGTGCTGGAGGCGATGGGATCGATCTTCACGAATAAGTATGCGGAAGGCTATCCAGGTAAACGTTATTACGGCGGTTGCGAGTTTGCGGACAAAGTGGAGCAATTAGCGATCGATCGCGCAAAGCAGCTTTTTGGCGCGGAGCACGCGAATGTGCAGGCGCACTCGGGAACGTCGGCGAACGTGGCGGTATATATGGCAACGCTGCAGCCGGGCGACACGGTTTTGGGCATGGCGCTGGCGCATGGCGGTCATCTGACGCACGGGCATCCACTGAATTTTTCCGGGCGGATGTACAAGTTTACTGAATATCACGTGCGGCAAAGCGATGAGCTAATCGATTACGACGAAATCGAAAAGCTGGCGGCGGAACACAAACCGAAGATGATTGTGGCAGGGGCGAGCGCGTATTCGCGAGTGATCGATTTCGAGCGCATCGGGAAAATTGCGAAGGCGGCCGGGGCGCTGTTTTTTGTGGATATGGCGCACATCGCGGGATTGGTGGCGGCGGGAGTGCATCCGAGTCCGGTGCCACATGCGGATATCGTGTCGACGACCACGCATAAGACGTTGCGCGGACCGCGGGGCGGAATGGTGTTGTGCAGGGCGGCGTTTGCAAAAGAGATCGATCGGCTGACATTTCCAGGGACGCAAGGCGGGCCGTTGATGCATACGATTGCGGCGAAAGCGGTGTGTCTGGCGGAGGCGGTGGAGCCGGCGTTTACCGCGAGCCAGAAACAAGTAGTGGTGAATGCGAAGGCGCTGGCGGCGTCGGTGGGTAAGAATGGATTCCGGATCGTGACCGGCGGAACGGACAATCATTTATTTTTGGTTGAGTTGCACTCGCGTGGGATTACCGGAAGCGATGCGGAGAAAGCTTTGGATCGCGCGGGAATTACGGTGAACAAGAATGCGGTGCCGTTTGACCCTTTGCCGCCGATGAAGGCGGGAGGGATACGGCTGGGGACACCTTCGGTGACCACGCGCGGAATGGGCAAAGCGGAGATGGAGAAAATTGGCGGGTGGATCGCGGAGGTGCTGGGGCACATCGGCGATGCGGCTGCGGAGCAGCGGGTGCGGGGTGAGGTGGCGGAGCTGGCGGGGCGGTTTCCGATTTATGCGGCGCGAGTTGGCGGTGGGGCGCAGGTGACATCGGGTGCGGCGGGACGGGCGGCGGATTAGGTTAACGCGGCAGGGTTTTTTCGGCGAGAAACGGTCTGCGCGTGCGTGGTAGCCACAACGGGCCGGAAAACAGTGCGCGTACGTCCAGCGTCAAAACCTTCGTTTTACCGGCAAATTCGACGGCATTTTTACCTACAAATTCACCGGCAACAGGAGCGGGCCTGAAGGCCCACCCCTACAGGTGCCCTACTACGTTGGTGCCGCTGTCCCAAGACTGGCCTGGCGGTCAGTAGATTCCTGGGAACTTAGCGCGTAAATTTTCAAACAGCAAAGAAATGGGAAATCGCCACCGACATGCCGCTGAACGGAAACTCCAACTGGCTGGATTATTTTTAGCCGCAGAAGCAGGGCGGGTTTCGTGACGCGTGGAAAAATCGATGGCGGGTTCTCGGTAACGATTCACGGGTCCCCAAGTTCTTCCTATAACGACCGCGAAACGGTCCTGGAGGTGAAATAGTGATGGATACGGAAGCCTTCCGCGAATTCAAGCAGGGATTGACGTTTTTGCGCGACAACTATGCGGTGAAAGCCTTGCCGCATATGCAGCGTGCGATGGAGCTGGAAAAAAATAATCCTTACTACATGTCGTACATGGGAGTGGTGCTGGCGCGCTCCGAGCAAAAGTGGGGCGAAGCGGAACGGCTGTGCGATGCGGCGGTGCGGATGAAGCGCAACCAGGCGCAGCTTTATCTGAATTTGGCAGAAGTTTATGCGACGGCGGGCCGGCGCGATGACGCGGTGGAAGCGCTGGAATCCGGGCTGAAGTTTGCGCGGCGCGATGTGCGATTGACGATTGCGATGAACCGGCTGACGCAGCGGAAGCCTCCAGTGCTGGGATTTTTGGGACGGAGGCATCCCTTGAACCGGCAGTTGGGAATTTTGCGGCACCGGACGATGCGGGTGTTCGGCCAGCCGGGCTAAGTTTTATACAAGTTTCTTCACCCCCAAACAGGAAGGGCGTCTCGGGTAAAACCGGGACGCCTTTTTTGTTTATGCGAAGGTGAATGGGAGCGCGGCGCGGCGTATCAGCGATGCGCGATTATTTGCGGACGCCGGAGAAACTGTAAGAAAAATTCGGCTGCATGCCCATTTCCATGAGGATCTTGAAACCGATGCCGGTCATGCCATTGGTGAGCGCGTCTTTGCGGACGACCTCGGCGAGATATTCGCGGCTCATCGCGGCGGCTTGTTGCGAGTACGGCATGGTGACGAACAGGCGCATGCCAAGTTCGTAGCCGAGTTCGGTGGTCTGGAAATAAACGCCGGTGCGAGAGACGCTGAGGGTGCCGCGGAGATCGTCGAAATGATCTTTCTCTGGATCGGACGGGCGCAGACGCATGAGTTGCGTGATGCGGCAACGGCGAGAGGTGCGCCGCTCGGTCTGCTTGGCGTTGGCGGCAGGAGCGCCGATCTTGGGAGGCTGACTCATTACTTTTTCTGACACCATGAATTGTATCGCCTTTTGGTCGGGTGTAAAGAACCTGTGATGACGCAAGAGCAGTGTAAATGCGGTACGGAGGAAAACCTATAGCGAAGAGGTACCTGAGTTCTTTAGTGCGAAGGCGGGAAAATCTTAGTACTTGGGTACTAAAGGACAGTTACTCGGAGGCGAGGGTCGGGAAGCGGGCGTTGTTCCGAAGTGAAATGGCGGAGGGCTTAGGTACCGAATTGGGACTGCGCTGGGTCGTTGGGGAGGTGGGCGAACTGTGTAAGCAGCTTATTTTACAAATACATATACGGTTCGTTGGCGACGAGGCTGGCTGTGGGAATGCAGTGGAAAAGTATGTCCGCACTCGCAGCGGCTACGCGGCGTGGGAGTACGCGCTGCGACATTCAAAATCGGTCGGGGGGCAGCATCGTGAATACGGCAGCGACTCGCAGTGCGGTCAGAGTGAAAAGTACAGAACTAAGTGGAGGATTCGACGGCAGGACAGCGGAAGCGGCGCGGCAAAATCGCGGAACATTGCGACTGAAGGCGTTGCGCGGAGCAAAGGCAGCGGTGCGAGTGTTTGTGGAAGCGGAGAATCGGCTGCTGCGCGAAAGTATGACGCGGGTTTTGGCGAAGTGCGGAGACATCGAGGTTACGGGAGTGAACTCGGCGGAAGCGTTGAGTGTGGACGCGCTTACGGAGACGCAAACCGAAGTGTTGCTGCTGGCTTCGCGCGGCAGGCTGGACGAAGATTTGGCGCTGGTGCACCGGGTGAAAGGCGCGGCGCCGGGGATTCGCATCCTGATGATTGGAATGACGGAGTCCGAAGGAACGTTTTTGCAATGCGTGCAAGCGGGCGTGACCGGGTACTTGACGCAAAACGCGTCGGCTGCGGAAGTGTTGAACGCGGTACGCGCGGTGCAGGCCGGCGAGTCCGTATGCCCGGGAACACTGTGCGCCGTATTGTTTCGCTATTTTCAGTCGGATACGGCGGCGATGCCGTTTGCGAGCGTCAACCGGCGGCTGGGTTTGAGCAGACGCGAGCAGCAACTGGTGCCGCTGATCGCGGAAGGTCTGACGAATAAGGAGATTGCAGGCCGGTTTTGCTTGTCGGAGCAAACGGTGAAAAATCATTTGTACCGGATGAAACATAAATTGGGCGCGGAAGGGCGGCTGGGGATTGTGCATTTGTATCGGGCCAAAGGATTTTTTGTCTAGAGCGGGCGTTTTATACGCACGACCAGAGTTTAGTCGTGACGCAGCGCGATGACCGGGTCAACGCGAGTGGCGCGACGGGTGGGCAAAAAAACCGCCAGCACAGTGACAAGGATTAGCACGATGGGCACCGTGACGTAGGTGGCGGGATCCAGCGGCGAAGTCTCATAAAGCTGAGCCCTCAGCAACCGGGCAAGCACGAAGGCTGCGCCGATGCCAATGAGCAGGCCGGTGCCGGAAAGCGCAAGCCCTTGCCGCAGAATCAGGGTGCGGACATTCGATGCGGAAGCGCCGAGGGCCACGCGAATGCCGATTTCGTGAGTGCCAAGCGCAACCGTGTAGGAAATTATCGCGTAGAGGCCAACCGCCGCAAGGGCGAGTGCGATAAATGCGAAAGACGCGATTAACACAGTAAGAAAACGATCCTGCCAAGACACACGATCGATGATTTGATCCAGAGTGAGAGCGGGGCCGACAGCAATGTCGCGATCGAAGCCGGAGATGCGGCTCTTAACGGTTTGAGCGAGTTGCATAGGATCGCGCGCAGTTCGAATCAGCAGCGACGAGGGAGTGACATCTTTCTGATACGGCAAATAAACATTTGAGCGGTCGGGTCCGCGCAGCGTTCCGTGCTTGTAATCCGCGACAACTCCGACCACGGTGTTCCAGGGCTCATCATTTGCTGGAGGGCCAAAGCGAATGCGTTTGCCGAGCGCAGTTTCTCCCGGCCAATACCGTTTGGCAAACGACTCGCCGACCAAGACGACATGCGGCGCGTCGAAGTCTGGAGCGGTGAAATCGCGCCCCTGAAGAATCGGAATTCCCAACGTTTGGAAATAACCGGGAGTGACGACGATGTGATTGATGGCGCGCATTTCCTTGAGCGCGACCGGACGGCCTTCGATGGTGAAGATGCGCCCCCAGCCATCGTCCAGAGGTACTCCCGAAGAAAATGCCGCGGAAGCGACACCTGGAATCGCGGAGACTTCCTGCCGGAGGCGGTCAACCATGGCGCGAGAGGCTGGCCCATCTGGATATCGCGATTGAGGATAATCGACGCTTAGCGTCAAAATATTTTCTGGATTAAAACCGAGATTTTGCAGGCGCAACGCAGCGAAACTGCGAATCATCAGGCCTGCCGCGGCAAGCAGGATGACAGAGAGCGCGACTTCGCCGATCACCAATCCGTTTCGCAGTAACCTTTGGCGCATGCTGGAGGAACCGCCACGGCCGGCTTCCTTGAGCACGCTCGTCAAATCGGTTTTCGACACCCCCCACGCAGGAACCATGCCGAAAACACAAATGGCGAGCAGAGCGATTCCGGTTGCGAAACCGAGGACGCGTTGGTCGAGTGAAAAATTCATCCATTGAGGAAGAGCCGTGGGCACGAGCGCGAGCAAGGCGGGAACACCGAGCTTCGCCAGCAAAATGCCCAAAAGCGCGCCGGCCACGCCGAGAATCGCACTTTCTGAAAGCAGTTGACGAACGATCCTGCGCCGCGTGGCACCGAGCGCGGTACGCACGGCAATTTCTCTGCCGCGTGCCGAAGCTTTCACCAGCAGGAGATTGCTAACGTTGGCGCAGGCGATCAGTAAGAGCAAGCCAACCGCGACCAGCAAAGTGATCAGGCCTTTGCGATACGTGCCAACCATATGCTCACGAATCGGAGCAACCAGAGCAATCCACCCGTTATTCGCCGCTGGATTTTCGCGATGGATTTGTTCCAGCAAGGACTCGAGTTCCGCGCTGGCCTGGTTGATCGAGACACCGGGCTTCAGGCGGCCAATCGCACGGAGGAAATAGTCGGTACGGAAGGAAGTGCGGGGATCGGCCTGGAGCGGAAGCCACAATTGCGAACGATCTGGAAAATAAAAGTTGGCTGGCATGACGCCGATTACGGTCCATCGCGAATCATCAATGTCCAGAACTTTGCCGAGGATTTTCGGATCACTGCCGTAACGACGCCTCCACAGTCCTTCGCCAAGGATTACGACTTTGGGTCCGTTCGGCATATTTTCAGCGGGAGTGAAAGTTCGGCCCAAGAGCGGCGCGACACGCAGAACGGAAAAAACTCCGTCAGTCACCAGAGTCGATTGCACCTGTTCGGCGGGTCCTTCGCCACGAATGAGGCCGCCACCACCCCCATACAAACCGATGTCTTCCAGGAGGGTCACACGCGGGCGAATGTCTAGATAATTGAGAAAGTTAATGTGTCCGTCTTCGTTAGGCTCGACAGGACTATCTTCCTGAACGGAAACGATGCGGCTGGATTCCGGATAGGGTAGCGGGCGGAGGAGCAAGCCGTTGGCGAGGCTAAAAACCAGAGTCGTGGCGCCGATGCCCAACGCCAGAATGGCAATAGCGGCGAGCGTGAAAGACCAGTCTTTGCGGAGAATCCGAAATGCATAACGAAAGTCGTGGACGATCATGTGCCAGTGCTCCTTGGGCGCGTGATACAGAATGCCGAAAATGGCTCGCAGCCAAACGAACAGCCGGCCAATTCGCGAATGTTTCTCTTGCCACTCGTCTTTGAAAGCCAGGCAAAGTTCGCGGCGGTATTCGTTGCGAAATTCGGCGGGATACAGAAAAAGAAACTGGTGGTAGAGCCACACAATTCCCGATTCCGGTGGTAGCACGGGAGCCATGCTTACACTCGCTTGCGAACCAGGCCGGTAGCGCGGGCGTCGGAGAGCAATTTTTCCAGATGCGCTGCCTCTTGCACGGCAGCGCGGCGTCCGGCTTTGGTAAGACGGTAATAGCGGCGGCGCTCATCGTCGTGGGCGGGATCGGGCCGTTCTGCGAGTTCTTCGATGAAACCTTGCTCGAGCAAGCGTTTGATCGCGCTGTACAAAGTGCTGGGGCTCAGGCGGACTTCGCCTCCTGTGCGCTGCGCGATTTCTTGCATGATGGAATATCCGTGGCGATCGCTATCGGCAAGGGCGACGAGAATGTGAAAGGTATCTCGAGAGAGAATAAAAGGGCGCATTGGTCAACTATAGCAGTATTCGCTATAGCCATCAAGGGGATACTTATCCCTACGGCCTCCCGCTGGTCTGGTTCGTGAATTTGACAGCCTGCGCTTGGTTTGGATGCTCGCTGCGGTGAGGCCGGTCGCCAATCAGTCCTTCCCCTCTCCATAAATTCTCCACGGAAGTTTCCGCTGCGGGATGACTTCCCTACGGGCTTTGTGCGATGCTGCTTTGCGAATACGCCTGACCGTGAACAATCATGAATCCGTAATCAATTCCGCAAACCCGGGGACGTGAAATGCTGAAAAAGAGATTCAAAGAATTGACCGAGCGAGAAATTCTGGCGCTGGCCATCGCTTCGGAGGAAGAAGACGGGCGAATTTACGGCGAGTTCGCTGACGGCTTGCGGCACACTTTTCCGGCGACGGCCACGATGTTTGAAGAAATGCGCGAGGAAGAAGTGGTGCATCGCGACCGGCTGATCGCCATGTTCCGGCAACGTTTTGGAGATCACATTCCGCTGATCCGGCGCGAGAATGTGAAAGGATTTTTGCAGCGACGGCCGACCTGGCTGGTGCGTCCTTTAGGCGTGAACGCGGCGCGGCGTCAGGCGGAAATCATGGAAATGGAGGCCAGCCGTTTTTACGAGCGAGCCGTGGCCCGCACCACGGATGCTTCCACGCGCGAACTGCTGAACAAGCTCGCCGACGAAGAGCGCAAACACACGCAGACGGCGGGCACGCTCGAAGAAAAACACCTGACGGTAAGCGCCAAGGCCGCGGAAGACGCATCGCACAATCGACTATTCCTGCTGCAAGTGGTGCAACCCGGTTTGCTGGGCTTGATGGACGGCTCGATTTCCACGCTGGCGCCATTGTTCGCAGCCGCCTTCGCCACGCAGAAGAGCGCGGACGCATTTCTGGTGGGAATTGCGGCATCCATAGGAGCGGGAATCTCCATGGGATTTTCCGAATCGCAATCCGATGACGGCTCGCTGACTGGCCGCGGCTCACCGTGGATTCGCGGAGCGATTACCGGAGCAATGACCACCGCCGGCGGTTTGGGACACACGCTGCCATTCCTGATTCCGAATTTTCACATCGCGACAATTATCGCGATCATCGTGGTTGCGGTGGAACTCGGCGTAATCAGCTTCATCCGCCATCGCTACATGGACACGCCATTTTTGCAGGCAGCGTTTCAGGTAATCGTGGGCGGAGTGCTGGTATTTTTCACGGGATACTTTATTGGAAGTTTCGTCGGCGCGAGGTAGCGCGACTCAATTCACGATGAGCAAGAAATCAGATCAGAACGCCCAGCTAAGCCGAATGCGGAAGGAAAAGCCGGGTTTTGGCGTGCCCTTTGCGGGAGATTTGGGATCCGAAGGCTGGGCAAAAAACGTATTTCCGCCCAGCAGAGTTTCGATGGCGTGAATCAAATCCCGCGCGGCCTGCGACTTCTGGACATAACCCTGCGCGCCAGAGCGGCGAATGTCCGCGACCAGAGCGGCGGACTCGTGCATGGTAAATATCAGGACGGGACACTTGTGGCTCAGCTGGCTGATTCGCGAAGCTGCTTCCAGGCCGCTCATCTGCGGCATGGTGATATCGAGCACCACGAGGTCTGGATGCAAAGATGACACCGCGTCAACCGCTTCCTGACCGTTGGACGCTTCGCCACAAATTTCCCAATCCGGGCGGTTGGCAAGGATGGAACGCACTCCCTGGCGAACAATTTCGTGGTCGTCGACAATCAAGATTCTGGCAGTCATGCAGAGCTCCCCAATCTCGCTGAACGAAACGAAACCGCGCAGCACAACCGCGCGGACATTCTCAGCACTTCATCCAACGCAGGAATTATTTCGCAGCGTCCGGGGCAGACGCTAATTCCCGCAAGGTACGATAGCACTAACCGTGGTTCCTTGTGCAGACGAAACCAATTCCAAACGGCCCCCGACATGGCGAACGCGCTCGTCCATGCTGCGCAGACCCACGCCATGAGTAACACCAGCATCGGGCTTCGCTTGCGCGGCCGAAGATTTCATCCCCTTACCCTGGTCACTGACGTCCAGCCGCACAAAACCATCTTCAATCGCCAGCCGCACGTTGGCCACGCGGCTTTCCGAATGACGATGCACGTTGGTCAAACTTTCCTGCAGGACGCGGAAAAGAGACAGCTCGATGTCGCGCGGCACACGCCGAAAATTCCGCGAAATGTCCAGGCTAGTCTCAATGCCACTGCGCTTGGCGAAGCCTTCGATATACCACGGGATCGCGGTCTTCAGACCCATCTCCTCCAGCATCGGCGGATATAAGAGGTAAGACATGGTGCGCACTTCTCTTATGGATTGATCCGCCAAAGCCAGGCATTCGGCCAACTGGCGTTCCGCAGCGGGATTCGCGGGGCGAGGCCCGGAGTTCAGCGCGTCCAGGCCCATTTTCAGCACCGCGAGATATTGGCCGACGGTATCGTGCAATTCCCTGCCGAGGTGGCGGCGTTCCTCGTCCTGGGTGCGCAGCAGATGGGTAGAAAGGCGGCGCAGAGACGCTTCAGACTCTCGCAATTTTTCCTGGGCGTCTTTTCTCTCGGCAACTTCCAGTTCCAGTTGCCGCTTGGCCGCGTTCAACGCTTCCAGCGTCTGCATGCGCTCGGTAATGTCTCGAGTCACTTTGCTAAAACCGATCAACTGTCCGCTTGAATCGCGCAAGGCAGTGATGATGACGTTGGCCCAGAAACGAGTGCCATCCTTGCGCAGGCGCCAGCCTTCATCCTCGAAACGGCCCACCGCCGTGGCGACTTCCAGTTCCATTTGCGGTTTGCGGGACGCGATATCTTCCGGTGGATAAAAACAGGAAAAATGCTTGCCGATAATTTCCGAAGCCGTGTAACGCTTGATGCGCTCGGCGCCAATATTCCAACTGCTGACGCGACCGTCCACATCCAGCATGAAAATCGCGTACTCCTGAACGCTTTCCACCAGGTGACGGAAGCGCTCTTCGCTCTGACGCAAGCCGCGTTCGGAATCCAGAGCCTGTGCCTGCTGTTGCAGCAAGGCCACGGTACGCAGACGCTCGTCGCCGGTGATCAACGCCGAATAATGTTCATCGGGGATGACCACCGAATGTTCCGCGCAGATTTCGCGAAAAGGCTCGCCATGACCCTGCTGCGCAAACCCGCCCATCGGATAAGCGCAACGCAGCGAAAAGGAATGCGTTTGCGAGAGGGCGTTCCACATTTTTTCGAGCTGGACAGCGGCCTGGAGCAGTTGCCGCTGCCACAAAAGGGCAACCATTTCTCCAAAGGCTACCACGCGCGGACTTTCGCCTTCCGCGGCGGCCGTGGCGCGTTCAATAGTGCCGCCGATAATCTCTGTAAAAAGGGCGGAGTCCAGTTGGTCGTCAATGAAAAATTTGGCAAGGGTCTCCGAAGCGTCCAGGGCGGTGTATCGACCGCTCTTAGTAATGGCGGGAATGTCCAATCCGCGAGACTTCAGACGCTCGGCCAAGCCCTGACGATGAGCCTTGGTGGCAATTACGACGGCGGCATCGCCGGCGCCTAACGCGGTGCCAACAAAGCGGCTTAGCGCATCCAGGAGAAAAGAGTCGTCGGTGTAAAACTGGACGACGTGTCCGTGATGATCGTGATCATGCCATACCGCCGGCGGCGCAAGATTTTCGGCGGTCAAGTTTGGAGCTTTTGTCGAACCCAAATCGAACTCCCGGTTAACGCAGGCGTCATTAGGGCGCGGGCGCAAAGCCACCTCAAATGCGGCGCTGAAGAACCGCCTTACAGTCGTACCAAAAAGGGCTAAGGAATATCGTGCACAAGGGATTGTTTCGCAGCGCGGTCGGCAATCCCATACAGCGTTTCCTGTAGTGACGCTTTCGGCGTAACTGCGCGTGGTGCAGGTCAGTCTGTGTGCGCGGAGATCGGCTGCTGCGCGGGCGCGTGCGAGCGCAGCCCCTGCAACCAAGTTTGGAAGCGGTCCATGTAGATGTAAACGACCGGCGTGGTGAACAGCGTGAGCATTTGGCTGACGATCAAGCCGCCGATGATGGTGATGCCGAGCGGGCGGCGAAGCTCCGAGCCCACACCGCCGCCGACGGCCAAGGGCAAAGCGCCGAGCAGCGCGGCCATGGTGGTCATCAGAATCGGCCGGAAGCGCAGCAAACACGCCTTGTAAATGGCGTCGACGGGCGACAGATGCTCCAGGCGCTCCGCCTGCACCGCGAAATCGATCATGAGGATGGCGTTTTTCTTGACGATGCCGATCAAAAGGATGATGCCGATAAGCGCAATCATATTGAGGTCGGACTTGGCGAGCTTGATCGCCAAAATCGCGCCGATACCCGCCGAAGGAATCGTGGACAGAATTGTGATGGGATGGATGAAACTTTCGTAGAGAATTCCCAAGACGATATATACGGCGGCCAGCGCGGTGAGAATCAACGTGAGCTGATTAGCTTTCGCGTCTTGATAAGCGCGCGCGGTGCCCTGAAATGTGGCGTGCACGCTGGAAGGAACGCCGATTTCGCGATTCGCGGCTTCAATGTGCTGCACCGCGGGGCCCAAGGAAGCGCCGGGGGCAAGATTGAAAGAAAGCGTGATCGCCGGAAACACACCTTGATGATTTACCGAAAGCGCCGTGTTGGAGGGCTCGTAATGCGAGAACGCACTGAGCGGAACCAGGCCGCCTTTGGCCGGCACGTAAATGTGTTTTAACGCTTCCGGATCCTGCTGCGCCGACGGCATCACTTCCAAGATCACATGATACTGATTCAAACCTTTATAGATGGTGGATACCTGCCGCTGGCCGAAGGCATCGTTCAGCGTGCTGTCGATATCCTGATAATTGACGCCAAGTCGCGAAGCAGTGTCGCGATCTACCACTAGCGACGTCTCCAGACCTTTCGCCTCCTGATCGCTATTGACGTCGCGCAATTCGGGAACTTTCGTCAAGCGCTGCATGATCAGCGGCGCCCAATGCGAAAGATCCTCAAGATTGTCGGCTTGCAGCGTGTATTGATATTGCGCGCGGCTGGAGCGGCCGCCCACGCTCAAATCTTGAACGGACTGCATGTATAGTGCCGCACCGGGAATTTTGGCGGTTTTTGCGCGGATGCGAGCGATCACCTGATCCGCGCTGAGCTTGCGTTCGTTCAGCGGCTTCAATTGCGCAAACATTCGCGCGCTGCTGCCGCCGTTGCCACCGCCCGCAAAGGCGGTCACGGTATCGACGGCCGGATCGTGCAACACGATGTCTGTAAATTCGCGCATTTTTTGCGCCATGGCTGCGAAGGAAAGATCCTGGTCGCCCTGAATCGAGCCATTGAGGCGCCCGGTATCCTGCTGCGGGAAAAATCCGGAATTGACGTGAAAGAACATGTAACCGCAAGCGCCGGCCGTGGCGAAGGTCAGGCCGAGAATCAACAACTGATGCCGCAGCACCCAGCGCAGCGCGGTGTCGTAGCTGTGCAGCATGCCTTCAAAGGTATTTTCGGAAAATTTGTAGATGCGATTGTGCTTACCGCTATCGCGCTTCAGCAGCCGCGCGCACATCATCGGGGTGGCGGTTAGCGAGATGAACAGCGAAACTCCGATCGCGACGCTAAGTACCACCGCAAATTCGCGGAACAGCCGGCCCACGATGCCGCCCATCATCAGGATGGGAATAAATACCGCGACCAGCGATGTGCTCATCGACAGCACGGTAAAGCCAATTTCGCTGGAACCTTTCATGGTGGCTTCGAAAGGGGTCATGCCATTTTCAATGTGGCGCGTGATATTTTCCATCACCACGATCGCGTCATCCACCACGAACCCGGTGCAAATGGTCAGCGCCATCAGCGAGAGATTGTCCACGCTGTAGTTGCACAGATACATCACGCCAAACGTGCCGATGAGGGAAAGCGGCACGGCAACGCTGGGAATAATGGTGGCGCGCACGCTGCGGAGAAAAGCAAAAACCACCAGAATCACCAGGATGATCGAGATAACCAGGGTTATCTCCACGTCGTTCACCGACGAGCGAATGGTCACGCTGCGATCCACCGCAACGCTTAAGTGCAACGAGGGCGAAATAGAAGCGGACAACGAGGGAAGCAGCGCCGTGATGCGATCGACCGTTTCGATCATGTTCGCGCCGGGCTGCCGGAAAATTGCGAGCAAGACGCCGCGCTTTCCGCCAGAGAGACCCAGGTTGCGGCTATCGGCAACTGAATCGACGACTTCCGCGACATCTCGCAGCCGCACCGGAGCGCCTTTGTTTCCGGCAATGATCAGCGGCTGATATTCGTACGCTTTGAAAATTTGATCGGTAGCGGCGATGTTCCAGGTTTTGCCGGCATCGTTCACGCTGCCCTTCGCCAAATCGGCGTTCGCGGTGGACAGCGCTTTGCGCACCGTCTCCAGGCTGATGCCATAGGTATTCAGCTGATAAGGGTTGGCCTCGACGCGCACCGCCGGCGGCGAACTTCCCCAGGTAAACACCTGGCCGACACCTTGAACCTGCGCAAGTTTTTGCGCCAGGATAGAGTCAGAAGCGTCGTAAATTTCTGCGGGCGGAATATTGTCGGAAGTCAGCGCCAGAATCAGAATCGGCGCGTCCGCGGGATTCACCTTGCGATACGTCGGCTGTCCAGGAAGGTCGGCGGGAAGCTGACTGCGCGCCGCGTTGATTGCCGCTTGTACATCGCGAGCCGCGGCGTTGATATCGCGATTGAGCTCGAACTGCATGGTGATGTTCGTCGAGCCTAAGCCGCTCGACGAAGTCATTTCCGTAACGCCGGCGATGCGGCCAAATTGCCGTTCGAGCGGCGTCGCCACGGCGGACGCCATTGTCTCTGGACTGGCGCCAGGCAATCCCGCGCCCACGGAAATTGTCGGAAAATCGACTTGCGGCAACGGTGCGACCGGCAAAAAACGAAACGCCACCACTCCAGACAAGAAAATCGCAATAGTAATCAGAGAAGTCGCAACCGGACGGCGAACAAACGGCGCGGAGAAATTGGAAGAAAAATTCACCCGCTAATCTCCATGCGCCGGTTCTGGCGCTGGTTCTTCCACCGGAGTGGGCGAAAGAAATGTAAAACGATGCGCGATCCAATCGAACGCCAGATAGACCACCGGAGTGGTGTACAGCGTGAGCAACTGGCTCAAAATCAAGCCGCCAACAATCGTAATTCCCAAAGGACGCCGCAGCTCCGACCCCACGCCGGTGCCGAACGCCAGCGGAACTCCGCCCAAAAGCGCAGCCATGGTGGTCATCATAATTGGGCGAAAACGCAGCAAGCACGCCTCATAAATCGCATCGATCGGAGCTTTGCCTTCCTTGCGCTCCGCTTCCAGCGCAAAGTCGATCATCATAATCGCGTTTTTCTTCACAATGCCGATCAGCAAAATGATTCCAATCAGAGCAATAACACTGAACTCCGTGCGGCACAAAATCAGCGCGAGAATCGCTCCCACGCCCGCCGAAGGCAACGTCGATAAAATCGTGATCGGATGGATGTAACTTTCGTATAGCACTCCGAGCACGATGTACACGGTGATGAGCGCGGCCAGAATCAGGATCGGTTCGTTGGCCAGTGAGTTCAAAAACGCCGCCGCGGTTCCCTGGAATGTTGCTTGCACGCTGGCCGGCATATTCAGTTGCGCTTTGGCTTTGTTGATGGCATCGACTGCTTCGCCGAGAGAAGCGTTCGGCGCGAGGTTGAAGGAAAGCGTCACTACGGGAAATTGCCCTTGGTGATTCAGCGCAAGTGCCGTGCTGCCCGGCTCAAACCGCGTAAATGCGCTCAGCGGAACCTGCGGACTTGGCGTACTGGTCACCGCGGTGGTTGACGTGCTCGATTGCACGCCGGATTGCGTGCCAGTCGATGCTGCTGCCGCAGGCTGCGCCGCATTCGACGCCTTCACATAAATGCTCTTCAGCGAATCCGGATTTTGCTGGAACTGCGGATCCACTTCCATGACCACGTGATATTGATTCAGCTGCGTGAAAATCGTCGAAATCTGCCGCTGGCCAAAGGCGTCGTAAAGCGTGTTATCGATGTCCGCGGGCAGCACGCCCAATCGTGCTGCCGAATCGCGATCGATCGTCAGCGTCGCTAGCAATCCTTGATTCTGCTGATCGGTGGCCACATCGCGCAGTTCCGGCAATTGCTGCAATTTCTGCACAAATCGCGGCGTCCAGTAAGCCAATTCTTTTGCGTCGACATCTTCCAGCGTGAATTGAAACTCCGTCCGGCTGATGCGATCTTCCACCGTCAAATCCTGCACCGGCTGCAAAAACAGAGAAATTCCGTCCACCTTCGCCAGATTCGGTTGCAATCGCCGAATCACATCGGAAGCGCTGAGCTTACGCTTGGCCAGCGGTATCAAATTAATCTGAATGCGACCGCTATTCAGCGTTGTATTTGTGCCGTCGATGCCGATAAAAGAAGTAAGGCTCTCTACCGCCGGATCTTTCAAAATCACGTCGTCCAGTGCCTGTTGCCTCTGCGCCATGGCCGCAAACGAAATATCCTGCGCGCCTTCGGAAACGCCCAGAATCACGCCGGTATCCTGCACCGGAAAAAATCCCTTGGGCACATAGATGTAAAGCAGAATGGTCGCTACCAGCGTCGCCGCCGTGACGATCAGCGTAATGGTTTGGAAGCGCAGCACAAACTTCAGCGTGCGTCCGTAAAAAGCGATGATGGCGTTAAACGCGTCTTCCGACTTCCGGTAGAACCAGCCCTGATCCTCTTCTTTTTGATGCCGCAGCAACAACGCGCTCATCATCGGCGTCAGCGTCAGAGACACAAACGCGGAAACCAGAATCGTCACCGCCAGCGTGGTGGCGAATTCGCGGAACAGCCGGCCAACAATATCCGCCATGAAAAATAGCGGAATCAAAACCGCGATCAATGAAACCGTCAAAGACACAATCGTAAATCCGATTTGCTCCGACCCTTTCAATGCCGCCTGCAACGGCGTTTCGCCCTGCTCGATATACCGGCTGATGTTTTCGATCATAACGATGGCATCATCGACCACGAACCCGGTCGAAATGGTGAGCGCCATCAAGGAAAGATTGTTGAGGCTGTATCCCAGCAAATACATCACGCCAAACGTGCCGACAATAGACAGCGGCACCGCCAGCGCCGGAATAATCGTGGCTCGCGCGCTGCGCAAAAATAAAAATATGACCATCACCACCAGCGCGATGGTCAGCATCAATGAAAATTGCACGTCTTCCACCGACGCGCGAATCGTCGTCGTCCGGTCGGTGAGAATGTCCAGCTGCACCGCCGCCGGCAGCGCGCCTTTCAGCTGCGGCAACAACTTTTTAACGCGGTCAACCACCGCGATAATATTCGCTCCCGGCTGCCGCTGAATATTCAGAATGACCGCCGGATTCCGGTTGGCCCACGCCGCCTGCTTCACATTTTCCGCGCCATCGATTACCGTCGCCACATCCGTAAGCCGCACCGGCGCGCCATTCCGGTACGCCACAATAATTGGCCTGTACGAATCGCTCGAAATCAGCTGATCGTTCGCGCCGATGGTGTACGCCTGATGTACCCCATCAAACGTGCCCTTGGCCTGATCCACATTCGCCTGGCTCAGCGCCGTCCGCAAATCTTCCAGACTCAATCCATAAGACGCCAGCGCCGTGGGATTGGCCTGGACCCGCACTGCCGGCCGCTGTCCGCCGCTGATGCTGACCAGTCCAACTCCGCTCAGTTGCGAAATTTTTTGCGCCAGCGTGGTATCCGTTAAATCTTCCACTTTGGAAAGTGGCAGCGAAGTCGACGTCAACGCCAACGTCAAAATCGGTGAGTCCGCCGGATTCACTTTGCTGTAAATCGGAGGATTCGGCAGCCCTTGCGGCAGCAAATTCGACGCGCCATTGATCGCCGCCTGCACTTCCTGCTCGGCAATATCAATGTTCAAATCCAAATCAAATTGCAGAGTGATGATCGAGCTGCCGAACGAACTCGTCGACGTCATCTGGTTCAAGCCGGGAATCTGCCCGAATTGCCGCTCCAGCGGAGCGGTCACCGAAGACGCCATCACGTCCGGACTCGCACCCGGATAAAATGTCTGGATTTGAATCGTTGGATAATCGACTTGCGGCAGCGCGGAAACCGGCAATTGCCGGTACGCCACAAAGCCTACAAGCAAAACGCCCACCATCAGCAAAGTGGTGGCAACAGGCCGCAAAATAAACGGCCGAGAAGGATTCATTTCGATTTGCTCCCGGATTTCTTGCCAGATTGCTGACCGGGCTGCGGATTAGGCGCGCTCGGATTTTGCGCGTTGGTTCCTCCCGCTGGCGTGGGACCGTTTGGACTCATACTCGCATTTACCCGCGTTCCGTCCTGCAATTTGTCCTGCCCATCAATCACCACCACATCGCCGGGATTGAGCCCCGCGCTCAAGCCAATGTCGCCGCCGGTGGTCTGTGCAATGGTCACCGTCCGAATACTCACCACACTTCCACCACCGCCCGCGCCGCCACCAGTTCCAGCACCATCGCCGTTACCGTCGCCGGAATTTTTCGTGCCACCGCCCTTGCCACCCTTCTTCCCGCCAGCGCCGCCATTTTCGTCAGCGGCTGCGCCACTCGCCGGACCGTTCGAAACCACATAAACGTAAGTCCCTTGCGGCCCGCGCTGAATCGCCGCCGCGGGAACGATAATCAAATTGTGTTTTACATCCACCAGCAAATGCACATTCACAAATTGATTCGGAAAAAGTGTATTGTCCGCATTCGTAAAAATGGATTTCAGCTTGTAAGTCCCGGTAGTCGTGTCGATCTGATTGTCGATGGTCGCCAGTTTTCCCGTCGCAATTTTCGTCACATCGTCGCGGTCGTACGCTTCCACGGAAAGCTGGCCCGCTCCTCGCAGCTTGGCAGCCACCGCCGGCAGTTGATCCTGCGGCAAACTAAAAATCACCGAAATCGGCTGCAACTGCGTAATCACCAGCAGACCGGTGGTGTCCGCCGCATGGATGATGTTTCCCACGTCCACCAGCCGCAACCCAGCCCGGCCCGTAATCGGCGCCGTAATCCGCGAATACACCAATTGCAATTTCGCGTTATCCACTTGCGACTGGTCGGACTTGATCGATCCCTCAAACTGCCCTACCTGCGCGCCTTGCGTATCCACTTGCTGCTTCGGAATCACGCCTGCCTTAAAAAGTTCCTGGAATCGCTCAAAGTTCACTTGCACGTCGCGCAGTTGCGCTTGATCTTTCGCCAGCGCGCCTTCCGCTGCCTCCAACTGCACCTCGAACGGCCGCGGATCTATCTCCGCCAGCGCCTCGCCCTGATGAACCGTCTGCCCTTCGGTAAAATTAATTTTGACGATTTGTCCATCCACTCGGCTGCGCACCGTCACCGTGTTGAACGCCGTCACCGTGCCTAGTCCGTTGAAGTACACCGGCAAGTCGCCTTTTCGCGCCGTCGCCGCCACCACCGGAATCACCGCATTTCCGCCGGCGCCGCCCGCTCCACGCCGTCCGCCACCTCCGCCGGGTGCTGCTCCCGACGCCGCATCCCCTTCCGCGTTCGCTTTCGAAGAGTGGAAATACCAATATCCCAGCCCAATCGCCGCAACAATCACCAAAATCCAAATCCATGCGTGACTCTTCGTCCCCGGACGCTGTGGCGCATCCGCCAGGCTGCGCGCGCTCCGCTGCGGTAAATCCGTAGAATTCAAGTGCTCCATTCATCGCTCCTGTCAGTCAAAAGCTTTGCGGGCGAGTCTGCCAGCAGCAAAGCCGTCGCGTATCGACGCGGAATAGCCCACGGGCCAGCCACCTACGCGCACGAACCAACCCATGCGTAGATTTGACGGCCTGGGGGCGTGAAAGGTTACGACAGCGCCGGGTATCTCGGCAATCAGAATCGTTTCGCCCACGCCAGGTCCAATCAGCCCCGCGCTGTAATTGAATCCGTCGCCACAAGCCCGCGTTTCGTGATTTAATCCCATAAACAATTTCAAATATTCTTTAGTAACGGAGAGGCCGCTTCGCCATGTTCAAGGCATTTATCTTCGGAATTTTCCTCGGAGCGATTTTGCTCTGCGCCGCTGCCTACTTCTACATCTCGTCTGGACGTGCCCCCGTCGCCGTCACCGATCCGCCCTTCCCGTTCGAAAAGCGCATCGCCAACGCTTCGCTCGACGCCCACATCGCCCGGCAAACTCGCACCGAACCCGCCGTCCCTGCCGACGACTCCAACGAACTTGCCGGCGCGGAAGTCTACAAACAAAATTGCGCCGTTTGCCACGGACTTCCCTCCCAGCCAGTGGGCAACATCGCCGACGGCATGTATCCAAAGCCGCCGCAACTCTTTCGCGGCACTGGCGTTACCGACGATCCCGTTTGGGAAACTTACTGGAAGGCCGCGAACGGCATTCGCCTCACCGGCATGCCCGGGTTCAAATCGCGCCTGACCAATCTCGAACTCTGGCAAGTCAGCCAACTGCTCGCCAATGCCGACAAAATTTCTCCATCCGTCAAATCTGCGCTGCTCGCTCCGCCTGCCATCGCGCCACTCGCGCCGAAAAATTAGCCAGTCGTATCCGTGAGCTGGTCCGCCCGCCGCAACTCCGGAAAAAACCACGCCCACGCTGCCGTAACCAGCAGCGTGCCGATCCCACCCAGCACCACGGCCGGCACCGTGCCAAACCACGCCGCCGTCACTCCCGATTCAAACTGCCCTAATTCATTCGACGCGCCAATAAACACCATGTCCACCGCATTCACTCGCCCGCGCATTTCATTCGGAGTGTTTACCTGAATCAGCGTCGCCCGAATAATGACGCTCACCATATCCGTCGCGCCAATCAAGGCCAGCGCCATCAGAGACACCGCCAAATTCCGCGAAACTCCAAACACAATCGTAAACACTCCAAATCCCGCCACGCACCACAGCATCGTCGCTCCCGCGCGTCCTCGCAACGGCCGGTTCGCCAGGTAAATCGCCATCGCTCCCGCTCCCACGCCCGGTGCACTGCGCAGAATTCCCAAACCCCACGGACCAGTCAGCAAAATTTCTCGCGCATATACCGGCAATAGCGCCACCGCCCCGCCTAGCAGCACCGCAAACAAGTCGAGCGAAATCGATCCCAAAATTATTTTTTCTTTCCAGATGTAACGAAAACCCGCAAAGACCGTGTTGGCGCTCAGCGGCTCGCGCGCCCACTCTTGCGCCTGCGGTTTGATTCGCAAACCGCACAGCACCGCAGCAATCGCCGCCGCTACCGCCAGCCCGTAAACGGATACCGGACTGTTGAACATCGCATAAACTACTCCGCCGAGCGACGGTCCCAAAATCGTCGCCCACTGAAATGTGCTCGATCCCCACGCCACCGCATTTTGAAAATGTTCCGCTGGCACTAACTGCGGCAGCAGCGCCCGGCTCACCGGCCCATTAAACGACCGCACCACGCCCAATAGCACGGACACACCATAAATCGCGTAAACCGTCGACGCGCCGCCCAATATTCGCGGGATGCTGATCGCCAGCAGCAGCGCTGAGCAAACTCCGAATCCCGCATAACATGCCACCAACAATTTTCGCCGGTCGACCCGATCCGCCACATGCCCCGAAATCAAGAACAACACTATCCCCGGCAAAAATTGCGCCAGCCCCAAAAGTCCCAAATCCAGCGGCCGCTTCGTAATTTCGTAGACCTGCCATCCGATTGCCACCGCCTGCATTTCCAAAGCCAGCACGATAAACAGTCGCGCCAGCTGAAAAAATGTAAAGCTCGGCGAAGCAAACGCCGCCAATCCGCCGCTCGGAGAATTTTTCGGCTCGCTCATCGCGAACTACAATGCCACAAAACCGAAAAATTCCCCGAGCCCTTATCGCCATCCGCGCCGATTTATTTGACGCCTTTGGCCGGATCCCAAATCCCCTGCAGCTTGCGAACGTAAATAATCTGCCCGGTGTGATACGCGTTGTGCGTGCCAATACGCGCAATCACTGGCGCCCACTCTTGCAGTTTCTTGTCGTCCGCGGTCTCCACCACTTTTTCCCACTCCTTCATCACCTCGTCTAGTTGCTTCACCACCGTGCTCCAGCTCTTGCTGTCAAAACTGTTAAACGTCTCGTCGTTGTTTCCGTTGTACTTGATTTGCGTCTCGCCCTTGAACTTCTGCAACTGCCGCAAATTCCAAAAAACAATGTGATTGGCCAATTGCCCAATCGAGTGATTGCCTTTGCCGTCGGTCCACGAAGCCTGTTCCGGCGTCACTCCTTCCACCGCGATGTTCACCGGAACGAACCAATCCTCTTTGTCGTGCGTCGTTCGCAACTGATCCAGCAAAATACTCCTCAGCGTCGCCGGCTTTTCCGTTTGTGCTTGCACGGAAAACGGCAGCAACAACATCGCCAACAGCAGTATTCGTTTCATCGCTTCTCTCCTTCAGGCCAGTCCTTTCCTGCGGACTTAGACCCTGACCACACTCCCAGTTTTGTGTTGCAACCCCGGAGGGCCCCAGCGGGGGGACCCCAGACTAATCCCCTGGATGCATTTATCAGAAAAATGTATGCCCCGAAAGCGGCTATACTTCTCCTACATACTCTCAGCAGGACTGAGAAATCCTACGCGCCCACGGAGGCTCCTCAATGTACGACATGAAAGATCTCGCCAAGCTGAAGCTCATGGAAGCCAACGCGCCCGACGGCATGAAAGCCTTCTGGGCTTTCGACAAAGCCGCCATGGCCGAAGGCGCCATCCCCGTAAAATACAAAGAGCTGATGGCCCTCGCCGTCGCCTTCACCACCCAGTGCCCCTATTGCATAGAAATTCACGCCGAGCGCGCTCGCGAAGCCAAAGCCTCAGACAAAGAAATCTCCGAAGCCGTGGTGGTCGCCGCAGCCCTCCGCGCCGGTGGAGCCATCACCCACGGCACTCACGCCCTAAAATCCAAAGAATAATTTCCTAGAACGGTTCGCCTTCTCTGCGAACTCCGCGTCTCTGCGTTCAATTCCTGTCTTTACGCCGTCCCGGCGCTACCGTTCCTGTACAATCTCGGCATCCCCGGAGGTCCCGCGTGACCAAATTTCTCCAAGCCCTCACCGTAACGCTCCTGTGCATCCCCGCAGCGCCCGCACAACGTCCCGCCCAAACCGACTCCCTCGCCTTCACCCACGTAACCATCATCGACCCCCGCACCGGCGCCACCCACCCCGACATGACCGTCCTCATTTCCAAAGACCGCATCGCCGCCGTCGCAAAATCCAGCGCCAACAAAAATCCGCAAGCCACCACCATCGTCGACGCCACCGGCAAATTCCTCATCCCCGGTCTCTGGGACATGCACATCCACACTTTCTTCGGCGACTGGGTTCCTGGCGGAAAAGAAATCACTCTCCCACTGTTCATCGCTAACGGCATCACCGGCGTGCGCGACATGGGCAGCGAGCTCGACCCCATCCTGCAAGCTCGCCAGGACATCGCTGACAGCAAACTCCTCGGCCCGCGCATGATCGTCGCCGGCCCTATGCTTGACGGGCCGAAAACGCAATTCCCTGCTTCCATCGCCGTCGCCACTCCCGAAGACGGCCGCCGCGCCGTGACCATGCTCAAAAGCCGCGGCGTCGACTTCATCAAAATTCAATCTTACGTCCCGCGCGAAGCCTATTTCGCCATCGCTGACGAATGTAAAAAACAAAATATCGTTTTTGTCGGCCACGTGCCGGACGCCATTCACGCCAGCGAAGCTTCCAACGCCGGCCAAAAAAGTTTCGAGCATCTGATCGGAATTTTTGAAGGCAGTTCGACCGCGGAAGACCAACTACTGAAAGGTCCCAAAGGACCGGGAAAGTTTCTCGAAACCTACGACCCTAAAAAAGAAGCCGCCCTAACCACGCTCCTCGCAAAAAATCACACCTGGCAATGCCCCACTCTCTATTGGGAGCGCGGCCAGTGGCTCGTCGACGCCATCGACGTCAAGCAAGACCCTGACGCCAAATATGCTCCCGTTTCCTGGCGCGAAAAAAGCTGGCCAAGATTTACCGCCGGCATCATCAAAGACCTCGACACTGATCCCCTTCTCGTCCGCGAAAAATTTGTCCAGCACGAACTCGATATCGTAAAAAGGCTGCACTCCGCCGGCATCGAATTTCTTGCCGGCACCGATACTCCCGCCGGCGTCGACGTCATTCCCGGCTTCAGCCTGCATCGCGAACTCGAGCGTTTCGTAGCCGCAGGCTTTACCCCGCTCGAAGCTCTGCAAACCGCCACCATCAATCCCGCAAAATTTTTAGGCGAGACCGCAGATTTCGGAACGGTGGAAAAAGGAAAGATCGCGGATTTGCTTTTGCTGGGCGCCAACCCGCTTCTCGACATCCGCAACACACAAAAAATCGCCGCGGTAGTTGCCGCAGGCCGCTATTTTTCGCGCCAGGATCTCGATGCCATCTTGCAACAAGTGGAGGTCACCGCAAAAACAAAATAGCCATCACGCTTACAACTCAACCGCCGCTAAGCAATCGCCGCGAGCAACGCAAAAAACCTATCGCCCCGGCACCACCGGCAAATCGATAAAACTCTCTGCATCCGGCGTGTGATAAATACGCTGCGTCGCCTTCACATAATCTCCCGGCTTCGCAAAGAAAATATTCGGCACAAACTTCTGCGGATTCCGGTCGTACAGCGGGAACCAGCTCGATTGCACCTGCACCATGATCCGGTGCCCGGGCAAAAACACATGATCCGCCGTTGGCAAAATAAATTTATACATCAGCGCCATGTTGGACTCAATCGCCTTCGGCGACGAAAAACTTTCCCGATATCGCCCGCGAAAAATATCCATCGCAATATTTAGTTCGTAGCCGCCCATTTCCGGCTGGCTCGCCACTTCGTCCGGATACACATCGATCAGTTTCACCACCCAATCGCTGTCCGTTCCGCTCGTCGACGCCACCAGATTCACCACCGGCGCGCCGCCAATGTGCACCGGCGCAGTCAGCGGCTCGCTTTCGTAAGACAGCACATCCGTCCGGCCATCCACAAATCGCTGATCCACCAGCAGCCATCGCCGCCAAGCATCGCCATCCGCAAAACGAACCGGCCGCGGCAAATATGGCACCGGTTTCGCCGGATCCGAAACATACTCATCATAAGTCGTGCCCGGCTTGGTTTCCGCTCCACTCGGCGCACTAAACGACAGCCCAAAATTAGTGTGCAAATAAAGCGGCTTCGACTTCGCCGCGCATCCGCTCTCGCAAGCCAGTGGCCACGATTTAAACCGGTCCCAATGATTTTCGCCGGTGTTGTAAATAAATATCGGAGGCGTATCCGCTTTCGGCGCGCCATCCTTCAAATATTGATCGAAAAACGGTTTCAGCACGTCGCGACGGAATTGCAGCGCCGTATCGCCATTTAATTTCAGCGGACCCAGCGTCGACCCTTCATAATTCACTCCGCTGTGCCGCCACGGACCCATCACCAAAAAATTCATGTCGTTGCGCGTATCTTTCGGCTCCACTGCCAAATAACAATGGATCGCGCCCCACATATCCTCTTGGTCCCACAATCCTTGAATCCACATGGTCGGAACTTTCAACGCTTGCGCCGCCATCACTTTATCCAGCGCTTGCTCTTGCCAATATTGATCGTATGCCGGATGCTCCGAAACTTTCTTCCAGTAAGGAAGCTGATCTATCCCCGCCGACTTCGCAAAATCTCCCGCCGATCCCGCGCGCAAAAAGTTTTCGTAATCTTCATATCCTTCGCGCAGCGCCGGATGCCCCATCCCTCGCACCGTGGTCTGCCCAGTAAAATAATCGAAATTGGTTTGCCGGAACGCGCCAAAGTGAAACCAGTCGTCGCCCATCCAGCCGTCCACCATCGGACTCATCGGCGCCGCCACTTTCAGCGCCGGATGCGGATTCACCAGCGCCATCACCACCGTAAATCCTTCGTACGAACTCCCCAGCATCCCCACTTTTCCGTTCGACTCGGGAATATTTTTCACCAGCCAATCGATCGTGTCGTACGCATCCGTCGAGTGATCCACCTGGCTCGAATTCAGCGGACCGCGCAACGGCCGCGTCATCACATAGTCGCCTTCCGATCCATACTTCCCGCGCACGTCTTGAAACACGCGAATGTAACCGTCCTCCACAAAAACTTCGTCACCTTGCGACAACGACGCCAGCATGCTCGCCGACGCGTTCCGGTTCACTCGCTGCGCCGCGTTGTAAGGAGTCCGCGTAAAAAGAATCGGCGCATTCTTCGCTCCGCGCGGAATCACAATCACCGTATAGAGTTTCGCGCCGTCGCGCATCGGGATCATCACTTCGCGCTTCACATAGTCGTAAGTTTCTTTTGGCGTGGTAAATTTCGCCGGAATATCCGGAGCCAAGGACGGCGTCTGCCCCCGCCCGCCCGGCGCCATCGCCAGCAGCGCAAACCCCGCAGCCGCGCTAACCGACAAAACAAATTGAGGTGTGAATCGCGAAACCGGCGAGACCTGCCCACCAACCAACTGCCGCAATGTGTTTTTCATGCGCGAATTGTACAACACATTTCGCGCCCAAAAAATATCCGACACTCATCACAAACGAAAACGCAAAACTCAATATCCACGACGCACGCACTCGCGCAAATTCCTGCGCGCAGCGCAAACACAAAAACAAAAAATTGGCGGACGGGCCTGTAAGCCGGATTTTGTCGGCGCGCAAACTCAATGCAAGTCCACGCGCGCGGCGATCATTCCTCTAGGTCGCAACTCGCGCTGCGACTCCAGCAGCCTACCCGAGGGTTGTCGCCTCGCCGCAACTCCGTTACAACTCGCGTTGTAACTCACGTTGCCGCGATGCGGAGCGCATCCGCTCGCCGGCGTTTTCACACGCCGCCGCGCAAACGCTAACTCAACGAGCCGGGCCGGCTCTTCCCTCCTATTTGGCCTTGCACCACGCGGGGTTTTCCGTGCCTCGTGTGTTACCACACGAGCGGTGGGCTCTTACCCCACCTTTTCACCCTTGCCTTAGGCGCGACCGGGAACGGGCTCGCGCGTAGCGATTCAACTTACTCGAAGACGTCTCGCAGGTTTCCCTGCGCGATGCCACCGTGCTGCCTCGCCGGCGGTTTATTTTCTGTGGCACTGTCCGTAGACCTATTCAGCCGCAATTCAAAAATTGCGTCGCCGAATCTGCCCCCCTGGCGTTACCAGGCGCGTTGCCCTTGGTCCTGGCTTTGCGCCGCGCCGAAGCGCTGCGCATGACCATGGACGGTGTCCGGACTTTCCTCCCGCTCGATTAGCTTTCGCCATCGAGCCAGCGATCACCCGGCCCGCCCGCCAACTCAATTATACGCGAACTAAATTACGCAATCCCAAGCTTTTGCAGCGCAGCGACTCGATTGGAAGCCCTTGGACTGCGGCGACTCGTCGCCGCCACCGCCCGCTCCTAACCGTTTCCGCTATCGAGCCTGAGCGTATCCATCCCGCCCTGCCAAGCCCAAACACCACAAAAACGTGTCATTCCGAACGAAGCAGCCCGACTTTTTCCTCCCGATTCGCTCCCTGCGAATCGGTCGGGCTGCGCAGAGAGGAATCTGCTGTTCGCCTTTATTCCGTCGCCCCCCAATAAAATCAATGCGGAGTCCAACTCGGATGACTCGTCAAAATCCCGTTCACGTACCCCATCTGGTACACAATAAACAATCCAAATCCCACACTGATCAATCCAGACGCAATCCCCATCCCTCGATTGATCCGCGAAAAATGCGCGCTCGAGTACGTAAACGGCAGCGCAATCGCCGCCGTAATCGTCATCATTCCCGCCACCGTTCCAATTCCAAATACCAGCAAATACACAATCGCCCAATAAGGATTCCGAATCGTCGTAAGCACCAGCAAGGCCACCGCCGCCGACCCCGCCAACCCATGCACAATCCCCACCACCAACGGCCGTATCGTCTGATACACCCCCAAATTCTTAAATTGCCGATCCATCCAACTCACCGGCGTAGCATTTTCCGTATGCCCATGCGAAGGCGGAAACTCCGCCGAAGCTCCGTGAGAATGAGGGGAACCCGCCGAAGCTCCGAACCTGAGCGAAGGCGGGCCCCACAAATTCAAAATCCCCAGCAAAATCAACATCAACCCTACAGACAACTCCATCGTCAGCCCCAGCCGCGGCGGTATCACCACTCCAAACAAAATAATTGCAGACCCCACCAAAAATATCGTCAACGTATGCCCGCATCCCCACAACACGCCAATCCACGCCGCATGCCGCACACTCCGCTGCCGGCTCACAATCGTAGTCACCGCAATCACATGGTCCGGATCGGTAGCGTGCCGCATCCCCAAAAAAAATCCCAACATAATGATCGCAATTGCCGTCATTGTCTCTTCATCGCCGCCTATGTCCGCGATTATATGGTCGCTGCGCCCACAAAGCATAGCGACCCGGCGATGCCACCCTTGACTCTAAATCTTTAACCGCCTAACGTAATCAATGATGCGTTCCGCCAGGACAATCCTTCCCATCGTCGCCGCTTTCGTGCTCGCACTCTACGCGTTCGATTGCTCACCGATGGCCACGCCAGACCAGGCCATGCAGTGTTGCGAGTCCATGCATTGCGCGTCGCAAGCCCATCATGCTGAGGATTGCTGCAAGACCATGTCCGCGCTGCACGCTTCTTTCGTGCAACCTTCCTCCGCGCACCGCGCTTCCTTCACCGCCATCCTATTCGCGATCTTGCCCGCGTTTAACCACTCTCGTGGCCTGAATTCTTCCGCCATCTCCGCAGCCGCTCAATCTCACGCCCCGCCTATCCCTGCTTTTGCCACGCCGCAACTCCTCCGCATCTAGTTTCAACTCCAGTCGTTTCCCTGCTTGAAGCATTGGTGTGCTTGGGAATCCCTATCTTTGACTGGAGAAATAATTCATGAAATCTCGCAAAATAATCACGCCCCATAACGCGATTTGGTTATGCCTCACCCTCGTCTTGCTGTCCCATCCATCCTCAGCCCATGGACAAGGCCCCGCCCCCGAAACCGCTCCTCCGTTATTCCCCGGTGGTGCGCTCATCTCCTACAACTCCATCTTTACCACCCGCGGCTTGACGCCCGGCACCTCCGGCATTATTCCCGCCACTGCTCGCCCTACTTTCTCCCACGAGGGCGATTTCAATTTCACTTGGGGGTTCTACCGAAATTTTGATGTGACCGTCATCGTCCCGCTCGTCACCAATCATTTCGAAATGCCTGGCGCACCGACGGTGGGAGGCGTCGGCCTCGGCGACGCCATGCTGCTCGCGAAGTACCGCTTCTATCGCCGAGACTCCCCACGCGGCACAACCCAGGCCTCGGTAACCGTCGGCCCCAAGCTGCCCACCGGCCGCACAAATCTGCTGGACCTCCATGCCCAACGTCTCCCGGCGAGTCTTCAACCCGGCTCTGGCTCTACCGACCTTTTCTTAGCCGCCAACTGGACCTACACCGGCCTCTTCAACCTCCGGCGTCTCGTAGCGGACGAAGATTTCCATTCGCTCTTGCGCTCACAAGGCTCGCAAGCCACTCGCCTCGGCAGCGATCTCCAATCGCGTTTCTGGCTTTCCTACCGTCCTTATGAATCCAGCAGCGGAGCCCGCGAATGGTTTATCGGACCCGCTCTCACCCTGCTGCATTCGCAAGACGACCGCATCTCCGGCATCACTCAGAATGGCAGCGGCGGCGACGTGCTCCTCGCCGGAATAACCACCTATGTTGGCGTGACCCCTGGCATGCACCTTTGGCTCGGTGCCGATTGGGACGTTGCCCATTCGGCAAGTCCCATGTTCATGCCCATCCGCCGTCACATCAGTTTTGGAATTACCCGGCAGTTTCGGCTGCATTCTAAATAAAGGAGGAATCATGATCGTCAGAAAGCTTGCGCTGCTTGCTCTTTTCGCTTCTTCGCTCGTACCTCTGGCCCAGGCGCAAATCAAACATATCGAAATGCGCGTCGAGGGCATGACTTGAAACTTTTGAGCATACGGGGTGAAACAACACCTCGGGCGCCAGTCTGGCGTCGAAAAAGTGGATGTCAGCTTGATCGATGGAAAAGTGGATGTCACTCCTAAGGACGATGGACAAATAGATCCCATCCAGCTCCTGAAAGCCACTTACGACAGTGGTGTGACCGCTGCGGAAATGACCATGACCGCTCAGGGAAAAATCGTCAAAGACCCATCCGGCAATCTCGCCCTGAAAATTAATCCCAATCAATCGTTCGTCATCACTCCGAACGAGTTGTCGAAAACTCTCGAACCTTTAGCCGATTCCCAAACCGTGGTCACCGTTCGTGGCCACCTGTTCAAAAAGCCCGCTGGAAAAAAGAAAGCAGCTCCTGCAACTCCCCTGAAGCTTCTGCTTCTGGAAGTGCAGAAAAAGGACTAGATGCGAAAATCTTTACTCTATGCAGTTCTCATGGCCGTTGCTCTCGCCGGATGCAAACAACATCCGGCGAATCCTCCTCCGCCAAAAGAGACCGTCATCCCCCCTGGTGAAGTCGGATCACCCTTGCCGGACTTCTCTTTGAAAGATCTACAAGGACGCGACCTTTCCTCATCCGACCTTCGCGGCAAGGTCGTCCTCATAGACTTTTGGGCCACCTGGTGCCAACCCTGCAAAAAAGAGATGTCCGGTTACCAGAAACTTCTGGACCGTTATGGCCCCAGCGGATTTGCCGTCGTCGGCTTCAAATTTGACACCATGGCCGATACCGAAGACCCCGTTCGTTTCGCCAGAAAAATGGGCGTCCACTATCCGCTCGCCGTCGCTCCAGACGCTTTGAAGCAAAAATTTGGCGGCATCCAGGGTCTGCCCACCACCATGCTCTACGATCGCCACGGAATTCTCCGCACAAAAGTAGTCGGCTTCGAGTACACCGAAACATTCGAGAAAGCCCTAAAACCACTCCTATGAACCGACCACTCGGAAGCCACTACTCCGCAGCGCGCCCCGCGCATCAGGACGATCCCAAGCGTCCAGTGGTAAGATCTATAATCGTTAAACATTCGCGAAAAGCCTCCCCCACCAAGGCAACTGGAATTTGAGCGAAAGCGCCAGACCCCGGGGATAACCCGGAGCAAAGCTAGGCAAAGCTGCGCATAAGGCGGCCGAAAGCTACTCCGCGCAATTGTTCGTTGAACAGAATTCGGTTCAATTGCGACTTTAAGGCATCCGCGTCAGAAGCAATATGGCAGCGACGCACGTAAGATAAGCGAAATCTACTTCCGGCCCCGACAGGGAAAATAAAATAGTCATCCCATGCCCGAAGTTTTTGTTTCGAAGGTCGTTAACTGACCGAAGCAACGCAAGGATCTGTGGGTTCATCGTGTTTGCCTGATGAACGTTGACCATGACCTGACCAAAGGTGGCGTCGGGCAGTTGAAATTTCTCTTTTGCAACCGATTCCATAGCGTCAAACATGTTGCAACACGCATCTCGATCGCGTCGTGGCCTGTCGTCAAAAGCATCCCGGGCAGTATTGAATAACACGAAAGCGGGCTGATATCGCTCAACATTTAATTCAGCGAATGCTTCGGCAACCTGAGCCTGCGCTGACAAAGGAAGTAATCGATAGAATCGCCCGTTCTCGTCCAACTCCCAAGCAGTACTGTGGGCTGCCAATATTCTGTTTACACCCTCTCGGAATCTCGTACCGAATCCCTGCCGCTCGAAGTCCGGCCAAAGTCGCGATATAAGATCATAGATCCTTTGCCAATCAACTTTGTTAACGTCTCGTCCGGCAGCGTATCGGTAACCACTGTACGGGCTTCCGGACGAGGAGATTCCCATACTTTGGCAGATGACCCGATACACATGCTCCGGCGGAATCTCGTCGTGATGATGTTCGGCAAGGCCAAAGAAAAAATCGACGAGTTCTTGGCGCATCGGCCCTGGAGCGTCCTCGAGAGTGCGCTCTCCTCGACCGCCGTCAAGTTCGGAAGAAAAACTACGAATCCAGCCCACCTTCGACTCCGATCTACTGGTGATTTGGCAATTTTGAATATTACATCATAGTTTGTGGTCCATGGCAGTCCCCCAGGAGAAACGACTCACACTGGCCTCATTTATTCGAACGTACTACCAAATCTATTCGAAACTAGTACCACACAGTTATCTATTGACATGATATATTTGCCGTGTTATCATGCCATGTGAACATCGCGACTTTCCCCTCCCAACCCATCTTCCCACTCGAATTCCGTAACTTTGCCTCACCCAAAAGCCGTCGTCTCCGTTCGCTCTTTTGCACTTCGCAAAAAGCCGCCCCAATGTTTTCAATGGGTTGCGCACTCTTTTGCTCTTTAAGGGGGGTGGGGGGTACGCAGTTTCCAAAAATCTCAAAGGAAGATCCAACCATGAACTCTCAGCCCGATAGCACCACCAACGCCGTCCAAACCACCACCAGCAACCCGCGCTGCCTACACCGCACCGCCGTAGGACGCCGCTGCCGTTTCCACGCCTCACACCCCGCCGCTCTCTACTGCCCTCGCCACGCCAGCCTCCACCCCAATTCTCCCGACGCCACCGATCTCGCTCCAGAGCTCCTCGGCACCCTCACCGAAATCGAAACTCCCGAGGACACCCAGCGCCTCCTCAGCAAACTTTTCGTTCTCCTGGTGCAAGACCGCGTCTCCCTCAAAAAAGCCTCGGTCCTCACCTACATCCTTCAGCAACTCCTCCGCACCCTAACCGCCATCGAGCGCCAAAACCAATATCTCGATGAAAACCAACCCACCACCATCATCCTGGACGTCCCCCGCCCCTATCGCGGCCCCGTAGTAGCCACCGAATCGCAACCGCAGCAGGAGCCGTCATGAACAAATCATCAAATGCTGCCGGGCTTGCCGACTGTAAGGCGTCAGCATCCCCACAAACCGGGGCCCCCGAAATTCCAAAGTCCCGCCTCTACATAGCGCGTCACCGCCACCATCATCGCGCCACCAAAAATTGTCATCCCGAGAGGAGCGAGGGATCTGCTGTTCGGCCTCATGCCGTTGCCCATGTAGCGGCGCGCTTTCCCACGCCTTATGTGGGTGCCGACGCAGTCCGTCGGCAAGCGCGGCAGCCTTTGCCGTGGATTGTGGTGTCTGTTGAATCGCAATGGAGCCGTCAGGAAAGCACAGCAAAAGCTGCCGGGCTTCCCGGAACATCACCGGGATCCCCACAAATCGGGGCAAAGCCCGCCTCTACATGGGCGCAGCAGTGCTGACGCCCCAACACGTACCGCTCACAAAATGGCATTTTATGAGCGATAGGAAGGAGTGTTATCGCTCATGTTGTGGAATTGGCAAAAACCGAGCCGGACAAAATTCGCGTGCAATCAACTGGAGACGCCGAACCAGCGTGAAGGCGTCGAGCGCGAATAGCGAAGGCACCGCGGATCACATTACTGCGAGCCGCAGTGCTTGGCGTTGCGGTACTTACTCAGGCGTGCGGCGCGCTACCGGTGGTCGCGGTCGTCGCTTTTGGCCGAGGGCGTGTCGGAATCGTGGTCCGTCGGCTTCATGGCGATCACTTCGTAGTTGCGCTCTTTTTTATCGCCGTCAGGGTTCTTCACGGTCATGTGGTCGTTTTTGATTTTGATGATCACTTCTTTGCCGACCGGCAAGATCGCCGGATGCTTTTTCTCGGTTGGCTGGATTTCGTATTCCATCTCATCCGTGCGCAACAGATAGCGTGGGCAAAGCTTTTCATCGGAGTTCATGTGCGTGATGCCGACGGACGCCCAGATGCTGCCAACTCCGGTAACGCCTTTTTGTTTTGCGCCGCAAGGGACGGCGTCCATTTTTTCAAGCATGGCGCGATCGGGATCTTTCTTTTTGTCCTTGTTGTTTGCGCTGGCCGGAATGACGGCGACGAGGCCGAGCGAAAGGACCAGCAAACTCTTGAATTTCATGATGCCTCCTTTGGGATCTTCCGGCGAAAAGCGGGTTCGCCGCGACGCTGTGGATCACATCAGTTTGTGCATCGATGTGCCCGTAATTCACGAACCGAGCCAGCCGTGGGCGGAAAGGAGAGCCGATGCGGCGGCGAAAAAATTACGCGGACTGGAAGGCCGACAAGCGGCCTTCCAGTCCAGCGTATAACAGCGGGTCTTACTGGTACGGTTTCGGTTGAGGAGCAGGAGGAGTAGCCGACGGCTTGGTTGCAGTCGGGCTCGTGGTGGTCTTAGGAGCGCCCGTCGTGTTCGTGGGGCTGCTGTATTGTTTTGAAGATTTCACAAAGTTGTCAGCGTCGGCCGTGGTTTCTTTCTGAACTTCAGGATGCGCTTTTATGTATTCCTTCAGTTCAGCATGGCTGTCGACGTATTCGCGATTGTTGATGTCTTTCGGATTCTTGGAGAGGTGTTCGGCGATTTCTGAGTGACTGCCCATGAATTCGCCGAAATGGCGGTGCATGGAGTCGCGATCCATCGGGTCGTCATGGCGCTCAATGCCGGCCACACGGTGGTCATTGTTGTAACCGTTGTTTTCCTGGCGATCGAAACGATTTTCCGCGTGCATGAATTCGTTAGGATTGCTGCGGATTTGTTCGCGAACCGCCGGATGCTGCTGCAGATAGGTTTGCAGTTCGGGATGGTTTCTCACAAATTCCCGGTCATCCACGAGTTTGGGATCTTTGCGAAGTTGTTCCGCGGTTTCGCGGTGGCCGTCCAGGAAGCGATCGAAATTGGCCAGTTCGCGCCGGTTTGGATCGTTGTCACGATCGCGATTCATATCGCGATCACGGTTCGCGTCGCGGTCGCGATTGGCGTCCAGGTCGTGGTCGCGCGCATCACGGTCGCGATTGGCGTCGTTGTCACGATTGGCGTAAGCATCGCGATCGCGGTTGGCGTCGCGATCACGATTCGCATCGCGGTCACGATTTGCATTGGCGTCACGGTCGCGATTGGCTTCAGCGTCCCGATCGCGATTCGCATCGCGGTCGCGATTGGCGTCAGCGCCGCGATTGTCTTCCTGGCGGTCGAAACGATTTTCGGATCGCAGGAAGCCGTTCGGATCGTCTTTCAGGCGGTTTTGGACGCCGGGATGTTCCTTAAGGAAAGCTTCAAACTCAGGATGATTCCTCAGGAATTCCGGATTGTTCGCGAGCGAAGGATTTTGCTTAAGCCGCTCGGAAACTTCCTTGTGACTGTCCATGAACTGATCGAAGCGATCGAGTTCCTGACGAGTGATGGCCCGGTCGCTCAGTTGGTCTTCGTGACGGCCGAAGCGATTTTCCGCCTGGATAAACCCATTGGGGTCTTGTTTGAACTGTTCGCGAACCCCGGGATTATCGCGCAGAAAAGTCTGCAAAGCAGGATGGCTCTTCACAAAGTCTTCCCGGTTTACGACGGAAGGATCCTTGCGAACCTGCTCGGCGATTTCGCGGTGACCGTTAAGAAATTGGTCGAAGCGCGCTAAGTCGTCGCGGCTGATGTTGCGGTCCTGATCGCGGTCCTGGGCGTACCGGCCGTCTTGAGCTTGAGTGGACTGGGCACCTGCGGGCTGGCTGAGGATGAAGAGAGAAGTCACAGCAGCGAGTGTCAGCCCGCACTTAATATGGAATGATCGTTTTTTCATAAGGCTCCTCCTGGAATAATCGTCGTCGCCCATTTGAGATGCAATGCTCGTGCCAATGGACTGCAAAAAAACGGAAGTAGCCGCAGTTGAACAAGTTAGAAAATATACGGAGCAGATTTGGACAGTGCAGACAATGGAAATTCGACACGCTGCGGGAAAATCGCTATACGAGAAAGTGCTTAGAAAGAATGCTTTAGCTGGTCTTAGCGGCCTGCAAAGAGTGAAATTTGAAAACTGAATATTGGAATCGCGCGGAGAGTTCACATTCGGAAATACAGGGTCGGGATAATTGTGTAGTGACGTAGAAATAGTTGTGTATCGCTGAGAATTCGCAATGACGCGGCGCGCTACTACACAAGAATGCGCCGCTGCACTACATAAGAATCGGTATCAGGGAGCGCCACAAGAAATGGAAGCTGAAAGTTAGAATAGCTGGCGAGTGGGACCATTACTCGCTTGCTGGTTGTCTTCACGCAATGTCGCTATGATGGTTGATTGGCTATCAAAGGCTCTGCGTATCGACTAGCTTAGGTGGATGAAGCGATGGATGCGGATTCTCTCCGGATAGGCCGGGATCGGTTGTTGCGCGTCTTCCGGTTCCTCGAAGCGCTGAACCAGCACCGCAATCCCGCGGCACGCCAAATTAGCGAACAACTCTGGACCCTGTGGATGGATAAGCTTCCCGACCATCCGGCCGTTCAGCAGGGACGTCCCCGCGTTGAAGACAAAGCCAAAGAGCCGATTATAGAAAAAGACATTGACGACGAATCGTTCATCCTCAGAGTCTCTAGACCAAAACTGACGCATGCGCCTGACCCAGGACTAGAGCTAAAAGCCTGGCTTGAATCGGGCTGGGAAGATCCGTTCAAGAATCCGTCGGTTCGAAGTTCAAAAAATGAAAACGGCCCCGACGGAAAAACCATACTCGTGAAGTTTGAAGACGATCGCAATCGCGTTTCGAGCTGGAATCAGTGGAGGGCAAAACACGAAGAGTGGTCGCGGAACGAACGACCGGCCCGAATGGCTATGAAGGTGTTTGAGGACTTCTACCAGCTTTATGGGCGGATCGAGCGAGAGGGGGAACGCGTTGAGCTTGTCCTGGGGGACGGGCTTCTTTCCTGGCGGCGGGCAGAGGGCGGCGTATTCCATCCGGTATTGCTTCAGCGATTGCAATTAACCTTCGATCCGGCGATTCCCCGGTTCACCATCTCCGAAACGGAGCGTCCTCCGGAACTATACTCGGCGCTCTTTCAGTCCATGGCTGACGTGGATGGGCGCGCCATCGGCAGATGCATGGAAGAGCTGGAGCAAGGCAACTACCAACCGATGGGGGACGAAGCCACATCCGGTTTCCTAAAAAAACTGGTGATACAGCTTTCGTCTCGCGGCGAATTCGTTGAGGCCGAAGCACTCGAAGGGGAAAAAGGCGATCCGCGCATTGCACGACGTCCCGCTTTCTTTCTGCGCCCTCGAACGCTGGGGTTCGCCGCGTGTATCGAAGGCATTCTCGAGGACATCCGCGATCGTAAAGAACTCTCCTGGCCGCTGCTCAACGTAGTGGGAATCGAAGCTCCAAAAGAAACGGTCGTGGAAACAGCTGAACCCGGTGGCTCGACTGCATCGGAAATATCTGACGTTCTGCTGAGCAAAGAGGCAAACCCCGAACAGATTCGCATCGCGCAGCAAACCGATTCGTCGGCCGGAACACTCGTTCAGGGGCCACCAGGGACGGGCAAGACGCACACGATTGGAAATCTGATTGGCCATCTGCTCGCCAGCGGAAAGAGTGTCCTGGTAACCAGTCATACCACCAAGGCATTGCGCATGGTCCGGTCACAAGTTGTCGGAAAGCTGCGCTCGCTGTGCGTCAGTGTTCTTGAAAATGATCTGGAGAGTCGCAAGCAAATGGAAAGCGCGGTGGGAACCATCGCGGAGAGACTCTCGAGAGTTGATGCGAGATCGCTGGCAGCCGAAGGTGCGCGCCTCTCGCATTTTCGGAACGAACTACTGGCAAAACTTTCTGAATTTCGAACCCGGCTGGTGGAAGCACGCGCAGATGAATACCGCGATGTGCTCATTGGCGGCAAGACATGGGCGCCCTCGGACGCTGCGCGCTTGGTGAAAAAAGAACAAGCGACACATGGCTGGATTCCCGAGCCAGTCGCGCTAGGAGTTGGTTTGCCGTTGCCGCATCGGGAAATCCTTGAGCTGTACGCTACGAACGAAACCATAAAACCCGATGTTGAACAGGAACTCTCGAATGATTTGCCGGACCCTGGACACCTTCCGACGTTAAGCGAATTTGAAGAATTGGTTTCCACACGTGAAAAACTTTCCAGCACGGTTCGAAATCTTCGAGAAGAACTGTGGGCCATAGGTTCATCCAAGGCGACGCCCGAGTCTCTCTCGGCAATCGCCAACAAGCTCGAGAAGGTAGTGGAACCGTTGAGTGGCGAAGATCGTTGGAAACTGGCGGCAGTGCACGCCGGCCGAAGTGGCGGACCGCATCGAGAGCCGTGGGACAGCCTGGTCAGTCAAATTGAACGCGCCGACATAGAAATCGCTAAGTCTCAGGAAATTCTTCTAAAACACTCGACTGAACTTGAAAATGAGATGGATGTGGAAGAGCAGGAAAGGACGGCGCTTGAAGTCCATGCACATCTCCGCGAAGGAAACACGCTCAACTTCTTCACCTATCTGACGCACTCCGCCTGGAAGAATCTGGTGCAATCGGCAAGAGTGAATGGAAACGCGCCTGCGACCGCCGAACACTTTCTCGCGATCAGCAAACATTCCCGCACCAGGATTCTTCGCCGCGAACTCTCCGGCCGCTGGGACCGGCAAATGGCGCCACTCGGCGCCGCGCCAGCCGACAAACTCGGAAAAGAAATTGAAAAAAGCGCAGTGCAGTTCTGCAACCCTATTCGGGACTGCCTTTCCTGGAGTTCGGGCTCATGGGCACCGCTGGAATCGGAACTCAAAGAATCTGGCTTTCTGTGGGAAAAATTCATGGTGGAACAACCACCCGGAGTTGGCACGGACGGCGCTTTGCAGCGACTGCGCCAAGCCGTGCTCAATTCCCTGCTACCAATTCTCGCGAGCCGGATCCAACGGCTGCTGTGGGATCGAAATGAGACCCTGATTGCGGGACTCCGGGACAAACTGGCGATTGCGAAAGCCGGCGCGCCTCGTTCCCGCGTTGCTTCGGAACTATACGACGCGGTTCGCCGCCCGGATCGCGAGCGTTACCGAGAGCAGTACTCGCGGCTGATCGAAATTCACGCGCACAGCAAGGAACTCCAACGTCGCCGGGAACTACTCTCGTCGCTTGAACTTGCCGCGCCAGCTTGGGCAATGGCGATTCGGATGCGCAGCGGTGTTCACGGCCAAGGAACGCCTCCCGGAGACCCGACCGAGGCCTGGATCTGGCGACAGCTACACGATGAACTTGAAAAGCGAGCGAGCGTTTCCCTCGAAGAGCTGCAATCGTCGATCGAAAAATGCACGGGACAAATCCGCCTGACTACGATTGACCTGATCGACAATCGAGCCTGGGCTTTTCAAGCAGACCGTACGTCACTTTCGCAAAGGCAAGCACTGATCGGCTGGCTGGATACGATTCGCAAGATTGGGAAAGGGACGGGGATGCGTGTCCCCCGCTTGCGAGCCGAAGCGGCGCAACAGATGACCGATTGCCGCGGGGCCGTACCCGTGTGGATCATGCCGCTCTCTCGCGTGGTCGAGAACTTCGACCCCCGTAAATCTCGATTCGACGTGGTGATCATCGACGAAGCTAGTCAGAGCGACGTGATGGCGCTGGTCGCTTTCTACCTTGGCAAGAAGGTCGTCGTGGTGGGGGACCATGAACAGGTCAGTCCCTCCGCGGTCGGTCAGGAAGTTGCTGTCGTCCAGAATTTGATCGACCAGTTCTTGCAGGGAATTCCCAATGCGCACCTCTACGATGGACAAACCTCAGTCTATGACCTGGCTCGGCAATCCTTCGGCGGCACGATTCGCCTGGTCGAACACTTTCGCTGCGTAACCGAGGTCATCCAATTCAGTAACGACCTTTCTTACTTCGGCGATATCAAACCTCTTCGAGACTCTTCCCGTGTCGTCCTGCGACCGCACACGATCTGCTTGCGCGTCGCGGGAGCGACGAGGGAAGACAAGGTGAACCGGCAAGAAGCGGAGGTGGTTGCGTCGCTCATTACAGCAGCGGTGGAGCAGCCGGAATATCAATTCAACGAGGCTCGGAAGCGCACTAGTTTTGGCGCCGTTTCTCTGGTCGGAGAAGATCAAGCACTGGAAATCGACCGGCTACTACACCTGCACATCCCGCCCGAAATCTACGACCGCCATCGAATCCTTTGCGGGACACCTGCTCAGTTCCAGGGCGATGAAAGAGATGTGATGTTTCTTTCCATGGTCGACACGCCCGCTGGAGGCCCGCTCTACTTCCGCGACCAACAAATGTTCAAGCAACGGTACAACGTTGCCGCAAGCCGCGCGCGCGACCAGATGTGGGTTGTTCATTCGTTGAACGCGCAGACGGACCTGCGGACTGGAGATCTTCGTCGCCGGTTGATCGAGCACGCGCAAGATCCGACTGCTTTGCTGCGCGTGCTCGAAGACAAAGAACGGCGAACCGAATCGCCATTCGAACGCGAGGTACTGCGGCGACTGGTTCGAGCGGGCTACCGAGTTACTCCGCAGTGGAAAGTCGGAGCGCGCAGAATTGATCTGGTCGTCGAAGGCGATGGCCAGCGTCTCGCGGTGGAGTGCGACGGCGATCGCTTTCATGCCCATGAAAAACTGGCTGAGGACATGGAAAGGCTGGCAGTCCTGGAAAGACTAGGTTGGATTTTCGCGAGAATCCGGGGCTCGGTTTACTTCCGTGATCCCGAGCGAGCCATGAAGAGCGTTTTTGAGAAACTGCAAGCTCTTGAGATTCTCCCATCGCAGGAATCTATGGAGTCCACCGCGCCTGCCGCTGTTTCCAATGAACTCACCGACCGGGTTTGCCGGCGCGCTGAGCAACTGCGACAAGAGTGGGACGCGCGTAATGGCAACGGGAACCCGGCTTAGCCATTCCCTCGGGCTTGCGCATTTTCCGGCGCAATCTGATTCTGGGTGGGGAAAATCAGCGAACTCTTTCGAAAGGAAAGCCATTGAGCACTATGGTCTTCGCATCCCCGGTATTGGTTTGCCGAGAATGCAGGCGATGGCCTGGGTGTAGCCGTTTGAGAAATACAGAATCATGCTGCCTTTTCGGATTTCGTAGCGCCCGCCGGCACGCTCCGGGCGGGCTGGCCCCACCCGAGGGCCTCAATACGTCGGCGTTATCAAAGGTAACGGTGCCGCGAGTATCTCGTGAAGGATGCGTCTTTCGTGGCTTCGCGCAAGTTGCCTGACGTTAATGAATGGCCCTTGTAGCCCCTCGAAAAACTGCGAATAATTTGTTAGGAAGGAGATATTGGTAGGGGCGGTGGGGATCGAACCCACGACCTTAGGCTTAAAAGGCCTCTGCTCTACCACTGAGCTACGCCCCTATGAATTTGCCCATTGTACCACGCGAGTCGCGATTGCCCGAAAAAGCGGAGAGCGGTCTGCGCGTCGGGCCGGCGGGATGGTCTTACGCGGATTGGGGTGGAGTGGTCTATCCCGCTCGGCGGCCGAAACAATTTCACGAGGCCGAGTACCTGGCAGAATTTTTCGACACCATCGAAATTAATACTTCGTTTTACCAGCCGCCGCGAGCGGAGCATGTGCGGTTGTGGCTGGATCGAGTGGCGGCGAATCCGCGATTTTTATTTACGGCGAAAATGTGGCAGAAGTTTACGCACGATCCCAGCGCGACAGTCGAGGATGAGCGCGCGGTGCGCGACGGATTTGACGTGCTTGCGGGCGCCGGAAAATTGGGATGCGTGCTTTTGCAATTTCCGTTTTCATTTCATCAGTCGAGTGAGACGACTACTTATCTGAGCGCGCTTTTGCGGCGATTCGCGGATTATCCCCTGGCGGTGGAGATTCGCCATACGTCGTGGAATCATGCGGAGTTTTTTGACTTGCTGCGCGAGCATGGGGCGGCGTTTTGCAACATCGATCAGCCGGTGATTGGCCGTTCGCTGGAGCCTTCGCAGGAATGGACTTCGCCGATCGGATATTTTCGGTTTCATGGACGGCGCTACGATACATGGTTCAGCGAGGATCCGGCGATTCCGCGGCACGAGCGTTACAACTATTTATATTCGTCGGAGGAATTGGCGCCGTGGGCCGAGCGCATTGGCGCGGTGGCAAAACAAACCAGCAAGGTTTTTGTGCTGACGAACAATCACTATCTGGGCAAGGGAGTGGTGAACGCGCTGCAACTGATCACCTTGCTGAAGGGAGCGAAAGTGAAAGTGCCGGAGCCGCTGCGGCAGCATTATCTGGAGTTGGAAGCGATCGCAGATCTGCCTCCGGCAGCGCCAACACTTTTTGTGATGGGGAAAACTGCGGAAGAGAAGAAACGCTGAATTTTTCGTGAAGGCGCGTCCGCGAATTTCAACCCAAGATCAGGAAAAGCAAGTCGAGGAACAGAACACCGCTCATGCCGCGCGGTGAATAACCTGAGCGCGCGTTATTTCTTGAACAAATCCTCGAAGGCCTGGCGCGCGTCGTTGGGGCGATCGGGCATGGTCATCGCGGTGGGCGGGGCTTTCTGCGCGTAGGAAGTTGGAGCGGTATCTTTTTCCACGGTGGTGCGAAATTCGTAGAAGGTGCAATTATTTTTCGCGTCCTTCGGGGAGATGCGCTCGGGAATGGGCTGAGTACATTCAAATTGCGCACCGCTGTCGAAAAAGCGGCACTGTTTGCAGCAATGCAATTCCAGTCCGCACTTGGGGCACTGTCCGTTAACGTCAAAGCCAGGAGTGAGAACCGCGCCGCAATTGGAGCAGCGGGCGCGAGTAACCGTTCCAACCATGCGCGGAGTGCGGGGGCCGAATTGATCGGCGCGCGGGCCGCCCTGTGGCGGCTTGCGGTCATGCGTTCTTTCTTTTTTTTCTTTTTTATCCGCGTCACGATACCCGCGGTGACTATACTTTCGATCCACAAACGCCTCCGTCCGCAGTCTTGACAGACTTGCACACAATTGATGTCAAGTACGCGGTGCTACGCACTGCTTTCATACCGGATTGCTACAGTCGACCGGCAGCGAAAACTTTCCCAGGGGTTAAAGCAAAGGATTGCCAGCGTCCGAGCAGGAAAAGGGACATCTATGTTTTTAGTCCTGTTCCATTTCGAAGTCAAGCCGAGCGGCGTTTTTGTGCATTGCCGATAAACCCAGCTCTACGCGAAAAACTTTACCAAACCATCGGGCCCGAGATCTGCAACGAGAAATTGCCGAGGCGTACCCGCGGAATTCAAGACTGCTTCCGCCGCGAGATATCCGCTGCGGACCGCGCCCTCCATAGTGGCGGGCCATCCGGTGTTGGTCCAATCGCCGGCCAAAAATAATCCGCGCAGATTAGTCTGTTGCGTTGGACGCCAGCGGTCGACGCCTGGTTGCGGAGAAAAAGTTGCCGCAGCCTCTTTGATGACGGTAGCCTTCAGCAGGTTTGCTTCGCGCGCCTTGGGAAGAGCCTGGCGGACTTCTTTGAGGCAGAGGTCAATAATTTCTTGCCGCGAGGCGCGAAGCAGATCGTAGGAGGCACTGATGACGAGTTGCAGATATTGGCCCTCGTCGGCGGAGGATGCGTCGTGTCCATAAAGGGTCGTTTTGTTGAAAATCCACTGAGTGGTGGTATCGAGCAGGGTTACAAACGGGTCGGTCATTACTTCGCGATCAAACCAGAAATGCACACCGGTGATCGGCGAGTCTTTTAAGTTTTCGAGGTTGCGGAAAGATTCGTCAGCTTGTTTCGCGGAGGTCGGCAGCAGATTGGCGAACGCGTTGTGCGGGACGGCGAGGATGTAAGCGTCAGCGGTTTCTGTGCGCCCGTCATCGAATTTCACAGCGGTTACGACACCTTGTTCGATGATTAGTTCTCGGACCGGCATGCGCAAGTGCACTTCGCCGCCCTTGCGTTCGATGGAGGCGCTGCAGCCCGCGTAGAGATTGGCGAGCGGAACGATAGGAACTCCCATGCGGTAGCCACCGCGATTGGAGAGGAATGCTTTCCAGAATACTTGGACGCCGTAGCGAGCGTCGGTGCGGTCGAGTTCTTCGTCGAGCGCGCTGACCAGCACGACGCGCCAAAATCTTTCGATGGCGCGTTTAGTTTGTTTGCGGCGTTGCAGCCATTCAAGCATGGAGATGTTGTTGCCGTCGGCGGCTTTTTCGCGGACTTCGCCGCGCGTGCGCAAAATGCTGAGCATGGCGCGGGCGATGGAGAGTTTGTCACCAAAACTGAGCGGCGCGAATGCGGCGAAGGAGCCGGTCATGTGAAATGGCGCGGGAAGGATGCCGGCGCGCATTTCACCGCGGCGTCCCTGTGGATCGAGAAAGACAAGACGATCGAAAAATTCGATTTTGCCGCCGGCGCCGATGCGGCGGTAAAAATCCGCGAGATTGGTACAGCAGCCCAGGGTTACATGCTGGCAGTTGTCGACATTTTCGCCATTGGGCAAGAGGTACGAGGTGGCACGGCCGCCCAGAAAAGGGCGCTGCTCGAACAGCCGAACCTGCCAACCTGCTTCAGCCAGCGCGACGCCGGCGGCCAGACCCGCTAGCCCGCCGCCGATCACGATCACGTTTTTCAAGAATGTTCTCTTCCGTCAGACGAGCGAAGCGCGCCTGCGCAATGAATAGCATTTTTTCCGCTTTGGAAAGGCGGACACGTTCGGCAAAGACGGCAAAGTCAACAGATTCGATACGCGCCAACAACGCACTGTACGTGTGGACCAAAAGCCAAAGTGCCGGACGGCTTTCGGCATCAATCAAGCCGAGGAGTTGAATTCCCTGTTGATAGAGTTCCCAAGCGCGATCGGTTTCGAAACGGAGTAACTCGCGAACGCCCAAAGTCGCTTCGCTGCGCCCGAAATCATCCTGCGAAACTCCATAGCGAAGCAAATCTTCTTCCGGCAAATATACACGTCCCAGAGCGTAGTCGTCGTGAACATCGCGAATGATGTTAGTGAGCTGAAACGCCAGCCCGAGTTTTTCCGCGAGGTCGAGAGCTTTGGCGTCACGAAACCCAAATACGTGCGTGCAGGTGAGCCCGACAGTGCCCGCTACGCGATAGCAATATTCGCGGAGGCGATCAAAGGTCGGATAGGCTTGGACGGTCAGGTCCATTTCCGCCCCGGAAATCAGATCGTGCAGATAGCGGGACGGCATGCTGTAACGGCGCATGGTATCCACCAGCGCTGGTAGCACTTGCATCGCGCCTGTGGAATCCGAAGCGTCAAGTTTTCCGCCGTTGTTCACCGCCTCGTCCAAAGCGGCGCGCCACTTTGCGAGGCCTCGCTGTTTTTTGGCGAGGTCGTCGCCTTCATCGGCGACGTCATCAACGAGCCGCATAAAAGCGTAGAGCGCGGCCAAGCCATCGCGTTTTGTTTTTGGCAGCAGATAGAATGCGTAATAAAAATTACTGCGCGCGGCCTTGGCGATGCGGTGGCACTCTTCGTAAGAATTCGCTACAGATGGCACGGCTCCTAGCGTAGCTGGGCTTGTGACCTTTGTATCTTTTGCGACTAGTTGCGTAACCAGCGCGCGGCCCAGCAGCCGCACTTGTTTGCCTTTGCTGACTGACGGGCGATGATGCAGCGTGTCGTAGCCAGAAGATTCGATGGCGTCGAGAACAGCTATTCCGCCGCGACTGAACATTTCGAGATCGACGCTCAGACGGCCATCGACCATTTTTGCGAGCGGCAGGCCTTCGGCGAACAGTTCGCGCGTGCGGGCAATCAGGTTTTTCATCAATTGAACGTAACGGTGATCGAAATGGCGTTCGACGATATCGCTTTCGTTCAGGCCGTGTTTCGCGGCGGCGTCCAGCGGAATATAAATTCGGCCTTTTTCGAGGTCGCGAGAAACGTCTTGCCAGAAATTCGCGAGCTGCAGCGCGGTGCAAGTTGCGTCGGAAAGGCGCTGCCGCTCTTCATCGCGATACCCGCACAGATATAAGACCAAGCGCCCCACCGGATTCGCTGAGTACACGCAGTAGCGGAGGACCTCGTCCCAGTTCGAGTAGCGCTTTACAACTTGATCTTGACGGAAGGCTTTCAGCAGATCCGCGAAGGGCTGTTTGGGAATATCTTTAGCGACAATGGTTTCGCGTAGCGCGACAAAGACAGGGTGTGAAGGCCGACCGGCGTAGCATTCGTTTAGCCCTTGCTCCCACCAGTCGAGCAGCTCGAGTGCGCGCGAGGTCTCCGGCACTTCGTCACCGAGATCGTCCGCCCAGCGGCAATAGGCATAGAGATTGTAAAAATGCTGATGGAGATCCTTGGGCAGCAGCCAGGATGCGACATTGAAATTTTCGTAATGGTGAGTGGCCAACCAGCGCGTGTACTGCTGCGCAACCGCGATAGAGCATCCGGGCACGGGGACGCGCTCCGCGATTTCGAGTTCGCCGGGGCGCAGCATCAGAAAAATACGCCACTGCGCTGTTTTTGGATTTTGTGTGAATGCAACGAAGATTTAACCTTCACCAATCACCAGTCGCGAACTACGGCTTGACTGCCAGCTTGGTTTCGCCGCTTCGCGATTTCATCCGTTCAAAAGCTTTGGGTAATTCGGCTAGCCGAATTTCCTCGGTAATAAAGTCGTGGCCGGCGATATCTCCGCGGCGGATAGCTTCCAGAGATTCGCGAATGAAGCGCGGGGTGTGATGGAACGGTGAAATTAGTTTGATTTCCGCGTAGTGAATGGCGGCCGGCTCAATTTCCACCTGGGTTCCGGACGGCAGCCCGCTGAAAAAATTCACCACTCCCCCGCGCCGTACCATGGCCAAAGCTTGTTTCCAGGTACCGGGATTTCCGGCGGCTTCGACAACGGCGTCCGGGCCGCGCAGATCGTCGGTGAGTTGCTTCACCGCTGCAACAACCTCCTCGACTTCGGTGACGTTGATCGTGGCGACCGCGCCCAGATGCCGCGCCATTTCCAGCGGAGCTGGCCGCCGCGCCAGCGCGATCACGCGGACACCGCGCCGGGTAAGCATACGCACAAATTTTAGTCCGATGGGGCCGCAGCCAATGACCACTGCGGTGTCTCCCGTGCGGCATTCCATTTCGTGAATTCCGCGCAGGACGCAAGCCAGAGGCTCGACCAAGGCGGCGCTACCGTCATCGACGGAGTGCGGCACCTCAAGCATATTTTCCATCACGATGCGTGCGGGAATGCGCATGTACTCCGCGTAAGCGCCGTTGTTGAACAGCAAATCCTCGCACAAATTTTCTTGGCCGCGGCGGCATTGATAGCAACGCAAGCAAGGCGCGGAGTTTGCCGCAATCACGCGCAGACCGATGCGCCAGCGGGAATCCACTCGCTTGCCAACCGCCGCGATTTCGCCAACGACTTCGTGTCCGAACACCGCGGGAGGCTGGATCATTTTGGCGTGATAGCCGCGCTGCCACACTTTCAAGTCTGTGCCGTCGGTGAGCGCCAGGCGGACTCGGAGGAGGACTTCGTCGGCGGCCAGCGAAGGCACGTCGACTTGTTCGACGCGCAAATCCTCGCTGCCATACAACACCGCAGCCATCATTTTTGATGGCACCGCGGTGCGAACAACGGCAGCGGCTTCCTCGGTGATAACGTCGGAGCGCTTTGTTGTGGTGGTTCTCATGCGTGAGTAATCAAAATTTTCAGCGAGTCCCGGGTTGGATGCGCCGCCAAATCCAGCGCTTCCTGAATTCTAGCCAAAGGAAAACGGTGCGTCACAATATCCATCACCGGAAGTTTCTGCTGCAGCACTAATTCGGCCGCCGATTCTTGGATGTCCACAGCCGCGCTGTAGCTGCCCAGGATTTCTTTCTCGTCGATCCCGATCGCCGCTGCTGGAAACTCAATTTTTGTCACCGGGTCGTTGGCCGCAAAGAGCAAAACCCTGCCACCCGGCCGGGCTGCTGCCAGCGCATCTACTACTACACTCGGATGCGCTACTGCCACCAACACCGCATCCGCTCCGCGACCCTTGGTTCGGCCTCTGACCTGTTCGATAAGCTTACCACTTGTGGGGTCAAACGCCTCAAGTGCACCCAAGGTTATGCTCTTGTCGCGCCGTTCGGCCATGGGATCGCTGGTGTAGAGTTTCGCGCCTTCGAGTTTGGCGACCATTAAGAGTTGCAGGCCGATCGGGCCGCAACCCAAAATCAAAACCGATTCGCCGGCAGCGACGCGGGCTTTTTGCACCGCTTTCACGATGGTGTTAATCGGCTCGATGAAGGTGGCCTCTTCAAAGCTGACGGCGTCCGGCAGCGCGACGATTCCGCGCTCCGCGACCCAGGGCATCGCTTTCACGTATTCGCCAAAACCCCCACCATTGGGAGTGAATCCGCCGGTGAGTCCGGTGGTCTTATATTGGTTGCACTGCGAGAACAACCGGTTTTGGCAATAGAAACAATCGCCGCACGGAGTGTGATGGAAACTCATGACCCGGTCGCCGGGCCGCCACTTGGTTACGCCATTCCCCACGGCTACAACCGTGCCAGCCAATTCGTGGCCAAGAATCTGTGGAGGTTCGACGTAACGCTGATAAATTTTCTTGATGTCGGTACCGCAAATTCCGCAAGCGGCGACTTTGATGAGGACTTCGCCATCGCCGACTTCCGGAACCGGCACTTCCTCGACGCGCACGATTCCCTTTTCACGATAAACGCCGGCGCGCATGGTCTTGGGGATCGCGCCGGGAGAATTGATGACGTCCACCGATGATTTTGTGGCGCTCATGCCGCGGAGACCCCTTTCGTTGCCGCAACGATTCCGCTTTGGGCTAATCGCACAAGATATTGGTCGAGAAATTCAGCAAGTTTACGCGCGGAGGCTGTGCTTCGGCTGCCGAAACGCATCAACGCCGGCAGAGCCGCGGGATTTCTTGCGAGCTGTGCGAGAATTCGCGGGACGCTAACGGCACCTGACTGGGTAATCGCACGATTGAAATCGAGCGGCAAGTCTTCGGTTGCGATGTCGCTGATGGCGCGGATCGCGGCTACCTTGGCGCCGAGCGCAGCGGCTTGGTGCAGGATATTCGCGCTTTCCATGTCCACGGCATCGGCGAGTGCGCTGAGTTCGCGCTTTTCCTCAGCACGAGACACCACGTGATCGGTAGTGTAAAAACTTTGCACCAACTTTGCTCCGCAGGTGGCTGCTAAATCTGTCAGTTGCGCTTCGCAGCTCGTCGTTTCCTTCAAATTGCCGCCGCTTATTTCCCTAGCCGTTAGAATATCTCCCGCATTGCAGCACGCGCGCAATGCGCCGGCAAGGCCACTGGAAATGCATACGTCCAAATCACCGCGCCAGATGCTCTTAGCCGCGGCAAGCCAATCTTTTTTTAAGCCAACTCCGGTCAACAGCACGCTCACTTCAGCGCTTTCGATTTCAGCGGAGTAGATTTCCACATCACCGTGTTCCGCCCGGCGAAAATCGCGCAACGCTCGCCAGGGTGCAAACTCCGCATCCACCGCAAATGTCACCAGAATTCGCATCATCCACCGAATGATATTTCGCACTCGCCGAGATTGTTTGGCCCAGTCTGCACAGTAAGATGCAAACCACAGACTCGCGTTATGACCTTTTCACGCCGCCGCGGCCCGCGCCATACGCTTCGCGCGGCCCTTCGACACATATCCATTTGCTTCGTACCAACGCACGGCGCGTTCCAGCGCCGCCCGGACCGAACCGCCCTTGAATCCCAATTCTCGCGGCGCGCGCGAAGCATCCACAAACATCAGATGCTGTGCGATTTTCACGCCTTCCACCGGAATGCCCGGCTCCCGGCCAATCATTCGCGAAAACGCTGTGTTCGCATAGGCGACTCCGAGCGCAACGCCGTGCGGAATTTTCATCTTCGGAGCGGGCAATCCGGTGATCTCCGCCAACGTGTCCAGTAAACTTTTCAGCGTAAGATTTTCCGCTCCCAGCAAATATCGTTCGCCGACTTTACCTTTTTCCGCGACCAGTAAGTGTCCGCTAGCGCACTCTTCCACCCCGACGAAATTCAGACCAGTCTCGACGTAGCCCGGCATTTTGCCATTCAAGAAATCGAGAATAATTTTTCCAGTTGGAGTGGGCTTCCAATCCCACGGACCGACCGGCGTGGTGGGCATGGCGATAATCGCGGGAAATCCCGCCACAGCGGCTTCGCGGACTTCCTGTTCCGCCATCCATTTTGACCGTTTGTAGTGGCCGATCATTTCATCGAGTTTCGCTTCGGTGGCTTCGCTCGGCAGGGGCGTGTTGCCCGCTTGCTGCGCCGGTTCGGTCACTTCAGCTTTCCCGTTCACCCGACGATCGACCGCGATCGTCGCCACGGTACTCGTGTAAATGAGTTGCTCGACTCCGGAGCGTTTCGCGGCTTCCAGCAAATTCTTCGTGCCACCCACGTTGGAGTCGTAAATGTCCTGAGATCGCTTGGCCCACAGCCGATAATCGGCTGCCACATGAAACACGCGCTGGACGCCGTTCATCGCGCGGTCCAGCGACGCTGCGTCGCGCAAATCTCCGGTGACATATTCCAGCGGCAAATCGGCAATCGCGCGATTGTGGCTGGAGACGCGCAGCAGCACGCGCACATTGTCGCCGCGCGCGACCAATTTCCGGGCCACGTGGCTCCCCAAAAATCCTGAAGCTCCAGTTACGAGTGTGGTCATCAGCGAGAAGTCCTGTCCGCTGTGAGTGCGATCACTATTTTTTCTCGAATGGAATCAATGGACCGCCAAAGAGCGCGCCACATTTTGCTTAGTAAATCGTGCTGCGCAGACGGAACTCTTGGGGCTGAAACCGCAAACCGGGATATTCCGCCACTTGCTGGGCCTGATTGCGAAATCGCGCCAGGGCATACAGCGGAAACGAATTCCGATACAGATCATATTTCAAATAGAAGACGCACGGAAAACCGGTGCCGGTCATTTCGTTTTCCGTCCAGGAGCCGTCCGCATTCTGCTCGTTGATCAGGTACGAGACCGCTTTCTGAACTGCCGGATCGCTCACATCCGCCCCGGCCAGTAATCCGATCAATCCCCAGGCGGTTTGCGAGGCGGTGCTGTTTCCCTGGCCCTTGGTCTGCGGCTCGGCGTAACTTCGCAAAGACTCGCCAAAACTTCCGTCGGCCTTTTGCACAGCGCGCAACCAGCCTACTGCTCGTTGGCAATAAGTTTTCGCGGTAAGCGAAACCGTTTCCAGCGCACGCAACACGCCGCTCGTCCCGTAAACGTAATTCACGCCCCAGCGGCCGAACCACGACCCATCCTCGCACTGGTCTTGCAACAAAAATTTCAGCGCTCGCTGAATCGCGGGATGCTCCGTCGGCCAACCGAAGCGGCCGAGACATTCCAGCACGCGCGCGGTAACGTCCGCCGTGGAAGGATCGATCATGGCATTGTGATCGGCGAACGGGATGTTGCACAAGATTTTCTTGTCGTTGTCGCGGTCGAACGCGCCCCAGCCGCCATCGCGATTTTGCATGCTCAAAAGCCATTGCAAACCGCGGCGCACTGCGGAGTCCATACGCACAGGCTCGGGATATTTCACGCGTTGCAATGCCATCAGCACAAACGCGGTGTCATCAACATCTGGATAAAAGTCGTTGCGAAACTCAAACACCCAGCCGCCTGGCTCGGCATCCTTGTTCTTCACTTGCCAATCGCCCGGACCCAAAACTTGCTGAGACAAAATCCACTCCGCCGCTTTCGCGAGCGCCGGATGATCGGGCGGCAAGCCTGCTTCCTCCAGCGCTACCATTGCGATGCAGGTGTCCCACACGGGCGAAACACACGGTTGCAGGCGGATGGTTTCGTTTTCTTCAATTTCAAAGCGCGCAAACTGCTTGATTTCGCGAGAGGTCAAAGCATCATCCGGCCCGTGCCCCAGCGCCATCAACGCGAAAATCGAATTCATCATCGCCGGATAAATCGCGGACAGGCCTTCGGTTCGTTCGATATGCTCCAACATCCACGTTTTGGCTTCGCGCAATGCCCGCTGGCGCAGAGGCTTCCACGGCATTTTTTCGTAAAGTTTCAGCGCGCGGTCCATGGCCAAAAAGAAATTCCGCCAGGAAAGGATTTGCTTGCTCCAGTCAAACGCAGCTTTTTTGCGCGACGGATCGCGGAACAATTCATTTACATGCGCGCCTTCCGGCAAGCGCCAATCCGGGCGCACCGCGGAAATAATCGCCATCGGAATAACGATGCCGCGCGTCCAGGACGACATTTCGTAAATATTAAGCACGAACCAGTTGGGCAGGAGCATCAACTCCGGAGGAATCGCGGGCACCAACTCCCAACCGACTGCGCCCGCCAGCGCCAGATAAAAGCGCACGTAAGAATTGGTGTGCTCCAGGCCGCCCAAGCGGTGAGCCGCTTCGCGCGCGCGCGCCATGTGCGGAGAATCCGGGCCATCGCCCGCCAGTTTCAACGCAAAGTACGCCTTGCAGGTTGCGTTTAACTCCGAAGGCCCGCCCGGATAAAGATTCCATCCGCCATCCGGCAATTGCCGCAGCCGCACATAGTTAGCCAGCTTGGCGATGCGTTCCGGATCCGCTTTGCCCAACACATTCAAATAGTAGATGTAGTCGGATTCCAGCGTGGTGTCGGCTTCTAGCTCGCCCATCCAGTAGCCTTCATCGGCTTGCAGAGACAGCAAATGATCCGCACCGCGCTCGATGGCTTGCTCAAGGGTCTTCGCCTTGGCTTGATTCCACGGGGCGCTCGCCTCGCTTACGGGAATTTCGACCCCCATGCGCATACCTGTTGCCAAGAATCCCCCGAAAAACGGTTTCCGCGATTCTAACTTCTCTGTTCCCAGCGGCTTCCGACCACCTACCAGGAATCTTCAGGAACACCTGTACTTGTAAAGTATCGCCTCGTCTGTATCGGCGGTCAACGATTAAGATGACGTTTTGTTCATATCTCGATGCCTTCGCCGCTGTGCAAAATGATGTCTACTCGCGACCGCAAATCCTTGGGCAAGTTCTCGCCTTCTTCCTGCAAAAACTGCGGCTTGGTTCCCAACAGGCTCGTCGATATTTGCAACCACGGACTGCCGCCATTGCCTGCCGCGGCGCTGAGCGGCTTACGCAGCACGAATGCGGAAGCCCGATCCAGTTGAATTTTCGCCGAATCCTTGAAATCGTCTTTGCCGGGATGCAAGACCATCAAATAGAGTGCGGGGCGCACGAATTGCAGCAGTGTGTTGCTCTCCAGGATCAGGTTCCGCGTCTCGCCGCCCGGTGCATCACCGCATTCTCGCAATGCTTTCCGTAGCAGCGGCAATCCTTCGGCTAAAAATCCCTGCTTGGTGCGCAGCCAGAAAGATCGCTTTGCTCCCGCCGTCAAAAAGCGGGCGCTGTCGGTACCGGTGTCGTTTTTCGTTTCCCAGCTAATCGCGCACACGTGGTCGTCCGGCGCGCAATCGCAATTCTCGCCGTTTTGCGCGCACACTCCGTGTCCATATTGTGTGATTTTTCCCGCCACCCAATTCGCTTGTGGATACGCTCCAATCAAATCGCAGACTAGTTGCGTTTTGCCAATACTCCGTGTGTGTCCGCCTACAACAATTACGCGCCATCGCTGCGAATCCTTGTTCATTGCCATGCCGCTATTCGTCCCATATTCCCAAACGGGGACAATCTATGGCCAACCCCTTGCTTCGGGCTTCAAACCACAACGCTAACACAAACCAGCGTACCTGGACCGTTTGGAACGCCCGCTCAGTGGCTACCCAAGTTTTGGCGTGCCCGCCCCTCAGGTACCCCGCAGTTTCCGCAAAGGACGTCCGCCAAATCGCACTCTGCGATTCTCATCGCCGCGATCCATCCAAAGCCGCCGCCATCCTATACGTATATATACGATTTGACATAACGACCCCAACCGTATTGAATTACTTACATCGTAAATTGCGATCTTCAGTGGCTGCCGCGGCTTAAGGGGAATGTCCATGACCTTCAAAAACTTGCTCTCGCTCAAATTTCTCGCTATCGCGCTCATTCTCATCCTGGGCTTGTCGGTCGGCTTCGCGCCGGTCGCTGCCGCTCAGTCTTCGGGAGCCCTAACCGGAGTGGTCACTGACCCTTCCGGCGCTGCCATTGCCGATGCGATGGTCGTGGTCTCCAACACCGAAACCGGCGCTGCACGCACCGCGCAGACCGACGATACCGGTCGCTATCGTGTGCTTTCGCTCGGCGTCGGCCACTATGAGATTCGCGTCACTAAGTCTGGCTTCCAGGAAGAGACTCGGCGCGGCATCAATTTGGCCGTCGGCGAAGAAGCTCACGTCGATCTTCGTCTGCAAGTCGGCACCGTCGAACAGCACATCACCATCACCGAAGAAGCTCCCGTGGTCAGCAACAGCACGCGTGACGTCTCCGGCTTGGTCAACGAGCAGCAGGTCAAAGATCTCCCGCTGAACGGCCGCAGCTTCGACGAACTTCTCACGCTCAATCCTGGTGTGGTCAATTTCACCTGGGAAAAAACCGGGGGAATCGGCATCTCCAACTCCACCGCGGGAAATATGTTTTCCGTTTCCGGCAATCGCCCGCAGCAAAATCTCTTCCTGCTCAATGGAATCGAATACACCGGAGCGGCCGAGAACAACATGACGCCCGGCGGCACCAGCCAGCAATTGCTCGGCGTCGACGCGGTACGCGAATTTAATGTCCTCCGCGACAATTACGACGCTCAATACGGCAAACGCCCCGGCGGTCAAGTGGTCATCGTCACGCAATCCGGCAGCAACAATTGGCACGGCTCGGTATTTGAATTCCTCCGCAACAGCGCTTTCGACGCTCGCAACTTTTTTGACCAGGCCAATGTTCCGCACTTCAGCCGCAACCAGTTTGGCGGCTCGATCGGCGGTCCCATCGTGAAAGACAAAACATTTCTGTTCGCCAACTACGAGGGCTTCCGCCAGCACCTCAACGAAACCGCCGTAACTCTGGTTCCGGATGCCAATGCTCGCGCGGGTTTCCTGCCCTGCCAGATCGTCACTCCAAAACCCAGTCCCTGCACCGGAACTTCGCCGCTAGTTAACGTCGGCGTTGCTCCTGGCGTAGCGCCGCTCTTCAACTTGTGGCCTACGCAAAGTCCGGGCGCGCCAGATTTTGGCGGCATCGCGGAGGCTTTCAGCACTCCGCTGCAGACTATTCGCGAAGATTTTGGCTCCACGCGCCTAGACCATATCTTCTCTTCCCGGGATTCGCTCAGTGCTGCTTATACTGTTGACGACAGCGACGACTTCACTCCCAGCGCCAATCCTTTCAGTTCCGACTCAACCAGTCTGCGTGAGCAGGTTCTGAGCCTCGAAGAAACTCACGTTTTTTCCCCGCGCCTGGTTAACGTATTTCGCGCCGGATATTCTCGCGCTGGATATTTCTTCACCGGCGAACCTACGCCCGGCACCGTCGCTGCAACAGTTCCTGGATTCCTCGCCGGCCTGCAAGTTGGCACGGCAGTCGTAGGCGGCAGCTCGGCATCGAACCCTGCCGCACAGCTAAGCCTTACCGGCAGCAACAACGGCAGCAACCTGCACATCGCCAGAAATCTTTTCACTTACGAAGATAAAGTTTCGCTCACTCACGGCCGCCATCAATTTAATTTTGGAGTGTGGGCACAGCGGCTGCAATCCAATTCCGGCCTCGCGCTCAGCCAGTTTGGCCAGGCTACTTTCACGGGACTGCAAACTCTCTTGCAAGGCACCATCGGCACTTTCTTGTTTGACCCCGCGCCCACACAACTCGGCTGGCGCTCGTGGTTCGGCGCGGTCTATGGCGAAGATGTAATTCGCCTGAGTCCGCGGCTTACTCTTTCTCTCGGCGCGCGTATTGAATCCTCGAACGGCTGGAATGAAGTCAATGGCCGCGCCGCGAATTTCGTCTTCGATAGCGCGGGTGTGATGCTCACTCAGCCGCGAATCGCAGACAGCGCATTCACCACAAACAACGCGAAGTTTCTGCCACAGCCGCGCCTGGGTGTCGCGTGGAGCCCGTTCGAAAACGGCAAGACGGTAATCCGCGCTGGTTTCGGGATGTACAACGATCTGCAAGACGCGCTGAATTATCGCACGGACCAGAACGCGCCTTTCGACCCCACCTTCAGCATCGCGAATCTTGCCGTCAGCAAACTTCCCATCATTCAGTCCGCAATTCCCGCCAGCGCAAAGATTGTTCCCGGGGGCGTACAACCGGATTTGCAAACGCCCACGTTGATCTCCTGGAGCCTGCGCATCGAGCACGAGATCACTCCAAACACGTCTTTCACCATCGGCTATGTCGGATCGCACGGTTATCATGAACTCGTCAGCCTGGACGCGAACGAGCCAATACCCGTTTGCCCGGCGCCTCCCTGCACCGCCTCGACAGCCACGTATCCGCTCGGCCCCGGCGGAGCGAAGCCCGCGCTCGCCAATCCGAATCTCGGGAACACGTTTAGTTGGTTCTCCGAAGGCAACAGCGCATACAACGCGCTCTCGCTCGACGCCAATCATCGCTTCGCCGGCGGTTTCTCGCTGCGCGGCGTCTACACTTGGTCTAAAGCTCTCGACGACGGCGATTCTCTCAACGCCACCGCCGCCGCCAACGCTCCCGGTCTGGTAATGTTCCCCGGCGATATTCGCGCCGACTGGGGTCTCGCGACGTACGACGTTCGCAACATCGGCGTGGTCAGCGGAGTTTATGAATTGCCGATCGGCAGCGGCAGGCGTTTTGCCAACAATCTTAGCGCAATCTCCAACCGGCTCATCAGCGGATGGATGCTCAACACCATCGTCACTCTGCAGTCCGGTTTTCCATTCACGCCACAGCTCAGCTTCAATCCATCCAACAATGGCGACACCAAGAATCCCGTGCGGCCCTCACTGAATCCTTCCTTCAGCGGACCCGTCGTTCTCGGCAATCCCAATCAATACTTCAACCCCAATGCGTTTATCGCGCCGCCGACCGGTACCTACGGCAATCTTGGCCGCGACACTTTCATCGGTCCGGATCTTGCCACCTGGGACTTCTCGCTCTTGAAAGACACGCGCATCCGCGAACGGCTCAACCTACAATTCCGCGCGGAAATTTTCAATTTGCTCAATCACACGAACTTCAACACGCCGAACCTGATCGCCATCACTCCGACGGGCGTTTCTCCCACCGCCGGATTGATCACCAGCACTTCGACATCATCGCGGCAAATTCAATTTGGATTGAAACTGCTCTGGTAGGCCCAAATTCGTAGTTTTTGAATTTGAGTTTTCCGAAGCCTTTGGGTGCCCAGTCCTCGCCTTTCGAGGGCAGGGCCTTTGAATTTGTTTCTGATTTTGCCTGAACGGTGCTGCTTCACGCTTTCGAAGACGCAAGCCGCTGCCGCGCATAACTGCACCACGGACTTCCCGGGTCAAGCTCCACATAGCGCTGCCAATGCTGACGCGCTTCCGGCACACTGCCCAATTTGTCGCAGACAAACGCTAAATTGTAATGCGCGTCGGCATAGCGCGGATCAATCCGCACCGCCACACGCAGATGTTGCCGCGCATTCTCCAATTGCCCAATCTCTTCCAGCACGCTGCCTAAATTAAATTGCGCCATAGCGTTTTCGTCATCCAATTCCACCGCGCGCAAAAAGCACTCGGTGGCTTTTTCCAAATCGCCCTGCTCGTAGCAAAGCATGCCCAAATTGTTCAGCGCTCCTTCATGATGCGCATCGATCTTCAACACTTGCTGGTAAGCGTCTGCTGCCTGAGCGTGCGCTTCAGGATCAGCTTCGTATTGCAGTGCCACCGCGAACCAATCGTCAGCGCTGCGCTCTGGCATAAACCGAATCTTGTCGCTCAATTCCCGGGTATCGAAATTCAAAACAAATTGTCCGGAAATTGGCTCCAGCCGCGCTCCCTTGCTTTCCACAATCACGTCGCGCCCATTCGAAAGAATTCGCAGCTCATTCAGCGGAGCCTGCACCTCATCCAATTTATGATTCAGCGCCACCAACGACCTGCGCAGCCGGTTGGCCGGCACGCCCTGCTCGATCAATTGCTTCGCTGTCCGCAAACTGATCAAGTCGCGAAAATCATAGGACTTCCCCGCCGCGCTCTTCTGCGGAGACACCAAGCGCAGCCGCTCCCAATAATTCAGTTGTTTTTCGGTGACATCCAGAATTCGCAGCAACTCGCGCCGCGTGTATCGATCGGTTGTTCCCATGCGCTCACTAACCGGCCGAAGACTTCTTCCTCGCGCTCTTTTGCTGCGTTTGCGCGGCAGCAGCCGGAACCACCCGCATCGGCGGCTTCTTCGCTCCTGCCGCCGGCTTTTCCGCAATACTCTTCTTCAGCGCTTCCATCAAATCGATCACCGGAGCCAGTTTCGGATGTGGCGCCGCCGCCACTTCCAATCCCTGCTGCTTCGCCGCGATCATGCGCTTCATGCCTTCCTGATATTCATCGTGATATTTCTTCGGCTCGAACTTCGCGGCCAAACTTTCGATCAGCTGCGTCGCCAGCTTCTTTTCCTGCTCCTTCGGCTCGGCGGACTTGTCTCGGTGCCCATACTCCGCCACTTCGCGAATTTCGCTCGAATAAAACATAGTGTGCAGCGTCATGCCATTGGCGCGAGGCCGGACCACTACAATGTGTTCGCGCTGGTGCATGGTGACTTTCGCAATTGCCGCGTAACCGGAAGCTTCCATGGCTTCCAGCAGCAGTTGATAAGCCTTTTTCCCCTCGTCTTCAGGGGTCACATAATAAGATGCATCAAAGTACAGCGGATCAATCTCATCCACCTTCACAAATTCCAGAATCTCCATCGACCGTGCCGATTCCGGCTCAATCTTGTCCAACTCTTCTTCGTTGAACAAAACATACTGATCCTTCTCATACTCGAAGCCCTTCACAATCTCCGAGCGTTCCACTTTGCGGTCGCAGACTGGACAAAACAGCGGCATGCGAATTCGCGAATTACATACCGAATGCAGTTGGTTCAAGCTGATGCGTTCGCTTCGCGCGGCGGAAAAAAGGCGAATCGGTATCGAAATGAGCCCGAATGTCAGAAATCCTTTCCAAACCGATGTCGCCATCGCGCATCTCCTTCTCGAATCAGCCAGCTACGACAAGTCTTGCAAGAGTAAGCCGTTTTCCACAGCCCGTACAAGGCGAAGCAAAAGCGAATCGCACCAATTGCGCACCCGCTTACTTATTAGGCGCTAGATCTCCAGCCCGACTCGCCCGGGCTCCGTCTGCGGGCCAGCCACGCAATCTTCCCGCGCATGTTACAATCCCGCCGTAAAAACTATGTCAGAAATCATTCCCAACCCCGCTGAAACCGTCCTCGAAGTCATTTCTCCCGAAGGCGCTCGCCGTTTTGTCCGCGTCTTGCAAACTCCTTTCCTGATCGGACGCGGCGCTGAAACCGGCAACCACCTGCAACTTTCTGACCGCCGCATCTCACGCACTTGCGCCGCCATCGTCAACGAAGCCAATCGTTTCTATCTCGAAGATCGCGGCCAGCGTCGTGGCCTCTTCGTCAACAACGAAAAAATTGAAAGCCGCGAACTGAAAGACGGCGACATCATTACCTTCGGCGTGGACGATTCCTACGAAGTTATCTACCGCTCCACTTCCACCGCCGCCGAAGAATCCGTCCCGCATTTGCTCACGCGCATCGAGCACATCACCAGTGCCCAGCAATCCGATCCCGGTGGGCTCAATAGACTCAATCAACTCCTTGAAGCCACCGCGCTTCTGCACTCGCAGCTTCCCCTCGACGTGGTCCTCGGCAAAATGCTCGATCACGCTATCTCCGTCACCGATGCCGACCGCGGTCTGCTGCTCGAAGCCGACGCCAAGGGCGAACTAAAAGTCCGGCTTGCCCGCCGCAGAGGAGGAGAACGCCTCCCGCCGGAAAGTCTCACGCCCAGCCAAACCGCCATTCAACTCGCGCTCAAAAAACATTCTGCCGTAATCACCGAAGATCTCGCGCAAGCCGATATGGACCTGCAAGCCGCGCAAAGTATCGTCGCGCAACGCCTCCGCTCCGTGGTCGTAATTCCCCTCTACGCTTCCTCGCGCGCCAACACTGACGAGTCGATGGTCAACGTAAAACGCGGCCAGTCTCTCGGCGTTCTCTATCTCGATTCCCGCCGCCCCGCCGCGTTCTCCCGGCTCGACCGCCAGCTTCTCGACGCCTTCACTGACCAGGCCGCCAGCGTTCTGGATAACGCTCGCCTCGTCGAGCGCGAGCGCGAGCGCCAGCGCATGGAGCAAGAGATCAACATCGCGCGCGACATTCAGCAAGCTCTACTTCCCAGAAATTTCCGTGACTATCCGCACCTCTCCGTTTCCGGCTTCAATCTTCCCTGCCTCAGCGTCGGCGGCGATTATTTCGACGTCTTCCCACTCGCCGACAATCGCACCGCTTTCCTGCTTGCTGACGTTTCCGGCAAAGGACTTGGCGCCGCGCTGCTCACCACCATGCTGCAAGGCGCGCTCTCTGGCATGAGCATCGGCCACGATCCCGCCAGCGTTTTCAATCATCTCAACCGATTTTTGTGCGATCACTCCGATGTCGGCCGCTACGCCACCATGTTTTTCGGCATCCTCGACGACAACGGTAACCTTCAGTACATCAATGCCGGCCATCCATCGCCATTTTTGATTCGCGGTGGCAGCGCCGAAGAAGCTTTCGCCGAAGGCTCCTGCCCGGTCGGCCTCGTTCCCGAAGCGCAATATACCGCGGTCAAATTGAAACTCGAACCCGGCGACACCATGGTCCTCTTCAGCGACGGCGTCACCGAAGCCATGGACCCCAACCAGGATCTTTTCGGCGTGCCGCGTCTGCGTGAAGTTCTCACTGGCCAAGCGGAAGTCCCGCTCGATCAGCTGCAAAAATGTATTCTCGAATCGGTGGAAAATTTCGCCCGCGGCGCCAGTCAGGCCGACGATCTCACCCTGCTGCTAGTCCGCTACCGCGCCGCCACCGCCGTAACCGACACAGACATCCCCGCCGCCCATTCCGCCAACGCCTAAAAGTCTTCGTAAGAAGATAAATCGAAGCGCGTAATTCGCGTGGCGCAATGTTTTTTGGTTTTTGAATTTCCGACCATCAGACCTTCACACCTTCAGACAATCTTTACCGCCCCTCCGCCTTCGCTCCCTGCAACACCAAACAAGTCGAGTTGGCCTTCGCCACCACTTTCCCCTTCTCATCCGTCACATCACACTCCACATAACCAATCGTCCGTCCCCGATGCGCCACTTTCCCTTCCGCGCGCAACAGCCCATTCCACACCGGACGGAAAAAATTAATCTTCAGTTCCACGGTGGTAAAAGATTCGCCTTCCGTCAGCGTACTCGCAAACGCGATTCCCATCGCCAAATCCGCAAGGTCGCACAAAACTCCGCCATGCAACGTGCCCATAGGATTCGCATGTTGCGGCCCCGCTCGCAAAGTAGCCACCGCGCGCCCCTTCTCCACTCCCTCCACTTTCATCTCCAGCAATTCACAAATCGGAGCCACTCGCTCTCGCGCGAATTGCACTAACGGATGCTCCGCAACTATCTCGGCACCACTCCCAATTTCGCTTTTTCCGTCGCCCACCGTCGAGTCCTCCCACCGCTTTGCTGTTATATCTTATTCCCACACACCTATTTTCCCACCCAGCATTTCGGCCAAATTAAAAGTCTCCTTGACACTGGCCGCGCTAAGGGTCTATGAATGGATTGTTCGCGAACCTATCCCACCAGCCTTTCGCGTCCGGGGACCATGCTTCATGAATCCCACTCGTCGTGATTTTTTCAAGTTCACCGCTGTGGGCGGAGCAGCTGCCGCCGTTTTTGGTTTCGATCTCCAACCCGCGTACGCCGAACTCCGCAATCTGAAAATCGCCCGCGCCAGCGAAACTCGTTCCACTTGCCCCTATTGCGCGGTAAGTTGCGGAATCATTATCTATACCATCGGTGACCGCGCCAAGAATGTCACCGCGCAAGTCGTGCACATTGAGGGCGATCCCGATCATCCCATCAATCGAGGCACTCTTTGCCCGAAAGGCTCCTCCCTCCAGCAGGATGTAATCAACGATCGCCGCCTCATCAAGCCGCAAGTCCGCCGCCCCGGCGGCACCGATTGGGAAGACATATCGTGGGACGACGCAATTAACGAAATCAGCGCCCGCGTCAAGAAAACTCGCGACGACACTTTCATCGAAAAGGACAAAGACGGCCACACCGTCAACCGCTGCGAATCCATCGCCTTCACTGGCGGCTGCACCGACACGAATGAGTTCAATTATCTGGTCGTAAAAACGATGCGCTCCCTGGGGGTAGTGCATCTCGAAAATCAGGCCAGAATATGACACGGCCCCACGGTCTCAAGTTTGGGACCAACGTTTGGCCGGGGCGCAATGACGAACGGCTGGG
>DASXMB010000012.1:0-21033 GCA_036495905.1 Candidatus Acidiferrum sp.
ATTACAAACTCTTGCGCCCGCAACCCCTTCCGAATCACATCCTTACAAATTGCCCGGGTGGGGTGGGGCAATCTTTTTCCAGCCGCAATCCAAAATGGGAATTTTCGCGACCACACCGTCCCACACAAATGACTCGGCCTAATCCCGCCGCCTGTCTTCTCCGAACGACATCGTCGTCGCCAATACCTTCTTTTGCCTCGTCCTGTGATAGTTTTCCAACGCACGGCGCGGCGAGCCGGCTCCGGGCAGGAGAGCGGGACGATGAAATCGAGATTTGCAAAGCATGCGGCACATCTGGTGGCACGTCTGGCAATTTTCGCTGGCGCGCTGTGCTTGATCGCTGTTGCGAGCGCGCAGCAAACTGCGATGGCGAGTCCGCGGGAAACGGCGGCTGCGGAAAAACATCCGTTCACGGTGGAAGACTATTTGGGATTGCATCGGGCTCGCGCGGTCTCGGTTTCGCCAGACGGCAAAACGATTCTGTATCAAGTGTTGTTCGACGGAGAAAAAGGACCGGTCGACAAGCACGAATGGCGGGTGATGGATTTCTCTGGCCAAAACAGCCGGAAGCTGGACCTGCCCGAAGGCTTCGAGCCTTCCGGATTCACACGCGACGGCTCCGCGCTGTACGGCGTGCAACCGGTTGGCAAACTGGCGCAACTTGCGGTCGTTCCGCTGGCCGAAAACAAAACCACATTGATTATTGCGCTGCCATCGGGAATCCGCTCTGCCGCGATTTCGCCGGACGGCACAAAATTTGCCGTGTTGGCCGATCCCAAGAAAGCCGATCCGCTGGCCGGAACGCACACGGTGGTGGGCAACGACGCCACCAGTTTGTATGTGACCGATGCGAGCGGCAACAACGGCAGTTGGTGGTGTCCTGCGCTGGTGGACATCACCGAAATTGCTTGGTCGCCGGACAGTTCGCGAATCGCGGTGGTCACGCAAACTCCGAAAATTGGCCATCACGATTTGCGCTCCGCGGTACATGTTTGCGATGCGCGCGGCGGGCGGCAAATTGCCGAAGTTCCCAACGCGACCGCCGGCATCGCGTGGAGCAAAAACGCGGAGGAGTTGGTCTTCGCTTCGACGAGTGCGCCAACGCTTACGCCCGAACATGTGTGGACGGTTGCGGCATCCGGAGGCGCGCCAGCGGATCGCACCGCTAATCTGGCCGGCTCTGCGATGACTTTGAGCGGAGATGCGCGCGGGAACGTGTATGTGGAAGTTCATCGCGGCGTAATCACGGAAACGGACACTTTTCGCTACGGCAAACTGGAAAAAGCTTACGGCTGGCCGGCGGGAATCGTGCAAGGGCTGCCCGTTTTTTCACCGTTCGCGGGAGCCGCGGAAGCTTTGGCGTTCAACGTCGCGGATCCCGACCACGCGCAAAATGTTGCTGTAGCGCACGCGGCGACGCTCGAAAAAATTACGCACGAAGGCGACGACCGGCTGGCCAATATCAGCCTGGGCGAAACCAAAGTTATTCACTGGACGGCGAAAGACGGCACCAAGCTCGAAGGGATCGCCACTTTTCCGCCGAATTTTTCTTCGGCGAAAAAATATCCGTTCCTGGTTTTTCCTCACGGCGGTCCGGAAGCGAATGACGAATTGAGTCTCGACGCGTTCGCGCGCTTCGTTTCTGGAATGGGCTACGTCGTGATTCAGCCGGAATATCGCGGCTCGACCGGATACGGCTCCGATTTTCTCGCCGCGATTTATCAACACTTTGGCGATCGCGCTTACAGCGACGTCGATAGCGCCACGGATTTTGCAATCGCGCAAGGCTGGGCGGATCCGAATCGATTGGCGATTTTTGGCTGGAGCGCCGGCGGCTTCATGACGTCGTGGACCGTCACGCAAACTCATCGCTACAAAGCTGCCATCGAAGGCGCAGGCATCACCGACTGGCTGAGCTTCATCCCCACCAGCGACACCTGGCAAGTGGACTACGACGCGCGGATGCAGGAGAAGGATCCGTCGCCCATGCTGCAATTTTCCGCGGTGATGCACGTCGACCAGGTGACCACGCCGCTGCTCATATTGCACGGCGAGGCGGATGTTCGCGTGCCTACGTTTCAGGGGCGCGAATATTACGTGCTACTGGCGGAGCGCGGCAAAACCGTGCGCATGGTGACTTATCCCGGCTCGCCGCACTTTCCGCGATTGGCTGAGCAGCGAGCCGACCTGTTCAAGGAAATTGCAGATTGGCTGGGGCGGTACAATCCGTAGCTTTCGCGCGCGTTCGCGCCAGCGTCACTGCGGCTGCTGGCGACGGGCCCAGCTGCCCCCGGTCTGGATGCCGCTGGCCGACATCGTCTGAGGTGGTGCAGTGGAGTGGGGCTAGGTGGTGCGAGGGAACCCGGTGGCTCGCCCGCTGGGTCGTTCCGTTTCGGGAAAGGGCCGCTGCTCCAGTAATTCATATATTTTATGTATTGTTATACACACCCCCATATGGGGTATGGATTTGAGGTGCCGCATTACCGGATAAACGACTCATGCAAAAGCATTTAGCTGTCTCAAAGTGAGTGCTCCAATTGGTTACTTGATTGCGAAAGACTCGGCAGGGACAAGGTGTATTTTTTCCGGGGACCTGCACACTTATCGATTTTAATAGCTCGCTAGCGGTCGAAAAGGCGCACAGATTCGGCGTTCAATCACAGGAGGAATGATGGATAGGATTCGCACTCGGGGCTCGGCATTTAGCTCCGCTCTCGCACGGTTTGCATTGCTAATCGCGTTTGCGCTTTTGCTCGGCGTGGCGGTTGACGCGCAGTCCACCGCTTCCTTGAGCGGCACGGTAACGGACGCCACCGGCGCCGCCGTGCCTAATGCCAAGGTCGTAGCCCGCAGCCAAGCCACGGGGGTCGAATCGACCACGCAAACTGACGGCTCTGGCGCGTATTTGTTTTCGTCGCTGCCGATCGGCTCTTACCGCATTGAAGTAACCGCGCCCGGCTTCCAGAAGGGCGCAGTGACGGGAGTCAGACTCGACGTAGCGAGCTCCGCGAATCAGGATGTTCAGCTGAAAGTTGGCGAAGTGACGGAGCAGGTGGAAATCCTTGCTGATGCCGCGCAAGTAGAAACCACCAGCACTGGCCTGGGTCAAGTTCTCAATGACAAAACCGTGCAAGACATTCCGCTGAATGGCCGTCACTTTACGGACCTCAGCCTGCTAACCCCGGGCACCATGACTCCTCCGCAGAACGGCTTCTTATCCGCTCCTTTGCGCGGCCAAGGCTCTTTCGGCATTAACACCGGTGGCTCTCGTGAAGACACCACCAACTGGCTGGTCAATGGCATCAACCTGAACGACAACGCACAGAACCAGCTGACCTTTCAGCCGCCAATCGATACTCTCGCGGAATTTAAGATCGATAACTCTTCTTACCCGGCGCAATACGGCCGGAATTCCGGCGCAATCGTAAATCTCGCCACGCGCTCCGGAACTAACGACTACCACGGCGAAGCGTTTGAATTTTTCCGCAACAACGATCTCGACGCACGCAATTTCTTCAATCCCACCACGCAAGCACAGGCCCCGTTTAAGCGCAATGATTTTGGCGCCGACTTCGGCGGGCCGATCAAGAAAAATAAAATGTTCTTTTTCTTGGCTTACGAAGGCCTCCGACAGCGCCAGGGCCTCACGGTCGCCAGCGCCGTTCCAACCGCCGCTCAGCGCGCGACCGTAACCTCGCCCGCAGTAAACGCTCTACTCGCGTTGGTACCTTTGCCGAACGTGGGTACCGGCAACTTCGCCGGCCCAGCGTCGGCCCAGGTTGGCATCAATCAGGGCTCTGCGGATATCGATATCGACATCAACAACAGCAACCGTTTGCACGGCTATTACGTTGTGCAGAAGGATTTGCGGCAAGAACCGACCCAGGGAGCAAACTTGCCCGGGTTCGGCGACACCCGCGACGGCTTCCGTCAACTGATGACGATTAGTGAGGATCATACCTTTAGCCCATCGCTGACCAACACTGTGCGCTTGGGCTTTAACCGCATCCATCTATTCTTCACTCCCACCCTGCTCAACGACTCCGACTTTGATATTCCGCTGCCTGCGGGCGTTCCAGCTGGCGCTCTTTCTGCCATTTCGGTAGGCGGCGCGATGGCCTTCGGTGGTCCGGGCGGCGAACCCCAAGGCCGCGGCGATACCACGGTGGCTCTAAACGATGGGTTGAGCTGGCTGAAGGGACGTCATTCCTTCCAGTTCGGCGGGGAAATTCGCCGCGCCTATAACAACAACGTGGCCGAAAATATTGGCACGTTCACGTTCGCGAACTTGAATGCCTTCCTTGCGGACAGCGTTTCCACGTTCAGCACACAGATTGGATCGGGCAACGACAAAGTCAACATGCCGGCCTATGCCCTCTACGCGCAAGACAGCTTCAAGTGGAAGCCGAACTTCACCTTCAATCTTGGCCTCCGCTATGAGTGGAATTCCACTCCGTTTGAAGCGCAGAGTCGCTTCACCAACTTCGATCCCACGACCGGCAACTTGGTGCCCGCGTCCCAGCCATACCACACCAACAACAAGAACTTTGAACCTCGTCTGGGTTTTGCGTGGGATCCCTTTAAAGATGGAAAGACGTCGGTTCGCGCAGCTTACGCGATTGTGACTCAGGCTCCGGTGGCCAATATAGTCACCGGCCTCAGCGGAAACCCTCCATTCGCCATTCCGGTGTCCATTGGTTCCGGTGTGATCACCTTGGAGAACCCGATCGTCGCTGGGGCCCCCACTAGCTTGGGTCCGGCCTCCATCAATCCAAACTTTGACAACAGCTACAGCCAGGATTGGAACCTTACCATTGAGCGGCAGCTTAGTTCGACGATGAGCTTCAGCGTTGCTTACGTCGGTCTGAAAGCGACGCATCTGCAACTCAATCAAAACATTAACGAGCCGCTGGTCGTAAATAACGTATTTAACTTTACGCGGCCGTTCACAACCTTGCCCCTGACGAGTCCAATTCTGCCAGCTCAGTGCGCAGCCCCCAATCCGGCTTGCACTTTCGGTGGCTTCAATCAGGTAAATAGCGTTGGAAATTCCAATTACAACGCTCTCTGGGCCACGCTGAACAAGCACTTCGGCCATGGCTTTGAGTTCCTGGCTTCCTACACCTACTCGAAGTCCTTGGATTACAACTCGCTCTCTACGGGAGAAGGAATCGTTCTGCAGAATCCTGGCAATCCGCGTGGCGATTACGGCCCGTCCGAATTTGACGCCCGTCACCGTTTTGTTCTTAGCGGGTTTTACTCGCTCCCGTTCAAGGGCAATCGCGCGGTTTCCGGTTGGCAGGTTGGCGTCATCACCCAGGCTCAGACCGGTAATCCGTTGAACCTAAGCTACAACGCGTCGGAAGGGCCGAACCGTATTTCTGTCAACATACGTCCCAATATCACCGGGCCAGTACAAACCACGGGAAATCCCGCCGAATGGTTCGTTGGTGTCGTCGCTAGTCCCGTTCCAAGCTTGGGGCCATTCTCAGTGCAATGCGCCGGTGGCACCACTTCGTGCTCCCTGGGCAATCTTGGTCGAGATGCGATCACGGGTCCGGACTTCGTGAACACAGACTTCTCGATCACCAAGAATACGAAAATCACGGAGCGGCTGAATCTTCAATTCAGAACCGAATTCTTTGACGTGTTCAATCACCCGAACTTTGGTAATCCTAATCTCAACGTTATCAGTGCACCAGCTCCGGCGACGGCGACCACCCCGGCGCACCCGACGTTCGGACAGATCACGTCGACGCGCTTCCCGGGCGGCGACTTCGGTTCGGCGCGCGAAGTTCAGTTCGCGCTCAAACTGCAGTTCTAACCAGCTAATCTTCAAACAAAAACGGCGCTCGCTTTGGCGAGCGCCGTTTTTCTTTTGGGCTGTGAATGAACCCGATCGTCGCGACCGCAATTGTTGAAAGCAATCGTTGCGGAGGCAGCCGTAAGAATCGGCGCAGTTCCCACCTGACCGTATATCGCGAACAACTTAGTAAATGAGCCAGGCAAAACTCCCTGGGATTGCTTGGCCCGAATCTAAGGGGATTCGCTGCTGACGTTACTTTGCCTAACGTGCTGCCGAGGCCTACTTCGCTGCGGACGCGAGTCGGCGGGTCACATACTCCGTCAAATACACGTCGAACAATTCATCGAGTTGGCGGGTCACCGGTCCGGGCGCAACCGCGATCTTGTGGCCGGCGATTTCTCCCACACCGATCAAATTTCTGTTCGTCGAGGTGATGAAAACTTCATCCGCGCTGTACAAATCTTCGGGATGCAGGGTCTGCTCGATAATCGCAACTCCCGCTTCCGGAGCGATTTCAAACAAAATGCTGCGGGTTACGCCTTCCAGGCCGCCGGAATTTAGCGGCGCGGTATAAACTTTGCCGCCCTTCACTGCAAAAATATTTGCCGCGGTACACTCCGCAATTTCGCCGCGTTCGTTCAGTAGCACAACTTCATCCCAGCCCTCGGCTTGCGCTTCCGCCACGGCCCACACATTGGGCAGCCACGAAATACTCTTTACTCCGCCCAGCGGCGAAGCCGCATGTCGTCCATGCTCGCGCAATCCCAGGCGCACCGGCTCGCGATACTGCGGCAACGACGCCGAACAAATAATCAAATCGACTTGCGGCAGCGCTTCCTCGCTGCGCCAAAATCCCACCTGGTTGTACACCAGATAAATTCGCGCGCATCCTTCGGTCACTTTGTTGGCGCGAATCACTTCGTGAAGATGCACGCGAACCTTCGCCGCGGTGTACGGCATCGGCAGCCGGGTGACTGCCGCGTCTTTTTCCAGCCGCCGCCAATGCCGTTCGTACGCAAAAGCCTCGCCGCGCGAGATGCGCACGGTGGTAAAAATGCCCCAGCCGCAAATTAATCCGGCCTGCCCGGGTGACAGCCGGGCATTCTCCACGGGCAAAAGCTCTTCATTGTGAAAAATATACTGATGGATCATGCCGGCCCCCTCACGAAGCCTGCTGCAATGCTTCCATTGTAGCCGAAACTTCGCTGGCCGGAAGCCACGAGCCAGAATCGCCGAAAACCGGCCAATCCGGTTTCTCGAAAATGCCTCAAATCATTTAATTATTTCCTGGCCGTGGTACTTTGCGCGACCCGGAATGTCTTGGCGGAGACATCCGCATTCGGCACGATTTTGCCCACGGTCATGTCGTACTGAATAATGGAATTGCCATTTCCGGAGCCCTCTTGAGTGAACTTCAGCATCCATTGCGTCGGCAGCATCAATCCGTTCACGTTCGTGAATCCGCCAAAGTTCTCTTCCAGCGTCACGTTCACTCCACTGCCAGCGCTAGATTGACTCGGCGACGTTCCCATTTGCGCCTGACCTTGCAGATTGTAAATTGTTTTCATGTGCCGGAAAGTTTGCGGGTCAAAGAATATGTAAATCTTCAGGTCGCCGCCGCCCTTCTTGGCATGATAAGTAAGCCGGTAATATTCCTTGCCATCCACTTTCTTGAGTCCGTCAGAGTCGAGTCTCGCTTTGCGCTCCTGCCAATCATAAAGCGGCCACGCGGTGGATAATTCGCCGTCCAGCAATCCTTCCGATACCGGTTCTCCGCTGTTGTTGAGAAAATCTTCGATCCACGAACGTTGTCCAGGTGTCAAATAACCGATGGTCCGTTTATCTCCGTCAAATGCATATTGCTCACCGGGATAGTCCGGGGTTTCGAACTTCATTTCGGTCGTCACCTTATGTCCCGCGGAATAAATAGTAAAAGGTCCGCCGCTTTGCCCCGCTCCGCCCATTACGAACCTGCCGACGGCATTCCCATCCACCGACATGGATTTGACCGCCGCCCGCGCATCCGCTGGTCCCAGCGCATCAAGATATTTGGCCACCAGCTCATCGGCTTTGATTTTATCTGCCGCGGAAACAACATGCTTGTAAAGCCCTAGCAGTCCGATCACCGTTACCAGGACAAGTCCCAAACGACCCAGGTTAAGCCGCATCGCTTCCTCCATTTTTGCCGCAGGAAAACGCTACCAATAAAGCGTGCAATTTTGGGCTTGATGCGCTGCGTCTGTCAACTGATTGTGCGAGCGTCGACCGACCTGTCTCCTGAGTGGTCAGGCCGCTGCCGCCCATCTCGAATTTACGCCCAAAGTCAAGCGCGCCTGAGGCGGCACACCTTCAGGGAGACTTGGGGGACACAAGTTGCTCGGTTTGCGCTACCGCCGTGAAGCGAAGAACAATTGACAGGCTGGGCTGCATACTTTAAGATTGGCGTTTGTCTTTACAGGGAAAGGTGTGGCTGAGTGCAATGAGGACGTATGTTGCCAAAGGGGAAGAAGCACAAGCGCTAAAGGTTGGCGCGGAGTGGTTTGTGGTGGATGCAACGAATCAGGTGCTCGGACGGCTGGCTACGAAAGTGGCGCGCATGCTGATGGGCAAAGATAAGGCCAGCTTCACGCCTTACCTGAATTCCGGCGACCATGTGGTGGTGATCAATGCCGACAAGATTCGCATGACCGGCAACAAGGTCGAACAAAAGGTTTATTATTCGCATAGCGGCTATCCCGGCGGACTGAAAGAGGTTCCGGCCAAGCGGTTGCGGCCCATCAAGGCCGACTGGATGCTACGTGAAGCGGTTCTCGGGATGCTGCCCAAGAATAAGTTGCGGGCAGTGCGCGCGAAGAAGTTGCGAATTTACCTGGATGCCGCCGGGTTGGCGCGGCACGCCGGGCAAAAGCCGCAGCAAGCGTCGCTGTAGGCGGTTGCAAGAATTTCGTGTGACGCAGTCGGTTGCACGCGTTTTTTCCGCACGTTGCGGTTCCCCGTCGTGTCTGGCCGCTATACGGTCAACCTAGGTAGGGAGCAAGCTGGGCGTGGAGTCTGTTGTCCCTGCTCGAAATGGGACATGGAGATTGAGGAGGATCGTTGAGTTCTACGGGCACACCTTTAACGGGTAAGCAGTCTTGGTTTCTCGGCACGGGTCGCCGCAAAGAGTCCGTCGCTCGAGTATTTTTGCGCGCCGGCTCCGGCAAATTCACCGTGAATGGCAGAACCGCCGAGCAATATTTTCCGAATTTCGCGTGGAAACATGACGCTTTGGAGCCGCTGAAATTTACCAGTCTGACTGAACAGGTGGACGTGGTAATCACCGCCAATGGCGGCGGAGTTGGCGGCCAGGCGGGCGCGGTGCGCATGGGACTGGCGCGGGCCATTTCGCGCTTCAATCCGGAGTTGCGGCCGGCGCTGCGTAAGAACGGTTTTCTCACTCGCGATTCGCGAATGAAAGAGCGCAAGAAGTACGGACAAAAAGGCGCTCGCAAGCGCTTCCAGTTCACCAAGCGCTAAAGAGATTATCTCGTTGCGCGCTTTTTGCGCGGCGGGGACTGGCTCTGGCGGAATCTTAACCGGCTCCGCCAAGATCACGGCCGGCAAGCTGCCGGCAAGAAGCTGTTCTGCAACGGTGAAAGCCGTTGCCGCAAACAGCTATCCTTAGAGGAGGTAACTTGGCAGTAGAAATTACGATGAAAGAATTGCTGGAGGCCGGAGTTCACTTTGGCCACCAGACCCGGCGCTGGAATCCGAAAATGAAGGAATATATTTTCGGAGAACGCAACGGCATCCATATTATCGATCTTCAGAAAACCCTCAAGATGTTCCGCGAAGCGAGCCGCTTCGTCAGCGAAATATCCGCGCAGGGCAGAACGGTGTTGTTTGTCGGCACCAAGCGGCAGGCTCAGGAAGCGGTCGCCGAAGAGGCGAGGCGCTGCGGTGCGTTCTTCGTGAATCATCGCTGGCTGGGCGGCACTTTGACGAATTGGGCGACGCTGCAAAAATCCATCAAGCGTCTGAAATTGCTGAAGGCCATGATTGAAGATGGCCGCATGAACGAGCTGTCCAAGAAAGAAAAAGCGCGGCTCGAGCGCGAAATGAAACATCTGAACCAAAATCTGGAAGGCATCGAAAACATGGCGCAACTTCCCGATGCCATGTTTGTGATCGACTCGAACGCCGAAGAAATTGCGGTCAAGGAAGCGCGCCGCATGGGCGTTCCGGTGGTTTCCGTGGTGGACACGAACTGCGATCCCGATGTGGTGGACTGGATTATTCCGGGCAACGACGATGCGCTGCGCGCGATCCGCTTGTTTACCTCTAAAATTTCCGAGTCCGTGCTCGAAGGGCACACCGCGTACCAGCAATCCCAGGTGGCGGACCAGAAAGCGGCGGCGGACCAGGCATTGGTCGATGGCGTCGAATATGTCGACACCAGCGCTTACGAACAATACGAGAAGCAGGAAGGCGACTTTGTGGAAGGCGCCGAAGCCGAGCTTCCCGCCGTGGCCGTCCCGCCCGACGACGAGCCGGCAAAATAATCCGCAGCGCGCTGTTGTTTTTCGGAGCCGGCGCGGAGCTAAATCAGCGCCGGCTTTTTTTACAAATTCCGCGCAACAACGATTTTATTTTTAACGAATATTTTGTCGAAAGATGATAACCAGAAATGAGCACACAACAACCAGCTATGCAAATTTCAGCACATCTCGTTAAAGAATTGCGCGAGCGCACCGGAGCGGGCTTTAGCGATTGCCGCGCCGCCTTGGTGGAGACCGCCGGCGACGTCGAAAAAGCCATCGACGTGCTCCGCAAAAAAGGCCAGGCCGCTGCCGCGAAAAAGGCGCAGCGCGAAGCTTCTGAAGGTTTGGTGGGCCACTACATTCACGCTGGCGGAAAAATCGGCGTGATCGTGGAAGTGAATTGCGAATCGGACTTCGTCGCGCGCACTGAAGCTTTCCAGCAACTTTGCCACGATATCGCGATGCACATTGCCGCCGTCGATCCGCGTTATTTGCGGCGCGAAGAAGTGACGCCGGAAATGCTGGACAAGGAACGCGAAATTTATGCGGCGCAAGCGCGCGCTACCGGAAAACCGGACGCGGTGATCGAGCGCATTGTTACCGGTAAAATGGAAAAATTTTACGAAGACAATTGTTTGTACGAGCAGCACTACATCAAAGACGAATCGGTGACCATCGGCGAAATGATCACGCAGGCCATCGCCAAGCTCGGCGAAAATGTCGCGATTCGCCGCTTCGTGCGGTTCAAGGTTGGCGAGGCTAGCGCAGCGGGTCCGGCGGAAGCCAGCACGGCGAATCCGGCGGCGGTTTAACGTCGTGCGCTCGTTCGACGGTAGCGCTACGCTGCTAGCTTTCGTTTGTCACGCGCTACGACATCTATAAATCTACTTCGCTGGACTTCGAGGCGTTCCGAAAAATCGGGACGCCCTTTAATTTTTACGCGGCGTTGAGTTGCGCGCGGATCGCGATGACGGCGTCATCGCCGGGATCGGACTGAGCAGCGGCTGGTTCAGACAGCCATGATTTCGGCTTCTTTGGCGGCGCTTAGGTCTTCGATCTTTTTGGTTTCGGCGTGGGAGACTTTTTCCAGTTCGTCGAGCGCGCGCTTTTGTTCGTCCTGGCTGATCTTCTTTTCTTTTTCGAGCTTGTCGATGGCTTCCTTGATGTCGCGGCGAATGCTGCGAACCGCGGTGCGGTGATTTTCCAGAATTTTGTGCATCTGCTTGACCATGTCTTTGCGGCGTTCTTCGGTGAGCGAAGGAATCGGAACGCGGACGACTTTGCCGTCGTTTGTGGGATTTAATCCGAGGTCGGAAGTGCGAATCGCTTTGTCGATCAATGGCACGGCGCTCGGGTCCCACGGCGCAATTACAATCATGGTGGGATCGGGCACGGTCATGGTGCCGAGTTGATTTACCGGCATGGGCGTGCCGTGGTAATCGACACGGATATTGTCTAGGATCGATGCATTGGCGCGGCCGGTGCGCAGCGTGGTCAGTTCCTTGCGGAAATCGTCAACCGCTTTTTCCATGCGGGTTTTTGCCGCGGCGGCGGCTTCTTTCGTGGTTGAAATCGTCGTCATAGCGATCCTCTGATGATATTTTTTAACTCTGCGTCCGGCTTGTGCGGCGATGCAACGAATAAGAGCTGGCGAAAATTTTCCCTGAAATAATTAAGCGTTCTACTGAAATTAATGCTTCCCCTGAAATAATTTCCGTGCCGCTACGCCGGTGTCACGGTCGAACCGACGCGTTCGCCCAGTACCACGCGACGAATATTGCCGTGCTGATTCATATTGAACACGACGATGGGCATGCCGTTTTCCATGCACAGCGAAATCGCCGTGGAGTCCATCACCTTTAAATTTTGATGCAAAACGTCGCGATAGGTGATGCGGGCAAACAATTTCGCGTCGGACACCTGCTCCGGGTCAGCGTCGTAAATTCCATCGACGCGAGTGGCTTTCAGAATTACGTCGGCCTTAATTTCCATGGCGCGGAGAGCGGCGGCGGTGTCCGTGGAAAAATACGGATTGCCGGTTCCCGCGGCGAAAATTACGATACGATCTTTTTCCAGGTGGCGCGTGGCACGCCGGCGAATAAAAGGCTCGGCGACTTGATCCATCACGATGGCGCTGAGCACCCGGGTGTGCACGCCTTCTTTTTCGAGGGCGTCCTGCAAGGCTAGGGCGTTGATTACCGTGGCGAGCATGCCCATGTAATCGCCGGTGGCGCGATCGATTTCAAATCCTTTTTGGCGGCCGCCGCGAAAAATATTGCCGCCGCCAACCATGATAGCGACTTGCACGCCGAGGGAATGAACGTCCTTTAATTCCTTGGCGATGGCCTGAATGGTGCCGCCGTGAATGCCGAAACCTTGCGGTCCTTGCAGCGATTCGCCGGAAAGTTTCAGCACGATGCGTTTGTAAACGGGCTGATTCTTCGGCGTAAGTTTTTTCGAGACGCGATTTTTCTTGGCGGTGGCCATGATTCTCCGGAATTGCTGGCTCTAAAAGTCTCGGAATTGTAGCAAACTATCGCACTTGCCGCACTTTCGCGCCTGTAAGCCGCCCGATTCGCCTTTTTGCTGTCCTCCCTTTGGTGGGCCGCCGTATGCGGCAGCTCCAAGAACTGTGCTGTTTGGTCCGGTATGCGCATGGCGTTGGCTACGGTTTGGCGGTTACAGCTGCCGAGGTTTTCGTCGCCGGCGATGGTGGCGGACTGGCGCCGCTGCGTTGCAGGGTGAAGACCTGGGATTGATCGGTCTGCACGACGTGGAGAAAAGCGTTGTAATCGGTGGCGTGAGTAACGGGAACTTGCCGCTGCAGAAAATTTATGTGACGAGTGGCGGTGACGGTACTGCCCTGGGAAGAATATTGCGAGGAGAAAACGGCGTACTCGCGCTCCACGGAAGTGCCCGTAGGAATCTGCGCGGAGGTGTTGGCGGGCAGATGCAGAATGGCCTGCGCGGTTACTTCCAACGGAGTGCCCAAATCGATGGTGGCGGGTTTGCCGTCGCCGGTACGAGCGGCAGAGGGGTCGGCGGCATCGGGCAGTCCGAGAAGCGGGAGCAGGACGGGAATGTGGATAGATTTTTTGGACCAATCGACAAATTTGGGTTGGGTGATTTCGTATTCGACGGAAAAGGGTTCGTTGGTGGCGAAGGGATCAGAGGCGGTAACGGCGCCGATTTGACCGCGAAATCCGTCGGACAGGGAGAGGAGTTGGGCAACTTCTTTCCATTTGTCGCGCGGAGTTTTGTGAAATGCGACGCGGAGCAGGAGTTCGTTGTCTCCGCGAAGGAGATAGTGGACTTTGGCGTTCAGTTTGCCGTCGGGTGCCAGCGTGGCGTCGACATTTACACGTTGAGCGGAGGAAAAAGGGAGGTCCGCGACGATATTTGTAAAGGGGCCGGCGGCGTTGAGCGGAGAGATCACCAGGGCTGGTTTTCCGCGCAGGTTGGAAGCGATCATTCCGAAAGGAGCGACTTCTGAAGCGGGATCGAGCCAGACAGACTTGCCGGTGGCGTCGGCCAAAACGAAAACATTGGTGAACAGGGAGGGAACCGGCAGCTCGTGTTGCAAATCGGCTTTCGGAGTGGTAAGTGCGGGGGTTGCGGGAATGCCGAGCGAAGTGGAAAGGGCGGCGAGCAGAGCACATTTTTCTTCGGGCGTGCCAGCTGCGGCGGTCATCACGTCGAGTGGCGGGCGAAGACGGAATTGGGTGGCGTCGATGGCGAGATCGAGAGTGGCGATTTTTTGCGAGACGAATTTGAAGAGGGCGCGCAATTTTTCTTCTGGAGTGGCAAGGTTGCGGGTAAGTACCTGCGCTTTGGCTTTAATTTCACCGGACGGAGCGGCGTCTAGTGCGAACGATTTTCGTAAGAGCGGAAGGGTGTCAGTCCAGGTGGAGAAGGAAGAAAAGATTACGTCAGAACTGGCGGAGATGGATGCGTCGGATGTTGCCGAAGCGTCGGCTGCGAGCGCCGCAGCGGAATTGAGTTTTGCGGAAGGGGCGGGTTGCGACGGGTTGGATTCGGTCCAGCGATAGAGGACGCGGCTGGTATCGCCGTCTCCGGTTTTGTCGGTTTCGTATTTTGCGGAACTTTGGGAAGTGGCGGGCTTTGAGGCGACGGATGCGGGCAAATCGACTTCGTAGATTTCGCGGGCGACGATGCCGTCGCGAACGAAGTCGTGGGAAAAATAAAAATTTGGCGCCAGCGGTGGGTGAGAAATGGTGGTGATGACGCGGTACTCGAGGAGATCGGAAGGTTCGAGTCCGAGAATGCGCACGGATTTGACACGGACGCTTTGAAATGCAGGAACGTTGACGATGGCGGGATCGGGCTGGTCGGTGGTGGCGCTGGGCAGGATGTCGGCAGTGCCGCCAGCGGCATGAGTGATGCGCACCAGAGGAATTTCGAGGTGTTCGTATTCACGGTTGTAATTGAAATCGAGTCGCGCGAACTGGCGAGCGCCTAACTCGTCATTGATATGAACGCGCATGTGGAGTTCCTTGCGGGAGTCTCCGTTGGAATCAATTTTGATGTGGGTTTCGAGGAGTTCGATTTGCGCGGGCAGCTTCGAGGGTGGTGCGGTGGATTTTTGTGCGTGGGCGGCGGGGAGGCAGAGGCCAAGGACACCCAGGCTAAAGGCGGGAAGACATAGGAGTGTGCGGTTCACGGAAGCAGTGTAGGTCTGGGTAGGAGCGGGGGTAAAGCGCAGTGTCTGGGGGCGTTGCCGGGTAAGCAACGTTGAAGCATGGCAAAAGCCCCCACGTGTAAACCCGACACGCGGGGCCCCTAGAGTCCAAGACGGCCCGTAGAGTCCAAGGCTCTACGGCTGGTTGCACGGGATGATGCGGGCGGATTGGCGGAGAATTATGAAGCCAGGGCCTTCAAATTGAGAAAGCTTGAAGCGTGATTTCTTGCGGGTAATCACGTTGTCCAATTCGATGGCAACGCGGATGTCGGCCTGGGTTGCGACCAGATCGATGCGGCCACGGATGCCGTCGCCACGATTGGGCACTTGAACTTCCCGATGCACACGCCAGCCGCGTTCGCGAAGGCTTTTTTCCATAGCGGCGTGGAACAGACGCGCGGTGGACCGCTCTCGGGCGGTCGTGCCTTGCACGATTTCAGAGAGTTGCTGCAATACCTTCATATAGGAGTACCGTATCTTACTATTATACAAAACGGTTGGGTGGATTGCGCGTCTGAAAGGGTGATAGGCTGTGCAGCGACCGAGGGAGAAAACTGGATGAAGACGATTTGGGTAGCGTTGGCGGCGAGTTTAAGCCTGGCGGCGGTGGCTATGGCTAAGGAAGAGGTGGTCGCCAAGGGACCGGATGAGGACGGAACCAAGCCCGCTTTGGTGAAGATTGCCGGGGAGGGAATGCTGAACTCGCACGCTTTCCAGTATTTGACGGAGCTTAGCGACGATGTTGGTGCGCGGGTTACGGGAAGTCCTCAGGCGGGGAAGGCTGTGGAGTGGGGGATGGCCAAGATGCGAGCGATGGGGCTCGAGAATGTGCACGCGGAAAAATGGCAATTGTGGCGCGGCTGGACGCGGGGAACGGCGGAAGGGGAAGTGCTTTCTCCAGTGCGGCATCGTTTGCATGTGGATGCGATGGGCTGGACGGGATCGACACCGGCGGGCGGGGCGGAAGGGGATTTGGTAACGATCAATCTGTTTGATTTGGATGACGAGATCAAGAACGCGTCCCGATTGCACGGGAAAGTTGTCCTGGCAATTGCGAAAGGCAAGCCGAAGAAGGACGGAACGGCGATTTTTGCCCAGTTTGGAGACTTTTTGAAAGCAGCGGGGAAGGCTGGAGCGATAGTGGTGATTGGCGGGCAGGGGGGAGCAAGAGCCAGCGGCTTGAATTTGACGCACACGGGGATCCTGGGATTTGACGCAGACTTCGCGGTGCCGGTGGTGTCGATGACGGGCGAGGACCAAGGGCAATTGGAACGTTTTGTGGAGAAGGGCCAAGGGGTGCGGCTGCGATTTAATATTCAGAACAGTTTTTCGAATGGTCCGGTGGAGAGCGCCAATGTGGTGGGAGAGATTCGCGGGCGAGAGAATCCGGAGCAGGTGTTTGTGGTAGGCGCGCATTTGGACTCGTGGGATTTGTCGGAAGGGACGACGGACAATGGGACGGGTTCGGCAAGCGTGCTAGGGGCGGCGGAAGCGATTATGCGTTCGGGCATGAAGCCGCGACGGACGATTAGGTTTGTGCTGTTTACAGGCGAAGAGCAGGGGCTGGATGGATCGCTGAATTATGTGAAGCAACATCAGGCAGAGATGGCGAATCATTTGGGCGATTTGGTGCTCGATGAGGGACAGGGTCCGGTGAAGACGTTTCAACTGGGCGGGCGCGATGATCTGGTGGATAGTTTTAAGCCGTTCGCGCAGGCGATTAAAGATGTGCGGGACATTGGGGTGACGGACGAGATTGAGTTCGGCACGGATACGGGACCGTTTACGATGGCGGGATTGCCGGGAATCAATATGCAGCAGGATTCGCCGGATTACCGGTATACCCATCATTCTCCAGCAGATGCGTTGGAGGCGGTGAAGCCGGAAGTGCTGACGGAAAATGCGACAATCATGGCTTTGACGGCGTTTTGGATTGCGGACCGGCCGGAGAGGTTTGCGAGTCCGTGGCCTGCGGAGCGAACGGCGAAGGTGTTGAGAGCGCAGCATCAGTACGAGATGTTGAAGGCGTTCAATTTGTGGCCGTTTGGGGATTTGGGCGCGGAAAACAAGAAGAAATAGGCATAAAATCTTGCTAATAGGCTAGTTAGCGGCGTTCCGAGCCCCAAAGGCACTCTGGGCTGGTGGCGATAGGAGCAGCGAGCTGAGGTCGGGGGCCCCTTTGGGAGAAATCAGAAGGACCCGGCTGAAGCAAGGGCGATGCCAAACTGTGGATTTCGGCAAAAGTTTCTACAGGAATGTATCGAAAAAATTTGACATGACACCTGACAATCCCTATACTTCATAGTTTGTCAGGGGTGAATTGCCCCTGAAGTAGTTGGAAGGGAATATCTTCAGTCCCGGAACATAGCAAGACGGAATGGGACAGAAGAGCGGCCGGAATGGGGCGCCAGCCCCGCAAAGCCGAGTAAGCCTCTCCGATTCGAACCAAGAATGCGGTACGTGTCTTGGAGTTTGTGCGGAGTTTCTTGCTAGGGGTATCTCCGGATTCGCAGTGCCTTTTCAGCGCTTTGGTGCGCTCTCGCGCAATTTTATTTTGCGCGCATGCGAGAGCCGCGTGAAAGCTGTGCGCGTAGTTGACGATCCGGTTCGCGAGGATCACAAAAAAGAGGGGCTGACTGTGCCGACGTTTTCGCAATTAGTACGAATGGGGCGAGAGAAGGTTCTGGTAAAAACCAAGTCTCCCGCGCTGATGGGCTGCCCGGAAAAGCGCGGAGTATGCATTCGCGTTTACACACAAACACCAAAGAAACCAAACTCCGCATTGCGCAAGGTGGCGCGGGTGCGGCTGACGAATTCGATTGAAGTGACGACGTACATTCCAGGGATTGGGCACAACTTGCAGGAGCACTCGATCGTGCTGGTGCGCGGCGGCAGGGTGAAGGATTTGCCGGGAGTGCGGTATCACATTGTGCGCGGAACATTGGACGCGGCGGGCGTGGAAAATCGCAAGCAGGGGCGTTCGAAGTATGGGGCGAAGCGTCCGAAGGCAGCGCAAGCGAAGTAAATTTTTCGAGCGAAATTTGAAGGAGCGATAAAGAGCAATGCCACGCAAAGGAATAATCAGCCGCCGGCCGCAAGCTACCGACCCGGTCTATGACAGCGACATTGTGGAGAAGTTTATTTGTTCGATGATGTGGGAAGGCAAGAAGTCCACGGCGCAGCGGGTGTTTTACGGCGCGATGGATCAGATGGCGAAGAAGACGAACGACGATGCGCTGAAGCTCTTCAAGAAGGCAATCGAGAACGTGAAACCGTTGCTGGAAGTGAAGACGCGGCGGGTAGGCGGAGCGAACTATCAGGTGCCGGTGGAAGTGAATCCGTTTCGGAGGCAATCGCTGGCGATTCGGTGGCTGCTGCAGTATTCGCGAGAGCGGGCCGGAAAAACGATGGTGGATAAGCTAGCCGATGAGCTGATCGATGCGTCGAACGCGCGCGGCGGAGCAATGAAGAAGAAGGAAGATGTGCATCGGATGGCGGAAGCGAACAAGGCTTTCGCGCATTATCGCTGGTAATTATTCAGGGGAGAGTTTTTTAAGGGACTATGGGTCGGGCATTCAAACTCGAAGACACGCGGAACATCGGGATTATGGCGCACATTGACGCGGGCAAGACCACGTCAACGGAGCGGATTCTGTTTTATACCGGTGTGACTTACAAGATCGGGTCGGTGGATGAAGGCACGGCCACGATGGACTGGATGGAGCAAGAGCGGGAGCGCGGAATTACGATTACGTCCGCGGCGACGACGGCTTCGTGGGACCGGTTCGGGAAGAAATATCGCGTAAACATTATCGATACACCGGGCCACGTGGACTTCACCGTGGAAGTGGAACGGTCGCTGCGAGTTTTGGATGGCGCGGTGTGCGTGTTTGACTCGGTGGCGGGCGTACAGCCGCAGTCGGAGACAGTGTGGAGGCAGGCGGACAAGTATCGTGTGCCGCGAATTTGTTTTGTAAACAAGATGGACCGCATGGGCGCGGATTTTGATCATGTGATTCGGACAATTCGGCAACGTTTGGGCGCGCATCCGGTGCCGCTGCAATTTCCGCTGGGCCGGGAAGATAACTATATCGGGGTAATCGATTTCATCGAGCAGAAGGTGATTGTGTGGCTCGAAGAGACGCTGGGCGCAAAATTTGAAATTTTTGAAGTCGAGAAATTGTGGGACAAGGCGTTTGTGGATTCGCGGCCGGATGTGGCGGCGGCGCTGAAAGGCTCGGCGATTGACAAGGCGTTTTACGACGAGCATCGCAGCAAGATGGTGGACTACATCGCGGAACACGACGATGAAGTGATCGACAAGTATTTGACGGAAGGCACGTTGAGTGTGGAAGAGATGCGGAAGTCGGTGCGTAAATCGACTTTGGCGCTGAAGATTGTTCCGGTGCTGGCGGGTTCGGCGTTTAAGAACAAAGGAATTCAACCGTTGTTGGACGCGGTAATCGATTATTTGCCGTCGCCAGTGGATGTGCCGCCGCTGGAAGGCGTGAATCCGCAGACGGATGAAGTGGAACTGCGACGGGCGGCGGACGACGCTCCGTTTTCTGCGTTGGCGTTCAAAATTATGTCCGACCCGTTCGTGGGTCATGTGACGTACATCCGAGTTTATTCGGGCGTGTTGCAATCGGGGAGTTATGTGTATAACTCCGGCAAAGGCACGCGCGAGCGGATCAGCCGTTTGCTGCAAATGCATGCGAACAAACGGGAAGAAATCGATGCGGTGTATGCGGGCGATATTTGCGCATGCGTGGGACTGAAGAGCGTAAATACTGGCGATACGTTGTGCGACGAAAACAAGCAGGTGGTGCTGGAGTCGATTGATTTTCCGGCGCCGGTAATTTCCGTGGCGATCGAGCCGAAGACGAAAGCGGATCAAGACAAGCTGGGCGTGGCGATGCAACGGCTGGCGCAGGAAGATCCGACGTTCCGGGTGTCGACGGAGCCGGATACCGGGCAGACGTTAATTTCCGGGATGGGCGAATTACATCTGGAAATTATTGTGGACCGCATGCTGCGCGAATATAACGTGCAGGCGAATGTGGGACGTCCGCAAGTGGCGTATCGCGAGACGATTCGGAAGAAGTCGACTGCCGAAGGGAAGTACATCAAGCAGACCGGCGGACGCGGACAGTATGGGCATTGCGAAATTGAGCTGCATCCGATTCCCAGCTCGAGCCGGGAAAACATGAAGGAAATGTCGACGGACGAACTGGATGCGCTGGCGAAGGAAGTGGTCGGCGGACCGGCGGGGAAATGGAAGTTCGACAAGGAGCACCGGTTTCTTTTTATCGATAAGGTGGTTGGCGGGTCGATTCCGCGGGAATTTATCGCGCCGATCGAAGCGGGAATTCGCGAAGCGCTGGATAACGGAATTCTTGCGGGATTTACGATGGTGGATGTCGCGGTGGTGTTGATCGATGGCAGCTATCACGATGTAGACAGTTCGGAAATGGCGTTCAAAATTGCGGGGTCGATGGCGTTTAAGGCGGCTTGCGCGAAAGCGTCACCGGTGCTGCTGGAACCGATTATGAAGGTGGAAGTGGTGGTTCCGGAAGAATATATGGCGGCGGTGTACGGCGATTTGAATGCGCGGCGGTCGGCGATTCAGGGTTCGGAAAATCGCGCTGGCAGCAACGTGATTCGGGTGGAAGTGCCGTTGTCGCAGATGTTTGGGTACGCGACGGATTTGCGCAGCCGGACGCAAGGGCGCGCGAATTTTACGATGCACTTTTCGCACTATGCGGAAGCGCCGAACTCGATTGCGCAGGAAATTATCGATAAGGCCAAGGGGAAAGTTTCGCGGTAACAATTTTAGTCTGGGATTTGGAACGAATTCGATTGAGGAGCAGAGGGGACCATGGCGAAGGAGAAATTCGAGCGCAGCAAGCCGCATGTGAACATTGGGACGATTGGTCACATTGACCATGGCAAGACGACGTTGACGGCGGCGATTACGAAGGTGTTGTCGAAGCATAATCCGAAGGTAC
>DASXMB010000013.1:0-1574 GCA_036495905.1 Candidatus Acidiferrum sp.
GCTCCAACTGCGATCACGACGCGTTTTACGCCATCGGCAACATCCTGAAGAAACCGGTCGAATTTATCTGGCACCAATCGCAGGAGCTTGCGAATTGCGATGCCATTATTCTGCCCGGCGGATTTGCCTTCGGGGATTACCTGCGCACGGGAGCCATCGCGCGATTCTCGCCGGTGATGAAATCGGTCAGCAAATTCGCGAAGAGCGGTGGGATGGTGCTGGGCGTCTGCAACGGCTTTCAGATCTTGCTGGAAGCGGGCTTGCTGCCCGGGGCCATGATGCGCAACAGCGGCCTGCGATTTATCTGCCGGCATGTGGACGTTCGCGTGGAGCAGACGGATACGCCGTTTACCAACGTGGCCACCAAGGGGCAAATCCTGAAGATTCCCATCGCGCATAGCGACGGCAATTACACTTGCGATGAAGCGACGCTGGCGGAACTCGAGAGGAATCGGCAGGTGATCTTTCGTTACACCACGGCCGATGGAACGGATGATGCGGCCGGGAATCCGAACGGATCAATGGCGAATATCGCCGGAATTTGCAATCGCGAGCGCAACGTCGCGGGTCTCATGCCGCATCCGGAGCGCGCCGTAGAGTCCGCGCTGGATTCAGCGGACGGTCTGATGATCTTCCGCTCGATGGTGGAAGCGCTGGTCGGCGCGGCAAAGGCGACCGCGTGAATTTTAAGGCCGCCGGCTTGGCGGTGAATTTGGGATTTTTCGGGGCACGGCATGCCGTGCTCTTTTTTTCTCAGGCGAGACGAAATGGCCACAGCACCTACTGAAATCAAAGTCACTCCGGAAATCGCGGCGGAACACGGCCTTACCGCGGAAGAATACGCACGCGTCAAGCAGATCCTGGGCCGCGAGCCGAATATTACGGAGCTGGGGATTTTTTCCGTGATGTGGAGCGAGCACTGCTCGTACAAGTCGAGTAAAGTGCACCTGAAGCGCTTACCCACGCGCGGCAAGCTGGTGGTGCAAGGGCCGGGGGAGAACGCCGGCGTTGTGGACATTGGCGACGGGCTGGTTGCCGCATTCAAAATCGAATCGCACAACCACCCGAGCTACGTGGAACCGTTTCAGGGCGCCACGACGGGCGTGGGCGGAATCTTGCGCGACATTTTCACCATGGGCGCGCGGCCGGTGGCGGTGCTCGATTCGCTTCGATTTGGCCCGATTGTCGCGGGCAACGGCGTGAGCGAAGAGGACGCCGCGAAGAACCGCCGCATTCTAGATGGCGTGATTCGGGGCATTGCGAACTACGGAAATTGTTTTGGCGTGCCGACAGTTGGTGGCGAAGTTGGCTTCGAGCCTTGCTACTCGCAAAATCCGCTGGTGAATGCGCTGGCGCTGGGAATCGCCAGGAAAGAAGATTTGTTTTTCGCCAAGGCGAAGGGCACCGGGAATCCCGTTATTTATGTCGGCGCGAAAACGGGGCGCGACGGCATTCACGGCGCTTCGCTGCTGGCTTCCGCGGAATTCACCGAAGAATCGAAACAGAAGCGGCCGAACGTGCAGGTGGGCGACCCGTTCATGGAGAAGCTGCTGCTGGAGGCTTGTCTCGAGGCG
>DASXMB010000014.1:0-44068 GCA_036495905.1 Candidatus Acidiferrum sp.
TTTCTTAGCGCCGCGGAGTAGCTCTCGTCACGAATATTTCGCTGCCACGTTCATGCAACGCGGGATTCCCCCCGTTCGGTTTTCTCGCGTGGGTCTTACGTCTCTCTTCATCCATGCCACGCAGCATAGTTACTCGGTGCGGAGGGCTTGGATCACGTCGACGCGAGAGGCGCGTGCTGCGGGCAGCGCGGACGCAATGACCGCGGCGGCGAGAAGCAGAAGCGCCGAGGCAACGACCGGCAGTACGCCGGGCATGCGCAAGTCCGTGAAATATTTTGCCGCAAGACGAGCGAGCCAATATCCTCCGACGGATCCGGCCAGCACTCCGATGGCGGCCATCACGGCGCCTTCGCGAATGACTCCAGCAAGCAGGCGCTGCGGCGGCGAGCCGAGGGCCAGGCGAATGCCGAACTCTCGAATGCGGGCGCTGACAGAAAATGCCAGGACGCCGGCTACACCGACCAGAGCGATCAACAGGGCGACGGCGGCAAAGATTCCGAACACCACGGTGTTGAGACGATCCGGCGTAAGAACCTCCGCACGAATGTCCTGGAGAGTTGCGGCGTGCTCCACCGGCTGGTCTGCGGACATACCGCGGATAATGTCGCTGACCGGTTTAACGAGGGTATACGGATCGGCGCTGGTATGAACGAACAGACGGCCGCCGAAGGTAGTTTCTTGAAAAGGGGTGTATATGGTGACCGTAGGCTCAGGAACGACGTGGGTATCGTCAACGTCAGCGGCCACGCCAATGATGCGATGCGGCGCGCCAGTAACCCCAATGGCGAACTGCAAGACAGGATCGGTCCAATAGACGTGGCGGTTCACGGCATCCTGGTTCGGGAACATTTGCTTGGCAAGAGTTTCACTCACGATAACGACGGGATCGTCTTTGCTGCGCCCGTCCGAATCGGTGAAGTCTCGCCCAGAGACAATGGGAACGCCCAGCGAGGGGAAAAACCCCGGAGTGATGAATCGCATTTGCGCACGAGGATCTTGACCGGCGACGTGAGTGTGGCCATCCGCGGAAAATTCAAGAGCGACTCCCGTGTTGCCATCGCGCCACGGAGTAAAGAAGCCAACAGCGCTATTGGTTACGCCTGGCAGAGCATCCACGCGATTCCTGATTTCACTATAGAAATCCACAATTTGCTGGTGGGATTTTCCCTGGGACATCACCGGAACATCGATAGCCAGCACGTGGCGGGTATCAAGTCCAGTGCGGGTATTCTGCAAACTAATCAGCGTTTTCAAAAGCGTGCTGGCTCCAGCGAGAAGCAGGAAGGAAGCAGCAATCTGCACGACGACAAAAACACGCAGACGGCGGTTCGTGCCGCCGGTTATGCGGACGCCAGCGCTGGCCAGTCCAGGAGACTGCGAAGTCTTGGCGGTCGGGAGATTTGGAACATAAGCGAGTAGCACCGCGGCGAGAATTGCGAGCAATGCTCCGACCCAAAGGACACTCGAGTCCACGGTGAGGTCCAAAGCGCGCACCGAAAATCGCGAAGCGTAGCGCGACAAGATGCCGAGGAGCGGACCCGCGATGAAGACGCCAAGAGCGGCTCCAGCGGTGCAGAGCAAAAGGCTTTCCGCGAGCAAAGAGCGACGCAGGGCGCCGGTGCTGGCGCCGAGAGCGGCGCGGACGGTCAACTCTGCCTCACGACGAACGGTGCGGGCAAGGATCAGGTTGGCGGCATTGGAGCAAGCGATGACGAAAAGCAATCCGGAGGCAGCGAGGAGGATGAGGAGGATAGTGCGGGCGTCGGAAGTTAGCTGGTCACGCAGGAGTTTAGCGTCAATCGTGTAGCCGCCTCGATTGGGGTAGGCGTCGGCATGATCGGTCTTCATGGTTGAGTAGACGGAGCGTAACTCCGCGCGAGCCTGATCAAGAGTGGCCCCGGGCGCGAGGCGACCAAAGACTTCCGTCATGCGATGCACGCGACCAGTGACCATGGTGGCGGACAGGTGATGCGGGCTGGTGACAACGTTTGCGATGATCTCCGTTTCTTGCGGGTACGGGACGGACGGTTCGAGGACGCCGATGATTTTCGCCGTGCGCTCGCCGAAACCGCTTTCCAGGCGAAGAGGCGTGCCGATTACGGAAGGATCCCGCTTGAGAGCGGTGTTCCAGAAGCGATAGGTGAGAACGACGACTCCGGCGGCATTCGGGCCGTCGTCTTGAGGCCCGATCAGGCGTCCGAGGATGGGGTGCAGGCCCACGGCGTCAAAGTAATTTCCGCCGACGACACCGCCTTGAATTTCGCGCGGCTCACCCAGACCCAGCATGGTGAAACCAATCACGGAGAAATCGCCGAATTCGGAAACGGAATGGACGCGGCCTTTCAGGTCCTGAATTTCGGGGACGGAGAAAGCGACATCGTCGTTACCCAGGCCAGGGGCGCTTTGGCGAATGTAGATGAGGCGATTTTCGTCGCGATTCGCTAGCGGGCGGAGGAGCACGCCGCGGACCAGGCTAAAGATGGCGGCATTGGCGCCGATGCCGAGCGCTAAAGTGAGGATGACGGTGAGAGCGAGCCCTTTTGCGCGGGATAGCGAGCGAAAAGCGTATTTGAAGTCCTGTATGAATTGAATCAATACGCGCATTCGCGCCTCCCAAGGTTGGTGCCAGTCGAATTAATAGTATTAGCACATCTTCTTCCGCGCTGCATCCGCCTTTAAGTTGTCGCGGATGTTGCGGTTGAACGGCTTGGTTGGAGCGGAGACCGGTGCTGATTGTCCGCTTACGGGAAGGAGCGTCGCGGAATCGGACAGGACGGTACCGCGAGCGGCCCACACCGTCAGCGGAAACGGTCGCTCATGGGCGAACCCCGGGACGGCAATTTCTCGTTCGCGTACGGCTACTTGCGGCGGTTGTTTGACAGCGTCTTGGTCGTCCGCCTATAGTGCCCGCAGGGGTTTTGGCGCTGCTGGTGACGCGCCCGCTGCAGTGCGATTGCATTCGCGTGGTGACAACTCCCAGTGCGTGCAGTCCCATCTCAAATTGTTGGGCACCAACCTGCCGATGGCTAAGGGAAATTTTGGCGAACGTCTGAAGCGCGAGCGCGAAATGCGCGAAGTGACGCTGAATGAAGTTACGCTAGGCACGCGCATCGGCACGCGTTTTCTAGAAGCGTTTGAAAACGAAGACTGGCATAAACTGCCCGGCGGCGCTTTCAATCGCGGATTTGTGCGGTCCATCGCGCGCTATCTGGGGCTGGACGAAGAAAATCTGCTGGCCGAATACGATCTGGCATACGGCCAGCAAATTCCGGCTCATCCCACGCACGAAGAGCGCATTCCTTCGACCCCAAAGTGGGTGGTGGCGGCGCTGGCGGTCGGTCTGCTGCTGGTAATCGCGGGAATTATCGCGGGTGGGATTTATGGCTGGCGGCGTTTTGCGGCGCATCGCGCGGCGAAATCTTCGGCGAGCGCTGCGCAGAATCAATCGCGGCTTGCGCCTGGATCTGGCGGCGCAGGGCGGCGGCAAGACTCGGCGCCGGCGAATAGTTCTGCAGCAAATTCATCGGCGGGAAATTCGTCGAGCGGAAATGCGGGGCCCCCTCCGAATGCAGGCTACGCAAATGCTGGGCTCGCAAATTCGGGGTCGGCAAATTCTTCGCCCTCCGCCGCAAGCGTAAGGGACACGCCCGCGCCAGTCGCGGCTCGGCTGCCGCTAGATCTATCGCTTTCCGCCTCAGCGGCGACTCGCGTGCGTGTGGTGGCGGACGGCATGGTGCTGCTGGACAGCGAAGTTTCCGCCGGAGACACGCATCATTTTTCCGCGGCGCGCCAGTTTGAAGTCACGGTGGCGGACTCTTCCGTGGTGTTGCTGGAATTGAACGGCAAAGCGATGCCGCCCATTGGCGGGCCGGGCGCGTCCGGTACAATAGTGCTCAGTCAAAAAGATTTAAGGTAGCCCAGTGGAAACGCTCAGCCCTGAAGTTATCGAAGATTTGCGGCGCGGCCGCGCCACGCGAGAACGAAAAATCGCGGTGTGCAGCGGCGGCGCGCATCTTGCTCCGGCGGACCGCGCGGAACTGCTGGCGATTCTTTCCAACGACCAGGACGAAATGATCGCGGAGCGCGCGCAGGAAGCGCTGCTTTCGCAACCGATCGAAAGTTTTGTGGAAGCAATCAAGCGAGAAAACGCTTCCCCGGCGCTGTTTGCGTATGCGTCACGCGAACTGGCCGACAAGCCGGGAATTTGCGATGCGATGGTGCAAAACAAAAATTGCAGCGCCGCGCATCTGGCGCCGGTGGTGCGGCATCTTTCAACGCTGGGCATCACTTCGTTGCTGGAAGATTTGGAGCGGGTGACCGATTCGCCGGTGCTGGCCGCGGCGCTGGAACATAATTCCGCCGCCACCGACGAACAAAAAACACAAATTCACGAACTGCTCAGCTCCAACGTGGATGCGGCCGCGCTGGCGGAAGCCGCCGCGGAAGCGGAACCCGACGACGAGCGCCGCAAAACTTTATTGCAGCGGCTGACCACCATGACAGTGGCGGAGCGGGTTAAGTTTGCAATTAAAGGCGGGTCCGAAGCGCGCCGCACGTTAATTCGCGATTCCAACAAAGTGGTGCAGCGCGCGGTGCTGCAATCGCCTCGACTCACCAGCCAGGAAGTGGAAGCATTCGCGGCCATGTCCAGTTTGACGGACGAAATTTTGCGGCTGATCGCGAACAATCGGAATTTTCGTAAAAACTATACGGTGCTGCGCAATCTGGTGAACAATCCAAAAACTCCGCTGGATGTCAGCCTGCACATGCTGCCGATGGTGAATGTCGTCGATCTGAAAAAACTTACCACCAACAAGAATGTCCCGGAGACGCTGCGCACCACGGCGCAGAAACTCTATCGCCAGCGTCTCGAATCCAAGAAATAAAATGTCCGCCATCCGCGAAGAAAAACAGCGCCGGGCTGCGGGACCGCGCAGCCGGTGGTATAGTACGCGACGCTCGTACAAAAATTATGGGAGCGGACCAAATGGTGGATCGACGAAGTTTTCTGACGGCATGTTCGGCGCTGGGACTTAGCGGGACATTATTTCCCGGCGTGTTGTGGGCGCAAGCTCAGGCGCAAGGCGCGGCGAAAATCACCAAAGAAATGATCGACAACGCCGCCAAGCTGGCCGACGTGGCGATCCCCGACGAAGACAAACAGATGATGCTGGACGATTTGAACCAGCGAGCCGGCGGTTACGAACAAATTCACGCGCTGCACATGGAGAATTCCGTGGATCCGGCGCTGATTTTCGATCCGATTTTGCCGGGCACAAAATACGAAACGGCGAAGCGGCCGCTGCGCATGTCCGTGGCGAAACTTCCGGAAGCGTTCGCGGATTTCGGCAAGGCCGGCGGGCGTACAGATTTTGAAGCGCTGGCGTTTGCCAGCGTGCGGGAATTGGCGGAACTGGTGCGCACGCGACGAGTTTCGTCGGTGAATTTGACGACGATGTATTTGCAAAGATTGAAGCGTTACGATCCGACGCTGAAATTCGTGATCACGCTGACGGAAGAACGGGCGCTGAATCAGGCGAAGGAAGCGGATCGCGAAATTGCGGCGGGAAAATATCGCGGACCGCTGCACGGTTTGCCGTGGGGCGCAAAAGATTTGCTGGCGGCGAAAGGTTACCCGACGACCTGGGGCGCGGGCGGATTTGAAAAACAAGTGATCGACGAAGACGCCGAAGTAGTGCGGAGATTGGATCGCGCGGGCGCGGTGCTGGTGGCGAAATTGACGCTGGGTGCGCTGGCACAAGGCGACGTTTGGTTTGGCGGAAAGACGCGAAATCCGTGGAATCCGGCGCAAGGTTCGAGCGGCTCGTCGGCGGGACCGGCGTCGGCAACAGCGGCGGGTTGCGTGGCGTTCAGCATCGGTTCGGAAACGCTGGGATCGATTTCTTCGCCGTCGACGCGATGCGGAACGACCGGACTGCGGCCAACGTTTGGATTGGTGCCGCGCACGGGAGCGATGGCGCTTTCGTGGAGCATGGATAAATTGGGGCCGATTTGCCGCACGGTGGAAGATTGCGCGTTGGTGCTGAGCGCGATTCACGGTCCGGACGGAAAAGATCGGACGGTGCGGGATGCGGCGTTCAATTGGGACGGGCAACTGGATTGGCGAAAATTGCGGGTGGGATACTTGAAGAGCGATTTTGAACGGCGCGCTCCGGGGGCGGCGGCAACCGCGGCGGCGGAAGAACCGGCGGCGAGCATCGAAGAGCAGAAAAAGCGAGACGAGCAACGTCGCCGGCGCGAACTGGGAATGGCGCGTGCGGAATACGATCGGAAGTTTAATGACGCAGCGCTGGCAAAACTAAAAGAAATGGGCGTGCAAATGACGCCAGTGGAAATGCCGAAGTTTCCGTACGGGCCGATGGTGGCGATGCTCACGGCGGAAGCGGCGGCGGCGTTTGACGACTTGACGAGGAGTGGCAGAGATAAATTGCTGACGGCGCAAGGTCCGCAAGATTGGCCGAATGCGTTCCGGTCCGCGCGATTTATTCCGGCGGTGGAATACATTCAGGCGGCGCGGGCGCGGCGAATGGCGATGGAAGCGGTGGCGAAAGTTTTCGCGGATTTCGATGTGATCGTGGCGCCGACAGGGAGCCAGCAACTGACGATTACAAATTTGACCGGTCAGCCGGCGGTGATTCTGCCGAACGGATTTCGGGGCGACGATGCGCCGAAACCTTTTTCGACGGAGGATGGGTCTGACGACAATGTGGCGGGGCCGGGGACTCCGGTGAGTCTGACGTTTTTGGGGAATTTATACGGCGAGGCGAAGTTGCTGGCGTTTGCGCGGGCGTATCAGGAGGCTAGCGGGTTTCACTTGCGGCATCCGAAGCTGGGTTAGACGGGCGGGTGCGCCGGAATCAGCGTTTGCCGCTCTATACGACATCGAAGAAACAGCAGATTCCGGGAGTGCCTGCGAGGACGCAGGCACTCCCGGAATGACAGGTTTTTGGTACGCGGGCGATTCTGCTCGATGGAACAGCCTTGGGTGGCACGAGAAATTTTGCTCGACGGAGAATTCTTGGGTGCGCGAGAGATTTTGTTCAGCGAAAATTTTTTACGTTGAGGTCCTTCGGCTACCCTAATCGGGTAGCCTCAGGATGACATCGCTTAGTGGGATGCATGACAGCGAGCGCGTTGATGACCGGTGACGCGAGGAATTGTGCTCGACGGAAATTTCTCAGTGAACGCTGGATGTTAGCGGCGGCCGTGTTGGGCGGCGGATGGATGAGTGGTGCGGGCAGTCGTGGTGACGGCCTTCATCATTTCACGGGCTTGCTTGAGATGATCTTTGAGAGTGGGCAGCGTTTCGGTAGCGAAATTCTTTAGAGCTTGGTCTTTGCCGCCATTGGCTTCTTTTTGAAATTCGGCGATGTCTTCTTCGTGGTCTTTGACCATGTCGCGGGCGTAGGCTTTGTCGAAAGCGGCGCCGGATAATTTGGAGAGAGCGTCGTAGCTGGCTTTATCTTTCGCGCTGATGTCACCGGGCAAATTCATATTTTCCGATTGCGCGACCTGCTTCAACTGATCGCCGGCTTTGGTGTGATCGTCAACCATGTGCTGGCCAAAAGATTTCACGGCGTCATTGGTGCCGTGGTCCACGGCCAACTGACCCAGTTTGACTTCGGCCATGCCGCCTTGCGCAGCAGCTTTGGCGAAGTGGGTGTCCATCATGGACGGGCGAGAGGCAGCCATGCTGCCCTGATGAGCGAGAACCGCCCAGCATCCGAGGAAAGTGCAAAATGTGGTGACGCCGGCAACGTACATCACTTTCGCGAGCGTGCCATTTAGTGTGGTGTTCATTGCAGCCTCCAACGCTTGCCCGTATGACTCATTCAGGTTAGGCGGGTTGAAAGGTTGCCTCCATCGGGTGATACGTGTAGGTGGTTGAGGAATAATCGCTTAGCGGGGCTCGACGGCGTGGTATTCCCGTTTTGAGAACGGATGTAAAAAGAGCCATGCTCTTGGCGGTTTGGGAATGGCCTGTTATGCTTCGCGCGAGACGCGATGGGAATAAGGCGTTGATTTGCCCGGGAAACGGGCCAAAAGCGAGGGTTAGCCATGGCGATTTTTTCTAGAAAAATTTTGACGCTTGCGGCGGTGCTGGGCGTTGCGGTTTTGGCCGCGGCGCAACAGCCAGCGAAACATTTCGACGGAGAGTCGTGGTGGAACACCGTCAAATTTCTTGCGGACGACAATCTAGAAGGGCGAGAGACGGGGAGCGAAGGGTTGCGCAAAGCGCAGGCGTACATGGTGGATCAATTCACGAAAGCTGGATTGCAGCCAGCGGGGACGGATGGTTTTTATCAGCCGGTGAAATTTATTTCGCGGCAAATTGTGGAAAAGGATTCGTCGGCGGCGCTGGTTCACGACGGGAAAGTACAGCCACTGACGCTCGGAGACGATGCAATTTTCAGCACGCGCATCGATGCGGCTGGGGAGGAAATTACCGCGCCACTGGTTTTTGCGGGTTACGGCTTGAAGATTCCGGAAACGAAATATGACGATCTGGCGGGGCAGGATCTGCACGGGAAAATCATTGTGTATTTTGCAGGCTCGCCGGCGGACACGCCGATTTCACTTTCCGCGCACTACCAGACGGCGGGAGAACGATGGAAGGCGCTGAAGCAAGCAGGGGTGATCGGGACGATTGGGATTCCGAATCCGGCGTCGATGGATATCCCGTGGTCGCGGATTTCGGTGAATCGCACGCATGCTTCGATGGCGCTAGTGGGCGACGAATTCAATGAGACGGCGGGAATGAAACTTTCGATGACGTTCAATCCCGCTAATGCGGAGAAACTTTTTGCGGCGTCTGGCCATAAGTTTTCGGAAATCGTGGAACTGGGGAAAGATCGCAAAGCGCTGCCGCATTTTCCGCTAAACATTTCGCTGAAGGCGCACGCGACGATCAAAACTGCGAACGTGGAATCGGCGAATCTGGTGGCGAAGCTGACGGGAAACGATCCGGCGCTACGGAATGAATATGTGGTGCTGTCCGCGCACCTGGATCACATCGGGATCGGCGAGCCGATTAATGGGGACAGTATTTACAACGGCGCGATGGACAATGCGGCGGGAAGTTCGGCGCTGCTGGAAATTGCGCGGTCGTGGAATCAGCATGCGGAGCAATTGCGGCGGTCGGTGCTGTTTGTTTTGGTGACTGGGGAAGAAAAAGGATTGCTGGGTTCGCAATATTTTGCGGCGCATCCAACGGTGCCGGCAAAATCGATCGTAGCGGACATTAATATCGATATGTTCTTGCCGATTGTGCCGTTGAAAGTTTTGAAGGTGCAGGGACTGACGGAATCGGATTTGGGAGACCGGGCGCGAGAGGCGGCGAAGGCTTTTGGAATCGAGGTGCAGGCGGACCCGCAGCCGCTGCGCAATGCGTTTATCCGGAGCGATCAGTACAGTTTTATCCGGCACGGAATTCCGGCAGTGAAACTGGATGTGGGATTTGAGCCGGGGTCACCGGAAGAAAAGACTTTCAAGGATTGGCTGACGACGCGGTATCACGCGCCGTCGGATGATTTATCGCAGCCGGTAGATTTGAAGACGGCGGCGTTGTACGAGGAGATTGTGCGGCAATTGTTGATATCGATTGCGAATAAGGATGCGCGGCCGCAGTGGAAGGCGGACTCGTTTTTTCGGAGGTATGCGGGAAAGTAGGGGCGAAAAGGCGGGTGAAGCGTACGAAATGGCGATCAACATTAACGATGACGAAATCGAACGGCTTGCGCGGCAAATCGCTGAACAGACTAGCGAGTCCGTTGTCGACGCAATTCATAAGTCTCTTTTCGAGCGGCTTAAGCCGTTTGTCTCAGGCGGAGTCCGTCGAGGATATTCTGAGGCGTGTGGATGCGTTGCCTCGCTTGGAGGGTCTGCGCGAAGAGGACATCCTTGGCTACGACGAGAACGGCATACCGAAGAGTGGTCATTGAAGGAGAGGAATTTCTCGCTCAGAGCCTTTCTTGCGCTTGATTGCCCTCAGGGGCTAAAGCCCGTTTTGTGGCTGGCTTTGTGGCACGGCTAAAGCCGTGCCCTGACGACTCGGGCCATGAATAATTGGCGGACCATTCAGACAGCAGATCCCGGGAGTGCCGGCGAAATGCACAGGCACTCCCGGGATGACAGTTTTTTGCTTGTTGCGGCGACCCACGGAAGTTACGGCACCCTCAGCGGCTAAAGCCGATCTCGTGGCCGGCTCTTGTGGCACGGCTGAAGCCGTGCCCTGACGAATAGCGCCTTGTGCCACGACGTGAAACCGAAGTCCGTGCTGTGACAAAGAACCCTTCGTGCCGCAGGACGAGCTGAAGCCGGGCCCTGACGCAAACTTCTTAGGAAATATTCCACGCTCTTAGAATAATTCGCCGCGGAAAATTGGGAGCGGAGATTATTCGCCGGCGGGGCCGCGGGGTAGCGATTTTAGGTAGGCGATGATGGCGCGGGCGTCGGCGTGGTTCATGTGGTAGATGTGCATGGGCGGGCGGAGCGTTTCGCCTTCGGGGCCGGTGCCCTGCTCCAAAACTCGCTCGCCTTGCTCTTCGGTGAAGCTGGGAAAGCCGGCGAGAGCGGGAGCGCGATCGGCCCAATTGCCGATGGGGCCGACGGGGCGAATCCAGATGGGAGCGCCGCGCAGCCAGGCATTGGCTTTCAGGTTGCCTTGCGCGTCACGGGGCGTGTGGCATTCCGCGCATTTGGCGACTTCTTCGACGAGATATTTGCCGCGCTCGACTTCGGATTTTTCCGCCGCAGCGGGGGCCTTTTGCGAACGGCTAATCGAAGCTCCCACCGCAGCCAAGAGCACTACTCCGGCCAACACCACCGCTTGCCGCATGTTCATATTCGTTCCACCCTCGAGAACTGCGAATTCGACACCGACCCAGGCCGGGAAACGCTGTAGCTCTAAATTCGATCTTTGTCTTCGTATTCGGACGGGACATCGTCTTCTGGAACTTCGCGAGTGCGGACCGGACCCTGGTCGGCATCGGGCGCGTCTTCGACACCGCTGACGACTTCTGCTTCAAAGGCCTGACCTTCTTCGAGCAGTTCTTCGGCGCTTTCGGAATCGACATCTTCGACCGAGGAAATTCCCTGGAGGTCTCCGGTTCCGGCGCCGCGACGGGCGCGACGCTGATCACGCTTCATGGGAACGGTTTCGACGTCTTGACCGGGGCCACCGAGGCCAACGGAGCGGGCTTCTCTTTTCGACATGGCGCGAGTTTTCCTGATGGGAGCTTTTGCTTTGGTCGCGGCGCGTTTTTTTGGCGCAGGCTTTTTCCTGGCGGCGAGCTTTTTCTTGGCCGCTACTTTCGCTTTCAAGGCAATCTTAGCGCTGGACTTGGCTTTTTTCGCTGGAGCTTTGCTTTTCTTTTTGGTGAGTTTCTTTTTCGGCATGGAGAGAGTCTACCATCGCTGCGGTTACATTTGAATATCGCAGGTCGATGGGGATCTCGCTCAGTTTTTTGCAAGTTCGATGAACTCTACTTTCAGCGGGGACTGGGAGAGGTCGAGGCGGGCGAGGGTGATGGGTAATTGGAAGCGGCGAGGGCCGGCGCTGCCGGGGTTGAGGTAGAGGACGCCGGAGCGTTCGGAGGTTCCCGGTTTGTGGGAGTGGCCGCTGACTACGATATGGAAGCCTGCGGCGGCAGGATTGATGTCCAGTTGGGAGAGATCGTGGAGCACGTAAATACTCGTTCCGGCGAGTTCGGCGGTGGCGGAAATGGGCAAGGATTGCGCCCAGGCGGCGGTGTCTACATTTCCTCGAACAGCGACGACCGGAGCAATTTTTCGCAGGGCGTCGAGAATTTCTGGGTTGCCGACGTCTCCAGCGTGAATAACTAGCGCGGAGCCTCGCAAGGCTTGGAGGGCTTCGGGGCGAAGGAGGCCGTGAGTATCTGAAATGATGCCGAGAAGATTGGGATTTCGACCCGCTGGAGAGCTGTGCGCGGGATTTTGAGTCATCTGCGGATGGATGAGTTACGCGGTATTGGCTTTCGAGGTAGGAATGCGGCGCATGGGGCGCGCTCCGGGAACCGGAAAAGCCATATGCCAGAAATTGGTGTCGGGATTGGCAAACTCCACGCCGAGGTAGGTTTTGCCGTCGCGAGCATGGCGAATGGCGACAACTTTGCTTTCGACGGACTCGCGAGTGATGCGGTTTTCCAAGCGGAGTAACTGCCCGAGGACTACCGGCTGTTCGAATGCGAAGGATGCGCCATGGCGGGAGACGGATTGAGATTCCGTGGTGACGACAAACTTTTCGCCCGACTCGGTGTGGCCGTGAATTCTGAGCTCAACGTTCAGGGATACCCTGACGGTGCGGCGGCGTTCTTTGTAGCGAAAATGAAGAATTGCCATGGGGACATCCTCTTACACAGGTGGAAGGGAGAGGGTTCGGCTTGCACCAGCCGCACGGTCTTCGATCAACACCCGGTGCCTAAACTTTCGCAGCAGAGTCACTCGGTCTGAATCTGCCGCGGAAACCTGCCGCAAAAAAACTGTTTCCAGCGAAAAGAGTTTCCTGACAGAAGTGATTCTGCCTTTGCCTGAAAAAAAGAACAATGGCAAGACGGTACCACAAAATGAAAAATCAAAACAGTACCCGGAACGCAGTACTTGGGTACCGCAGATGATTTATTTTTGGAGGCACAGCAGGAGGGCGAGCGGCGGGTGTCGCGATAGGCGCGGATTACCTGGCGATTTGCGGCATATGGACGATTTGCAGGGGATTTACGCGAGCGTGATCAATGGTGAGGCCCCAGTGGAGGTGGGGGCCGGTGACGCGGCCGGTGGCGCCAACTTTGCCGAGGAGGGTTCCGGGCTCGACGAGGTCGCCAACTTTGGCGTCGATGGAGACCATGTGGCAGTAGAAAGTGAAAACGCCGAGACCGTGGTCGATCAAAACCGTGTTGCCGGAGAAATAGAGCGGTTCGGCAAGGACGACTTTGCCGCGCTGCGAGGCGTGAATGGGGGTGCCGGTGGGGGCGGGGAAATCGACCCCGGTGTGCGGAGACCTGGGGGTACCGTTGAGGACGCGGCGCTTGCCGAAATTGCCGCCGGAGGTGACGCCGTCGAGGGGGACGCGGAAGGGACCTTGCCAGAGGCGGTCTGGGGTGATGGTGTCGTAGAGGGCGCGGAGGCGGGTGCCCTCTTCGGCGGCGCGGGCGGCTTGCTCTGGGTCAGGCTCGACGAACTGCTTCTGCACGGTTAGCTTCTCGGTTTCGAAGTGGCCTGCTTTCACGGAGATGGAGGCGGTGCAGGCGGGTTGCGTGGCGGTAGAGATTTGAGGGTGGATGGTTAGGTCGTAGGCGCCGGAGGGTTGCTCGAGGTCGACGCCGACCAGGGCCCGCCAGGTTTCATGGGGCGGAGTGACGGGCCGGTTCTTGGTGGACTTGGCGGAGGGCTTGGCAGACGACTTGGTGGCCGGGGATGTCGGTTGCGGCTCGGTGACGCGCCAGAATTCTACTTCGTGCTTGTTCCAGTCGGCTTTGATGGCGGTGATGGGCTGGGTGCTGCGGAGTTCGGCGAGGAGGAGGCTGCCTTGGGTGGAGTCTGCTGAGCTGAGGCGGAGTTCGAGGCCTTCGCCGCACGGTATGGTGACTGGGGCGGCGGCGGCGACGGGCTTTCTGTGGTGTCTGGTTTGGGCGCTCGAGGTATCGGGAACGCTGGCGGCCAGGAGCAAAAGCGTTAGGAGAGCTGTTTGGGAGCGCGTCGAGGATCGCAGCGGGTTTAATATCGTGGACAATTCGCGCCTCGCGTGTCGCAGCTTCGGCGGATGGGCGCGGCGAAGCTTGCGGAGCAGATGATGCGATTGATTTTATGCGAGAGCGTCAGCTGGGGAAATAAGTTTCGCCGCGAAGGATGGCCTTAATGCCATCGCGGAGGCACCAAATATCGGACTTGGGGCAGGCACCCTTGATGCCGACTTTTTGCGCTTCGCGCGCGAGCTGGCCGGGAAGATGCACGGAGAGCATGAAAATGGCGGCGTCCGGATATTCGGAGAGGATGGAACGCGCGGCTTCGAGACCGTTCATGCCGGGCATGTCGAAATCCATGACGGTGACATCCGGCTGGAGGCCGCGGAAATTGGTGACGGCTTCCTTGCCGTTTTCGGCTTCGCCAGCGATTTGCCATTGCGACTGGCGTTCGAGCAAATCGCGGACTTGCCGACGGATCATTTTGTTGTCGTCGACCAGGAGAATATTGGTCATGTGCACGAACCTCGCTAATTCGACTCGCTGAAGCTCGATGAGACAGGTTCGAGTTTCAACTTACTCCTTAGATTTGCGGGGCGCAAGAACGGGTACTTGAAAAAAACAGGGGAAAATGTGTAGCCGCGCTTAGTCGGGCGTCACGGAAACGGGTTATTTGGGTGCGGCGAGGGAGGCCTGAACTTTTTTGCGATATTCGGCGGCCTTGGCGGTGGCTTCGTCCTGCTTTACGGTGAGCAGCCTGCGATCGCGCATGACGATGCGTCCGCCGATAACGACGGTTTCGACGTCGCTGCTTTTGAGGGCGTAAGCGAGTTGGGAATAGATGTCGTACATGGGAACGGCGTTGGGTGCATCCAGGCCGATAAGGATGAGGTCGGCTTTTTTGCCGATTTCGAGGGAACCGATTTCTTTGTCGAGGTGGAGAGCGCGGGCGCCGTCGATGGTGGCCATTTCGACTACGGCTTGAGCGCCGAGCGCGCGAGGGTCCATTTTGGTGATTTTCTGCAGCTTGGCGGCGAGATCCATTTCTTCCATGAGATCGAGATCGTTGTTGCTGCCGGCAGGACCGTCGGTGCCGAGACCGACGGCAATTCCGGCGGCGCGTTCTTCGGCGACAGGGGCGACTCCGCTGGCAAGCATCATGTTGCTGGACGGATTGTGGACACAGCCGACATTTTTATCGGCGAGGATTTTGCGGTCGGTTTCGTCGACGAAAATGCAGTGGGCGGCAAGGACGTCGGGGCCGAGGATGCCGATTTTATTCAGATATTGAACGGGAGTGGTGCCGTTGGTGGCGCGGCTATCGTCGAGCTCTTTCTTGGTTTCTGCTACGTGGATGAGAATCGGAGCGTGGTATTTACGGGCCAGAGCGGCGGCGTCTTGTAAAGTTTTTTGCGAACAAGTGTAAATGGAGTGCGGAGCTGGAGCGGCGTGTATCAGCGGATCGCCTTGCCAACGCTTCAGAAATTTTTCGGTGTAGAAGAGCATTTCCGGCTCGGACTTGTTATCTGGCGCGGGGAAATCGATAAAAGTTTCGCCGAGGATGGCGCGCATGCCGGCAGCTTTAGTTTCTTCGGCTACAGCATCTTCGAAGTAGTACATGTCGGCGTAGGTGGTGATGCCGCTGCGGAGCATTTCCGCGATGCCCAGGCGAGTGCCCCAGCGGACGAAGTCTTCGTTCACATTTTTGGCTTCGGCGGGAAAGATGTAATTGCGGAGCCAGTCGTCGAGGGTGACGTCATTTTTGATGCCGCGAAGCAGAGTCATGGCGGCGTGGGTGTGGCCATTGATGAAACCGGGGAGGACCAGCTTTCCTTTGGCGTCGATGGTTTGAGTTGCGGTAATGCCCTTGCTGTTTTGGGCGCGGAAATCTGAGAGGGAGCCGACGTAGACGATCGAGTCTCCGCTGACGGCGATAGCTCCGTCTTCAATGATCTGGCGTGAAGGATTCATGGTGACGATGGTGGCGTTGGTGATGAGGAGGTCGACGTTGACGGCTTGTTTTGGAGGAGCTTGCGCGAGGGCGGCAGTAACGAGGAAAAGAACAATCGCTGGAGCGGCGATGAGGATTTTGGCGATGTAGCGCATTTTGGTTGGCCTCATGGGTTGGATTCGCGCGGCATGGTGGCGCGGTTACAGGTTCGATGAATCAAAAGGCTTGGGGAAAAGGTCGCGCATCTGCACGGTTTCGGTTTTGTTTTTCAAGTTGGACATTACGACCGGAATATCTCCGCAAAATTCCCAAAGTAGTTGGCGGCAAGCTCCGCAGGGTGGGGTGAGAGTGTCGGTGTCCGTGACAACGGCGATAGCGTCAAAGCCGCGTTCGCCTTCGCTGATGGCTTTGAAAATGGCGATGCGTTCGGCGCAAACGGTGAGACCGTAGGTGGAGTTTTCCACGTTGCAGCCGCCGAAAATGCGGCCGGAGGTGGCGCGCAATGCAGCGCCGACCCGGAAATTGGAATACGGAGCGTGCGCGTTGTCGCGAGCGAGTTTCGCAGCGGAGATGAGTGGGTCGTGGTCGGTCACGCGATGGCCTCCGCAATTCTGGGAATGACGGCTTGCAACAGCGCAATGAATTGGGTTTTCACGCGATTGCCGGTTTCCAGGACTTCTTCATGGACGAGCGGCTGGCCGGAAATTCCGGCGGCCATGTTGGTAACGCAGGAGATTCCAAGCACGCGCATTCCGGAGTGGCGAGCGGCAATTACCTCTGGAACCGTGGACATGCCGACGAGGTCCGCACCCGCGATACGAAAGGAGTTTATTTCTGCGGGGGTTTCGTAGCTGGGGCCGGGAACGGCGACGTAGACGCCTTCGTGGCAATTGAGCTTGAGTTTTTTTCCTTCATCCGCGAAAAAACGGCGGAAGTCGGGATCGTAGGCGTTGGTCATATCCGGGAAGCGCGGGCCGAAGCGTTCATCGTTGGGGCCGGAGAGAGGATTGACGGCTTGCGAATTGACGTGGTCGCGCAGGGCGACCAGACAGCCCTGCGAATATTTTGGATTGATGCCGCCGGCGGCGTTGGTGAGGATGACGGCTTTCACACCCATCAGCGCAAAAACGCGAATCGGAAAGGCGACGTCTTTGGCGGAATAGCCTTCATAGAGATGGACACGTCCCTGCATTCCGGCGACGGCGATCTGTCCAACTTTGCCGATGACGAGCTGGCCGGCGTGGCCGATGGCGGTGGACTGCGGAAAGTTGGGAATTTTGGCGTAGGGGATTTTTACGGCGGAGGCAAATTCGTCGGCGAAACCGCCGAGTCCGGAGCCGAGAACGAGAGCGATGCGGGGGCGGAGTTTTGTTTTTGCGAGGATGAAATTGGCGGCGCGTTCGGCGCGGGCGAATTCGGAGTTGGATTTTGTTTTGGTTGCGGTCATTTTCGTCGAGTCGTTTGGCTTGCGAGTGCAAGACCTCGCGTTTCTACGTCTGGATTAACAGTTTACAGGGCACAGCCCTTCGCGACTCAGGATAAACCGTGCTGCGCCCCTACAAAAGGGGATGGAGCACGGGCGGGGCCTCGCAGCGACATTACGTGAACATCCCAACTATGGAAGCGGACATTAAATTCGCCATGGTGCCGGCGAGCATGGCGCGGATGCCGAATTTTGCGAGTTGCCCGCGTTGGTCTGGAGCAAGAGCGCCGATACCGCCGATCTGTATGCCGATGGAGCTGAAATTGGCGAAGCCGCAGAGCGCGAAGGTGGCGATCGTGAAGGACCGCGGGTCGAGGGATGCCTTCATCGCGCCGAGCTTTTGAAAAGCCACCACTTCGTTGATGACCATGCGGGTGCCCAAAAGATTGCCGATATCGCGACATTCGTGCCACGGGATGCCGATTACCCAAGCGATGGGAGCGAAGACCCAACCGAAAATTTGTTCCATGCTGGACGGAAACCACGCGATGTGATTATGGATGCCACCCATGATTCCGTTGACCAGATAGAGCAACGCGATAAAAGAGATAAGCATGGCGCCGACATTGAGCGCGAGGTGCAGACCGTCGACAGTGCCGCGCGAAATGGCGCCGAGAAAATTGGATTCCTTTTCCATCTCCGGCATTTGCACTTGACCGGCGGTGAGCGGCTTTTCGGTTTCCGGGACGAGCATTTTGGCCATGAGCAGCGTGCCGGGAGCGGTCATGATGACGGCGGTGAGCAAATGGGACGCTTCGATGCCGAATGCAATGTATGCAACCATAATGCCGCCGGAGACGTGGGCCATGCCGCTGGTCATCACAGTCATCAATTCGGATTTAGTGAGTTTATTTAGGAAGGGACGAATGGTGAGCGGAGCTTCGGTTTGTCCCATGAAGATGCTGGCGGCAACGTTGAGGGATTCCGCGCCGCTGGCGCCCATGATGCGGGTCATCAGCCAAGCCGCGATGCGGATGACTAGCTGCATGACGCCAAGGTGATAGAGCAGCGCAAAAAATGCGGCGATGAAAATAATCGCGGGCAACACCTGGAAGGCAAAAATAAAATGTTGGGGCGAATCCTTCATGCCGAGCTCGCCAAAAACAAATTGCGAGCCGTAGAAGGCGTAACTGAGCAGCTGATTTACACAGTGTCCGGCGACTGCGAAAAGTTTTCGGCCGGCTTCGAAACGAAGGACCAGGAACGCAAAAGTAATCTGCAAGCCGAGTCCCCAAAGGACGGTTTTGAGGCGAATGGCTTTGCGGTCGGTCGAGAAGATGTAGGCGAGGCTCAGCATCGTGGCCAAGCCGAGTATTCCGACAAAACGTCCCATGCGTAGGTTCCTCTTTCGGCTAGCGGCGTGGCCGTCTGGCCGCGCTGCGGATGATGCTGCGAAGCACTATACGTTGAGATCCTTCAGACCGCGAACGGCACTCGGTCCTCAGGATGACAACGAGTTACACCCTACATGCCCCGACGGTATTTGTCGCTTGTTGCGCCCGGTTCTGTACACACACGGCTTGCTTAGATCTACGGGCCGATGATGCGGCGAATCAGTTGCGGCTTTTCGCGCGGCGGTTCGGCAGCAATCTCAAAGCTGCGCGCGATCACCGCTTGCGCGGCGGTCAGTTTCGACTCGGCATTGTAGTGGATAGTGACCAGCGATTCACCTTTCTGCACGCGATCCCCGATGCGCTTGTGAAATTCGAGTCCGACGGCATGGTCGATGGAGTCCTCTTTTTTCTCGCGGCCGCCGCCGAGCATGGCCAGAGCCGTGCCGAGTTGCTGGCAATCGGTGGCGGTAATAAAGCCGGATGATGAGCTCGCGACTTCCGAGCGGAATTTTGCCTTCGGCAAGCGGTCGGGCTCGTCAATGACGCGGTGATCGCCGCCTTGCAGCGCAATTCCCTGCTTGAATTTTTCCTTGGCCTGGCCACTGCTGATCATTTTTTCGGCGAGGTGACGCCCCTCGTCCAAAGTTTTTGTGCGTTCACCGAGAAAAAACATCCACGCGGAAAGCTCAATGCTCAGTTCGCGAAGATCGGCGGGACCGCGCCCATTCAGCACTTCGATGCATTCGACGATTTCGTTGGCGTGGCCTGCGGTGCGGCCGAGGGGCTGGCTCATGTCGGTAATCAGCGCGACGACTCTTTTGCCCATGCTTTGACCGGTTTCGACCATGACTTCGGCAAGACGAATGGAATCCGCTTCGCTCTTCATGAAAGCTCCGGAACCGGTTTTTACGTCGAGGACCAGCGCATCGATTCCTTCGGCGAGCTTTTTGCTCATGATGGATGCGCAGATCAAACCGATGCTTTCCACGGTGCTGGTGGCATCGCGCAATGCATAGATTTTTTTATCGGCCGGAGCGATTTCTGCGGTTTGGCCGATTAGTCCCATGCCGCACTGCCGCAACACGCGTCGAAAATCATCGAGCGAAAGATTAACGGTGAAACCGGGAATGGATTCGAGTTTATCGAGGGTGCCACCGGTGTGGCCGAGGCCGCGTCCGCTGATCATTGGAACCGTGAGCCCGCCAGCGGCAACTATGGGCGCGAGGATGAGTGAAGTTTTGTCTCCCACGCCGCCGGTGGAATGCTTGTCGACTTTTTTGCCGGGCAGATCGGAAAGATCCAGCACCACGCCGGAATGCAACATCGCTTCGGTGAGCGCGGCAAATTCCACGCGAGACATGCCGCGCAGCCAGACGGCCATGAGCCACGCCGCGATTTGATAGTCGGGAATTTCGCCGCGCGTGTAGCCGGAAACTAAGAAGTCAATCTCTTCGCGAGAGTGTTCGCCAGAGTCGCGTTTTTTTCGTATCAGGTCGACGGCGCGCATGGGAGTTGCAGAGCAACGCGGGAGCGTAACATTCGAGACAAGTTGCGTCAACGCTGGCGCGAAGCCGGAAGGGAAAAGGCTGCTGAAAAAAGTCAGCAGCCCTGCGGGTCAATCCTTAACTACTCTGTTGCGCGCGCCTTGATTAGGTCGTCGAGGTAGTCGGGCTTGCTGTCGTCGCGCACCAGATGCGGGTAGCGCGGACCGCCGTGATAGTCGATCACACAGGTCTTGTAGTAGTCGTCGTCGACCACCAGCAACGTGATGGGCTGCGCAGCTTCTTTGCTGCCGTCGATCGCGTCTTTCAAGATGTCGCGAGTGAAAACGCGGCCATTCACGCCGACGACTTTCATACCGGAAGAAATGCCGGCCTTGAACGCCGGGCCGCCGACAATGGAATCGCTGACATTACCGTCGTCACCGACCGACAAGCCGATGGAATATTCATCACCAATGCGGCCGCGGCGTCCAGTGACTTTTTGCGGCTCGGCGGTGAAAACAAATTTCCAGCCGGCGTTTTCGATTCCGCCCTTCGGCGAAGAGGGCGAAGTGGAGGTCAATTTTTCGTGAAAGAAGCCGGCCCAATCGTAAGGAGCGATTTGATTGAGCGAACTGACGACGTCTTCAAAAGTGTAGGGTTTAACTTCGGGTCCGTTATTGGCGCTGCCGTGAAACAGATGGCAGAAGTCGTCGATGGATTTTTGGCCGTGGCTCTCGCGATGAATAATGGTTGCGACTTCCAGCCACAATAGATCGCCTTCATCATAATAGTCGGTGCCGCGACGCCAGTTGAGCCAGCCGCGCCCTCCGCCACCGCCGCCAGCGACGGTCACAGCGGTATCCAGCAGGGGACGCCAGGTGCGGCCAGGGCGGCCTTCGCCGAGAGCGGCAGCGATGGTGGCGATGTGCTCGTGGTAATCCTCTGGCCGCCACAAACCGCTGCGCGCCGCCAACATTGGCCCGAGATAATCGGTGAGCCCTTCGTAAACCCACAACAAGTCGGTCTTCATCGGGACATCGTAATTGGAGGTCGCCAGATCGGCGGGACGCCGAAACTTTCCGTTCCAGGAATGGGCAAATTCATGCGCCAGCAAACCACCCAAAGCAATGTTGGCGTTGGGCGTCAGCAAAGCGCGTTCCGGCAGGCGGCTGTCGTTCGATTCGTGATGCTCGAGCCCGAAGTGGGCTACGTGGTCGCTGAGCGTCAGCAGAAAATGATAGTTGCGATAGTGGCGAGCGCCGAAAAGCTTGCCGCTCTCCGCAACCAGGTTGACCATCAGCTTTTGCGATTGCGGAGACAACGCCAGCGCGGCTTCACTGTCTGCCACCATGTCCAATTCGTGATGCACCGATTCGCCGGGAGGCGTGATGTCCACTGCGCGATAATATTCGCCGGCGATTACAGGCGAATCGACCAGACGCTCGAGCGAAACGGTCTTGAACGAAACCTCGTCCTTGGATTCTTTTTCGACCGGCAGCGGAGTTCCAAATTTCCAGCCAGACGGAAGCACGAGCTTGGCCTGAAGTTTGATTTGGTCGGCGGACGCGCCACCGGGAAATAAAACATTCTGATTCCAACTGATGACGACGAGCTTATCGGTAGCAGAGCCGCCGCCTGTAAATGCTCCCGAACTGGGCTCGATGTAATCGAAATCGGCGTCCAAGTGGTCGGCTCCAGCGGGAACATCCACGTGAAAAGTGAAAATGTCGGAAAGATCGCGCAACCAGGGGATGGACTTTCCTCCAACGGAAAATTTCAGGCCGGTGAGATTGGAGATTGGGCCGTCTGGACCGTGCTCGCCGGGAATCCATTTCGGATAGTGCAGTGTGAGAGGGCCGGGCTTAACGGGAATAACCATGTGAGTGCGCACGATTTTTTCCGGCGCGTGCGTGGCGTCGACAGTCACGGAGATCGTCTGACCGGACTGCGCGAGAGTCGCAGGTATCATCAGCAGGCAGACGACGACAACGGTCAGCAAAGCGGACAAATACTTTTTAGACACGAAAGGCTCCTTGCCAATTTTGGGATATGACGAGGATTCAGCGAGCTTCAACCGGAGTTCGCACGAATTCACGCAAAATCATACATCCATCGAGCGCGGAGTGGCGACGAAACTTCGAAAATTTTGGAACACGGACCGCGCTGCGCCACCAATTTTAATTTTGCGGGCCTGTGCGCGAACGGGGCGCAAGAGGTAGACTCGACGGTCGGCGATTGACAGGGAGAACTGTGAGCGGGCCATTCGCGGAGTACGCACAGCGGCTGGAAAAATTGACGCAAACCATCGCGGCCAAAGAGCGCGCGCACATTCGCGTGGGAAATTTGAAAATGGCCGCGATACTTGCGGAGTTGGCGCTGGTTTGGGTGGCGTGGGGCAAAGGGCTGGTTTCGACGCGCTGGATGCTCTTGCCAGTGGCGGTTTACGCTGGGCTGGCAATCGCGCATGAACTGGTGCTACGGGCGCGACATCGCGCGCAAACCGCGGCGGATTTTTATCGCAAGGGTCAGGCGCGCATAGAGGATCGCTGGGCGGGCAGCGGTCAAACCGGCGAACGATTTCGCGACGATAAGCATGTCTATTCTGGGGATCTCGATCTCTTCGGCCGAGGATGTTTGTTCGAGTTGCTGTCCACGGCGCGGTTGCCAATGGGCGAAAATAAACTTGCTGCCTGGCTGAAGAGCGGCTCATTGCCGGCCGAGATTTTGGAACGGCAAACGTTGGTCGCGGAACTACGCGGAAAATTGGACTTGCGCGAAGAACTGGCGGTGACCGGCGAAGATTTACGAACACGTCTTGATCCGGAAACGCTCACCGCGTGGGCGGAAGGGACGCGGCAACTTCCGAGCGGCGCGTGGAGAGTTGTGGCTATGGCGCTGGCTCTCGTGGCGGTTGCCGCTCTTGTTTATTACGTGGTAGCGCAAATTTATTGGCCGCTGCTGCTGATTCTGGCGATTGAAGCCGCGTTCCGCCGCTGGCTGCGCAAGCCAACCAAAACCGCTATCGAAGGAATATCCTGCAACGCCGAAGGGCTGCTGCTTTTTTCGGCAATTCTGAAGCGGCTGGAGCAAGAACGGTTTCAATCGCCGCGCCTGCAGCAATTCGCGGCGAAACTCAAATCTGGCGAGGAGCCGGCTTCGCTGGCAATTCGCCGTTTGGCGCGCATCATTTATTGGGTGGATGCGCAGCACAGCTTGCTGGCGCATTTGGTGGAATTGCCGCTGCTGTATTCGCTCCAAGTGGGATTTGCCGCGGAAGATTGGCGAGCGCGCGCCGGGAAACGCGTGCGCGAGTGGGTGGAAATTGCCGGCGAAATGGAAGCGTTGCTGTCACTCGCGGCGTATTCCTACGAGCATCCGGCAGATCCGTTTCCGGAATTCGTCACGAACGCGTCCGCAGCGACGATTTTCGACGGACAGGATCTCGGTCACCCTCTTCTGGCGTCAGCGAAATGCGTGCGTAATTCCGTTTGCATGGATGAGAAAACCCGAATTCTGGTGGTCAGCGGATCAAATATGTCCGGCAAAAGCACGCTGCTTCGGACGGTGGGCATCAACGTGGTGCTGGCAATGGCGGGCGCACCGATTCGCGGCGCGGCGTTACGCCTGACTCCGCTGATGCTGGGAACGCGCATTCGCAGCAGCGACTCGCTACAAGAGGGGCGCTCCAATTTTTACACGGAAATTTTGCGCATTCGTCAGGTCTTTGAATTGACCAAATCCGCCGAATTGGCTGATGCTGACGGATTGCCGAGGCACAACCCGCGACTGTTGTTTTTGTTCGACGAATTGCTGGAGGGAACAAACTCGAAGGACCGGCGAATCGGCGCCGAGAGTCTGCTACAAGCGCTGCTGAAAAAAGGCGCCATCGGAATGGTCAGCACGCACGATTTGGCGTTGACGGAAATTAGCGCTTCGGCGGGCGGCTTGTTGCGTAATGTCCATCTTGAGGACCAGGTGGTTGGCGGCGAGATGCGCTTTGACTACAAACTACGCGATGGCGTGGTGGCCAAGAGCAACGCTATCGAGCTGATGCGCCTAATAGGATTAGAGATCGGCTGACTACCTGGCGCACCCCTTGTTAATATTAACCGCGAGCTCTCGCTAAATCGCTTAGACGTGATCGGCGCGACAGCCTTCGAGTCCGCCCAAAAAAGCGACATTCCTAAGAAAACTCACAGAAACCAATTCCTCTTTCGTTCGTCTATTGACTTATATTGCTTTCCCATAGGACTCGTGCTACCCAGTTATGGGTATCCAATAGGGCGACGGAAAGCAGCGAAGAGCCGATGGCCAACAAGACCGACGTCTGGCAAGGTACGCTCGCGCTCATGGCGTTGAAAACGCTGGACGCCATGGGGCCGCTGCACGGCTACGGCATTGCGCGGCGCATCGAGCAGATCAGCGGAGACCTGCTCGCCGTCAACTACGGCACGTTGTACCCCGCGCTCCTGAAACTGGAGCAAGAAGGCTACATCCGCTCTGAATGGGGCGTGTCCGACAATAATCGCAAAGCGAAATATTACAAGCTGACCCGCGCTGGACGAAAACAACTGCAACGCGAAACGCGTGACTGGGAACAAGCCACCGCAATTCTCGCGCGCTTCCTGGCGGCGGGTGAGGGGCGGTCGTGAGGCGGCTGCGCGCGTGGTTTGCGAGGCTGGGCGGGCTTTTTGGAACAGCGCGCCGCGAACGAGATCTGGCCGCCGAAATCGAACAGCATCTGCAAATGCACACCGAGGACAACATGCGTTCAGGAATGAAGCCGGACGAAGCGCGCCGCGCCGCGATAATGAAACTGGGCGGCGCCGAGCAAACCAAGGAAATCTACAGAGAGCGCCGCAGCCTGCCGCTGCTCGAAGCGCTGCTTCAAGATGTGCGTTACGCGCTGCGCATGTTGCGTAAAAATCCTGGATTCACCGCGGCCATCATTCTCACGCTGGCTCTCGGCATCGGCGCAAACTCCGCAATTTTCACGCTGACCTATGCGGTAATTCTGAAGGGCTTGCCAGTGCCGCGACCCGGCGAACTGGTCCGCTACACCTTCCGCGACGCGGGCAACGGCGATGTTGGACTTTCCGGGCCGCAGTACGATGCGCTGCGCAAGTCACAGACCGCCACCAACGACTTGCTGGCATGGTCAAGCAGCGAATTCACCGTCGACGAAAACGGGAACGCCGCGAAAGTTCATGGCGCGCTGATGACCGCCAACGGGTTCCGCGTATTGGAGTTGCGTCCCTTCGAAGGCCAAGCGTTCGGAGACAGCGATGATGTTCCAGGCGGCGGCCCGCGAGGGTATCAGTGTTTGATCGGCTACGCCTATTGGAAGCAACATCTTGCGGCGAACGAACAGCTCGTTGGAAAGACGATGGCCATCAACGGACGATCCGTGACCGTCGCCGGAATTCTGCCACCAGGATTCGACGGCCTGGTCGCCACCCAAAATACCGATCTGCTATTGCCGCTCTCTTTCGACGAAGTGGTCAACGCCCCACATCCGAGCCGCCATCATGCGGGCAGCTTTTGGCTGACGGTCATGGGCCGCCTCAAACCAGGGCAAACCCTCAAGTCCGCAGCAGCCAATCTGAAAGCCATCGAACACAATGTGACTGAAGAAGCGGACACGGAGCACATTTACCTCACCGGATTTTTTGCTTCTTTTCACCTGGGCATCGAAAGTGGACGCACCGGCCGCTCTTTTCTGAAGACCACTTATAGCCAACCACTGATCGTGCTGGAAGTTCTGGCCGGCTTGCTGTTGGTTCTCTGTTGCGCGAACATCGCGTTGCTGATGTTGGCGCGGGTCAGCAGCCGTTCGCGAGAGTTTGCTGTGCGGAATGCGTTGGGTGCGCCGAGGCACCGGATATTCCAACAGGTGCTGGCCGAAATCGGCCTGGTGACAACGGTAGGTCTGGCCGCTGGAATCGCTTTGGGTTGGATTGGCGCCCGCGGATTGGTGTCGATGCTGGCCGCTATCGGCACCCCGCCACCATTGGAGCTAAGCTTTCAAACCGCGTGTTTGCTGTTCACCGCCGCAATCAGTGTGCTTTCCGCGCTCGGCGCGGGTTTGTGGCCGGCGTGGCGCGCCAGCCGCGTCGATCCCAACAACGCCTTGAAACAAGGCGGAGCGGTCTCTCCCCCGAAACGCATGGGCGTCTGGATCGTCCCGGCTCAGGTAGCAGTCAGCGTTACGCTCCTCGCGTGCGCATCGCTGCTGAGCCTGACCTTCGTCCATTTATTTTTCGAGAACTCCGGCCTGCGGCCCGACGGCGTCACGCTCGCGGAAGTAGATCTGACTCCAAAAACCGCTGCCCCGGCGCTCAATGCGTCAAGCGCCGCAGAGCACTCCGGCCGCGATGCCGTCCAAATCCTCGAAGCCATCCAAAGCGTTCCAGGCCAGCAGCAAGCAGCGGCATTCTCTTCCCCACCACTCTACGGATGGATCAGCTTCGGCCATTACTTCGCCATCGCCAAGCAAGGAGCCGTCCACACCGACATGCAAGTCTGGCCGGAGGTTATTTCCACGGGATACTTCCCTGCCATGGGAACGCGCATCTTGGAAGGCCGTGGGTTTGAGCGCACGGACACGGGCAGCGAAAATTTGTGCGTCTTGAACGCTTCGGCGGCGGCTTACTTTTTCCCAGGCGAAGACGCCATCGGCAAGTTCGTTTACTCCGGCGGGGCCGATCCCACTAAAGACGGCGCGGGTAAAATCGATGCTGCCAGCACCTACCGCGTGGTGGGGATTGCCGAGGATTCCCGGTTCCGTTCTCTGCGCGAGCCTGCGCCGCGAATGATTTTCACCCGACTGAGAGACGACAACTTGTCCTCAAATTTTTTCATCGCAGTGCGTAGCGACGATCCTCGCCAAGCAACCTCCGCCATCCGCGAAGCGATTCATAGAGTATCTCCGGGAGTAAACGATCCGAAAATTTTCAGCTTCAATAGCGTCATCGCTTCACATCTTCGAAAGGAGCGCATGCTGATGGCGCTCTCCGGTTGGTTTGCCGGGATTGCGTTGCTGCTCACCACGCTGGGGCTTTATGGCGTGCTTTCCCGCAGTGTCGTTCTGCGCACCAGAGAAATCGGTCTGCGCCTCGCGCTCGGTGCGCGGCCCAGCGACGCTCTCGGCCAGCTCATTCGGGAAGGATTGCGTCTGGTTTTATTGGGCGCCGCAATCGGCTTGTTGGTTGCGCTGACGGTAACGAAATTACTGGGGAGTCTGCTCTTCGGTATTCATGCGAACGATCCGTTGACGCTTTTTGCAGTCGTCGCCGTTCTTCTCGTCATTGCGCTAACTGCCAGCTTTATCCCCGCGCGCCGCGCCATGCGCGTTGATCCGATGGTGGCGCTGCGTTACGAATGATCTGCGTCAGCGCGCCGGCAAAAAATGGCAGCCTCACGCCAGCAAAACCGCCTTGCCAAGCACCTTGCGATCGGCGAGTTCGCGCAACGCACGCGGTGCTTCCGCCAACGGATAAGTCTTCCCCACCGCGGGCGAAATTTTCTTCTCGCTCCACAATTGATCGAGCGCCTGTTGCGTTTGCGCCAAGTACGTGGCATCGGATTGAAGTCGCCCGCCCCAAAATACTCCCATCACCGACATGCCCTTCAGCAAGATGCGATTGCCCGCAATCGTCGGAATCCGTCCGCTGGCAAATCCCACCACCAGCAATCGGCCTCCGAGAGCGATGCATTTCGTCGACAAATCAAAAATATCTCCGCCGACCGGATCGTAAATCACCTGCGCACCGCGCCCTCCGGTCAGCGCCTTCACCTGTTCCACCCAACCGTCTTCACGATAGTTCAAAACATGCTCCGCGCCCTGGCTCCGCGCAAACTCCAATTTTTCCGGCGATCCCGCCGTCGCAATTACCCGCGCTCCAAACGCTCGCCCCAACTGAATCGCCGCCGTGCCAACGCCACTCGCCCCGGCATGCACCAGCAGCCATTCTCCCGGCTGCAAGTTCGCTCGCTCTTTCAAGGCGTAATAAGAAGTGTGATAGACAACAGGCATCGCCGCAGCAGACGGCCAGTCCATTCCCGCGGGAGCCCGAAAAACTCGGTCCACGTCGACCACCGTTCGCTCCGCAAATCCCGCTCCCATCGGCAACGCCAGAACCCGATCGCCGGCCTGCCATCCGGAAACTCCATCGCCCACAGCATCAATCTCACCCGCAATTTCAGCTCCTGGCGTAAACGGAAACGGCGGCTTCACCTGATATTTTCCCTGCACCTGCAAAATATCGAAAAAATTTAGCGCCATCGCCCGATTGCGAATGCGCACCTGTCCTGAGCGCGGCTCCGGCGCATCGATCTCGTTCCACTCCATGCTCTCTGGCTCGCCCCAGGCCCGCACTTGCCACGCCTTCATTTTCACAACGCTCACGCTATTCTCTCGAAACGGCACACGCCGGACCACGGCCGCTCTCGCCGCGATTTATCTGACTCCGGCAACATCGCAAAAAATCGCAAAGAAAGCGGCAACCGCTTCAAACGTGCCGCCGTTTTCAGCAGAGAGTGAACTTCCACCGGCTGCCATCCATACTCAGGGAAAAATTCAGGCCCTTCCGCTGGCGCAAATTTGAAAGGAGCCGCATCGCTCAGTTGTTTGCTCATTTTCTTTTTCAGCATGCGCAACAATCCAGGCGACGCCAGATCCAATATCCACGAGTGAAAACTTTTTGGCGCCGCAAGATCCCTCGCCAGGCTCGCTACTTCCTCTTGCGCCAAATAAATGATCAAACCTTCCGTGATCAGCAAAATTTTCTTCGCTCGTGAGCCTAATTCCGCAAACACTTCCTTCCGCGCCAAAACATCGGACAAATCCAGCCGGATCCGCTCCAGCGAACAAGCCGGCTTCTCATCTTTCAAAATTTCTTCCTTGTAAGAAAGAATCTCCGGCAAATCCACTTCCACCCACTGCAGCCTCGCCGGCAACCTCATGCGATACGGCCGCGCATCCAATCCCGCCGCCAGATTCACCACCATGTCCGTGCCCTGCCGGATTTGTTCCCCGATGAAATCGTCCATCAACACCGTGCGCGTCACCAAACTCCATGCGTTATCCGTTCCAAATGGCTTGGAATTCGCAATCTTCTCGCCGCGCTCTCCCGCCAGCCGCCGCGCAAATCGATCGCGAAACAATGCATCCGGCCGCTCCGTCTCTCGCGCCCGATAAACCGCCACCCACCGCGCGGTATCGGAAATATTCCGAATCAGCGGCTCGGGCGAATGCTCTAATTTGGACAATCGGACCTCGCAAACTTTGGCAGGTTTCAAAAACGAGTTTAGCCACGCTCCCGCGTCTAAGCAAGGTACAGCGTCCGCTCTGCCAGCCTGGCGCTGTAATTTTCGCCGGGGCAACAGTATCCTGTTTCCGGCGCAACGAACCCACGGCCCGCAAGGGAGTCACGCGATGGAAACTCTCCTCACCGACCTACGCTACGCACTCCGCTCCCTCAAGAAGAGTCCCGGCTTCACCATCGTCGCAGCGCTAACCCTCGCGCTTGGCATCGGCGCGAACACCGCGATTTTCAGCGTGGTACAAAATGTCCTGCTTCGCCCTCTGCCCTACTCCCACTCCGAAAATCTCGCCGAAATTTGGAACACCTATCCTTATCTACCCGGATTCGATCAGGCCGAATTGTCCCCCGGCGATTTTTGGGACTTCAAGAATCAAGCCAAGAGTTTTTCGCAGATGGAGTCCTACATAAATTTTCCGCAGGGATTCAACTTGACCGGCAACGGTGACGCTCTGCGTCTGGAAGCGCGCTACGCAACCTCCGGCTTTTTTTCGATGCTTGGCGTCGTCCCGGAAGCCGGCCGCGGTTTCACGCCGCAAGAAGACAAGCCCGGCGCCACGGAAGCGGTGGTGATCTCTCATCGCCTGTGGCAGCAACATTTTGGTTCGCAGACTTCCATCATCGGCCACACGCTCACTCTCGATGGACGAAGCTATATTCTCGCCGGCGTGCTGCCTGCAAGTTTTCAGCTCGTTCCTTCCGCGGACCTCTGGCTGCCCATCGGCCAATATGCCGACCAGCCCCCCAGCCATTTGCATCACGAGTATTCCGTCGTCGGCCGGCTAAAACCTGGAGTCACCTTCGCGCAAGCGCAAGCCGAAATCGTCACTCTGAACAAACAGGAAGAAGTCGCCTTCCCCGATTCCCACAAAAGTTGGGGCGTTTATCTTGAACCAATGCGAGATCCTTCCGCCGCCAAACTTCGTGTCGCCTTAATCGTGCTCTTCAGCGCCGTTGGCCTCGTGCTCCTGATCGCCTGCGCTAACATCGTCAATCTACTGTTGGCTCGCAATGCCGCTCGCCAAAAAGAAATCGCTCTGCGTGTAGCCATGGGTGCCAGCCGCTCTCGCTTGATCGGCCAGTTGCTCACCGAAAGCACCTTGCTATCGCTGTTCGGCGGTGCGCTGGGAATTATTCTCGCCGCCACCGCGCTGCGAATTCTCAACTCCTTCGTTCCCGCCGAACTTAATATCGTCAAACAAACTCAGTTGAACGGCGCAGTTCTCGCTTTCACGCTCATCATGTGCGTCCTCACCGGAATCGCTTGCGGCCTGCTGCCCGCGTTGCAAACTCTCAAGCAAGATCTCCACGGCATTTTGAAGGAAGGCGGGCGAACTGCCGGCGCGTCTGGCGGCCACAAAATTCGCAACATTCTCGTGGTTTCAGAAGTTGCACTCGCGCTCGTCCCACTTGTTGGAGCCGGCCTGCTCATTCGCAGCTTCCGGCAACTTCTCGACGTAAATCCCGGTTTCCGCGCGGAACGCATCCTGGCCATGGAAGTCGACAAATCGCAATTGCCGCAAGCGGAACTGAATAAACTCACTCCAGAACAAGGCACCGCTCTCGCACGTAAGGAATCGCTACAATTTGAAGAGATTGCCGCGCGCATCAAAGGCTTACCAGGAGTCGCCGCCGTCGGCAGCGTCAACGTTCTCCCGCTCGGCTCAAAGATAAGCTCCGCATCGCGATTCCTACTCGAAGGTCAGCCCGTTCCGCCCAGCGGCGCTCGTCCTATCGCGGAAATTCGCCAGATAAGCCTGGATTATTTCGGTGCCATGGGTATTCCGCTGCGCGCAGGCCGCCCGCTCGAAGATCGCGACTACGGCCAGCCAACCATCGTCATCAACGAGCACATGGCGCACACGTTCTGGCCCGACAAAAGTCCCGTCGGCCAAAACATTAATTTGTGCACTCTCGATCCCAAGCCCTGCCTGTTCAATATCGTCGGCGTAATCGGCGACGTGCATCAGTACGGACTCGAAGCCGCGCCAACCTTCGACGCTTATCTAACCGGCGGCTGGGTTCGCTATTTCGTCATTCGCACTTCTTCCGATCCCGCCAAGCTTGCGTCCGCCGCAATCGCGGAAATTCACAAGTCCGACGCCTCTTTGCCGGTCACGCATGTGATGACTTTGGACAATCTGCTTTCCGATTCCGTTTCGCCGCGCCGATTTTCCATGTCTTTGCTCGGCATCTTCGCGGCGCTCGCGCTTCTGCTCGCCGCCGTCGGAATTTACGGCGTCATGAGCTACATCGTAAATCTGCGCACCAACGAAATCGGCATCCGCATGGCCCTCGGGGCGCAACCCGCCGACGTCTGGAAGCTAATCGTCGGCAGAGGCGCGCGCCTCGCTCTCGTTGGCGTCGCCATCGGCCTGGCTGGAGCACTCGCGCTAACCCGCCTCATCGCCAGCCTACTCTACGGAGTGAAAGCCACCGATCCCGTAACCTTCGCCACCGTCGCCATCCTCTTAGTTGGCGTCGCCCTAGCCGCTTGCTATCTCCCCGCACGCCGCGCCATGCGCGTCGACCCCATGGTCGCCCTTCGCCACGAATAACTCCGAGCGCAAACGGACTGCGCGCTGACAACCCATGTCCGACCTCTTATAGATGTCTAGGAAACCGCGCGCAGATTCTTCCGGAAGCGATTCGGATTGCCATCGGGAAGGAGCGCCTCAATTACCGTGTGGGTCTTCCTCCACACGGGAACGGCGCGTGTCAGCAATCTGCGCCCCTTTCGCGTCAGCCTCAGCACACGGCTGCGGCGATCTACCGGCCTCACCGCGATCTTCAGCAGGCCGCGACGGCGCAGTGGTTTGAGCGCAGCGGTCAATGTCGTCCGGTCCATTCCAAGTAGCGACGCCACCGCACCCATGTCAGGCGCTTCGGGGCGGTTCAGCGACATCATTAGTGAAAATTGCCCATTGGTCAGTCCGACTGGCCGCAACGCATCGTCAAACTGCCGCGCCAGCGTCCGGGCCGCTCGTTGGACATGCAGGCAGAGACAGGTGTCGCGGACCAGCAACGTTGTTTTTAGACTTGGTTTCTCAACCATTGACTCCGCGAGAATATATTGATATCAACGTATCTGCAAGTAGCGATGAATATCGCCGAGCCGTATCTGCCCTAAGGAGAAATGGCCCATGCGGAAAATTTTCATAACCATTGCGTCCACGAGTCTTGCCTTGCTGATCGGGCTGACTGCCGCCTGCCAGGCGCAATCACAGAATGCAAAGACGCCGTATCCCAACATGGCCCCGCTCGAACAATACTTAATGGAAAAGAATGCGGAGATAACGCTGGCGCGCACCGCCGCAACGCCATCCATCGCAAAGGATGCCGGCGTCATGGTTCTCGGCAAGCATGGTTATGAGACCGCCACTCCCGGTACGAATGGTTTCGTGTGCATGGTGCAGCGCTCTTGGGCTGCTGACTTCAACGACCCCAATTTTTGGGATGCGAAGCTGCGCGCCCCTATCTGCTTCAACCCGCCCGCTGTCCGCACCTATCTTCAACTACTCCTCAAAAAGACCGACCTGGTATTGGCGGGAGGCACGAAAGCTCAAATGGCCGAAACCATCGCCGCCGCAGTTAGCAAGAAAGAATTGCCCGGCATGGAGATCGGCGCCATCGGCTATATGCTGTCCAAGCAAAGCTACCTGGGCGCTGAAAATGGACATTGGCATCCTCATCTTATGTTCTTCGTTCCGCTAACCGATCCGACAGCCAGCGGAGCAGGTTTGCCAGGCTCGCCGCTCCTTAGTCTCAACGACGATACGTGTCGCGTGACTGCATTTCTAATCCCAGTCGCGAAATGGTCGGACGGCACACCCGATCACCGGTCTGATAACTGAAGTCTTATCTTAACTGAGTACGACAACCCTGCGAAGTCGCAGTAATTTTTCGTTAAAAATCCGGCGCTGGGATGTATCATCCTCCCGCGCTACCTAACCCTGGCAGATCTTGTACTCCATCTGCCGGCACCACGGGGCGGAGTAAGAACGGAGAGAATTATGAAAAAATTGGCTGCGTTGCTTCCTATTTGTCTGCTTTGCATTGCGGTATCCATTCAGGCCCAGGCACCGCAAGGTCCGCCGAAGCCAGGCCCAGAAATCAAGAAGCTCGCCTATAACCTCGGCACCTGGCACGTTAGCGGCGAAGTCAAACCGTTCGCCGGGATGCCGGGAGGCAAACTATCCTCGACGGAAAAGTGCGAGTGGTATTCGGGCGGGTTCTTCGTAACTTGCCACGCGGAGGGCACCGGCCCGATGGGACCAGAGAAAGCCACATCCTTCATGGGATATGACCCGCTGCAAAAGGTCTACACCTACCATGAATTCAGCAACACCGGCGATGCTATCGATGCGAAAGGCACGGTAGATGGCGAAACTTGGAACTGGACCGCCGAATCGAAGATGGGCGACGACAAATACAATGTGCGCGTCACCATCAAGCACGTTTCCGCAACCGAGTACACGTTCAAGTTGGAGATGGCGAAGAACGGCGGAGAGTTCACCGTCCTCCAAGAATTGACCGGCCGCAAGGCTGCCGCAGCAGCCCCGGCCAAGAAGTCGTAGTTTCCGCATTCCGGCAAGGAGTACGGCGCTCAGCGCACCTCACTCCTCGCCACTCCACCGATTTCCACAATTTGCACCGTTGCACTCGTTCTCAAACCGATGAGAGCATGGCAGCCATGAAATTGATTCGATTTGCATATATTCTGCCGGCAATCGTGATTGCGGCACTCTTTATCGGCGAGGGCCACGCACTATCGTCATTCCCCAATTCGCAGGCCTCGTCCAACCGATCAGCAGCTACCCAGCGAGACGGCTCTCACGATTTCGATTTTCTCATCGGCGATTGGAAAGCTCACGTTCGTAGGCTCCCCGAACGCTTGAAGGGTTCGCATACCTGGGTTGAATACAACGGCATCTCGAATCACAAAAAACTTCTCGACAGCAACGCTAATTTTGAAGAGTTCGACGTTTCCAGTCCCGATAAAAAACTCCGTATAAAAGGGCAAACACTCCGTCTCTATAATCCCGAATCGCACCAGTGGAGTATCTACCTCGTAGATCTCGACAAGGGCACTCTGGATCTTCCGCCTGTTGTCGGCCAATTCAACGGAAGGCGTGGCGAATTCTACAACCAGCAAATTTGGGAAAACCGCGCTGTCCTCGTACGCTATGTCTGGCTCGACATTTCACCTGAATCATCACGGATGGAACAATCTTTTTCGGCAGACGGCGGAAAGTCCTGGGAAGTTAATTGGATTTGCGAGCTTTCCCGATAATTCTCCCATAAATTTTTCAACGCCAGCCAGCCAAAGTCTCATCTCGCAACTTGCGCGGCGGTTGCGGCAGGAACTCTGATCTTCACGGAGTCGGGCTGCGTCCACACGGCCTTGCCGCTAGTCAGGTCCACGCGGTTCATCGTCACTTTCACCGCTTGACGATCCACTTCGACCATCAGGTAGTGGTAGTTGATTTCCTTGCTCTGAAAAGGATCGTCTGGAGCGCGCTCGATGGGATAGGCGTGTGCGCCTCCTCCTCCAGTTACGAAGTACGTGACTCCGCCATGCTCATGGCGCTCGTAATTGTGGACGTGTCCAGAAAACATCACGATGCGGTAACGAGCGTGGGCCTGATGCTCCTCCAGCTTTTTCGCTAATGCCTGTTCTGGCACCCGCGCCGAGTGGCCTCCACCGAACTTCTTGTCGTCAGACGAACTGGTGTAAGGCGGGTGGTGGTCCATGACGAAAACGAAGTCTACGTCCGCCGGAACGTGATCAAGCTTGTCGTTTAACCACTGCCCTTGCGGACCTGCGCTCTCTTCCAGAGCGCTGTCGAGCACCAGCAGCAGTGTGTTGGCGACCCGCACGGAGTAGTAGCGGCTCTTCTTCAAATCGGGGAAGCGTTCAAAGTAATTACCCAGCGCGACATCTTCTGGCTTGTGCAGATCGTGGTTGCCCAGCGCCGGATAGACCGGGATTTTCTTGTCGCGCCAGATGCTGGTTTCGCCGTCCCAAACTTTCCAGTCGTCCTGGTCATTGCCGCTGTAGACGATGTCGCCAGTGAAACAGATGAACGCCGGATTAGCCTCGGCAATCGCCTGTACGAGGGCGACCCGCACCGGAGGGTTGGCCGCATCCGTATCTCTAGGATCGTGGAAGCGCGTGTCTCCGTAGGCGACAAAACGGAAAGGAGTCTTCAAGTCGTGCTTCAAATCGGTCGCAGTGAACGTCTGGGCGCTCGATTTCCTGCTGGAACAGGCGAGCGCGAGGACTACAGCAATCGTGAACAAAATGCCTACGCCTTGCGCAAGACGCGTGCGTCGCGAACTCATGGGTGAGTGCTCCGTTCCAGGATCAACGTTTTTTATTCCCCGTTCCTTTCCCACCGTGGGAGGAAAAACTGGGCTGTCTCGAAATCGAGGGCTATCCTCTCATACACGCGATTGGCTGTTGTAAACAGCCATTAACACCGACGAGCTGAAGTCGGGCCCTCAGCGGTGCGATCTATTCAGCCGGTAATACTATTCTCCTTCTTCGTCATCTCATAAGCGGATGAGTATGTAATCGACAAAGGAGAAAGCCGGCAAATGTTCGCAATCACCGGAATCACTGGCAATGTCGGCGGCGTGGTAGCCCGCAATCTATTGGCCTCCGGCAGGCCTGTCCGAGGCGTGGTTCGGAACCTCGTCAATGGAGAGGTCTGGGCTCAGCGTGGCTGCGAGCTTGCGGTCGCAGACATCAATGACCCAGCCGCACTCACCGCTGCATTCAATGGAGCCGAGGGGGTCTTTGTTCTCGTGCCGTCCAACTTCGATCCGTCGCCTGACCTTCGCGAAGCACGGACAATAGCCGACGCATTGAGTTCTGCGCTCGGCGCGGCGCGTCCCGGTAAAGTCGTCTATCTCTCGACCATCGGGGCCCAGGCAACGCAATCAAATCTGCTTTCGCAACATACGATTATCGAGCAGGCGCTTCGAAGACTGTCAATACCCATTACTTTTCTCCGGCCAGGATGGTTTATGGAGAACTCCGTCTGGGATGTCGCGGCGGCCAAGAACGGCGTGATTTCCAGCTTCCTGCAGCCTCTCGACAAGCCGGTGCCCATGGTTGCGACCGCAGACATCGGGCGCGTCGCGGCCGAACTGCTTCAGGAAACGTGGAGCGGTCACAGGATCGTCGAATTGGAAAGCCCGCACCGCGTGTCCCCCAACGAGATCGCGTCCACATTTGCCCATCTGCTGGGTCATCCTGTGAGGGTGGAAGCCGTGCCACGCGAAACCTGGGAATCGCTGTTCAAATCACAGGGCATGAAGAACCCTATCCCACGCATTCAGATGCTCGATGGTTTCAATGAAGGATGGATCGAGTTCGAAGGTGGCGAGTCTCGCTCTCGGAAAGGAAATGTAACGCTGGAAACCGTGCTGCGAACGCTTATCGAACGCGAAAGTAAGCTGTAAGAGCTGCCACATCCTTCCATTGCCATCCCGAGACGTCACGCTATCGAGGCTATTGCTGGCAATTCGCGGATTTTGGACAGTTGTTGGTTGGCTCCGCATCTGAAGTTCGTACAACACCAAGTTGGGAACCTCTCGCGGGCATGCAAGTAAGAATGTAACCGGCGAAACTCTCGGACTATCTAATCGTACTGCGGAGACATTCTCCGTTTTATTTGGAACAAGACGGTCTGTCGATATTGGGCGCAAGCGCGCGCCTGAACGGCCGTTCCAATGTGGAACGGCAGCCTGGTGACTTAGCCTGTACTTCGATTTCACAATTAAAACGTCTGTTTCGTAATGTCAACAAAAAGGGAGAACGGCAATGAAATATAGGCTACTCGGCAACAGCGGCCTGCGCGTTTCAGAAATGTCTTTGGGCACCATGACCTTTGGCGAGGATTGGGGATGGGGAACGGCGAAGAACGAAGCACAGAAGGTCTACGAAACATATCGCGAAGCCGGCGGAAATTTTATTGATACCGCGAACATTTACACCAACGGTTCCAGTGAAAAATTTCTCGGCGAATTTATCAAAGGACATCGCGAGAGCATGGTATTAGCCACGAAATACGGCAACGCAGCTGCAGGCAAAGATCCGAATGCGGCAGGAAATCATCGCAAGAGCATGATGCAAGCGGTAGAAGCTAGTCTAGAACGATTGCGGACCGACTACATCGATCTGTATTGGCTGCACATTTGGGATCAGATTACGCCAGTAGAGGAAGTCATGCGTGGACTGGACGATCTGGTTCATCAGGGCAAGATTCTCTACGCCGGCATCTCGGACGCTCCCGCTTGGTGGATCGCGCAGGCCAATACGCTTGCCGAATTGCGCGGATGGTCGCGTTTCGTCGGATTGCAAATCGAATACAGCTTGATTGAGCGCACCGTTGAGCGCGAACTGGTCCCCATGGCGAAAGCTCTGAATTTAGGACTGACCGCATGGTCTCCTCTGGCCAGCGGCATACTCACCGGCAAGTATCACGGCGAAGGGAAACCGGATGGCGCACGTTTGTCCGGCGAAGGAATGAGTGCATTTCGTCCCGAGGAGCAACGCGCGGCGCGGATTGTTGCAGCGCTGAAATCTGTTTCCCAACAAGTAGGCCGCAGCTTGGCGCAAGTCGCACTCGCTTGGCTGCGCTACCGCCCCGTGCCGGTAATCCCGATCATCGGAGCACGCAAAGTAAATCAACTCCAGGACAATCTTGCCAGCCTGGAACTTAACCTTTCGTCCGAACAATTGAAAACCCTCGACGAGGCCAGCCAAGTCGAACTGGGATTCCCTCACGATTTTTACAACAAAGAAATGGTACGCGCCCTGGCCTCTGGCGGCATGCGCGATAGCCTCCTGCTCGAGTGACAAAACGCCGGCAAGGGCGTTGTGCCGTCTCGCAATGGCAACGGGAATGAAGTGACCCAGCCGACGCGGCCGAGTCCGCGTCGCCATAGCGGCATTCTTGCTGAGTCACGTGCTAATCGAGAACTGGTTTGACCGCGGCAAAAAGGCCACAACGCCATCTCCGATTTTTTATTCTGCGCGCAGTGCGACAATCGGATCGATAGCCGACGCTTTCCGCGCCGGCAGATAACCAGCTAACAACGCCGCAACCAGAAGCAAGAGGGACACCGCGGCAATGGTCGTCGGGTCGTTCGCGGACAGTCCGAAGAGCATGCTGGCAATGGGGTATTGGAGATAGGAAAAATAAACAATCGGCGTGGCCGAATCGCGCAAACCGAAAATCCGGGCGTTGCCCGCGCTCGACTTCGCGGAACATCGGATAAGAGAAAGGGACTTTGCCGTCCGGGCGGACTGCAACCAACTGGACAAGGCGTTCGGGCTGGCGCACGGGAAGATCGCGAAGCAGCAGCGCATTGATCAGCGTAAAGATGGCAGTATTCGCGCCAAGTCCCAGCGCGAGCGAAAGTATCGCAACGGCCGTAAAGCCAGGATTCTTGCCTAAGATCCGGAAAGTGTAGCGTAGACCCTGCCTGAGCCGCCCCGTCACGCTTCCCTCCAGGCGCTGCAACTTCGCTCCACATTTTTACGCCAACCGCGCAGTTCGTTCAACCCATCGCGTGACCTTCCGTCGCCATGAACTCTCTCTTCCCGCTGAAAGCTTTAGCGCATTGCGCCGCCATGTCGTTAGTCGTCTATCTCCGGTTGGTCGGCGAACGAATCTGAAATTGGCGGCAGATAAGCTTCATCAGCAATGGCGAGCTGTTCAAAACATTGCCCGGCACGTCCAGAATCGCCGGACAATTTGGCCCTGCCCCTCGCGAATCAAAAAACGATAGTCTTCGGGTGGAGAATCGCCTGAGCGATTCTCCCGGATCGGGGCCCGATGAGTTCTGGTTATGAGGAAAGTTTCTCCGTCTCTACACGCAAACTCTTGCAGATGGCAGCGGACCGCGCCACAAAATACGTGCTGGGTATTCGCGATCGCCGTGTTGCTCCCGAAGAGTCGGAAACCGCGGCGCTGGGTGAATTCTTGGAATCTTTGCCTGCCGCTCCCTGTCCTCCGGAGAGGGTGTTGGAGATGCTCGACCAACTAGGTTCACCAGGCACCATGGCTACAACCGGAGGCCGGTATTTTGGGTTTGTCATCGGTGGCGCATTGCCTGCCGCATTAGCGGCCACTTGGCTGGCGGCCGCCTGGGATCAGAACGCTTCACTCAGAATCATGTCGCCAGTAGCCGCCGTGCTGGAGGACGTGGCACTACGATGGGTGTACGAGGCTCTGGGGCTGCCGGCGGATTGCGAAGGTGGAATTGTCACCGGGGCGACTACAGCAAACTTTACGGCACTCGCTGCGGCGCGTTACGCGCTGCTCGAACGAGAGGGCTGGAATGTCGTTGCCGATGGACTGTGTGGCGCGCCGCCAATTGAGGTAATCGTTGGCGCGGAGGTCCATGCGTCGCTCCTCAAAGCGCTGAGCCTGCTTGGATTTGGAAACAAACGCGTCACTATCGTCGATGCGGATGGTCAAGGGCGCATGAGACCCGAGCGGCTTCCGCGATTGCGGAAGCCAACCATCGTTTGCATCCAAGCTGGAAACGTAAACACAGGAGCATTCGATCCAGCCGATATTATCTGCGACATGGCGAGAAAAGCCGGCGCCTGGGTCCATGTCGATGGGGCCTTCGGGTTGTGGGCCGCCACTTCACCCAAGTATCGGCATCTGGTAAAGGGATTTGCGAACGCTGATTCCTGGGCAACCGATGGACACAAATGGCCCAACGTCACCTTTGACTGCGGACTCGCCATCACCAGGCATCGCGCCGCGCTCCGCAGCGCCATGGGAATCTCCGCCGCTTATCTGGAACCCGGCCTCGGCCGTGAGCCAATGCATCACACGCCGGAAGCATCGCGTCGCGCCAGAGGAGTGGAATTGTGGGCGGCGTTGAAATCGCTCGGCAAGGCCGGGCTGGCTGATCTCGTGGAGCGAAGCTGCGCTCACGCCCTGCGTTTTGCGCGAAAGTTAGAGGAAGCGGGCTTCGATATTCTAAACGAGGTGATAATCAACCAGGTCCTGGTCTCATTCGGCGGCCCGGAAAAAACACGAGAGGTGATTCGCCTTATTCAGCAGGACGGTACTTGCTGGTGTGGGGCTACCGTCTGGCAGGGAAAAGTCGCCATGCGAATCAGCGTCTCGTCTTGGGCCACTACGGACGACGATGTGGACCGAAGCGTCGCCGCCATTATCCGCATAGCTCGATCCCATCGGGACGCCGGTGCATCGGATTGAGAGGTCGGCGGTCGATACCCAACAATTCGCACGCCGCCGTCCGGCCTTCCCGGAAACGTTTCTGGTGCTCGTATAACCAATGTCCGGTAATGCGGCTACACGTCTACTTGGCGTTGGAACGGGATGCAACGCGAACAGCCATTGGAAACTATTCGTGCCTCAGGGCCACGAGTGGGTCGACGCGGGTGGCTCGGCGGGCGGGGATGTAACTTGCCAGAATGGCCACGCCGGCTAACCCCAATACTGCAAGCGTGATCGTTAAGGGGTCGTGCGGCTTGAGGCCGTAGAGCAGCGTGCTGGCCATCTTGCCCAGGAAAAGCGCCAAAACTGTGCCCACAACCAGGCCAATCACCAAGAGTAGACCGGCTTCGCCCAAGACCCTGTTAACGATGTTGAGCGGTTGCGCGCCGAGAGCCATGCGGATGCCAATTTCGTTCGTGCGCCGCGCGACGGAATAAGAAATCACTCCGTACAAGCCGACCATAGCCAGGAGCACAGCAAGCCCGCCAAAGAAGCCGGACAGCGTAGCAATGAGCCGGTCGCGCAGGAGGGAGTCGTGAATATTCCGCTGCAATGGGATGAAGTCGATGCTGATGAGCGGGCTGATGTCAGCGAAAGCGCCTTTGATGGATGACGTCAGGCTGCCGAGCGGAAGCGGCGAGCGGATCAAGATCGCAGCAACCTCATCGGGCTGGTCGTTTTGCAAAGTGGTGACATAAACGATGGGCTGGAAGTTGTCGCGGAGGTTGTAATACTTGGTATCTTTGACCAGACCTACTATTTCGTAATGGGGGCGCGCGCTGCCGACAGACTCCTCAATTTGGAAGTGTTGGCCAACGGGATTTGCGCCGTTTAGGATTTTTTTAACGAAGGTTTCGTTGACGATAGCAACCTTTTGCGAAGTGGCGGTGTCGTGATCATTGAAATCGCGACCGGCAAGCATGGGAACGCCCATGGTGTTGAAGTAGCCGGGACTAACGCGGTCAAACAGAGGGGACTCCTTCGCGCCCTCCCTGACGCCGGCGAGGATGATGTTGTCCATCCAGCCGAAGCCGCTGATGGGAACAACGGACGCATCAGCAGCGGCTTCCACGCCGCGAATGGCGCGCAGGCGCTCAATCAATGCGATCTTGTAAGGCTGGCGCTGAGATATGGCTATGTTGAGCGGCGAGTAATCCACATCGGTTTCAAGGATGCCCGTTTGGTGGAAGCCGGCGTCAACGGAAAGAAGCTTGCCAAGGCTGCGGGAGAAAAGCAGTGCTCCCACCACGAGCACCAGCGAGAAAGCCATTTGGGAGATGACCAGAGCGTGGCGGAGACTGAAGTGCTCGCGGCCGCCGGTCATGCCACGCCCGGCGGATTTCAGCATTGATGCGGGGGCGACACGCGTCGCGCGGAACGCTGGCGCCAAGCCGAAAATAATCGAAGTGAGTATGGCTACGGCGGCGGTGAAGCCGAGGAAGCGCCAGTCGAGCCCAAGGTCTAGATAAAAATGGCCTGCAGAACCGATGTAGGCGACGAGGAAGCGACTCAGCCATTGCGCGAGTAAAGCTCCGCAACACGCGCCGATCAAAGCCAGCAGAATGCTTTCGGAGAAAAGCTGGCGGATCAACCGGTTGCGCGAGGCGCCGAGAGAAAGACGCACGGCGATTTCGCGTTCGCGGGTACTGCCGCGAGCGAGCATGAGATTGGCGATATTGGCGCAGGCGATCAGCAGAACGAAACCGGCGATGGCGAGGAGTATCCAAAGCGGGCTATCCATACTACTGGCATAGGTCCCACGTAGGTTGGAGAAGCCGGTGGCAGCGGGGAAAGCGCCGAAACGATATTGCATGAAGCGTTTCACCCTTTCGGGGTTGTACTCGCTGGGAACCGTGGCTTCGACGATCGAGGTGGACATCGCGTTTATTTGCGCGTTGGCCTGCGCGAGCGAAACGCCGGGCTTGAGGCGGCCGAGTGCAGCGAGCCACCAGCCGCTGCGCAGATCGAGCAGGGCGACTTCGCCGCGAATGATGGGTTCCGAACAAAGGGGTATGGCGACGTCAAAGGAATGGCCGATGTCCACGCCGGAGAAGCCAGCGGGCGTGACGCCGACGATGTCAAACGGATGGCCTTCGAGGCTGATTTTGCTGCCGAGTATCTCAGACTTGCCGCCGTATTCGCGCTGCCAGAACCCATAGCTCAATACTGCGGGCGGCGAGCCGCAGCCGCGCCGGTCATCCTCGGACGTGAGGGTGCGGCCGATCAGCGCGGGTACTTCGAGGACCTTGAAGTAGTCGCCGCTGACCCAGATGCCCTCGACGTTGCGGACTTCACCGCCGTTGGCGATGTTGAATCGTCCGGCCGCCCAGGCAAAGACACTTGAAAAAACCTGCTGGCGATCGCGAATTTGCTCCCACATAGCATTGGTGAGCTCCGTATAGCGGCCATGGGTGCGGCCGTAGACCCAACTGCGATCCACGATGCGGACGGTGGCGAGTTCCTGCGGATCGTTGACCGGGAGGGTTCGGAGGCGGACGGCGTCAATCAGCTGGAAGATGGCGGTGTTGGCGCCGATGCCGAGGGCGAGAGTAAATACGGCGACAGCAGTGAAGCCGGGCGATTTACGCAGCATGCGAAGCGCGTAACGAATGTCCTGCCAAAGCGTCTCCATGAACCCGCCTCCCCGCACATCCCAGCTCACATCCTTGATATAGGCGCTATTTCCAAAATGCTGCTCTGCGCTTCGCCGCGCTTCTTCTGGCGTCATTCCCCGGCGGATGTTCTCGTCGGTTCGCAAATCGATGTGAAACTGCCATTCTTCCGCGATTTCGCGGTGCACTGCGTCGTTATGTCCGAATGCCCGCAAACGCATGCCGAGTTTCGTGAACCAGCCCATGGTTCTCCTCCTTCAGGCCGTCCGCAGCACCTTGCCGATGGCTAGTGAAAGATGCGACCACTGCGCCTCTTCCACTTCCAACTGCTTGCGGCCGGTGCGTGTTAGCTTGTAGAAACGCGCCCGCCGATTATTCTCCGACACTCCCCACTCGCCCTTGATCCACCCGCGCTGCTCGATGCGGTACAGCGCCGGATACAGCGTGCCCTCTTCCACCTTGAGCATCTCTTCTGCGAGCTGCACAATGCGCTGCCCCACGCCGTACCCGTGCATCGGCCCCAGAGAAAGAGCCTTCAGCACCAGCATGTCCAGCGTGCCTTGGGGGAGTTCCGGTTTCTGCTTTCTCATTCCAGTCGCTCCTATTTGCTTCTAGTGGAATCAAGATACACCGCTTTCCCTAGAAGATCAAGGGGTACAAGTTGCAGGGTCCGTGTACCGTTCATCAGTTCACTCTGCCCACTGTAGTGGAAACTGTAGAGACCAGCAGCGGGAAGAACACTGGGTCATTGTCGATTTAGTGGGAAAGGGAGGCCATGTGCGAACTGTTCCAGTTCCCGATTGGGTGAGAAACGAGTTGGATGAGTGGCTCGCTGCCGCCGCAATTGATCGAGGGAGGCTGTTTCGAAGAGTCAGCAAAACCGGAAA
>DASXMB010000015.1:0-6254 GCA_036495905.1 Candidatus Acidiferrum sp.
GGCGGCAGCGTCACCTTGACCATGCAGTTCCGCGATTGGGGAGGTATGTTCATGGAGCATTGCCACAACACCGTTCACGAAGACAACGCCATGCTGCTGCGTTGGGAAATCGATGACGGCGGCGCTCCGTTCCTTCGGCCACTGCCGACTCCGATTCCGACTCCTCAGGGCGTAACTTTCATCTCGCCCGATGACGTGCTGCCCACCGCTTTATAGCAGCGCGTCGCGCAACGCAGTAACTAGGTGCTGGAGGATCGCAGCCGCGCTGCGGTCCTCCATGCCTGGCTTTCCGCTTTCCGGTGAAAGGATTCATTGCCATGCTCGCAAAAAAGAATGCTCTGTTAGTCGCCGCCTTTGCGCTCGCAGTTTGCGCCATCGCTGCTGTCTACCTGCGGCCCGCCTTAGCCGACATCCACTACGGCGCCAGCTATTTCCCCAATGTCGCCCTCACCACCCAAGACGGCGCCACTGTCCACTTCTATGACGATCTCCTCAAAGGCAAAATTGTCGCCATCGATCTCATCTACACTCACTGCGAATACGCATGCCCGCTCGAAACCGCTCGCCTCGCCCAAGTCCAGCACCTGCTCGGAGACCGCGTCGGCAAAGACATTTTTTTCTACTCGATTAGCATCGACCCCGAACGCGATTCTCCGCAAGTCCTCAAAGAATACGCCGAAAAATTTCACGCTGGCCCCGGCTGGCTGTTCCTCACCGGGAAAAAATCCGATATCGACCTCATCAGCAAAAAGCTCGGCCTCTATTCCGACCCGGATCCCTCGGATAAAGACGGCCACACTCCCAGCCTGCTCGTTGGCAATGAAGCCACCGGGCAATGGATGCGCAATTCCGCTCTCGATAATCCAAAATTCATGGCCATCACCATCGGCAATTGGCTTGCCGGATGGAAAAGCACCGCGCTCACTTCCGGTAAAAGTTATGCGGAAGCTCCCAGCATCGACCTCAGCGACCGCGGCAAGTATGTCTTCGCCACACACTGCGCCGCCTGCCACACCGTAAATCGTGGCGACGCCATCGGCCCCGATCTCGCCGGCGTCACCAAACTCCGCACGCACGATTGGCTGCTTCGCTACGTCGAGCGCCCGGACCTGGTCCTCGCCGCCAAAGATCCCATCGCCACCGAACTTTTCGCCAAATACAAACAAGTTCGCATGCCCAACCTGAACTTGCCCGAGGCCGACGTCTCCGCTGTCCTCGCCTTCCTCGACCACCAACCCGCCAATCCCGCCGCCGCGCCAACTCCCGCGTCGACTCCGCAACACGACGCTAGGCCTGCAACCCCCCAGTCCGCTGCAAGCCCTCCTCCGCCATCTCAATAGTCGCCACTTCGCTCAATCTGTCAGCCCGACCGAACCCAACCACCACCATCCCGATCTTCCCGCTCACACCAAACTAACAATCCGCTCCACCGCCTCTTCCACCGAACACTTCGCTGTATCAATCACCACCCGCTCCCTCTCCCACGCGTCATCCTCTCGCGCCATCACCTCATTCCAAGTAGGCAATGGTGCGCCGGAAATATCCGCCACCCGACCTTCCACCCGGCGCCGATGCTCCGCCGCATCCGAGCAAATCACCCCAACTTCCATCGCCCGCACCCCAGCCCTCTCGGCCACCGCCACCCAAGCATCCCTCGTAATCGCCAAAGGATTCACCGAGTCCGCCACCACCGTCCGCCCCAATCGTAAATTGTCCCCAGCCACCGCATAACCCACCAAATACCCAGCCTCCCCCACCCACTCTCCATCCCCCGATCCATCCCGAATCGCCTGCTCAATCGAATCAATCCGCACAAACACCGCCCCAATCCGCCGCGCCAACTCCCGCGCCACCGTCGTCTTCCCCACTCCCGGCAACCCACCAAAAATAATCAACATAGATTCAACCTCCAGCATCCGTACCCGGCCTTTCCGGCGGCGGTCTTTCTAATCGCCCGCATTCTCCAATTATTCAATGCACATCCACCCCCACCCGTTCCTCCAGCGCCCCAAACAAAGTCCCGAATATATTCGAACGTACTATTCCGAAGCATTCGAAACTAGTACTATGAAGTAATCTATTGACACGACGTTATCCTTGTGCTATCATGCGTCATGAATACTCGCCGCGCACATGCCAAGTCCCGCCCGCTGCCTCTCCGCCCAACCAATTTTCCGTCCGCCTCTCCATCTCTCAATCTCAAGAACTCACTATCCCCGTCTCCCGCATCCCTACACCATCGCATAAATAACCTGCGCAAAATCAATACATTACAAACTGCTCCTCCCATAAACTCTTTGCAATCACATCCTTACAAATTGCCGGGGGTGGATACCCCCTCCCAGACTTTCCGACTTTCGACGAGGCTACTCTCCCCTCGCTCTTTTGCACTTCGCAAAATTTCACTCATTTATTTCAATCACTTGCGCACTCTTTTGCTCTTTACAGGGGGGGTGGGGGCGAACTTCGGGCTTGCTGCCCGCGTCAACTCTGGATGGGTGTGGCGACGAGGTGGGTTTGGGCCAGATCTAATTCGCGTTCTAGGCGGCGGAGGACTTCGTCGTTGATGTGGCCTTCGTTGCGGAGGCGGACGGCGGTTTGGCGCTCGATGGCGATGAGTTGAAGGGAAAGAGTCTCGAGGCGGGACTGGCTTTCAAGATCGTGCGAAGGGTCGGCGGCATCGCGGTTGGTGAGGGAAGCGAGGCGGCGGGCATAGTGAGAGGCAAGATCGTCGAACTCAGCGGTGAGTTGGGAATTTTGGTCGGCCGTACGTTGCTCCTCGATATATTGGAGGGCGGTTCCGAGCATGGTGCGGCGGGCGTTTTCTTCTTCGCGGTCGATGCCGGGAGGGAGGGCCAGGCCGAGTCCACGAATCAGCGCGGGAAGAGTTAGTCCTTGCAGGACGAGGGTCACGAGAATTACGCAGAAGGTGAGAAAAATAATCAGGTTGCGCTGAGGAAAGGGCGAGCCGTCGCCCAGCGTCAAGGGTAGGGAGAGCGCGGCAGCCAGGGCGATGACGCCGCGCATGCCGGTCCAGCCAACGACGAAAATCGCGCGCGGGGAAGGCAGCGGTTCTTTTTGGTGGAAGATGCGGCGGCGAATGAAATTGGAGACGTAAGCTCCGGGGAAAATCCAAAGCAGACGAAGAGCGATTACGAGAAGGCTAAAAAATACGCCGAAGAGAACGAGGTCGCGAAAACTGTAATCGCGAATGCCGGCGAGTACGAAAGGAAGTTGCAGACCGATTAAGACGAAGACCAGTCCATTGAGCAGAAAAGTGAAAGCGTTCCAGAAGCCGAAAGTTTCGAGGCGCACGGCAGGCGAAAAAAGTGAGTTGCTGCGGCGGCTCAGGTAGAGTCCGCAGGCGACCACCGCGAGGACGCCGGAAGCTTTGGCTTCTTCAGCGGCGAGATAGGCGACGTAGGGAACGAGGATGCTCAGAGTAATTTCGATGGGGCCATCGTCGAGATAGCGCTCGACGCGTTCGACGATCAAGGCAATCACCAAACCGATGGCGAGGCCGATGCCGATCAAATAAAGGAGGCGAAATGCGCCCGTGGCGAAAGCGGGTTTTTCGTTGTGGACAATGAGCGCTACAGCGAATTCGAGAGCGAGAAGGCCGGTGGCGTCATTGACCAGGCTTTCGCCTTCGAGGATGTCGATGGCGCGTTGCGGAAGGCGGATGCGCTTGGCGATGGAGGTGGCGGCGATGGCGTCGGTGGTGGAGACGACGGCGCCGAGAACCAAGCCGAGGCGAAAATCGAAAGGCGCGAAGGACCAGTTGGCGGCAGTGGCCACGCCGATTACGGTGAAGCCGACGAGACCGAACGCGAGGAACAAAATGCTGACGATGTTATAGGAAAAATCGCGCCAGGAAGTGGTCCAGGCAGCGGCGTAGAGCAGCGGCGGAAGGACTACGAGGAAGATGAAGTTGGGGTCGAGAGTAATTTTTGGGATGCCGGGGATGACGCTGAGGATGAGTCCGGCGATGACGAGGACGATGGGATACGGGACGTTTAGTTTGCGGGCGAGGGCGGCGAAGACGACGACGAAGAGCAGCAGCAGGAGGAAAACCAGTTCGAGGGAGTGGATCGTGGACATGGTTCGTCGTTGGTCGAAGATAGCATAGGAAATGTTGGAAAGTGCGAGGTTTAGCGCGGCTTGCGGGGCTGGGCGGATTTGCGTTTTGGGGTGCGGGATTTTGCGGATTTCTTGCGACGGAGTTTGGGTGGGCGGATTTTGTTGGTGATGGCTTGGCCGGCGCGCTCGAAGGCTCGCCACATGTACCAACTGGCGACGGTGCGATAGGGGCGCCAGCGTTCGCCGAACGCGAGGAGTTCGGCGGGGCGGGGCATGTGCTTTTTTTTGTAGGTGACCGACCAACCTTTTTTTACGCCGAGGTCATGGATGGGAAGAACGTCTGGGCGGCCGAGATTGAAGATGAGAAACATCTCTACGGTCCAGGCGCCGATGCCGCGGACGGAGACCAGGCGCGCGACGAGTCCGTCGTCAGACATTTTTTCGGCTAGCGCGCGAGTTGGAACGGTGCCGTCGATGGTTTTTGCGGCGAGATCTTTCATGGCGGCAACTTTTGCGCCGGAGAGTCCGGCTTTGCGCAGGGCGGAGGGTTTGAGTTTTAACATTTGTTGCGGAGTGGGTGCGCGACCGTCCGTGCCGAGAGCTTTTACGCGGGCGAAGATGGTGGCGGCGGCTTTGCCGGAAATGGATTGGTAGGCGATGGACTCCATGAGGGCTTCGTAGGGAGAGTCGGCAAGGATTTCGTCGAGTTGGAATTGGGCGAGGGAGGAGATTAGCTCGGTGAGAGCGGGATCGCGGGCGACGAGGTGTTCGCAGGCGGCGAGTATGTCGAAGGGAAGTGTGGGAACTGGTGCCGGGGTCAAGGTAGATCCATTCTGGAGCACGGAACGTAGACTAACAATATGACGGGGATAACGACAAGAACGATTCTTTGCCGAATATCATTGTTTGATTTGGAACGGAAGTCCCTATATTTTCGGCCCGCACGAGGCCAGCTCGGTCGGGTGGGTAATGCGAAACTTTTTCCATGAGTCTTTGTTTTTCTCGGAAGGCCTCAGCTTCCAGCCTTGAGGTCGCTTTAGCGACTCGGGTAAATCGATCTCGATCCGATAATTGTGGATTATTTCTTGATGCAGGAGATCCACCGCAGTCAAGAGTTCTTCTCGATTTTGGAAGTTGAGGGCAGAGATCATTGTTGTTGCTCCACCGGTTGTTTTGCCCAGGGCGCTCACACTGCCAACGGCGAAAGATTGCTCTGGGTCTAGGTCACGATTAGCGATTTCGGTGATGAACAGCCACTCGAAGAGGCGGACGCCGGTAGACAAAAATTCTGTTTCTACCGTATCGAGATGCGCGCGGCTACGGTCGTTCAAACCATTGCTAGCGAGGTAGACGGCGTCAGCCGAGGTCGGATTCTCGATCAAACGAAGCGCCGCCAGCATCGAATCGTAGAGGGTGGTCTTGCCTTTGAATAGTTCCTTGGAAGGAGATTCGCCCGTCCCGATTTGGCGTAACCTTTCAACGACGGCTGCTTGTCCTTGAGAAAAATCAAGTTGTTCAATGATCTTTGAGCCAAAGATGATCAGCGCTATTCGAGAATTTTTGAGAGGTGCGTTAGCGAGAGCAGTTGCCGATGCTAAGACTCTACCCCGCTGCGCCGCCATGCTGCCGCTGGCGTCGAGGAGAATGACAATGCGATGGGGCCGGTCGTCCGGGACAATCGAGAGGATTTTTAGCGGCCGCGAGCGGAACGTAGCCTGCAAATCATCCGTGGTAACACCGTTCACTGGAACGCCGCTGGAATCGATGACGTTGAGAGAAAGTGTGCGATGAATGCACGGAACGTCCTCGGCCCAAGTGAGTTGCGCACTCAGCAGGAGCGCGAAGAAAGCAGCAATAATTAAAGAATAATTGCGCATGATCGCCCTGTGATTATCACACGCGGTGCCTCAAGGGCAAGTGAAGTGAACCTCGCCGAGGCATTGCAAGACAGTGCTGGTTCAAGAGGTCTCAACTCAAATGGACTTGAGAGGGGTGTGGTAAACTTTCGCGCTTATGCAGACTGGGATTATTGGATTGCCGCAGGTTGGGAAAACTACCTTATTTCGCATTTTGACCAAGGCGAACGTCGAGGGAAAGGCGGGAGCGTCGACCACGCATGTGGGCGTGGCGAAGGTGCCGGAGCCGCGATTGGCGGAATTGGCGAAGCTGTATAG